>CAZXGG010000007.1:0-78451 GCA_964640125.1 uncultured Rikenellaceae bacterium
TTCTGTCGCCGAGGGGAAACTGTGCCACCTTCAACTGGTTTTGCGATAGCTGGCAAAGGAAGTAGCTCTGGTCTTTGTTCCTGTCCTTTCCCGCGAGCAGGCGGTAAATGGCTTCTCCGTTTTGTTCAATTTCCTCTTTCCGGCAGTAATGACCGGTGGCCACATACTCGGCACCCAGTTTCACCGCTTCAGCAACAAAAAGGTCAAACTTGATCTCCCGGTTGCAAAGGACATCCGGGTTGGGTGTGCGCCCCTTCCCGTATTCCGCAAACAGATACTCCACCACTCTTTTTCTGTATTCAGTGCTCAGGTCAACCGTGTGGAAAGGAATGTCCAGTTTCCTGGCGACCAGCTCGGCAAACAGGACATCTTCATCCCAGGGACAGTCACCTTTAAGCACACCGGTGGTATCGTGCCAGTTTTTCATGAAAAGTCCGGTCACCTCATGTCCCAGGGATTTCAGGATGTGTGCTGCAACGCTCGAATCTACGCCACCCGATAAACCGACAACTATCCTGCTCATTCTTTATCTGAGAGATTGATTCAGAAACAAAAGTAGGAAAAATGAATGAACCCCGGACAGTTATCGTCCATGGGGATGGAGATCAGGCAAAGGTTCTTCGTGCATTACTTACCGGTTGAACCATTCCACGACCATCTGATCCACTTCATCCCGGTATACCAGGATCCCGTGATCACCCCCTTCGAACAGGATTAAGAAAAAATTCGTTTCATGTAATCTACTCGTTTATACTGCTTATGAGTTCCTGCCTATCAATCACTTCACCGTTTAGCACTATGTGTTCAATCCCTACAAGATGATTCAGATCATCCACAGGATTATCGTTTAAAATCAGCAGATTGGCACGATACCCCTTTTTTATTATCCCGGTTTTCCACCCAAAGGCTTCATTGAAATTGGAAGTGGCTGCAGCAAGCACCTCCCGGTTTGATAATCCGATTTCTGAGAGCAGGTGAAGTTCCGTGTGCAGGGAGATCCCTGGCATGGTTCCCCAGACATCCGTTGCACTTCCGGCAAGGTATCTGGCACCCTTTGCTGCATATAAAGTTTCAATCTTAAGTTCGTGAAGGGCAAGATTCCTGTAATTTTCCTGTATCAACGGTTCATAATGATGATTTCCTGTTTCCTTATCTGCAGGGTTGTTAATGTCTTCTTCAGAAATAATTGCTGCGATGGGATAATCCCATGGATTTTCATGGTCTGGCAGGTCAAGATAGAGCAGGCTCAGGGTTGGCATCAGGAACGTTTTGGAATGCGCTAGCACCCAGGCATGGTTTTCCAGATCAGGATCATCCAAGCCGAGATTTGAAAGGTACCGGTAATATTTCCATTTCGGACTTTCCATATCATCACTGAAGGGTTGGTCAGCTACTGCCTTTGCCATTTCTTCTGGTGCAACATCCAGTGAATACCGTGTTGTATGGACAAACACCTCAATGCCCAACTCCGTTGCTTCCCGGTAAGTTGTATATCCAAGTTCCCCGATGCAACCCATACCAAGTTCTTCTGCCCGGGCCTTCAGTTTCTGAACCTGGTCAGGCGAAAGCGCATATTTCAGTAGTGCAATTGAATAGCCCTTTTCATATAATGACTCCAGATCTTTGATGTGTTCATTTATCGGTTTTCTTTCATCACCGACCGATTCAAGCCTGTAAACATCTGGTGAAGGATCAGCCTCGCTGAAGAATAGTCCTCTTCTCCCTCCATCCACACCGATAATGGATGTTATGCCCATGTACAGAAAGGCGTTTGCATACTGCTGGTTATTCACAACAGCAAAGCCATCAAACAAGCCCGGGATGATGAATTTCCCGGATGCATCAATTGTCACCACATTCTTTGGGAACCTAATCTCATCATTGAGTTGCCCTGTTGCAGCAATGGTATCACCCCGGATCAGAACATATGAATTATTCAAATCCTGTTCATGGATTCCACCATTAGAAACATCGATTATTGTTCCTCCCAGGATCAATAGGTCTACCGGTTGAGTCTTCTCTGTTGTGCAGCCCAGGAAGAACAGGAAGATCAGAACCGGGACTAATCCTTCAAATGGAATGGATTTTCTATTCGAAATATTCAAACGCATCGATGATATCAAGGTATACGCCGTCAAAACCGGCATCCAGGATCTTATCCAGGTAGGAACTATCGGTTCCGAATATGATCTGCTGCCATAACGGATCCCAGTACTCCACTTTGTAGTTACCCTCCCAGTCCGGATTCTCTTTTTTCAACCAGGATGGCGGATTGGTTTCCCAATCGGTTTGCCAGTAGTAGCGGTAATCTTCTGCTTCTCCAATACTCATGTAGGCAATAACCATCCGTTTCCCCCCATTCTGTTTGCTCCTCAATTCCTCAACCTCAGCCGGTGTATAGGGTACGCCATCGAAGAAGAAGTCCATGATCAGAAGGTCATAATTTGTCGCGGTGACCTCACTGATAAAGTTACCCTTTGTGCCAAATCCTTCCGGGTCAAGGATGTAGAGGAAATTTTTTGCGTTATCAAGCAGCGTGACAACATCTGTATTTTCATTATAGGGGCTTGCCGGATAAGCGGGAATATTGTCCAGATCCCTGTGATCTGCAGCAAAGGATATATACCCTGAATCAGCACAGGTAGCATACGAATCGTCAACCTTCGATTGGGTGCTGCAATAATCGGTCACCAGTATTTTAACCCCGTTAAGCCTGGCTTTTTCAAGGTAGAAGCATGTCTCACTGGTGAAAGTAAAGGGAGATTTCTCATTGTCGTTATTGTATCCGTAGAAAAGATCTTCCCTGCCAACCCCGTCAATTGCCTGAAGGTAGGAGAGATCGGGATCATCCTGAAGCTTCCCCTCCAGGGTTATCAATTCATGACCGTTTTGAGGTATAATGACAAAAGCGCCATCGACGTTTTTGGCATAGACACTGATGCCCTTTACGAAGGCTTTCATATAGTCTTTGTATTCGGTTGTTGTTTCCTCCGGCTCTGAATCATCGCTGCATCCAGGAAGGAAGCAACCGACGAGTAAAACGACAAATAGGTTGAATAGAATGGATGATTTTTTCATGGCTGATGATTAAGGTTCTTTGATTTAATAAATAAAAATACGAAAAAGGAGGGAAGTTTTCGGTTCTCAGTTTTAAAAAGTGACGAGTAACGCCTGACTGCCATGCCTTCGGCAGGTAAACCGTCAGGCAGGCGTGACGACCCCAGCACCGAGCAACGAGCACCGAGGACCTGTCTTTCTCACCACTCATCCCGAATTTCCCCAAATCTGTGATTTGGTTAGAAATTCGAGGATCCTCGAAAAAATACGAAATCGAAGATTTCTGTTTTTTCGGGACCTCTCATCACTCATAACTCACTTCTCATCACTCATAACTCACCTCTTATTTCTTGTTTTTACCCAGCACCGAGCAACGAGCACCGAGGACCTATTTCAACTTTCAACTTCCAACATCGAACGTTCAACGTCCAAATACTAAACACTGAACTCTGTACTTTGACTACTCACTTCCCATCCTCTCCAAAGCCCTTCCCGTCAACCGATACACCACCCATTCATCCATTGCTTCGGCGCCGATTTTTTCATAGAAATCTCTGGCTGGGTTCCATTTCAGCACCCACCATTCCATTCTTCCACATTTTCTTTTCCTGGCGAGCATTGCACAATAGTTCAGGAGTGCTTTACCAATGCCCTTACCGCGGTATTCCGGAGTGACATAGAGATCTTCGATATAGATACCTGGCCTTCCCAGGAAAGTAGAGAAATTGTGGAAGAAGAGAGTGTAACCAACCGGTTGACCATGGTATTCGGCAATGATCACTTCAGCATACGATTTTTTGCCAAAAAGCGTTTCATCCAGGATCTCTTTGGTGGCAACCACCTCATGAGCCAGTTTTTCATATTCTGCCAGTTCTTTGATGAATCTCAGGATCAACGGTGTATCGGCAGGTTCAGCCAGTCGAATGTTCAGGTTTTTCATGTAGAAAAGGATTTGGGTGTAGGTTGGATAAAACGATTAGTAAGCATGGAACAATAGTGACGTATATTTGACAATTCAATTCATAGCGTGTCGATTAAAACGCTATCCTGCTATTCCATTTTCGTGGTTTGCAACGTGTGCTTTCTCTTTCCATTCGGCAATTCTCTCTTTCAGGAATCTGAGGATGGCCGGTATTCCAAGATAGAGGATGAGCAGGATAACAGGAATAATAAACAGGAAGATCTCGTCATCAGAGGGACCTGCCGTACCTCCCTTACATAAGCAGGGAAAAGAGAGAAATATTAACCAGTTAAGGATATACTTTTTCATTTCGGGTTGTTCTGTTTAACATTCAGAATTCGATCAATATCCTTTAATTCCTGGTCGGTAAAATCGATGTTATTCAGGCAGGCCATCGAATTCAGAAGCTGGGAAACAGAGCTTGCTCCGATCAGAACCGATGTAATACGGTTATCACGAAGGATCCACGATAAAGCCATCTGGGCAAGGGATTGATCGCGTTTTTTTGCCAGCTCATTCAGCTTTATCAGCTTGTCAACCAGCCCTTTAGTGATGGCAGAACGTTCAAGGAATCCATGGGGTTTGTCTGCCCTGGATCCAGCAGGTATACCTTTCAGATACTTATCGGTCAATAATCCCTGGGCAAGGGGAGAAAAGGGAATACAGCCAACACCTTCCTCTTCCAGGACATCCAGCAATCCATCTTCCACATTCCGAACAAGCATCGAGTATTTGGGTTGATGAATCAGGCAGGGAGTGCCCATCTCCCGTAGAATGGAACAGGCTTTCCTGGTCATTTCAGGATCATAGTTTGAGATTCCGGCATAGAGTGCCTTCCCTGAACGGACTGCATGATAAAGTGCACTCATGGTCTCTTCCAGGGGCGTGTCGGGATCGGGTCTGTGGGAATAGAAGATGTCAACATACTCCAATCCCATGCGATGGAGACTTTGATCCAGGCTTGCAATCAGGTATTTCTGTGATCCCCACTCTCCGTATGGACCGGGCCACATGTAATAGCCGGCTTTCGTGGATATAACCAGTTCGTCCCGGTATGATTTCAGATCGTTATTCAGGATCCGTCCGAAATTGGTTTCGGCAGATCCCGGAGGAGGACCATAGTTATTCGCCAGGTCGAAATGGGTTATGCCGGAATCAAATGCCTTCAGGATACTATTCCTGGCAGTTTCAAAGTCGTCAACGAATCCGAAGTTGTGCCACAAACCAAGAGATACAGCAGGCAGTAACAAACCACTTTTCCCGGACCGGTTGTATTCCATGGCTTTATACCGATCAGATGAGGGTATATATTCTTCCATTGCGTTTTAAATTATTTTGCTTACGCCCTTCCAGGGCTTCGTAAATATGAACTGAACTGATTCTAAATATATAAAATCTTGTAACCGAATCAAAGCATTATATCATCATCTATTTTTCCGAAACCCGATTACCCGGTTCCAACATTCCCGGTTTTTCAGTACATTTAATCCCGATTCATTCATCCGGATTAATGGCACACCTCACCGTATACAAAGCATCTGCCGGATCAGGCAAAACCTATACCCTTGCCTTTGAATACCTGCTGCACCTGATTCGCAATCCCTATGCTTACCGGAGAATACTGGCGGTAACATTCACCAACAAAGCCACCGCAGAGATGAAAAGCCGGATTGTGAATGAGCTTTTTCACCTCGCCAAAGGAAATCCCTCGCACTATCTGGAACCATTGGTGAAAAGGAGCAGGATCCCTCCCGATGATGTGCAGAAGAATGCTCAGCAGGCATTTACCCTAATATTGCACGATTTCTCCAGATTTTCTGTGGAAACCATTGATTCTTTCTTTCACCATGTATTGAAATCGTTTACCCGTGAAATTGGGCTTCAGTCAGGATTTAACCTGGAAATGGATGTTAAGAAGATCTTGACTGAATCGGTCGATGAGATGCTGTTCCGTTTGTCGGACAATGATCCCCTGAAAGAGTGGCTTGTGCATTTTGCAGAAGCAAAAATTGAGGATGGTAAGTCATGGAATTTCAAACAGGATATCCTGGATATAGGGGAGGAAATATTCAGGGAAAAGTTTAAGCTTTTCAGCAAACCGCTGATTGAGAAATTGGGTAATAAACAACTCCTTGACAAATACCTTGATGACCTCAATAAAATTATCCATCAATTTGAAACCACCCTGCAGGATTTTGGCAGGAGAGGGTTGGAGTTGATTGCCCGGTATGATTTGTGTATCGAAGATTTTAAGTATGGAAAAGGAGGATTTGCCAACCATTTCAGGAAACTAGCAGAAAAAAAAGATTTCAATCCGGGTGTGAGGGCCCGGAATGCATGCAATACCCTCTCTTTCTGGTATACTAAAAACAGTGAGAAGAAAGAGTCAATAGGAAGTGTATATGAGGCTGGATTAAACCAGCTCCTGTGCGATTCCCTTCACTTCTATGATACCCGATCGGAAGATTATCAGACTGCAATAACCATTTCCAGATTCATCTATACTCTTGGCATACTAACCGATTTAACAAAACAGGTCAGGGAATACTGCCTGGAAAAAAATCTGTTCCTCATTTCAGATGTTGCCGCATTGCTGAAGGAGATCATTGAGGGAAATGATGCACCATTCATTTACGAGAAAACAGGAACGCTGTTTAACCACTTCATGATCGACGAATTCCAGGATACATCATGGATTCAGTGGCAGAATTTTCACCCGCTTCTGGCAAATAGCCTTGCCGAAAATCACGATTGCATGGTTGTTGGAGATGTGAAGCAATCGATTTACAGATGGAGGAACAGCGACTGGAAAATACTGTCAGAACAACTGAACAAGGATTTTCAGGCTCCCCTGATCAGCACTCTGCCACTCAAAGCCAATTGGAGAAGCAGAGAGAACATTGTTCATTTCAATAGCCTGTTTTTCAAAGAAGCAGCACTGTCACTTGAAAACCGGTTTTTATCAAGCCTGGATGAACGGGCATCCGGTGAGGAACGAATAAAAAACTTCTCCGGAAAAATCACAAGGGCGTATGAAGATACTTACCAGGAGATTCCTGATAAAGAAAATAAAAGCGGTGGTTTCATCTGGCTGAAACTGTTTGATAAAGAAGAGAAAGATTGGAAAGAACAGGTAAAAACAGAACTTCCGTCACTTGTGGATAACCTGCTTGACCGGGGATACAATCCCGGAGATATATGCATCCTGGTAAGGAATAACAAGGATGGAAAGGATATTGTAACCAGTTTGTTGCTGCAAAAATCGATGCGAGCAGATCCGGCGAACCATCAATACGAAGTCCTTTCCAACGAATCACTCTTCCTCGAAACATCTTCTGCTGTCTCACTTATTGTTTCCATATTGAGGTATCTGCACACCCCTGATGACCGGATAAATGGGGCCTTTATGCTGTCGGAATATAACCGGTACTTCAATCCAAACTCCCCCTCGGATCTGGGATTTTTAGAATCCATATCAAAGGAACCCGATTCACTACACAAACTGATAGAAGATTCATTCCCCCAAGGGTTTGTTAATGATGTACCGGTATTACCCTACCTGCCGTTGTATGAGATGATAGAACGGATTATCCGGAACTTTACCCTTCATCAGGTAGATTCCGAAGTTCCGTTTATTCAGGCTTTCCTGGATGTTGTTGTCGAATTCTCAAGAAACGAGACTTCTGATCTTCCGTCTTTTTTGGAATGGTGGAAAAAGGAGGGGCCGAAAAAGACCATATCCGTCTCAGACCAGCAAAACGCCATCCGGGTATTAACCATCCACAAAGCCAAAGGACTGGAATTCCCGGTGGTCATTATTCCTTACTGTGACTGGACCCTGGATCACATTCCCGGCAAACAGAACATCATCTGGTGTGAACCTGCCGGCAAACCCTTTGATGCCCTCGAACTGGTACCTGTAAATTATTCCTCCAAGCTTGCAGGGACTATTTTTCACGATGACTACTACAGTGAGAAACTACATGCTTATGTCGATAATTTGAATCTTCTTTATGTAGCCTTTACCAGGCCGGTCGATAAACTCTATGTGTTTAGCCCGGCAGATAAAGAGGGTGATATGAAACAGGTGGGTGATCTGATCTATCATGTTATCCATTCTATGGTTGTGAAAAACGACCCGGGAGAGATGGAATCGTCTCCTTTCGGAAAACCGGTCAGCTGGAATGAACAAACACTGCAGCTTTCCATTGGTGCGGATCCGGTTGCAGGCAAGGAGTGGGAAAGACCGAATAATATCATAACGATGCGCACCAATCGTCCGGCAGATACTCCGGCAAACCGGTTGCTGCTGAACCTTCACAAATCCGACTACTTTATTATGGAGGATGATGCAAAAACAACCCGGATTAATCATGGAAACCTGATGCATGAATTATTTGAGCACATGATAACAGGAGATGACCTGGAGTATGCTGTAAACCGGCTACTGATAAAAGGAAAAATTTCAGCCGGGCTCGCAAACGAGATGAAAAAAGAAGCGAGCGAAATGCTCTCGGACCCACTGGCTCAAAATTGGTTTAACAGAAAATGGGAGGTGAAAACAGAAGCAGATATTCTGCTGAAGAATAGAAAGGTTCGGAGACCCGACAGGGTCATGTTAAAAGATAAAAATGCCATTGTGGTGGATTATAAATTCGGTGAAGTTGAAGAGGAATCGTACAAATCCCAGATCAGGCAATACATGAAATACCTGATGGAAATGGGATACACTTCGGTCAGAGGATACATCTGGTACGGAAGTCTGAAAAAGCAAATAGAGGTATTTCTATGAGCAGTAGGATCTATAGCTGGGGACATGAGAGAAGGTTTAATGCCTACTCCAATTACTTCAAAAAAGAATTTGGCGAACGAGTTCAGAAAGTGAGCATCGATGCAGGATTTACATGCCCCAACAGGGATGGTACACTTGGATATGGAGGTTGCAGCTATTGTAATAACGAAGCATTTAATCCATCCTATTGCAAAGCCTCTAAACCCGTTGCACAACAGATCAGGGAAGGAATTGATTTCCATAAAAAACGATACAGGAGAGCAAAAAAATACCTTGCCTATTTCCAGGCTTACTCAAATACCTATTCAACCCTCGATAACCTGAAAAAGATACATAATGAAGCCCTTAGCATCCCCGGAGTTATCGGATTGGTAATCGGGACAAGACCCGATTGCGTCGATCAGGAAAAACTGGACTACCTCAGTGAACTATCCGAGAAGGCCTTTGTGCTCGTTGAGTACGGTGTCGAATCGTGTTATAACAAGACCCTGGAAAGGGTAAATAGAAAACATACGTTTGAACAGAGTGAGGAAGCGATTATCGAAACGGCAAATAGAAATATAAAGGTCGGTGCCCATATCATTTTCGGATTGCCGGGTGAAACCCGGAAAGAGATGCTTGATGAAGCCGGAATTCTCTCCCGATTGCCACTCCATAATGTGAAATTTCGCCAGCTTCAGATCATAAAGGGAACAGAGATGGCCAGGGAATATTTTGAGAAACCTGAAATCTTTAACCTCTTTTCATGGGATGAGTACCTTGATTTTTTTATCGGATTTCTCGAACGATTGAACCCGGAATTTGTGGTTGAACGATTTACCGGAGAAGCACCTCCGGAATTGATTGTTGGTCCAAGATGGTTCATGAAACGTACAGACCAGATACTTACACTCTTTGAAGAACGACTGGAAGAGCTTGATTCCTGGCAGGGGAAGAAATTCAAAGCAACTGAATAATGGACTACTTTCTGCAACATATAGCCAACATCGTATACCGGAAATACGAAAAAGATCTTGACAGGATTTGTATGGTCTTTCCGAACCGCAGAGCCGGTCTTTTCTTTAGTAAGTACCTGTCCGAAATAACTGTAAAACCCATCTGGTCCCCGGCATGTAAAACGATTAATGAACTGATGCATGACCTGTCGGATCTGCAGGTTGCTGAAAATCTGGAACTGATATTTGAACTCTATAAAGTATTCAGAAAAGAGACCGGTACGACCGAAGGTTTTGACGATTTTTATTACTGGGGCGAAATGCTCCTGAATGATTTCAATGATATTGATAAGTACCTGGTGAATGCAGCGGATCTGTTTCATAATCTTGAAGCATTAAAAGAGCTCGAAGACCACTTTTCTTATCTGTCTGATAGCCAAATCGAGGCCATTAAAACCTTCTGGAAGAACCTGAATCCTGCAAAGGATACAAAACACAAGAGCGATTTCATTCAGTTATGGCCTCTCCTGAACCGGATTTATTCGGGGTTCCGATCGGCCCTGATGAATAAAAGAAGAGGGTATGAGGGAATGGCTTACCGCGAAGTGGTGGAAAAGATAATACAGGAGACCTCATTCGATCTTGAATTTGATATGTTTATCATGGTGGGATTCAATGCATTAAACTCATGTGAGGAGCGATTGTTTGAATTTTTATACAAACAGGGGAAGGGTTTGTTTTTCTGGGATTATGATGAGTCTTATCTCCATGATATCAACCACGAAGCCGGTTTTTTTATCCGGAAAAACATGAAACGGTTTCCTCAGGCTGAAATGGATTTCTCTTTTTCGCACCTCGAAGGTAATGATAAAACGATGGAAGTTATCGCTGTTCCTACGGGAGTGGCACAGGCTAAACTTCTACCCCAGATCCTGGAGAAAATACCCTGTATAACGAATGATGAACACGATAAGACGGCAATCGTTCTTGCTGATGAACAGCTCCTGATGCCTGTACTCTATTCAATCCCCCCGGAAATTGAAAAGATCAATGTTACTATGGGTTATCCCATCAAAGATACACCACTCTATAGCCTGGTGATCCACCTGATTGATCTTCAGAAACGGAAAAAGGGTGATTCAGGTAAAAACCTCTTTTTCTATCATAAACCGGTCCTTTCTATCCTCAGTCATCAATACATCCTCAGGCAGAATATTCCGGAGATCAGAGAAATGATTGGGGAGATTATACGGGGGAATAAAATATTTGTGGATGCTTCTGTCTTCAAGCATAATGAGTTGTTGAATATGATTTTCCGGCAAGTAGATACACCGGCACACATGTCAACCTACTTGATGGAGATTCTTCTCTATCTTTTCCATAAACTCAATCCGGAAGATCAGAATGAGCAGGAAAAACCTGCCTTACACCAGGAGTATATGTTTCACCTCTACCTGGCGATCCAGCAGCTGGGAAATATAATAACGGATGAGGAAGTAACATTGAATCTGGAAACCTATCTTAAGTTGCTCAACAAGCTGGTTAAAAACAGGAAGATACCATTCACCGGTGAACCCCTTGCCGGGTTACAGATCATGGGTATTCTTGAAACCAGAACCCTTGATTTTGAAAACCTGATCCTCCTATCCCTGAATGAAGGGATCCTGCCCCGTGGACAATCAACCGGCTCCTTTGTTCCCTATAACCTCAGGAAAGGATTCGGATTACCCACTTTCGAACACCAGGATTCCATCTATGCCTATTATTTCTACCGGCTAATACAACGAGCCAAACGCATTACCTTCATCTATAACAACAACAGCGAAGGGATGAAATCGGGTGAAATGAGTCGCTTCCTGACCCAGCTTAAGTATAATCAGGCAATCAAACCGGTTGAAAAAACACTCGCATTTGATATTCAGATCGTGAATCCCGGGATCATGACCATCGAAAAGGATGAACGGATCATGCGTGAGATCCTGAACTTTTCATGCAACGCCGAAGGTTATCCCTATTTGTCACCCAGTGGCATAAATACCTACCTGGATTGTCCGTTGAAATTTTATTACCGCTACATTGCCGGCTTGAAAGAACCCGAGGAGATGTCGGAAGAGATCGACTTCCAGGTTTTCGGGAATATCCTTCATAAAGCCATCAACCGGCTCTATTCACCCTATAAAAACCGTGTGCTGGATGCAGAAGGCATCGGAAACCTGATCCGTGATCAGAAAAAGATCCATTCCGCCCTGGAACAATCGATCATGGAGGAGTTCATTAAAACACCCGGGACGGGAAAAAACCGGGATTTTGGCGGTAGGAACCTGGTTATTCTCGAGATCCTGAGAAAATACCTTAACCGGATACTGATTGTAGACAGGAATTTTCTTCCCCTTAAGATTCTCTGCCTGGAAGAACTGTTTACTGTCTGTTTGCATACCGTAAACCTTGTACAAACGATTGATATCCGGATTGGAGGGACCATTGACCGGATAGATCAGACGGAAAGTGCAGTCAGAATCATTGATTACAAGACCGGGAAAGGAGAACTAAACTATGGAGGGATGGAAAAACTGTTTCAAAAAGGGGATCCAAAACGGAATAATGCAGTTTTTCAGACCTTCCTCTATGCTCTCCTGGTGTCTGATGAGTTTTCTGATGATGAAATAATGCCCGGATTATACTATGTCAGGGATCTTTATAAGGAACCGTTCGATTATCATATTCATTGTCAGGAACCCGGTGGTCCCGATTTGGTAATCAAGGACTTCCACCAGCAGAAGGATGAGTTCCTGGCCCACTTGATTGAACTTGTGGAGGAAATGATTAATCCGGCAGTTCCATTCACTCAGGTTGAGGATGAAAAGGTATGCCGGGTGTGTCCCTATCGGAAAATTTGTCACCGGTAAGGATCGATCGGTTTCTCCAGGACTTTGATTTTATTATATTTGTATTTATACAAAGGTTAATATCAATGCTGCATGATCCTGGATTACCCCTATTTTAAGGTTGAGATAAAGAATGACAAATTCTCTTCTGATGCGGGAGTTGTTTTTCCGAAAACTGTGATCGTATCATACCTGTTAGCAAACCAGGCTGTATCTTCAACAGAACGGTTCGGATATATCGAAACGGAAGAGATATATCGGATGATCAGGGACAATAAAGCCATCAACCTGGATCACTGTTATATCAAAGACTTTTCTCTTTCTGACTACAGGAGCCGGCAAAACATGGACAAGAAGGAGTACATCCGGATCAGGCACCTGTCGGCACGTCATGCCTTTTTTGATTCAAAATATGGTACCGATTTCTCCTATGTTGAGTTTAAAGAGGGTTCCATCAATTTTGATGATACACAGTTTGCACACGGAAGTGTCTCTTTCCATTCTTCCAGGTTTGGAATAGGTGATGTCAGCTTTTCTCACGTCCATTTTCGCGATGGTAATATTGATTTTGCCAATTGTCATTTTGGCGGAGGCGATTTCCTTTTTAAAAACTCGTTCATCAGCAAAGGTGTCAAAGATTTTCAATATACCGATTTTGGTAAAGGTTCCATTTATTTTATAAATACCGACTTTGGAGGAGGTGAAACATCATTCATCAACACCCATTTTAGCGAGGGAAATGTCAGTTTTAAAGTAGCACGGTTCGGGGACGGTAAGGTGGATTTTCATTATGCCAAGTTCGGGGAGGGAGACATATCTTTTGAGCAGGTAGAGTTTGGTAACAGCAAGGTTGATTTTCGTACCGTTGAATTCAATGATGGAAGGGTTAATTTTAACAGGGCAGTCTTCGGTGATGGTGATGTGACCTTTGAGGGTGCAGATATTAAAAATGGCAAATTTAACTTCAAAAGAGTCATCCTGGGTGAAGGAATCTTTAATTTTGAACTGGCTGAATTTGAGATGGCTGAAGTTGTCTTCGACAGAACAAATTTTGGTCAGGGAGCAGTCTCATTTCTTAATTCAAAATTCCGGCAACTATCGCTGCAGTCGTGTCACCTGGATCATTATATCGACCTTCGTGTTGCCCGGTGTGAACTGATGGATCTGTCGGATACCATTGTACGTGATATCATTGACCTGAAACCGTATGAATTTGATGTTGACATCTCGGTTTTGAATCTTACCGGCATGCGTCTTCTCGGAACCATCTATATCGATTGGAAAAACAATCGGGTTAAAAAGGTCATTTCCGCTCAAACCAATACGAACAATGCAGAGAAAGCCGAACAATTCCGGATTCTTAAAGAGAACTTTAACCAGACAGGCCAGTATGGAGATGAGGATAGATCGTATGTGGAATTTAAACGGTATGAAGCCCGTTCAAAACTGGAAGGCGTACTGAAAAAAAGCAGGTTCAATGGCCTTTGGTATTATCCCTGGCACGGATTCAAATGGCTTGTTCTGGACGTGGCCGGACTCTATGCAACCGATCCACTGCGTGTACTCATGTCCATGTTAGGCTGGTACGTTCTCTTCAGCTTGATTTATTATGTTCTTTTCCTGGCAGGTGTCTCAGAAATCCATTCCAGTACAGGGTATGAGATAGAACCATTTGCCCGTGCTTTTTATCATAGTGCAATTACTTTTCTCACCATCGGTTATGGAGACCATTTCCCAACCGGTGCAGCACGTGTCGTCTCTTCCATTGAAGGCTTTGCAGGCATGTTCCTGATGGCATACTTTACGGTATCACTGGTAAGAAAAATCCTCAGATAAGAAAGTTACCTGGTTTTGTCTTTGTTTGTCAATGCGTTCAATGCATTGGTAAGTGTTTCGTCATCGGCAAGATAATAGTGACGCAACGGTTTCAGATTTGAGTTAAGTTCGTAAATTTACGGTTTTTCTTCTATGTAAATAAAACATAAACATTGAATAATTGTACTATGCGAAGTATTATTCCACCGGGTGCAGATTCCCGGATTTAATCCAACTTACCATCCAGCCAGTGAATAATATTGAGCAACAATTGGTAATTCTCGCTTGCATCCTCACTGTTCATTCCTGCCTTTATCTTCTGTTCTCCCGCTAATTGTGCAGAAAACATTGCAGCTTCACCAAATACTACAATTCTCCCTTCTCCAGATTTCTTATAAGCTCCCTGTGACCATCCTTTCACATTATAGGCAGGAGTATTTTTATTAAAAACCCAGGCTGTATCAGGCAGCAAATTAACATACATATCATTGAATACTAAAACCGGTTTGGCATCAGCTGGTATCCTGAATGCCTGACCGGTAAAAGTTGCAATTTGATTAACACGTTCTGTAGAGTCTCTTCCGTTGGTGATTACATTACCAATAAGTGTTTCTTCTTTTCTATTGAAAAATGCAGGGCCTCTGTTCAGGGTATCCATTGCAAAACCATTGGTAAATTCAAAATCAAAGGCAGCAGCGAGTTCCTTTGCAGCACCTGCCATGGGCATATGATCGGCAATAAGAAACAAACTTCCGCCATCATACACCCACTGCCGGATAAACTCGATTTCTTCTTTTGTGAAGGCTGAGGGAATGGGCAGATACCAGTTTCTAACATTACGCTGATGTAATGCATTGGATATTACAAGGATCTTCCCTTCAGCTAACTGCTTTTTATTAAACCTTTCTTTATAGGCTTTAACCTGATATCCGTCTCTTTCCAAAAGATTTGAAAACGCCTTATACCGACCCTCTTTTGTATGAAAATTATGATGCCCTTGGTCAATAAAAATTACAGATCCTTTCCCGGATTCATATTCCGGATTCTCAATTATTGGATGATAGGAAGTATCTGCAACCTGTTGTGAAAACAGCCAGTTGGGTAAAATTAAAATGATGAGAATGAGTAATGTTTTCATAATAATTGATGTCATGATTTATTATACCTGAACTATTGTTATTTGTTCTCCGCCTTGCGGATCACGTAATTCGTTCATCCGCCAGTGGCGGACGAACTGTTATTTATTCGCTGACGCGAATGTTATTCAGTGCTGGTATCAAAATCCTTTGAATGTATCGTAAATAACTCAATAACGGTTACAAAGCCTGCCCATCACGGCAGGCGGGCCTTCGGCAGAAAAAATACTCCCAATGGGATGTTTTTTCGGGACCACTCATCTCTCATTTCTTGTTTTTACCGAGGACCTAGTACCCCCGCCTGAACGACTGCACTGTTCAGTCGGGCAGGGAGGACCCAGGACCAATCTCTTTTTCTCTCCCTCTCCCCATCACACAGTCTCATAGTCTCACTTTTTTACTCTATACTCTTTACTAATCTCCCTATTCTTCCAGCAGACCCGGTCTCAATTTTCGTGTTCGTTCAACCGATTGCTCCATTCTCCACTTCTCAATCTCCCCGGCATGTCCGGAAATCAATACATCCGGCACTTTCCAGCCTTTGAAGTCTGCAGGTCTGGTATAAACAGGGGGAGCCAGAAGGTTATCCTGGAATGAATCCGTTAGTGCTGAGGTCTCATCAGAGATAACGCCCGGGATCAACCGCACGATGGAGTCAGTTATGATTGCCGCTGCAAGCTCCCCCCCCGAAAGCACAAAATTACCAATGGAGAGTTCAAGTGTTATGAGATGATCACGAACCCGCTGATCTACCCCTTTGTAATGACCGCATAGCAGGATAATATTTTTTGCCAGTGAAAGTTTGTTTGCTGTTTTCTGGTCAAAAAGTTTCCCATCGGGAGAGGTATAAATCACCTCATCGTACGACCTCTCTTTTGTTAATTTCGTCCAGAGCTTGTAAATCGGCTCAATTTTCATGACCATTCCTGCCCCTCCACCGAAGGGATAATCATCCACACTTTTATACCGGTCATTGGAATAATCCCTGAGATTATGGATGACAATGTCCACCAGTCTTTTCTCTTTTGCCCGTTGGATAATGGAATGACTGAGTGGACCGGTAAAGAGATCCGGTAATATGGTTATTATATCTATCCTCATCGGTTTTAAATCAAATGTAGTGACTAATTCCCAAATAAAAAACCCGGGATTTGTACACAGACTTGAAACCCATTGCAACCGCAATTTATTCTAAATTGCAGTAAAAAGTTTGCTATTCGGCTTAGATTGTATATTTTCGTAATTTTGTGTTCGTACCGCTTTCTTTGTAGTAGGTTGACTAAATTGGAGATAATGATGGAGACTACATTGAATGATGATTCTGTTCATGATGAACAATTCGGGAACCCGCAACGGAACCTGAAAATAAGAAGGACCCTACAGACAACAGCGAAATGGCTGAAAAGAATGCTACTACAGGAGATGTTGATAAGACATCCCTGAGTCCGGAAAATGAGAACATTGCTTCTGGTAAACAGGAAGTAACTGCAAATTCGAAAGATGAAACCCTCCTCAGTCCTGAGGAAGAGCACTCCGCGGCTGAGTCAGGTGAAACTGACTCCAGCGGTGAGATTAATACCCCACCCGAACAGACCGGGGATATTGGATCAGAAAAGGATCCCGAACAAAAACCCGACCAGGAAGACCACACCGTAACTGCACCAAACGATAAACATTCCGATTCACCACAGGCAGAAAGCGCCCTTTCTGAACCATCCGATATTAAAGAGGATGAAGAGGGGAAAGTAGATGCAGAGGACGAAGAGATTACCGTCAAGGAAGTTGACTATACAACCTTTTCCATTGATGAATTGGTGAATACCCTTACCATATTGATCTCAGAACGGCCTGTACAGGAAATCTGGAACGATGTGGAAAACATTAAAGTCAATTTCTACAAGAAACATAAAATTGAATTAGAAAAAAAGAAGAAAGCTTTTCTTGCTGAGGGTGGTGATATTATCGATTTCATGCCGGGAGAGGATCCCCGTGAAATTCAGATGAAAGAACTGCTTGCTAAATACAGAAACCTTAAATCTTCCTTTAACAAGGATCTTGAACTTCAGAAACAGAAAAACCTGGAGGAGAAATACCATATCATCGAGGAGATTAAAGACCTGATTAACCGGAAAGAATCGATCAATAAAACATTTCAGGAGTTCAGAGACCTTCAATCACGATGGAGAGAGGTGGGCGTTGTACCGCAACAAACCCTCAAAGATCTGTGGAATACCTATCATCATCACGTTGAGAAGTTTTATGATTATATTAAAATAAATAAGGAATTGCGCGACCTGGACCTGAAAAAAAACCAGGAAGCAAAAATAAAACTTTGTGAAAGAGCCGAGGAACTGATGATGGAACCTTCCGTGGTGAATGCCTTTAAACGACTTCAAAAACTGCATGATCAATGGCGTGAAACCGGCCCCGTACCGCATGAGGTGAAAAATGAGTTGTGGGAACGGTTCCGGGAAGCAACATCCAAAATCAATAAAAAACACCAGGAGTTCTATGAGGAACTGAAATCAACACAGAAAAAAAACCTGGAAGCCAAAATCCACCTGTGTGAACAGATTGAAGAGCTTAATAAACAGACGATTTCGTCTCATAATGAATGGGATAAAAAATCAGGCGAAGTCATAGAGCTACAGAAAATCTGGAGAACGATTGGATATGCTCCGAAAAAAAGCAACAATAAAATATACCAGCGATTCCGGGAAGCATGCGATACCTTTTTTACCCATAAACGGGAATTTTATATCGAAAACAAAGAGGTCCAGAATAATAACCTGCAGCAAAAAATTGAACTCTGCTTCCAGGCTGAATCCCTTAAAAACAGCACAGAATGGCAGAAAACTACAGAAGATCTTATTCAATTGCAGAAAAAATGGAAGGAGATCGGACCGGTGCACAGAAAACACTCCGGAAAAATATGGAAAAGATTTCGTTCAGCCTGCGATACATTCTTTCAGAAAAAATCTGAGCATTATGCCCAGATTGACAATTCCTATGAAGATAACCTGAAACTGAAAAAAGAACTGATCAAGGAGATTGGTAAATTCAAGCCGGTTGAAAATATGGAGGAGAATTTTAACCAGTTGAATGATTTCCAGCGCAGGTGGACAGAAATTGGATATGTCCCGTTCAAACATAAGGATGAGATTCTCCAGGAATACAGGGATACAATAAATAAGGCATTCGACAGCTTGAAAGTTGGTGAGAATCAAAAAAGCCTGTTGAAATACAAGAATAAACTGGTAAATATCATGGAAAACCCGAAAGCCGAGATGAAAATTAAACAGGACCGGGAAAAATTTATCAATAAGATTAAACAGCTGGAAAATGATATCGTTTTGTGGGAGAACAATATCGGGTTCTTTGCCAAATCAAAAAATGCCGATTCCATGATCCAAGAGGTACACCAGAAAATCAGTCGGGCAAAGAACTCCATTATTCTGCTTGAGGAGAAGATTCAATTGATCGATCAGTCTGATACGGATTGATAACATCAATGCAACTTATTAAATAACTCATCCAGGTGATCCCTGGACCAAAAATTAATAAAACAATTGACATTATCTTCAACTAAATTTATTTTTGTTACCGGAGGGGTTACTTCATCATTAGGTAAAGGAATTGTTTCATCATCACTGGCGAAACTGCTGCAAGCCCGTGGATATTCTGTCGGGATCCAAAAACTGGATCCCTATATTAACGTCGATCCAGGAACGTTGAATCCCTATGAACATGGAGAATGCTATGTTACAGAAGACGGTGCAGAAACCGACCTTGACCTTGGCCATTATGAGCGATTCCTGAATCTCCCGACATCACAGGAAAACAACGTCACTACCGGAACGGTTTACCAGGCGGTGATCGACAAGGAAAGAAGAGGGGATTACCTGGGTAAAACAGTCCAGGTTATCCCCCATATAACCGATGAGATAAAGTGGCGGATCAAACTGGTTGCAGAGAAAAACAAGTATGATGTCGTTATCACAGAGATCGGCGGAACCGTTGGAGATATTGAGTCCCTGCCCTATATTGAAGCGGTCCGCCAGATGAAATGGGAGATGGGATCCTCCAATTGCCTGGTTATTCACCTTACACTGGTTCCTTTCCTGCCTGCTTCCGGTGAATTGAAAACAAAACCCACACAACATTCTGTTAAAGAACTGCTGGAAAATGGGATCCAGCCTGATATACTGGTGCTCCGCACACAAAAAGTACTGACCGACGACATTCGGCAAAAAGTTGCTCTCTTCTGTAATGTTGACATCACTTCTGTTATTGAATCCATCGATGTCCAAACCATCTACGAGGTGCCGCTCTATATGCTGAAGGAGAAGCTTGATGTCACTGCCTTGAGAAAACTCAAATTGGCAGTGAGAAGAGAACCGGCCTTGAAAAAATGGAGAGAATTTATCTTCAAACTGAAAAATCCAAAAAAAGAAGTACGTATCGGATTGGTTGGAAAGTATGTTGAGCTGCAGGATGCCTATAAATCAATCACCGAGTCATTTATTCACGCCGGGGCGATGAATGAATGCAAAGTGGAACTGATCTTAATTCATTCCCAACAGATTACAGAGAAAAAGGTTTCTGAAAAATGCAAGGACCTGAAAGGGATCCTGGTGGCTCCGGGTTTCGGGAAACGGGGAATTGAGGGCAAAATATTAGCCGCCGGATATGCCAGAAAAAACAACATCCCTTTCCTGGGAATCTGCCTGGGAATGCAGTGTGCTGTAATCGAATACGCCAGGAACGTTCTGGGTTGGACCACTGCCAATTCAACAGAAATGAACAGTAAGACCAATTATCCGGTTATCGATTTGATGGAAGAGCAGAAGAATGTGGTGAATAAAGGTGGGACCATGAGACTTGGAGCCTATTCATGCAGGCTGAAAAAAGGGAGTAATGCCTATAAAGCATACGGACTTCCGGAAGTGAGGGAGAGACACAGACACCGCTATGAGTTTAATGATAAATATTTACGTGATTTTGAAAAAGCCGGCATGAAAGCTACGGGAATAAATCCCGATACAAACCTGGTTGAAATCGTTGAAATACCAGGACATAAATGGTTTGTGGGTGTGCAGTTCCACCCGGAATACAGCAGTACAGTGATAAAACCACATCCCCTGTTTGTTCAGTTTATCCGTAATGCACTGTATGAATAATGGGGTCTGGAATAATATCCTTAAGCCTTTGAAAAGAACAACGAATAATGGATAAAAACACAATTATTGGAATCCTTCTGATTGGTGCCATCTTTATTGGGTTTAGCTATTTTAATAATACCCGGCTAAACAAGGCATTTAATAAGGAGGTTGAAATAGCCGACTCTCTGTATAATGCAGAAGATTATCCCAGTGCCAAGGGTTCTTATATGAAAGCCCTGCGCATACGCCCAAATCAGCCTTACCCTGCATTAAAAATTAGTGAAATCGATAGTATTTTAGCCGTTTCCAAAATTCAGGCAGATACCGTTCAACAGGCTGAAGTTGCTGAACCGGCAATGAAACAACCGGTTTCCACTCCGGACAGGGTCCAGGATGCATTGAAACTCGATGACCAGGAAAGCCTCGCTGGAGTATTTGAACAGACTGCTGTTGGTGAGACAGAGATGATTACACTGGAAAATAATCTGTTGAAACTGGACATTTCCACACTTGGGGGAAGGATCTATTCCGCACAATTGAAAAAATATACAACCTACGATTCACTTCCATTAATCCTTTTCAATGGCGATTCAACCATCTTTGGATTTGAGTTTTTTACCCGGGAAAACAGACCGGTTGGGACCAATAATCTCTATTTTGAACCCCAGGGAAGCGAGAGGCATCTCGATGCATCAGAATCCCCTAAATCATTTGCCTTGCGACTGGTCTCGGAACCCGGGAAATACATAGAATATACCTATACGCTCAACCCCGGTGAGTATATGGTTGATTTCGATATTAACCTGGTTGGAATGACGGATATCATCCCGTCAAACCTGAATGCACTTGATTTGAATTGGGAAATTTACCTGCCTCAGCAGGAGAAAGGAAGACAAAACGAAGACAATTATACATCTCTTAAATATAAGTACTATCAGGGAGAAGTTGACGGCTTCAGGGAAAGATCGCAGAAAGATGAAGAGACAAATGAAATAACCACCCGGGTAAAATGGCTGGCATTTAAAGATCAGTTCTTTTCTTCCGTTCTGATTGCTGACAATTATTTTCTCAATGCGTATGTGAGCTCCAGAAAACTTCCTGAGTCAGAAGATTATCTCAGGGATTTCAAGGCTGAATTGAGTATCCCTTACGAGGCAGATAGTGACGAAACGATCGGCTTCCGGTTTTACTTTGGTCCAAACCATTTCAATACCCTGAAAAAATATGAAGTGGAACTCGAAGAGCTGGTATTCCTCGGTAGAAATATCATTCGGTGGATAAGCCAGTTTGTTATCATCCCGATCTTCAACTGGCTCAATAAATACATTGCCAACTATGGAATCATTATCCTGCTGATGACCATCATTATCAAGATGGGTTTGTTTCCATTGACCTGGAAGTCCTATATGTCACAGGCTAAAATGAAAGTCCTCAAACCACAGGTCGATGAGATAAATGCTCGATTTCCCAAGAAGGAAGATGCGATGAAAAAACAGCAGGCAACCATGGCTCTCTATAAACGGGCCGGAGTGAGTCCGATGGGTGGGTGCCTGCCCATGCTCCTCCAAATGCCCATCCTGTTTGCCATGTTCAGGTTTTTCCCCGCATCCATTGAACTAAGACAACAAAAATTCCTCTGGGCCGATGATCTTTCTACTTACGATTCCATCTTTGACCTTCCCTTTAACATACCAATGTATGGAGACCATATAAGCCTCTTCACACTCCTCATGACAGTGTCTACCATAGTCACTATGAAAATTAATAGCCCCTCAGCATCCGGAAGCAGTCAAATGCCCGGGATGAAAGGAATGATGTATATCATGCCCATTATGTTTATGCTGATTCTGAATAATTTCTCCGCTGGTCTGACCTATTATTACTTCCTGGCAAACCTGATCACCTTTGGACAGAACTTGATCACAAAACAGTTTCTTGATGAAGGAGCCATCCTGAAGAGAATGGAAGAGAACAAAAAGAAACCCCAGAAAAAATCAAAGTGGCAACAGCGGCTTGAAGCAGCAGCAAAACAACGGGGGGGGCAACCCAAAAGAAAATAAGGAATTCTGATCAAATTAACCGGAAGGTGAAAAAGCAGGTTACGAAGCAGATCAAATTACCCACTGAAATCCTGATTCGCAACTCCTCCAATCGTTTTATAAGGATTAATAAAGGATCTTTTCAGTAGGTGGTTCTTTTTATTGATGAATTGATTGTACATAAAACGATACAGCATATGCTAAATCGGGCACGAAAAAAAAATCATCCACTCTCTACGGAAAACTGTTTTTTGAGACTATACGGGAAGATCTTTGCTATGACAATTACCCTGTTGCTGTTGTTTTATTTTTCAGGTTGTGAACAAAAGGAAAGGAATAGCTGGATCAGAATAAACCAGCTTGGATATCTTCCTTCAACCGAAAAAATTGTGGTTTTTGTGAGTAAAAGTGAAAAAGTACCCGTTGAGTTTCGGGTATGTGAAGCTGAATCAGGCAAACCTGTATGGAAGTCGGAAGAGATCCAGCCCTTTGGTGAATACGGACCCTTCAGCTCCACCTGCAGGCTTGATTTCTCTGCCTTTCGGGAGGAGGGGCAGTTTTATATCATGGCAGGTAATACCAGATCTCCGGAGTTCAAAATTGATGAGGGTGTTTATGACGGAACAGCAGATTTTCTTCTGGAATACATGCGTCAACAGCGGTGTGGTTATAATCCCTTCTTCAACGATTCCTGCCATGCTCATGATGGATTCATTGTTTTTCATCCCGATCCGGAAGTGGATTCCACTCATATTGATGTCACTGGCGGTTGGCATGATGCATCCGATTATTTACAGTATGTGGCCACATCGGCCAATGCTGTATTTCAGATGCTTTTTGCTTACATGAAAAATCCAGCTCTCTTTCATGATGATTTTGATAAAGATGGTCATCCCGGGATGAATGGGATCCCCGATATTCTGGATGAAGCAAAATGGGGTCTGGACTGGCTGGTCAAAATGAATCCGGAAAAAGGAGTGATGTTTAATCAAATAGCTGATGACCGGGATCATATCGGATTCAAAATACCGGCAGAAGATAGTGCAGATTATGGTCGTGGTGCTGAAAGACCGGTTTATTATTGTACAGGCAGGGTCCAGGGGTCGGAGAAGAACAAAAACCGGGCAACAGGCATTGCTTCCACTGCCGGGAAATATGCTGCAGCATTTGCTCTGGGTGCTGACATCCTGATGCCTTTTTACCCTGAATTCTCCACTGCCCTGAAACAAAAAGCGGTGGATGCATATGATTTTGGAGAGGAGAATCCGGGAGTATGCCAGACCGCTCCTCATGGAGCCCCCTATTTCTATGAGGAAGATAACTGGCGGGATGATATGGAACTGGCAGCAAGCACACTCTATCGGATGACCGGTGATGAGAAATACCTGACGGATGCAGCCGGTAATGGAAATACAGAACCGGTCACTCCATGGATGGGAGCCGACACAGCCAGACATTACCAGTGGTACCCGTTTGTTAACCTGGGACACGTCTTCCTTGCCGGAGTTCCCGATCAGGAAATTAGCTCAACATTCACTGAGTACATTAAGGATGGAATTGATAACGTGTACCGGAAAGGAAAAGAAAATGCTTTTTATTATGGGATTCCGTTTATCTGGTGTTCCAATAACCTGGTTGTGGCTATGTTGACCCAGTGCAGACTCTATCATGAGCTTACAGGTGATGGCAGCTATCAATCGATGGAGGCTTCCCTCAGGGATTGGTTATTCGGTTGTAATCCCTGGGGAACCAGTATGATCATTGGATTACCGGAGGATGGAGATTACCCGGAGGATACCCACTCAGCAGTTGTTTGCCTGTTGAAAAAGCAACCCCTCGGCGGACTGATTGACGGTCCCGTATATGGTTCAATATACAACAACCTGAAAGGACTTTACCTGGCATCAGAGGATGAGTACAATGCCTTCCAGTCCAAACTGGTTGTGTATCACGATGATTTTGCGGATTATTCAACGAATGAACCAACAATGGATGGTACCGCAAGCCTGACTTATTACCTTTCTGCCCTGGAAAATATGGGAGGGGAAAAATAATTGGTTTCACACATAAAACGAATACCCATTTTAATACATCATAACCATGAAAAAAAGAGATTTTATCCGGATGGTGGGCCTTGGAGCAGTTGGAATCACCATTGGAACACCTCTCCTCAGCGGGTGCAGATCCCTTCAACGCGTTCCGGAAATGCCGGTCTGGGTCTGGATGTCTGCCCGGGGTGATTCACCCGGACAGTGGGAAAACAAATTCAGGGAACTTGCCCGCCTTGGTGTCAGTGGAATACTGATGCAGGCTTCGGAAGAGCAATACCCGGAAATGGCTTCTCTGGCAAAATCAGCCGGACTGGAAATCCATGCATGGATTGTTGTACTGAACCACCGCAATCGGGAAACCATGGATAAACATCCGGAATGGTTTACCGTTAGCCGGGATGGCAGATCAACGGTCGAACATCAACCCTACGTTGATTATTATAGCTGGCTTTGTCCCTCTCGTGCTGAAGTTCGTGAATTTATTGCCGAACGCGTGAAAAGACTGGCAATGATGGACAACCTGGATGGAGTACACCTCGATTATATCCGGCACTCCGACGTTATCCTTCCAATCGGGCTATGGTCGAAATATGACCTTGTTCAGGATAAGGAGTACCCGGAATTTGATTTCTGCTATTGTGATGCCTGCCGGGAACAGTTTAAAAAGCAGGAAGGGATCGATCCGATGGATATCGAAGACCCATCCGGGCACCAGGCCTGGCTCCAGTTCAGGTACGATTCTGTAACCCGCCTGGTTAATGAATTGGCTCAGGTTACCAGGGATCACCAAAAGAAACTTACGGCAGCAGTATTCCCAACTCCGGAGATTGCCAGGAAACTGGTCAGGCAGGAATGGCTTAAGTGGAACCTTGATGCAGTCTATCCGATGATCTATCATAATTTTTATGAGAAGGATATTGCATGGATAGAAACCGCTACACGGGAAGGAACCCGTGGACTGAATGGAAGAATCCCCCTGTACAGTGGTCTGTTTATTCCGGCACTCACCCCCGATAACATTGCACAGGCGGTTCAGTATGCCATGGATGGTGGCGCGGCAGGAGTAACATTTTTTAATGAACGAGCCATGAACCGGAAATTCTGGAGAAACATTGTTTAGCCCTGAAGCAGTATGAATCATCACGATCACAAGTTTTCAGGAAATATTTCAACCCTCGCTTCTCTCTTTGTTATGGTTTTGTTGATTACATGTACAACGGGTAATGGAGAGCGGGAATCGCTGGGAAATAATGAAAAAGTACCTGCCGGGCCCGTTTTTGAACTGCATGTACAGCCAGAATCGTATGTGTGTTACCGGGTAAAAATAGCTCCGGTAATTGATGGTCTGATTAGTGAGGATGCATGGAGCAAGGTTGATTGGACAAATCCGTTCGTAGATATTACAGGCAACAAGGACAACCAGCCGACTCAGCAAACCCGTGTAAAAATGGTGTGGGATGATGATTGTTTCTATTTCGCTGCAGAAATGGAAGAGAAACACGTTTGGGCATCCCTCCGGCAGCGCGATACCGTGATCTATCATGATAATGATTTCGAGATCTTTATCGACCCTGATGGGGATACCCATCTCTACTATGAACTGGAGGTGAATGCGTTCGGTACAGCCTGGGATCTGTTAATGGCAAAACCTTACCGGGATGGGGGACCCGCCATATCCGGCTGGAATATTAGCGGACTGAAGGTTGGAGTAATGGTGGATGGAACCATCAATGACCCTGGATCTGAGGATAGGAATTGGACCGTGGAGATTGCTATACCATGGGAAACGTTGAAAGAATGTGCACCCGGATACCGAATGCCTTCCGATGGAGAACAGTGGAGAGTGAATTTTTCCCGGGTCGACTGGGAAATGGAAGTGATAGACCGAGACTATGTAAAAAGAAAAGATCCGGGTACCGGAGAAACCCTCCCACCAATGAACCGGGTCTGGTCACCTCAGGAAAGAGTCAATATGCATGCCCCGGAAACATGGGGATATGTGCAATTTTCCGATCATCTCTCAGGAGAACAGAAGGTTCCATTCCTGCCGGAAAAGGATGAAGAGATCAAATGGGTGTTGAGAAAATTGTATCATTTGCAACGATCCCATTTTAAAAACCAGGGAAAATATGCTGCTTCCCTCGAACAACTGGGATTGCAAGCTGAGGATTTCAACCGATACCCATCCCTGCCTCAATTCTCTTCAACTCCCTCAATGTACCAGATAACAATGTCAGGATATACTGCCGGAATCACCTGGCAAATCAATCAGGAGGGTAAGGTATGGAGATTAAAAGTTAACCAGGAGAAATATATAAATTAACTATAAAATTTATTACTGTAATCTGATTATTATGAAGACAAAAAAGGTATTTAAAAATGTAATCCTGGTTGGATTGTTCCTCGTGGTTGTTTCCTTTTCTCCGGAACCCAGTGCAAAAAAATTTGATCCGACCGGTATATGGAAGTATAGTGCTCCCACGGCTCCCGAAGGATATACTGCCGGTGAATTTATTGTTGGTAGAGAGGGGAAAGCCTATAGTGTGGTATTTGTGCTGGATGAGTACTATCAGGTTACCGCCAGTGAAGTGGTTTACAAAAAGGAGAGCCTGGAGTTTCAACTTTATCTGGAGAGCTACCTGGTGAAGATTAGCGGAACGTTTGAGGATGAGAAATTTACAGGGATAGCCAGCTATGCTGAAGGTGTCATTGATG
The DNA here is from genome assembly GCA_964640125.1 of uncultured Rikenellaceae bacterium. Lineage (GTDB taxonomy): Bacteria > Bacteroidota > Bacteroidia > Bacteroidales > VadinHA17. The sequence goes on from CAZXGG010000007.1 coordinate 27,549, forward strand.
TTACCGCTGTACGAAAAAAAGAAGAGAAAGAATAAAAAGCCTAAAATGAGAACAAAGATTAAAATCTTTTGTATTGTGATGCTGGTGCTGGTTTCCTGCACCACAAAAAGGAATATAAATTATGTCAATCCGTTTATCGGTACCGGGGGACACGGACATACATACCCGGGTCCCAGCATGCCTTTTGGTATGATGCAACTGGGACCGGATACCCGATTGACAGGATGGGATGGATGTTCAGGATACCATTATACCGACTCGGTAATCTATGGTTTCAGCCATACACACCTAAGCGGGACTGGAATATCAGACTATGGCGATATCCTTTTTATGCCCACTACAGGGGAAATCCAATTTAATAAAGGTGATGAAAATGATACTTCTGCCGGATATTGTTCATTATTCAGGAAATCAAAAGAGCAGGCTTCTCCCGGGTATTATTCAGTATTGCTTGATGATTATGCTGTTCTGACAGAACTTACGGTCACCGAACGAGCTGGTTACCACAAATATACCTTTCCTCAAGGTGAGGAGTCCCATATTATCATTGACCTGGAACACAGGGATCCTGTAATTGAATCCTGGCTGGAGATCCTTAGTGATACGGAAATTGCCGGTTATCGCAGGTCAAGGGAATGGGCAAAGGACCAGAGACTCTATTTTTATACAACTTTTTCAAAGCCATTTGACACCTATACCATTGCTGAAAATGATACCATTCTGCCGGATGCTGACAGGGGAGAAGGGAAGAATGTAAAAGCGGCATTCAACTTTACAACCACGGAGGGTGAAGTGATCCTCGTGAAGATCGGAATATCGGCCGTCAGTGCTGAAGGTGCGAAAAATAACCTGCTGTCCGGGATCGGGGAACGTACTTTTGATGAGGTCAGACTGGCTGCAGAAGAGGCCTGGGAAACACAACTCCGGAAAATAGATGTTAGCGGAGGTAGCCGGGAGCAAAAAGAGATATTCTATTCTGCCCTCTACCACGCTTCCCTGAATCCGAATCTCTATACAGACGCGGATGGTAAGTACCGTGGCAGGGACATGGCAGTTCACCAGGCTGAGGGCTTCGATTATTATACCCTCTTCTCTCTCTGGGATACCTTTCGTGCTGCACATCCGTTATTTACGATCATTGAACCCGAGCGGACCGTCGATATCCTTAAGACCTTCCTGACACAGTACGACCAGGGAGGATTGCTGCCCGTATGGGAACTTTCGGGCAATGAAACCATGACCATGATCGGCTATCATTCAATTCCCGTTATTGTTGATGCATACATCAAGGGGATCCGTGATTTTGACGTTGAAAAAGCCTGCGAAGCCATGAAACATAGTGCAGAACTGGATCATCTTGGATTGAAAGCCTACAGGGAATATGGATATATTCCGGTCAGCGAAGAGTCAGAGTCGGTTTCCAAAACCCTGGAATATGCTTACGATGATTGGTGTATTGCACAAATGGCAAAAGAACTTGGAAAGGATGCAGATTATGAATACTACTTGAAGAGAGCACAATCCTACAAAAACATTTTTGATCCATCCACCGGGTTTATGAGGGGCAGAATAAATGGTGGCTGGTTTACTCCCTTCGATCCGCGCGAGGTAAATTTCAATTATACGGAAGCCAATTCATGGCAGTATAGCTTCTTTGTTCCACACGATGTTTCGGGCCTGATGGATCTGCTGGGAGGCCGTGAACCGTTTATCAATAAGCTTGATCAGCTTTTCACGGAGAGCAGTGAAACCACCGGAAGAGACCAGGCGGATATTACAGGTTTGATCGGACAGTATGCCCATGGAAACGAGCCCAGCCACCATATGGCTTACCTGTATACTTTTGCCGGTGTACCATACCGAACCCAGGAAATGGTCTCCCGGATCATGAAGCAACTTTACTCCGTTAACCCGGATGGATTGAGTGGCAACGAGGATGCCGGACAGATGTCAGCCTGGTATGTGCTGAGCGCTCTGGGATTCTATTCCGTTACCCCGGGGCTTGACTATTATGTTTTCGGTACACCCGCATTTAAGAAAGTGGAAATTAACCTGCCGGATGGAAACCAGTTTCGCATCATAGCCAAAAACCTTACCGCGGAAAACATCTATATTCAATCAGCAACACTCAACGGAGAAAACTACACGAAATCCTTTATCAGGCATCGCGATATTGTATCCGGGGGCGAGCTTGTCCTGGAAATGGGGAACACTCCCGGAGCAGGCTGGGGAACAGGTAGTGATGACATCCCTGTGGCTTCCATCCTGGATCACCTGATCCAACCGGTTCCGCATCTGACGAGGGGTGAAAGAACGTTTATCGATTCAACGGTTATTGCTCTCGGAACCACGAATGGAGCGGATCTGTATTATACCCTCGATGGTTCGGAACCAACCCTGGCTTCAGCACGGTATCAATCTCCAATCACCATTAATCAGACGACCGTTTTGAAGGCTTTCTCCCGTAAGGAGGGAGAATCGGAAAGCCGGATCATCACTGCCGAATTCAGGAGAATTCCCCCCGGTAGAACAATTATGCTCTCATCCACCTTTTCACCCCAATACTCGGCAGGTGGAAAAATGGGGCTCATCGACTACATCCGGGGTCCAAAGAACTTTCGCACAGGAGCCTGGCAGGGATACGAAGGACAGAACCTTGAAGCGATTGTAGACCTGGGTAAGCTTCAGGAGATCCATAGCCTGTCCGCCGGATTCCTGCAGGATGCCGGATCCTGGATCTTTATGCCGGAGTATGTCGAATTTTCTGTCTCCAATGATGGAAAAACATTTATACCGGTCGGCAGGGTGAATAACAACATCAGTCAGCGGGATAATCAAATTGTGATCAAAGAGTTTAATATTAATGTCTATCCCAAGCAGGTTCGGTATGTCAAAGTCTTTGCCAGTTCAATCATCGATTGCCCGGAATGGCACAAAGGGGCAGGAGGGAAGGCATGGTTGTTTGTGGATGAGATAATGATACGATAGTCATACAATAGTTATTCGATAGTCAAACAGTTGAAGGATTGTTACTATATCAAAAACATGTACTCAGATAAATTGTTCCAATTAAGAACTGTCCCGAAGGTGGCGTAGCCATGCCTTTGGCAGACTAACAGATAATAGGCAGTCACTTAAGTGGCTGTACAAGGAATTTTACCCCATCCAATTAATCGGTCCTGCTTTCTAATTCAACAGGAAAACGTTGCATGGACCGGAAAATACCAGACAATGATTAAGTGTAACTCCTCCCCCTGGTCCTTCGGACCTTGGGGGTGTATCAAAAGTCGATTTTTCAGTCATCCTGAACTTGTTTCAGGATCTCATAATTCTGATTAACAATAGATTAAGATTCTGAAATAAATTCAGAATGACGATTTTCTGGACTTTTGATACACCCCCTATTTCATCCCGATAAATTACCCGTGAAGCCTGCCTGACTGGTTTTACCCGCCGAGACCGTTTAAACAGTTTAGGTTGGCAGACAGGCCCATGACAAAACCACTTGAAACAATCCCCCAGCTCTTAGTCTTACCGTCTCTCAGTCACTTCGTCCCTGACCCGTAACCCGTAACTCGCATCCCGTAACTCACCTCTCAACCGGCTTTAAATATTTCCCTGGGAAATTTGATTTACCCCAATTATTCGATTATATTTGTCCTGATTTTACTCAATTGGAATCTCTTCGTTTTCAGCGGTGAAACAAGAATAGTTTCCAGGTTTTTGAAGGAGTTCAGATTTATGTTATTAAAAAGTGCAGGATTATTGATAACATAAAGCAAATATTTTTATATTTGCCGATTAATCTAAAAAAGATCTGGTTTATCATAAATGTCCAGATTATGATATTACTTAAAATCAGCAGAGTACCTGATGATCAAAAGTACTAAAACGATTTAGACTGATTCTGCGGAGAACAATGAGAGTCAATTCAAGCTTGGACAATACCCTTTTACAATCGTATATCGCTTTAACCAGCATATAGTATTATCCATTTATTAACCTAAACTTTTTTCTATGAAAAAGAATCTGTTTTTAGTTTTGGTCCTGTCGATCGCCTTCATCGGCTCAGTGATTGCACAGGAACGTACGATTACCGGTACGGTTACCTCAGCTGATGATGGAACGACACTTCCCGGAGTGAACGTGGTGGTTCAGGGGACCAGTATTGGTACCGTGACCAACATGGACGGGAAATATTCCATCAATGTTCCGGCTGATGCCGAAGCGCTGGAGTTCTCTTTCGTGGGAATGATGAACAAAACTGTTCCGATAGGCAGTTCGAGTGTGATTGATGTTGCACTTGAATCCGGCTTTGAGGCAATGGATGAGGTTGTCGTTACCGCGTTGGGTATCTCCAGGGAGAAGAAGGCACTGGGTTATGCCATAACCGAAGTGGGTGGTGAAGAGCTCGCAACCGTGAAGGAAACCAACGTGATCAATTCACTGGCCGGACGGGTTGCCGGTGTCGTACTGACCCAGTCACCCTCAGGACCAGGTGGAGGTACACGGGTGGTGATCCGTGGTAACAACTCCATTACAGGGAATAACCAGCCACTCTATGTGGTGGACGGGATCCCCATGGATAACAGCGGATTTGGTAGTGCAAACGGTACAGGTACTGCGAACTACCGCCGCGATGACTACGGAACCGGTGTTTCTGACCTTAACCCGGACGACATCGAATCGATGACCGTTCTGAAAGGACCGAATGCTGCTGCTCTGTATGGTGCACGGGCTGCCAACGGTGTGATCCTGATCACGACCAAAAAGGGCCGTTCAACCAAAGGAATGGGTGTAACCTATACTCACTCCTCTACGTTTGAAACACCACTCCTGCTTCCGGAATATCAGAATCAATACGGACAGGGAACACGGGGGTATTACTACGATGGCTCACCCAGTTTTGAACTTTCCGACCTGCTCAATTCGGGCGGATCATGGGGCGGTAAATTCGATGGCCAGGATTATCTTTACTGGACCGGCGAAACCAGACCCTACAAAGCACAACCCGACAACGTGAAGGATTTTTTCCGCACCGGTTCAAACATGGTAAATACCATTGCATTTGACGGCGGAACAGCAAATTCATCCCTGCGTTTCTCCTACACCAATGACGTGGCCAAATCAATCCTGCCAAACGCCGGTTTGAAACGCCACAATTTCAACGTCAGGGGAACAACAAACCTTACGGATAAATTGTCGGTGGATGCCAAGGTTACCTATTTTGTACAGGAATCGGAAAACCGTCCGTTTCATGGTACGGAAGGTCTCATGGCCTACCTCTATGATATACCGAGAAACCTGGATATCAATGACCTGAAAGATTACCAGAACCCGGACTACTCGGTGAGAACCTATACCAGTGGAACAAACGGGAACCCATACTGGATAGTAAATCACGATGTAAACAACGATACCAGGAACCGGTTATTGGGATTCGCCAAAGTGAATTATGCCATAACGGACTGGTTGTCGGCTTTTGTCCGCATCGGAACCGACTTCGCATCACAGAAAATTGAAACCATCCAGCAGTATGGACACCATTATTACCCAACCGGGCAGTTTAATTTCCGGAATTACCAGACCAGTGAAACCAACACCGACTTCCTGCTGATGTTTGATAAGGAGATAACTTCTGACTTCAAGATCACAGGTAATTTTGGTGGAAACATGATGTACCAGACCTATGAGCAAATGGGGGTTAATGGCCGGGACTTTAAGATCCCGACCAAACCGACCACCGATAGCGCCAGGGAGTTGAATCCTTCCTATACTCCGTTGCAGGAGAAGAGGATTAACTCACTGTACGGTTCTGCTTCATTATCCTATGGCAATTTCATTTACCTGGATGTTTCAGGGAGAAATGACTGGTCATCTACCCTGCCGGAAGATAACTGGTCCTACTTCTATCCTTCAGTTAGCCTTTCCGCCCTGCTTCATGAATTCATTGATCCGGGTGCTAACTTCATGAACTTCCTGAAAATCAGGGGTAGCTGGGCAAAGGTTGGTAGTGACACCGGTCCCTATCAGCTTGATATCGCGTATGACATGCAGCAGGATGGATACCTGGGTCTGACAACCTTAACCAGGCCCGCTATAAAACTTAATCCTGATCTGAAACCGGAGCAGACTGCGTCACTTGAATTTGGACTGGAAGCTCGTTTCCTGGACAACAGGCTGTTTGTCGATTTCTCCTATTATAACATCAAAACCACAGACCTGATCATGGATGTCCCGGTATCTGCATCAACGGGTTATTCTAATTTCCGCGAAAATGTGGGTGAAGTGGAGAACAAAGGAGTTGAGATCATGATTGGTGGTACACCCTATTCAGCCGGTGATTTTAGCTGGGATATTTCGGCGAACTTCTCTACCAATAAGAATACCCTGAATGACCTGATTGAAGGTCTCGATCGTTATACCTTCAGTACAACTAACGCAGGTAATGTGGATGTTCGTGCAACAGTGGGAGCCGGGTATGGCGATATCTGGGGTACTACCTGGATGAAGAATGATGCCGGTCAACTGGTGGTGAATGCTGATGGGATACCGCAGGTAGATGCGACAAAGAAAAAGCTTGGAAACTACCAGCCCGACTGGGTCGGCGGTATTACCAACAACTTCCGGTATAAAACACTATCACTGAATATTCTGCTCGATGCAAGGATTGGTGGTCAGGTATATTCCGGAACAGATGCCGGCCTGGATGCATCCGGTGTTACAAAACGGACATTGAAATACAGGGAAGAGGGTGTTATCGTGGACGGTGTGGTGAATACCGGTACGGACGAATCACCCGTCTGGACACCCAATACCGAACAAATCACCGGACAGGAATACTGGGGTGCATATAGTGGCATTGTTGAAAACTACGTGTACGACCAGACCAACGTGATGCTGCGCGAATTATCCCTTACATACCAGCTTCCGTCGAACCTGTTCAATAACGTGTTTATTGAATCCGTCTCTCTGAGCCTGGTCGGACGTAACCTTGCTTTCCTCTATAAGGATAAGGATGTTGTGAATTTTGACCCGACTACCAGTTACAGTACAAGTAACTATGCACAGGGTGTTGTTTTCTATACCTTGCCCACAACCCGGAGCTATGGTATTACCTTGAACGTGAAATTCTAATTTTATAAACGATAGAAATATGAAAACGATTAAAATATTACTTGGGTTCGTGTTCGTGTTAGGATTAGCATCCTGTACGAGTGATTTTGTTGAGATCAACAAAAATCCCAATGCGATTACGTCTGATGAAGCGAGTGCTAAATATTTCATCACCAATCCGCAGTACAAACTCTATGCTCCAGATCGTTATCCATACTGGAGAGCCCACCTGATCAACGTCGACCGCTATGCAGGTCATTTCTGCTTTGGTTTCAGCGGCTGCTGGTGGAACGACGGCCTCAGTTATGTCCCTAATACCGGCTATACCGATGCCGCATGGGATTGGATGGAAGGCTATTTTAGCGGCATTAACAACTTCATGGGACTGACTGAAGAAGGAGCAGATTTTGAAAATCCGCTGATGTATGCTGCCGGCCAGATCATAAAGGGTTTGTATTACCAGATGTTTACCGATATATTCGGAATGATTCCATTTTCCGAAGCCGGTAATCCGGATATCACTCAGCCGGCATTTGATTCACAGAATGACATCTACCAGGGGATCATTGCTTTACTGGATCAGGCCATGGCCACCATTGGTGACAATACGACAACCGGCGACGGTGTGAATGATCTTGGGGAGAATGACGTATGGTGTGGCGGTGATCTCCAGCAATGGAAAAGAATGGCCAATACCCTGAAGCTTCGCATAGCACTGCGTGCCTACGGTGCACCCAATGCTACCTGGGCTACTGGAGCCATTAACCAGGCCCTTGCAGCAGACCTGCTTGACAGCGATGTGTTGATGGAAAAAGATGCAATAATCAGCCAGTGGTCAGCTGCCTGCTATGGCGATGTGTGGCACAATTTCGGTGGAACTGGCTCAAAATGGACCGTTGGAAAAACCCTGATCGATTACCTCAGGGATAACAGCGATCCGCGGCTTGAAAAGTATGCCCAGGTTGCTGAAGGTGGACAGTTCAGTTTCACCAGGCCCAAAGAAGCCGATGACGTCGATGGATATACCAATTTCTGGAAACGGGTGGACTTTATCTTTGCTTCACTGGCAGATGCTGATGATGGCTCAAACGACATCACGCTGGTGAACCAGGGCGATACACTTGCCACCATTACTGTTCCTGAGGAGAAGTATTACATCGGACAACCCACCAGGCTGAACGGAAAGATATACGGACTTGTAAAATGGGAATTTTTCTCAAAACCTGCTGAGATCGTTACACAGCAGAAGAATATTGGACAACCGATCTTCCCGGAGATCATCCTTACGGCTGCAGAATCCTACTTCCTGCAGGCTGAAGCAAAAGTACTCGGCTTTGGCAGTGGAAGCGAAAACCAGCTTTACCAGGATGGTATTACAGCTGCCATGGCACTTTGGGGAACTGCCCCGACTGCTGAGTTCCAGGCAAGCCCAATGTGGACCCTGACCGGAACTGACGCAGAGAAACTCGAGCAGATCAGTGTACAGCGCTGGCTTTCGCTCTATACCGACGGGTTTGAAGCATGGTCTGTTGTACGGAAATCAGGCTACCCCTCGATTCTGGCAGACGGTATAACCGATGCAGATATCTTTGCCGTGGGTGAAGCCGGACTGGATAATGACTATCCGCAACGCATGCATTATGGCAACGCTCCACAGAGCAACAACCTGGATAACTATAATGCTGCCGTTGCAGCACAGGGCCCTGACCACCAGGGAACAATGCTGTGGTGGGCTAAAACCGCAAAGTAAACAACATAAACTGACTGGGCCTTTTACAAACCGGTTGGTGGTACAAAAAAAAAGAGGTGCTGGATCCCAGTACCTCTTTTTTTGTTCTTTAGCTCCGAAGGCGGTTTAACACTCTTCGAGTGTTTAGGTGTTAGTTGTAGATTCCACCTATTGTTTCTCTTCACTTAAGTAACCATTATCTTCAGCACCTGAAAAATTGCTATGTAGATAAATAGAAGGTAGTCTTCATCGTCCGTCAGGACGACTTTTGCCCTCAAATCATTTTCGGAAAAAGTATTGGTTGATGCAGGTTGCGAAGCGAGGGCCCCTGCCCTGTGAAATAGCAGTAAACATGGAACGATTTGCTAATGTGATGCGTTATTTCACGGGGCTTGTCCTGTGAAATCCTGCATAGCAGGAGCGGCATCACCGCTATTTCACAGGGTCCAACAATGGTTATTTGATCCATCAACTTCTGAAAGGTTTCGGGATCGCTATTGACTTATAATCGATCAATCATTGATGATTGCTTGTTGAAATTATGCCGAACTCAAGTTATTTATGTGAAATAAGTTCATAAATTTGTTCTAACCGGGACAGCTATGGATAAATATAAGAGCATCATTTCGCAATTACAAAAAAGTTCTATAGCCATCCATCGGAATATACCTCTGGCGAAGTATACTACCCTGGGTGTCGGCGGCCCGGCGGACATCCTGGTCGTTGCGGAAACAACCAGGCAACTCATCACCGTCATTACAATTGCACGCGACGTAGGATACCCGTTTAAACTCGTCGGTAAAGGTAGTAACTTGATCATTTCAGATAGCGGATATAGGGGATTAATAGTAGTTAACCGCACACAGGGCTGGGAGCTTATGCTCCCGCCCTCCACGAAGAAAATAGAATATCCAGTGGAAGACCGTTACGGGGAAAGTGCCGATTTACCTCAGGTTGATGAAACAGAAGATGCAGAGGAGGTCCTGGTTAAAGTTGCCTCAGGCAATAGCATTGCCAAATTGATTGAAGAATTATTTAAAGCCGGTATTACCGGCCTGGAATGGTTTACCGGTATTCCGGCCACCATCGGTGGAGCCCTTTATATGAATATGCATGGTGCCGATCATTATTTTTGCGAACGTATTGAAAGCGTTACTCTTCTATCCGGTACTTTAATCAAAGAGGTTAATCGGGATTATTTCAGGTTTGCTTACGATTGGTCAGTTTTACATGAAACGGAAGAAATTGTTCTTGAGGTGATATTACGCCTTGAACGGGGTAATGTAGCCAGGGCAAGGCAGTTATCACGTGAGTGGGCACATTACAAAGCCAACCAGCCACAGCGTTCAGCCGGATGCATTTTCCAGAACTTAACTCAGGAAGAGAAAGCTGGTCTGGGTATTCCTACCACGAGTGTTGGCTATCTTATCGATAAAGTGCTTGGTCTGAAAGGCACCCAAAAAGGAAATGCAATGATCTCGACCAAACATGCGGCTTTCATTGAGAATCTGGGAGGTGCTTCCGCGGAGGATGTATTGTATTTAATCCAGTTAATCAAAGAACGGGCACAAGATGAATTGAGATTGGAATTAAAAACTGAAGTTGAGATAATTAAGTAGCTATTATGTCAAAATTCAAAATTAAGGGTGCCAACCCGCTACACGGAGAGATAACCGTTGCCGGCAATAAAAATGCTGCCTTGCCGATTATCGCTGCCTCTGTCTTAACGGATGAATTATGCCGGATCAATAATCTACCGGATATCGTGGATGTATCTACGATGTTAACCATCCTGGAAAGTTTAGGAAAGCAGGTACATAAAACGGCTCCTGGCAAGGTTGAAATAAGGGGTGGTATTACCAAGAATTCGATTGAAACGCCCTTGGCCAGGCGGCTGCGGGCATCTATTCTCTATTTGGGAGGGCTACTGAGCTGCACCGGCAGTGTATCTTTAGCACCGCCGGGAGGCTGCGTGATTGGACGCAGGAATGTGGATAGCCATTTTACTGTTTTTCAATCCTTCGGCGCAACCATTGACATCACGGAAACAGACTATCGCCTCCAAATTGCTAAACGTAAACCTGCTAATTTATTCTTAAAGGAAACCTCCGTTACTGCAACCGAAAACGCCCTGATCTATGCATCGTCCATAACCGGTACTTCTATTATTGAAAACGCTGCTTGCGAACCTCATATTAACGATTTATGCTGTGTTTTGGAACAGATGGGTGCTACGATTGAAGGTGAGGGAACAAATAAGTTACATATCACAGGTGTAGAAAAATTATCGGGATTCGAACACACCCTGGTTGCGGATCATATCGAAGCCGGGACTTTCGCTATCACCGCCGCTGCCACTGGAGGAGAAATTACCATTCACAATGCCGTTAAAAAAGATTTAATTATGACGGAACACTATTTGAATCTTTTGGGTGTCAATCTGCACTTTCCGGACTCCAATACCATGCAGGTAAAACCTGCCCAACTCTCCTCACATGGTCTTAAAATTCAAACGGGTCTCTGGCCCGCGTTTCCTACCGACCTGATGAGCCCCATGATTGTCTTAGCAACCCAGGCGCAGGGCACCACTCTGTGTCACGATTGGATGTATGAATCGCGTATGTTTTTTGTCGATAAACTTATCCTCATGGGTGCACAGATTACACAATGCGATCCCCATCGCGTCCTGGTAACCGGTCCCACAAAACTGCGGGGACAGGAACTAAGCAGCCCCGATATTCGGGCCGGTATTGCCCTGGTCATCGCTGCATTAACGGCTAAGGGCACCAGCATCATCGACCATGCGGAACTGATCGACCGCGGTTACGAGAATATTAACCATCGCCTGCAAAACCTCGGCGCCACCATCGAACGGCTGGACTAAAGGAATATTTGTTTATCCAACTACTATTTTTTAACGGAAAAAACCACAAATAAAAATGATGGAATTATTGAATTAAATCCATTTTTTTGTATCTTGTAACAATTACTCGACCTCCCACAACGTGCCATTTTCTTTTTTTCAGTGGGATTCATAGGTGAAATTTGGGTTAATGGGTAATGGAATCCTGGTGCCGGAGCAATCCGGCACCTTGCATTTAAGGCCTAGCCTCTAAATAGCAAGGTGAAGATAAAAGATAAAAGACTAAAGAATAAAGAAACTGTCTTTTACGATATATCCGAGGAAGAGTTAAGCTTTTCTTATTGTATTAGTTAGCGTAAATCTAAAGGAAGCAGGCAGGAAAGGAAAAAGTAATGCCGAAGGCCCCGTAGCTCCGAAGGAGTCCCTACGGGAGGATGCCTGCCCGACCCTGTCTGCCGACAGGCGGGTTTGGCACATCCCTCCGGGAAAAGTTAATAGGTGAACATGTAAAACAATACCTATCTACAATTAACATTTAACATTCTTCTATTAACAGTCACTCACCCCGCTTTCAGCGAGAGAAGTCCAAATCTGCAAACATGTGGTAATGATTGATGCACCATGCTCTTTGCCCCATGCTCCATGCTTATTCGCCCCGCTTCCAGCGGGATGAGTTCAACAACCATTATTCACTTCGGCTAAGCCTCGTGAATAATGTGTTTCACTCATACCTGAGTGAATCCGCCGGATTCGAATTGGCAACTTTCAGGGTGTGGAAGCTAATGGTTATCAGGGCAATAATCAGGGCAATCAACCCTGCCAGGATAAAGATCCAGGCACCTACAGGAGTTTGATATGCAAAATTCTGCAGCCATTTCTTCATGGCGAAAAACGCCAGGGGTGTGGCAATGATGAAAGCAATTCCGATCAGCTTTGTAAAACTGCCGGAAAGCCGGGTGATGATCCTGAAAACCGTTGAACCCATTACTTTTCTGATTCCGATCTCCTTGGTTCTTTTCTGGGCGACAAAAGCAGCCAGGCCAAATAATCCTACCGTGGCGATCACAATAGCGAGCAGACTGAATACCCCGAAGATCTGCCCGGAAGTTTTTTCGTTCGTATACATCGTTTCAAGGTTGTTATCAAGAAACGAATAGGAGATGGGCTGTTCCGGTAGAAATTCCTGCCACTTCTGCTCAATATAAGCAATCGTTTTATTGATGTTTTCAGGCTTGACTTTGATGTTCAGGATGCCCCTGCCGTTATAGGGTCCTGTATCGCTAAACAATACAAATGCCTTTATGCTCTGATGCAGCGAATGATTATGAAAGTCCTTTACCACACCTACAATGGTCATTTGCGCCGTTGAACCCTGATCGAGATTGAGATACAATGTTGAGCCGACCGGGTTTTTCAGTCCGAATTCTGTAATGGATGATTCATTGATGATCAGGGAAAGGGAATCATTGAATTCCTCAGAAAAACTTCTTCCCTCTACCAGTGTAAGCCCTTGGGTTTCAATAAAATTTTCATCGATCACCATGGCATCCGTTGTCAGCACTTCAGAACTCATGTTGCTGGTCTGAAAAAAGTTGCCAAAATAATATCCTCCGGAAACCGGCGTATTTGAACTGGCAACCGATTCAATATCAGGATATTTCAGCAGTTCCTGCTTGAATGCGTCCAGGTCTTCCTGCAGGAAAAAAACCCTTTGTAGTACCAGGATGTTTTCTTTCCTGAATCCAAGATCTTTATTCATGAAAAAATCCATCTGCTGCCGTACGAGGAGTGTTACAGCGATCAGAATGATGGAAATACTGAATTGAAATACCACAAGAGCATTGCGTAAAAAGGAACCTGCTTTCGTTGAGATGAACCGGCCCTTCATGAAATGGAGTGGCTGCATGGAGGATAAAACAAACGAGGGATAGCTGCCCGCGATGAAGCTGACAAAAAGCCCGAGACCAAGCAGAATCGGCAGGGTAAACCAGTTGCCAAAATATAGGATCTCAAGGTTTTTCCCTGCCAGGTTATTGAATGCCGGAAGCATCAGTTCAGTCAGTACAAGAGCGAATATCAAACCTAAGGCCACAGTGGCTAACGATTCATTTAAAAATTGCCAGACCAGCTGCTTTTTCTGAGCTCCCAAAACCTTCCGCATACCCACCTCAAGTGCCCTGTCTGTCGAACGTGCAGTGGAAAGATTCATAAAGTTGATACAGGCTATAATGAGAAGAAAAGCCGCAACGACGATAAAGATATAGACGTAGATAATGTTGCCATTTGGCTTTATTTCATTTCTGAGATTGGAATGCAGGTGAATGTCTTTGAGGGGTTGAAGAAAGTAATTGTAGCCGTTACCAGCAGCCGTGTAGTCTTTAAACGTAATGCCCATACGCGACTCGATCTGTCCCGCTGCATATCGTTCAACCAGACCCGGAAACTTGGATTCCAATGCTTCAGGATCTGTTCCCTCTTTAAGTTTCAGGTAGGTCTTGACTGAGAAGGCAAGGTAATCGGGAATCCTGGTTAATCCCGTTGCTGCAAGGTTCCCTACAAAATCAAATCTGAAATGTGAATTCTCGGGAACATCTTTACATACACCGGTAACCATAAATTCACCGTTTGGGACAGTGATGATCTTTCCCACAGCAGCCGAATCACCGAAATACCTTCTTGCCGTAGATTGTGTGAGTACAAATCCATTCGGTGTTTTTAGCACGGCTGACTTATCTCCCTCAATCAGGGGAAAATCGAAAAATTCAAAAAAATTTGAATCGGCTAGAACCACATACCGTTCCCTGAATTGCTTCTCCCCAACCTGTGTAATGAACTCATTGTCCTGGGAAAATACCCTCGAACAACTTTCTACCTCAGGAAAATCCATTTCCATTGCCTCCCCGATAGATATCGGGATGACAGCATATTCAACCTGATTATCCGGATAGATCCGGTTGAGGGCAACCCGGTAGATCCGGTTTCCATCTTCGAAAAATCGATCGTATGAAAGTTCATCCTGTATGTTCAGGACAATCAGGAAAGTGCACGCAATGCCCACCGAAAGACCGAAAACATTAATAAAAGAGAATAATTTGTTATTGAACAGGTTCCGGATGGCAATCTTTACATAATTGCTAAACATGGATCAGTCGTTTAAACGTTGATTGGTTATCAATACCCGTTTAATGAGTCATCTATTCTTAGGTGAAAACCAGGCAAATAGTCCAGAAATATAGTAAAAACAGGGAACATGAATTGTGCCAAATGAATTAATTAAATGAATAACAAGGTATTGAATTTTAAAATGAAGATTGAGTAATGGTTTTTAAGTGTCCGGAATCAGGCAACCGGGGTACGGAAACGGACGGTGAGGTAAGTTATAAGTTAAAAGTTTATAAGTTATACGTTAATCAGTTAATAAGTCAACGTTAAAGGCAAAGGTTGATTCTACTGCCTCGTCAGTTAACAGATTATGAGTACGAAGTAAGTCGGGAATAACATTAAACTTATAACATATAACTTGTAACATATAACGTGTTCACAATCAGATATATATGACTTAACTTTCGTCAAGGAATGGATAAGTTTCCTGGATAAACGATTCAACTTAACCCGGGATTGATTACCTTTGATTGAAAAATTCAGAATCCTGCAGGAAGAAGAATTGGTTAGAACTTGGTAGATCTGTTGTTACTTGCAATTATCGTTTTAAAACCATGTTAAACTATTATTATGAAAACAAAAATTTTGTTCTTTTTATTAATCGCGTTTTTTTTCACGTTCTCTATTGAAATGGATGCACAGAAGATTACGATAATCTATGACAACTACCTGCATAAGGATAAATGTCAGGCTGACTGGGGTTTCTCCTGCATCATTGATCACAAAACCAGCACTTTACTCTTTGATACAGGAACAAAGAAAGATGTCTTTATTCACAATCTGACAGCGCTGAAAGAGAACCTCAACCGCATCGATATGATCGTGATCTCTCACAACCATGGAGACCATACCGGTAATTTGCATACGGTTCTTGAGACAAAAAATGACCTGACCGTTTATATGCCGTACAGTACCCCCGATGCGGATATTAAACGGATAAAAGATACCGGTGCCAAAGTTGTTCGCGATGAAAAACCAAGAGATCTGGGAAATGACTGGTACCTGTCAGGCGAGATGGGAACTACCATCAAAGAACAGGCCCTGGTGATGGATACACCCAAAGGATTGGTGGTCATTACCGGTTGTGCCCATCCCGGAATTACTGAAATGGTAGCCAGGGTGAAAGAAATTCATAAAAAGGATATCTACCTTGTTCTTGGAGGATTCCATCTGGGTGGACGTTCCGAAGAGCAAATCGAGGAGATCATCCAGGATTTCAAGGATATGGGTGTTCGTAATGTAGCCCCCACACACTGCACCGGCGATAAAGCCATCGAAATGTTCAAGGAAGCCTACGGCGATCATTTTATTGAAGCCGGAGTAGGGAAGGAGATAGAAATTGGAGGGAGTGAGTGAGATGATGAGAGTGTGAGAAGGGGAAGTGATGAGTGATGAGAAAGACAGGTCCTCGGTGCGCGTTGCTGGGTAAAAACAAGAAATAAGAGCTGAGTTATGAGTGATGAGTGATGAGAGGTCCCGAAAAAACAGAAATCTTCGATTTCGTATTTTTTCGAGGATCCTCGAATTTCTAACCTATCCGCCATCGGCGGATTGGAGAAATTCGGGATGAGATGTAAGTAGTGTTTAGTACAGAGTACAGAGTATAGAGTTCAATATGCAGAAAACGAATGACGATTAATACATTTAACCGTTAACTGATAACAAGTAACGAATAATGCTTCATCTTTCCATTTCCTAAAAATCACTGCCAAACTCTACCCCTTCCAAAAAATCAAAAAAAAATCCAAAAAAATTTGCAAATCTCAATTATGTCTTCTATTTTTGTATAGTTCATATAAAATGAAGTATATAAAATATAAACATAAAAAATCAACACAATGGATTTCAGTGTTTTCAGCAGGTCGTCAAAACTCAAATGGGACAGGACGACTATTTTGCTTCTGGTTTTCCTTGCGATTTCGGTAATTTACATCCCCGTTCTTATATGGGAAGGTGAAACATTCGGTACGAACTACACTTCCCTGGTATGGGGAGGAGTGATTATCCTATTCGGGTTCCTTTATTTGTTTATGGTTTATATTCCCGTTACCAGGATTAAAACCATCATATTCATTTTATTCCTGATCGTTGGAACAATGGCGTGGCACTATCTATTAAAGGAAATGGATGGAACCCTTTTTTCAGAAGAAACATTCAATGCCCATCTGATCCTGTTCCTTGTTTATACAGTGTTAGCAGTTCCTTACCTGTTACGCGTAAAACGAAGGATTAAAATTCATTTCAGAAAGATATTTGAGTTAGCTGCGATCCCACTAAAAGGAGTTGAGAATGGGTTTACAGGACGCCCGTATCCGGCGGAAACATGGGAATACACCCTGGACGAGATCAATACATTCTCCCGGTTCCTTCATAAAAACATGATTGCTTTTCCACGGTACTATGCAAATAAGGTGGTGCTGAGTTTCTCAGCAAAAATGGTGGATCCGGGAAAGCAAGATCCTGCCAGATCAAGTTTCATCTCTTTCGATTCCCTCGGCAATATTATCGTGAATATCTCAAAGGAAGATTATGCTCAATTCAAGGAAGATTTCACGTTTGATCAGCTTTGCCAGTCAATATCCGAAGTCTTCAAGGACTTATTTCACAAATTTAAAACGGGTGATACAGAAGCCATCATCAGGACCATGGAATCCTTTGAACCCAAATGGGTAAAGCCGTTACAGATTGGATTATTCATTTTACTCAGTGCAAGTTTTGTTGTTTTGATGATTATTTATCTCTTATCAACATAAACTCTTTCACAGGATGTTTGAATTAGTAGCTCTTCACTATAATGAATTTTGATACTGCTTCCAATATTGCATCACTGCTGGCAAAAAGTTTTGCCAGGGATTTTTTCCGGCTCCTTGTAACCCATAAGGACATTTCGGCTTCTGAAGCAGCTTCAAGGCTTGATCTGCACATCCGGACAGCACAGGATTTCCTGGAAGGGCTTCATAGGGAAGGGATTGTATCAAGAGAAGAAGTTATGGAAGGGAAACGTCCTTATTACCGTTATGCATTGGTCAGGCATACTATTCAGGTGGACCTGGACTTGAAGAAATTGGTTGACCCAGATAAGCAGAGATCCATGTTGAACCATAAGATCAGAGAAAAGAAAAACAACAGGGCTGTTTTTTATACACCGAATAACCAGGATTTCATTTCGAGTGTAATGCTATTTATAGGTGAAGGAAGACGGAGAAAAGAACGGAAGATCAACCTGACAAAATCCCAGGGAAGATTTCTTTTTCACCTGCCCTTTCCCAATTCAGATCATGTGGGATTAAAGAATATTATGAAGAAAGCGGATCTGACAGAAGATGTTGTACCCGAGATACTTGATCTGATGACCGATTTGATCAGTTTCGGGGTTGTTGAAACAAAAGGAGATGTTATTGATAAGATTGCACACGATGATTAAAGAATTGATTATCCATCAGTGGAAAAGTACATTGCGTTCTCCAAACCTGAGTAGGGACAGGAGAAGCAATATCTTTATCGGGATCCTAATTTTTATCACGATCCTGAACTTCTTTTTTCTGGGGCTTTTTATGAATGATCTGCTCCTTGAGTTCTATCCGGATAAGAATCCGGTAACCCTGTTCAACGGATTTATTGTATACTACCTGATGGTGGATCTGTTTCTGAGGCTTATGCTTCAGGCAGTACCAGGAATGAGTATCCAACCATACCTGCACCTCAACATCAGGAGAGCCACTCTTTCTCATTACCTGTTGATGAAATCATTGGGCAGTGTGTTCAATTACCTGCCTTTTGCCATTATCATTCCATTCGCTCTTACTAATGCCGGGAACCAGTCGCCCTCGTACTATTGGACAATATGGATCTTTGGGATCTATCTCTTTCTGCTCTTCAATGCATACCTTGCTGTTCTTTTCAAACGGCGTGCACTCGATAAACCCATTCTGGAAATAATCCTGGGCCTGGTAATCCTGATGCTGGGCTTGCTGGACTATTATGGTATTTATTCTCTTACCAACCTTTCCGCTTCACTGTTTGCCAACCTGTTGAGTAATCCCCTGTTCCTGCTCCTTCCCATGACTATCCTGGTTTTAATGTATGGTATTAATTTTCAATGGCTCAGGGGAGCATTATCACTGGAACAGATGGAGAGGAGCAGTAGAAGGGAGAGATCTTCCCTGAAGGGATTTGATTTCCTCGATAAATGGGGCGAGATCGGGATCTACCTGCAATTGGAACTGAAACTTATCCTCAGGAATAAACGACTGAAACAGGCGATCCCGGGATCCCTGGCAATGTTGCTTTTGGGATTTGTTATCTATGGATATGAAGAGTACCAGAATATGACGTTTTTCCTGATCTATATGGGGATAATCTTTATCGGTATGTTCATGGTCTATTATGGACAGTTTGTTCTTGCATGGGAAAGCCATTATTTCGATAAGATCCTGACCGAAAAAATCGATTTGTTACAGTACATAAAAGCAAAATACCGGATCATGCAATTCTCTTGCTTGATCCTGTACATATTATTGCTGCCTTATGCCCTGTTTGACGGGATGATCCTCTACGTGAACAGTGCAGTTTTGATTTTTAATATCGGTATTAATGCTACATACCTGCTCTGGACCGGAACATCCAACCGGGAGAGAATTGATCTGGATGCAAGCTACTTTACCTGGCAGGGAAAGAAAGGCAGGCAGATCGCTATTGTTTTTATGTTGATCATATTCCCCCTTCTGGTATACCTGCCGGTCAAACTGATCCTGAATGAATATGCCGGAATTGTGGCTGTTGGCATTGCGGGTCTGATCGGATTACTGTTGAGTCAAACCCTGCTGGAAAAGATAGCGAAAAAGCTGGAACGCATTAAATATGAAATGGCCGACGGGTTCAGGGAAAGGTTTTGATTAAGATAAAAGTAAAAAGTAAAAAGTAAAAAGTAAAAGAGAACTGAAAACCATATATACCATGATACAAGTTAAAGACTTAGTTAAATCCTATAACGGAAAGGTTGTCCTGGATATTCCCGAACTGACTATTCCGAAAGGTGAATGTTTTGGTCTGGTTGGTAATAACGGAGCAGGCAAGACCACATTTTTCAGACTGGTACTGGATTTGATCCGTGCTGATAGTGGAGTGGTAAAATCGAGAGGATTGGATGTCAAGGGATCGGAGGAGTGGAAATCCTATACAGGCTCCTTTCTCGATGAGGGCTTTCTAATCGGATTCCTTACACCGGCAGAATATTATGAGTTCTTGGGGAAACTTTCGAACAAAACAAAACCGGAGGTGTATATGGAACTGGAACGGTACAATGGATTATTAAATGGAGAAGCAGTGGATGAAAAAAAATTCATCCGGAAATTATCCAGGGGAAACCAGAAAAAAGTTGGGATTGTGGCTGCTCTCTTCACCAAACCCGAAGTATTGGTGCTGGACGAACCATTTGCAAATCTCGATCCGACCAGTGTGAGCCGGCTAATAAAAATGCTGAACGGAATAAAAAAGGAATGGAATCCCACCATGCTGATCTCCAGCCATAACCTGAACCACATTTCTGAAGTGTGCGAGCGAATTGATATTCTTGAAGAGGGTAAGATCATCCGGGATATTAAAGATAATCCGAATGCGCTGCGTGACCTGGAAGACTATTTCGCGGTTTGAAGCAATGATTATACGATATCATACGATATCATGCGATAGTCATACGATGGTTCACCCTGTGAAATGATGCTTTGCATAAGTGCCTTAGGCACTATTTCACAGGGTCAATACGATAGTCATTCGATGGTTATTCGATGGTCTCACATACTCCTCGTCACACAGTTCGTCTCATAGTCTCATTGTCTCATTTCTCATAACTCACTTCTCTTCGTCTCTCCATCTGCATCCCCCTCTCTCCATTTTTTTACTTATTTTTAAAATATCTTCTCTGCTCATTCGTCTACACAAGTAACGAGTGATGGTTAAAAACAAAATGATGGAAAAACTTAATTCAAATACCCATTTCACATTAATGGCTTTCGGTTTTATGTTCCGGGATCTGTTCATACCCAGGAAAAAGGTGTTGAAAGAAGCTGGAATCAAAACAGGATTCCGTGTCCTGGATTACGGGTGTGGTCCCGGAGGCTATATTTTACCACTTTCAGAAATGGTGGAAAAGAAAGGTTTCGTGTATGCCCTGGATATCCATCCCATGGCAATTGCGAAAGTGAATAGACTGATATCGAAAAGAAACCTTGAAAATGTTCAGACCATCCGATCTGGTTGTCAAACCGGCCTGCAGGATAATGCCGTCGACCTGGTTCTGTTGTATGACACCTACCATGCCCTGGAGAGCCCGGGGGCTGTTTTGAAAGAGATCCACAGGATCCTTAAACCGGAAGGAATGTTATCCTTCAGTGATCATCATATGCAGAAAGAGGAGATCATAAAAGCTATAACGGATACCGGATTATTCCGACATTGTCATCAGGGAAATAAAACGGTTACTTTCATAAAAGTAACTGAAAACAATTCTTTGTAAAAGCGTTAACATCATCCATGAGCCCAGCCGCTGAAAATAGTATTGAACTGGCTTATAAGAAGGATAGCAGGCGACTGTTACAATTTATAAGAAACCGGATCCCGAATGAAGAGGAAGCGAAGGATATTCTGCAGGATGTTTTTTACCAGCTTATCTCCATCGCGGATGATATCCGGACTATTGACAATGTCACTTCCTGGCTGTTTACCGTCGCCCGGAACAAAATTATCGACCGGTCCCGAAAGAAAAAGCCGGATCTTTTCAGCGATAAACAGATCCAAACACCCGGGAGTGGAGAAGAGGATGTTTTGATGCTGGAAGATGTTTTACCGGCATTTTCAACCGATCCTGAAGATGAAATGATGAATTCATTAATACTTGACGCTGTCGATGGAGCACTGATGGAGTTGCCCGATGAGCAACGGGAAGTATTCATCCTTCACGAGTTTGAAAACATGACGTTCAGGGAGATCGTTGAATTAACGGGTGAAAGCATGAATACGCTGATCTCCCGAAAACACTATGCAGTCCTTTACTTACGGGAGTGTCTGCAGGATTTGTATAACCAATTAAATTCATAATATCATGAGAACACACAGAAGCAAATTTGTACCGGTACGGTATATTTTCATTGGGATTTTTGCACTATTTGCCATTACAGCACTTTTCTTTGTTCTGTGGAACTGGCTGGTCCCGGCTATTTTTAACGGACCAGTCATTACGTTCTGGCAGTCACTTGGCATTCTGGTTCTCTCCAAGATCCTTTTTTCCGGTGTTTGGAAGCACAGGAGCCATTATTCCGGTTATCCACACAGTGAATGGAGAAAACGGTTTGAAGAGAAGATGAAAAACATGTCCGATGAGGAAAAGGAACGGTTCAAGGCAAAGTTCCGTCATCGCCCATACTGGTTTGGACCAATGGAAGAAGAGAGCAAAGAAGATCGGGAGGATAAAGAATAGATTTTCCTGAATAATTTACTGCACCGGAATAACCCGCCATTCGGTTTTGTGAACCAGGCGGGTTTTTCATTCAATTATCCGGTAAGCAAAAAATGCACCATCATTCAGTTCAGGCTGATTTTATCCCTGATGAAAATTTGGTATATTTGTTGATCCCGGGCCAATGAATTGGTTACTATTCTGTAAATTTATCTCCTTTTAGGCAGGAATTCATCAATGAGGAAGAGAGGATCAAGTAAAACGGCTGAGCTTGCTGTAATGACAAGGGCTCTGGCAATACATTCGCGGTATGCTTCAAGGGTGATGAACGATCCATATGCTAGCTGTTTTCTCGGACCAACGACCCTGATCCCTTACCTGTTCAATCGTCTCTTCATGCTTGTTAATCCCGTTTTCTGGAGAGCGGGAATTAACTCGGTAGGTTTCCTGATCGCCCTTTGCCGTCATCGGTTTATGAGTGACCTGATGCTGAGTAGTATGGGCGAAAACTTTAAACAGATCGTGCTGATCGGAGCAGGATACGATACCAACTTTTTGAGAAATACGGAACAATATGGGGATACAAGCCTGTTTGAGATCGATCACCCGAACACACAGTCCAGGAAGATCCGGATGATCAGGAAGCATTCCCTGGAATCCAACCTCAACATTATCTATATTGGGGCGGATCTGGAACATAATAGCATTCAGGATCAGTTATATGAACAAGGATTGGACAGGAGAGAGGCTGTGCTGATTATCGCCGAAGGTGTTTTATCCTACCTCTCAATTCATTCACTTGACCGATTATTTCATTCACTGTCAAACCTTTCTGTTAAGATCAGGTTTGCAGCGGATTACCGTTTACCACAAATGAATGAAAAAAATGTAAGTTTGGCTATTAAACGTTGGAGGCAGGAGTTCAAAATGATGAATGAACAATACCGCTCTTTTTTTGATGAACAGGATATGGATCAAAAACTGACAGAGCATGGTTTCCGGATTATGAGAAATCATAATCTGGCTCAACTGTGGGATGAGTATTCAGGAGATAAGGCACCCAAACACCTTCGTACTATAGCCGGGTTGTTTGTCTCAGAAAGGTGATCCTATTTATTCGCTGTAATTGCTATGAAAAAGCAGGAATGGTATGGTATAATTAATGGAAGGATTTCTTTGCAAAAGAGAAAATCCATCCAGCGGTTGCTTCAGTACTATGGTATCGATACGGCTACCACAAAATACTTTGGACATGCAAAAGAGATTCTTCAACAGACAGCAAAATACCAGGGAATTATCTCCATCGGTGGGGATGGAACCTTGCATGAGGTGATTAACGGTATCAATCTGGAACAGAAAAAGATCCTGGTCATTCCTGCCGGAACAATTAATTGTTTTGCCCGGTTTGTTGGGATCAGAAGGGTAAAAGATGGGATTAAACTGATGGATGAAGGAGAGGTGCAGAAGATTGATCTTCTGCACCTCGATATTCACAGGCAGGACGGCTGCCAGGAGAAACGGTACGTCTGGGGATTCCTGACCTTTGGACGATTGGTCAGAATTACTACGCTGGCATCGAAATTCAGCATTTTACCCAAGTTTATGCGTTATTTCCTTTCCACCATCTTTAACCATGCCATCTGTAGCAAGACCAATGTTACGATTTCAGTGAATGGACAGCCTGCTGTAGCTCGCAAATTCTCGTCGTTCATCATCAACAATGCCACATCCGAACATTTCAGCTCCATTCCCTCATGGGACATGCAGGATGGATCAACAGAGATGCAGATGGTGAATCATAACCCGATCACCCAGTTCATTGCCTCGTTCAGCCGATTCATTAAACTTCCGGTTAACCTGTCCTGGATAAACACTGTTCAATCACTGACCTGTGAATTCGATAAACCCGTCCGGATGATGGCTGATGGTGAAATAATCAGTGGCATACGAAAACTTGATGTTGCGGTTATTCCAGGATGTTGTAAGATGGTGTTGCCTTCCGGTACGGAGATGAAGTACAGGATTCCTGGCTTTCGGGGTAACTGGAAACAATTCCACTGAGGTCATTAACCGGACAAACCCACGAAACGATTTTATTCATTTCTTGCAGAGCGGGCCATGTCCCGATGGAGGGCAACCATCTTCATTGCAGTAACGGCTGCTTCATCCCCTTTGTTCCCGTATTTGCCCCCGGCACGGTCTCTGGCCTGTTGAAGGGTGTTTGTGGTTAATACACCAAAAATGAACGGAATATTATACGCGAGATTCAATTCGGTAATGCCGTGAGTTACACTTTGACAGATGTAATCAAAATGGGGTGTCTCACCCCGGATTATACAACCCACGCAAATAATAGCATCCACTTCACTGTATTCAGCCATGAACTGTGCACCAAGCGTTAATTCGAAACTACCGGGAACAAATTTCTTCAGGATATCCTCCTCGCGAACTCCATGTTTCTTCAGGGTTTGACAGGCAGCATCGGATAACGATTTCGTGATCTCGTAGTTCCATTCAGAAACAACGATGCCAAATTTAAATCCATCCGCAGGCGGTATAGCATCCAGGTCATAATCGGATAAATTCTTCAGATTAGTAGCCATGATTCTTAATCAATGTAAACCTGAACCCTGCTGATGTATTTATCAATATTCCTCCCTTCCTGGCTTTCCGGGTAGTTAGTTTTTATCATTTCGTATCTCTCCAGCGCTTTCTCACAATCACCCAGACTCTCATATACCTGGCCGGCTTTCAGAAGGTAGATGGGATTTAAAAACGCGTTTTCTTTCATGCTATAGGCTCTTTCGTAATACTTGAGTGCTTCGGTCGCATCTTCCAGTTCAAGATACGCATCCCCAATAGCACCCTGAGTAAGCGGGGCAAGCATGTGATCATCCGATTCAAATTTTTTCAGGTAATCGATGGCTGTTTCAAATTCACCCAGGCGGAGTAAGGAAATCCCGGAATAGTAGTGGGCAAGATTTGCTGCTTTTGTGATCCGGTATTCGTCAATGATATCAAGAAATCCAAAATAGTTCCCATCTCCATAAAGAGCCAGATTGAAAGAATCCCGTTCAAAATACTGCTCGGCAACAAACATCTGCGATTGGGCCTCATTTTCGGTTGGCTCAATAAGGAATCGTTTAAATCCCAGGTAACCGACAACGATAACAACTATCACGAGCGTGATAATAGTGAGTATTTTCTGGTTGTCCTCAATAAACTGTTCGCTTTTACTCAGGGCACTTTCAACTCCCTGAAGTTTGTCCTGTGGATCCGGTTTCTTCTTTTTGGCCATTACTGTAAATCTATTTTTTATCGCTTGGTGAAAATTTCCGCAAATGTAACTGTTTTGTCCCTGATATGAAAGATTTGGTGATAATTTTATACTTTTGCCTGATGGTATGATTTGTTAGCGGGCCACCTGATCCTCAATCCCTCATCCGATGTATTTACGCAATATCTCTCTGCTCAATTTCAAGAATTATTCACAGGTTGAACTGACCTTTTCACCAAAGATTAACTGCTTTGTTGGAAACAACGGCGTTGGAAAGACAAACATCCTGGATGCTGTCTATTACCTTTCACTCACAAAAAGCTTTTTTAATGCGATCGATACACAAAATATCAAATACGATCATGACTTCTCGGTGATACAGGGAGATTTTGAAAAGGACGGGAAAATTGAACAGATCTATTGTGGAATTGCACGGAACAGGAAAAAACAGTTTAAACGAAATAAAAAAGAGTATCAGCGCCTGGCAGATCATATTGGATTATTGCCTGTAGTCATGATATCTCCGGCTGATAGCAGCCTTATTATTGAGGGTAGCTCCGAGAGGAGGCGTTTTATCGATACAGTAATCGCACAATATGATAAACCCTACCTGGAAGACCTGATCAATTACAATAAAGCCCTTTCCCAGCGTAACCGATTGTTGAAGAATTTTTCCAGGAATAACAGCTTTAGTGAAGAATCCATGCAATTATGGAACGACCAGCTTATCCCCCCGGGTGAACGGATCTACGGGAAAAGAGTTGAGTTTATTAAACGCCTGATACCCATCTTCCAGCATTATTATGAGTCCATAGCAAAAGGGGGGGAAAAGGTTAGCCTGTCGTACCAGTCACATTTGAACGAGGGCGATTTCAGGGAGCTACTGAGAGAAAACGAATACAAGGACAGGATACTCCAATATACAACGGTGGGCATTCATAAAGATGACCTTAACCTGAAATTATCCGGGTATCCCATTAAGCGGGTTGGCTCTCAAGGACAACAGAAATCCTATTTGCTTGCCCTTAAACTTGCTAAATTCGAATTTATTAAAAACATCGTGGGGTTTCATCCAATATTGCTGCTCGATGATATCTTTGATAAGTTTGATAAGCTCAGGGTAAAACAGATCATTGAACTGGTAGCACACCAGGAATTTGGACAGATATTCATTACGGATACCCATCAGGATAGACTGGAAACCATTTTGAGTGAACTGCCGGCAGATTATAAACTCTTCAGAATAAATGAAGAGGTGATCGAGGTTTCATAACATGGAAACAACCACAAAAACCTGAAACGATGAGAAGAAGCAATACACAGAAACTGGGTGAGGTTATCAAAGATTATTTGAAGGAGTCGAACATTGGTAAGAAGCTAACCGAAATTCAGCTGATCAATTCATGGGAAGAGATTGTAGGAAAAGAGATTGCCAGACGAACGGAGAAGATCTATATCAGGAATAATAAGCTGTTTGTCCACTTCACATCATCCGTTGTACGAAACGAACTGCTCCTCCATCGGGAAACCATTCGTGCCCGGCTGAATGAGCATGCCGGGGAAGAGATCATTAAAGAGATCGTGTTGAAATAATAAAGGGAATAGGTTAGTAAGTTAATGGTTATTAAGTTATTGAGTTCATTGATATAAATCCTTGCTATAAAGGTATTTAAAAGAATTCTCTTCCAATTTGTCTGACCAGAGGATCTAACTACTCTTCAATTTGTTTACAGCCAGCCAATACGGAATAGAGAAATTCGAAATGTTTATTAACTTATCAACGTATAACGGATAACTTCCTAAACAAAGCATCCAGAACTAAGGACCTGCAACTCAATACTCGCAGCTCCTCACTCCTCACTCCCTTTTCAATACCGCTCTTTTTGCGAAAAGAAGAAATCACACTCAAGCCGGGCATTCTCATCACTGTCAGATCCGTGAACTGCATTGCTCTGGATCGACTTGGCGTATTTTTTCCGGATGGTACCCTCGTCTGCTTTTGACGGATCGGTATTTCCTATCAGTTTCCGGAATTCTTCCACAGCATTCTCTTTTTCCAGGATCATGGCTACAATAGCCCCGGATGACATAAACTCCACAAGATCATCATAAAAGGGTTTGCTTTTATGGATCGCATAGAAGGTTTCTGCCTGCTCCTTGGACAGCTTGGTGGACGCTATGGAAGAGATCCTGAATCCTGCTTCGCTTATCATTGCCAGGATGGGACCAATGTACCCCATCTTTACTGCATATGGTTTTATCATGGCAAACGTAATCTTTCCGCTCATAAACCGTTATTTTTGTTGAGATTAATAGTGTGAATAATAAATCCGGTTCTGATATTCAATCGTTTAATTTATATCTTTGCGAACCGGAAATATTCAAAATTTTTTGTGAGTGCAAAGTATATCAAAAAAATTGATAAATAAAATTAATGATTATCTTTCCGATAATCCCTGCATCCTGTTATTAACACACACCAACCCGGATGGAGATGCGATAGGATCAATGCTGGGCTTATATCACTACTTTATCCGGCATGGATTCAAAACCTATGCCATCACACCAAATAACTTCCCTTCCTTTCTCCAATGGCTGCCGGGTGCTGATGAAATTGTACGCTATTCCAGAGAGAAAGAACGGGCGGCTGTGATGATTAAAGAAGCAGATGTTATTTTTAACCTGGATTTTAATGACCCTGAAAGACTGGGAAAAATGAGCGAGTTGATCACGGCTTCAAACGCCATTAAAATATTGATCGATCATCACCCAAATCCTAAAAAATTTAACCACATTGAAATCAGTGAGACTTCGGTTAGCTCAACGGCTGAGTTGATCTACCTTCTGCTCACCCAATTGAACATCAAACCTTTTCTTACCCGGGAAGTTGCTGAAAGTCTATATACCGGGATCATGACAGATACCGGTTGTTTCAGCTACAATTCCTCGTTTGGACAAACCTTCCGGGTAACAGCAGATTTGCTGGAGAGTGGGATTGACAAAGAGAGAATTTTCGACCTGGTCTACAATAACTTTTCTGAAGAGAGAATGAGACTTGCAGGGTTTGCCCTGAATAAAAAAATGGTGGTCCTGAAGAAATACCATACGGCCTATATCTGGTTTACAAAAAAAGAACTGGAACAATTTAACCATACCCTGGGAGATACCGAAGGATTTGTGAACATGCCCCTGTCAATCCATGGTATCCGGTTCTCAGCTCTCTTTATTGAAAAAACAGATCATGTAAAGATCTCATTCAGGTCGAAGGGAAGCTTCCCGGCTAACCTCTTTGCCGAAAGACATTTTCATGGGGGAGGGCATCAAAATGCAGCTGGAGGAGAATCTCCTGCCACACTGGATGAAACCCTGCAGCGATTTGAAGCACTGCTTACCGATTATGAAGACCAACTGTCTCTACCATGATCATGAAACATTGCATCGGCGCACTTCTTCTTGTCACACTCTTGCTTGGATATTCCTGCAAGCAACAGGAGGATAGAAAACACTCCCGGCATGCAGGGAAAGATAAAGAGTCGATGGTCAGGGTGAATCAATACCTTGTCAGCAAAGATGAGGAGATCATAGAGAATTATATAAAACGCCGGGGGTGGAATATGGAATTGACAGAAACCGGTTTGTGGTATATGATTTACCGGAAGGGTAACGGCAAACCGGTTCGAAAAGATACCCGGGTAACCATTGAATATAGCGTAAGTTTACTGGATGGCACCCTCTGTTACCATTCGGATGAAAGCGGTCCAAAACAATTTGTAGTTGGAAAAGGAGAGATTGAACCAGGTCTTGATGAAGGGATCCTGTTATTGAGATCGGGTGACAAAGCACGATTCATTCTCCCTCCTCACCTGGCATACGGTCTGATTGGTGATGAAAATAAAATACCGGCAAGGTCCGTTATTGTGTATGACCTTACGGTTCTTTCAGTTGACAAATGAATTTATACCTTTGTCCCGTTTAAGTGAATTTTTGTGGTATGAAATTTGCAGACTAAAGCAATATTTGCATTGATTGCCGGGTTTTTACATTTCATAACCTTTATTACCCGGAATCATGGTACACATTTTTTACATTATTAACCTATGAGAAATTTATCTAAACCTGCCGGAATTTTTGCATTGAGTCTGATACTTCTTGGCCTGCTGATGGGAGGATGCCTGGAAGAAGATATCAACTATGAAGCAAGAGAAAAAAAAGAACGTGAAGAGTTCCTGGAAGAAAATAACATTACTGTTGAATCCACCGAGAGTGGTCTCTACTTTATACCGCTCGACACAGGTTATGGTGACTACGCGGAAATGGGGGATAGTGTAACCATCAATTTCGAAGGGTACTGGCTGAATGGTAGCCTTCTGACTACCAACATTGAAGCAGTTGCCGTAGAACACGATGCATATAATCCGTATGAAACATATGGACCCTATACATTTGTCCTGGGTACAGGACACATGATCGCCGGGGTTGAAGAAGGATTAACCTACATGAGGGAAGGTGCTTCAGCTGAAATGATCATACCGTCTGAATTATCCTTTCCCGGTTCCTACCGCTCCCTGTTATATTATGTTTATTTTCTGAATCTGCAGGGATCCCCCGATTGATTTTATCACACATTATGATGAACCTGAAAACAATCCGATTGCTGACTTTCCTTTCCATGGCTCTGGTAAACCTGACCATTGCCTGCGAAGAGGACTCAGAATCGAAAAAAGAAAAAGAGAAACGGTTATTGGAAGAGTTTCTGCTAACCAATGACATTACTGTAGAACCAACCGCTTCGGGATTATACTATGTCGAAACAAAAACAGGAACAGGCGCTCAGCCTCAAACAGGTGAATCTGTATCGGTGCACTATATGGGGAGATTGATTGACAGTACCCTCTTTGATACATCCATCGGGGGAAATCCTTATACGTTCCTCCTTGGAATAGGATATGTCATCCCTGGCTGGGATGAAGGCATAGCCCTGATGAAAAAAGGAGGCGAAGCGACATTGATCATACCTTCCTGGCTTGCTTATGGATCCCAGGGAGCAGGAGATGTAATCCCTCCCTATTCAACCTTGCTGTTCGACGTGGAACTTTTATTTCCCGATGATTAGCAGGGAATACAAGAGATTACCTGTGAAGGTATATGCTGATGATGCTGTATGCTAACCGGGTAATTATAGATGAATATAGAAATATCATTGTAACACAAAATCAAATGAAAAAAGCTGGAAAACTGATCCTTTTTGGACTGCTTATTATCGCTCTTTCTCAACTCCTCTTTGTAGGCTGTCTGGAAGAAGATAATAAAGATTATTATGCAGAAGAGATGAAACTGTTGCAGCAATTCCTTGAGCAGAATGACATTACCGTTGAACCTACAGCGAGTGGACTCTATTTCCTGCCCGATGATACCGGAACTGGGGAGTATGCAGAAATTGGTGACTCGGTAAGTATCTATTATGCTGGTTATTACCTGACGGGTTACCTTGTCGCAACAAACATCGAAAGTGTGGCTATTGATCACGAAAGGGAGGATTATTTCACGGATTATACGCCTTTGACCTTTAAGCTGGGTGAGGAAGGGTATGTTGTTGAAGGAATCGAAGAGGGATTAACCTACATGCGGGAAGGAGGAACAGCAACTATGATCATTCCATCTCCAATCGCCATTCCGGAAATCTATACTACTTTTTTGTATGATATTGAGTTGATAGAAGTGATTAAACCATCTAAATGATCTTCTAATCGCCCGACTTTCTCGTCGCTCCACTCAAGCTGGGGCGACGAGTTTTTAGAACGAATAATCGTACCCCGGACTGTCACATAGTGATCCCTACGGGGAAGCCGGGGCACGATCTGTTTTCTCGTCGCTCGACTCCAGTTCGGGCGACGAATATGAGGAACCCCAGAATCGTACCCCGAGTTTACCATAGGTATCGCTTTGCGAGAAATCGGGGCACGATCAGTTATCTCGTCGCCCAATGTCATTCAAAGGGTCAGCGGGTCATACTCCTTAAAAAATGAGATCTCAGCCTCTTCCACGGCTCTTTTATACTTTTCCCAGCCCTCTTCAAAGAACCGGTTGATCTTATCCATGGTTTGCTCAATCAACTGCTCGATCTGTTCAATGGTCCATTGCTGTGTTGTGTTCAGTGGATCCGTTTCATTGACGATCGAGCGTACTCCCCTGATCTTACTGGTAACCAGGTCCGGATCCCTGTAAATTCCCTGAACATCTTCGCGGGGCAGAATCACATCGGTAATCTCCTTTAACGAAGCCTGGACCTCTTTGGTAACCTCCCTCAGGTTTTTTATCGCATCGGTCTGCTTTCGAGGTATTTGCCTGTTGATGGTTGCCATGGTGGTTTTGCACTCGTTGATGCGGTCTATTGCAATAGCAAGTGTTTCCATCTTTTTCATCAGTTCTTCGGCAATTTCCTGATTTTTCCTTGCCGTTTCCACTGAAAATTCTGTTCTTGGATCGGCTTTTACCGTGAGCATTGTGGAATCAGACACGCCGTTAAAGGTCATTTTTATTTTATACAAACCGGGAAGAACACTGCCTCCCCCTCCTCTTTCCTGCTGCCGGGAACGGGATGCCGAAGATCCTGGCGAACGGTATCCTGTTTTATCCAATCCCCAGTACATCCGGTTTATTCCGGTTTTTGGCACCTGGGTAAGGGTCCGTATGACATTTCCCTCTTCATCCGATATCTTGATCGTTACCCGTTTCAGGTTGCTCTCTTCCCGGGATTCGTCTCCGCCACCAAATCCATAAAAGCTACCATAGCGGCTGAAAGCTGATCTGCTATCGGGAATATTGTCACTTGCTTCCCCCTCTTTCACGGAGTAGGTGATCATTGCCCCGCTTCGGCGATTTTCACCGGTATAATAACCATCACCTGCGGAATAGTAGCCCGGTGAACTCCTGTAATTAGCCAGTATTGCTTCCGGTGGATCAAAAACATTGATCTCGCTGTCAAGCAGGATAGTCCCTTTTTGCGCAAGCTCTCTCAGGGGGCGAATATCATCCAGGATATATACCGAGCGGCCGAATGTGGCAATTACCAGGTCGTGTTCCTGCGGGTGAATCACCATATCCATGGTTGAAACCGTGGGATAACCGTTCGTCCATTTGGTCCATGCCTCTCCGGCATCAATACTGACGTACAATCCGAATTCTGTTCCCAGGAACATCAGCTTTGGCTCAACGGGATCCTGTTCAAAAGAAAGAACATAACCCCAGATTTTTGAGTTGTCTACCATCCGTTTCCAGGACTTTCCAAAATCGGTTGTATGATACAGGTAGGCTGAGAAATCGTTTCTCCTGTAATTGTTTACCACGACGAATGCTTCTCCGGCATTGTATTTTGATGCGTGTATTTGTGGTATCCAGCTTCCCGTTGGAACATCCTTCAGCTCCTTATTCAGGTTTGTCCAGGTTTTCCCTCCATCCTGTGTTAGCTGAATGTTACCGTCATCCGTACCTACCCATACGACCCCTTCCTGAATCGGACTGGGAGCGATTGCCAAGATACAGGTATGATTCTCTGCACCCGTAACATCATAGGTTAATCCGCCACTCTCCCCATATTTTTGCTTTTCGGGATCGTTGGTGGTCAGATCAGGGGATATGATGGTCCAGTTTTCACCCCGGTCAGTGCTTTTGTGTAGAAACTGGCTTCCAAAATAGATGGTTTTATTGTCAAACGGGTCGTGAGCCATACCGGCATTCCAGTTGAATCGAAGGTCAATTCCCTCGGGATGCACCGGCTTAATGCTTTTCGTTTTACCGGTTTGGATATCGATTCTTCCCACGTTTCCCTGTTGCGACATGGCATAGCAATACCTCGGGTCACTTTGATCGGGAACCACATCGAATCCGTCACCGCCATAGAGTTGATCCCAGTAAGTATTAATAATTCCACCACTGCTCCAGGTATATCCCGGTCCCCTCCAGGAACCGTTGTCCTGTAACCCTCCAAAGACATGGTAGGGTTGTTCCATGTCCACATTAATGTGGTAGAATTGTCCGACAGGCAGGCTTTCCACAAAGTACCAGGTCTCTCCCCGGTCACGGGTTATAGCCATACCTCCATCATTCCCGTTGATCATAAACCCCGGGTCCTCGGGATGTATCCACCAGGCATGGTGGTCGGGGTGTATGTTTCTTGACATGAAACTGCGGAAAGTTCGTCCCCCATCCTCACTGACATTGACCCGTGAGAAGAGACTGTACACCCTGTTCTCATTTTTTGGATCAACATATATTTCGGCATAGTAGAATGGCCGGTCACCAATGTTTTCCTCTCCAACTTTTTCCCACGTGAATCCGCCGTCATTGGACCGGTACAATGCATTCTTCTTCGATTCGATCAGGGCATAGACAATTTTCGGATTGCTCCGTGCTATTGCCAGTCCCATTCTCCCGAGTTCGCCTTCCGGCAATCCATCTTTTTCGGTCAGGCGTTTCCAGGTTTTTCCACCGTCAAACGTGACATGCAGTCCGGATCCGGGGCCACCCGATTTGAAAAACCATGGCCAGCGCTGGTGTTCCCACATGTTTACAAAAAGCTTATTGGGATTTGAGGGATCCATAACCATATCTCCAACACCGGTTAATTCGTTGACAAACAGTACCTGGTGCCAGGTTTCCCCTCCATCTGTAGTTTTATACACTCCCCGC
This sequence comes from uncultured Rikenellaceae bacterium, assembly GCA_964640125.1. Lineage (GTDB taxonomy): Bacteria > Bacteroidota > Bacteroidia > Bacteroidales > VadinHA17. Next base: position 61,837 of record CAZXGG010000007.1, read on the forward strand.
TCGGGATGTGGCCCCCAGGGCGATCCGGTAGCTCCGACATACACCGTGTTCCCATCCTGAGGGTGGGTGATAACGCGGTGGATGTGTCGTGTCTTCTCCAGGCCCATCAATTTCCAGCTTTTCCCTCCGTCAATACTCTTATAAATACCATAACCTCCGGTATTGCTGTTCCTGGGATTCCCTTCGCCTGTTCCTACCCATATCACATCCGGATTATTCTGATCGATTGCCAGGGCCCCGATTGAGGCAACCTGTTCGTCATCAAAAATGGGTTCCCAATCCACACCCCCGCTTTCTGATTTCCATAATCCCCCCGATGCAGTACCGATGTATATTACAGCCGGATTGTCGAGAACAACATCAATGGCAGTAACCCTGCCACTCATTCCCGCTGGCCCGATACTCCTGGGTTCAAGGTCTTTCATCTTCTCCATATCCAGCTTTTGAGACAGGGCTGGAAAAACTGCAAACATCAACATTGTCAATGTTACAATGCTCGTTCCTAACCGGGCATTTCTTTTGTTCGGGTAATTTTTCATGGGTTTCTGATTTAAATTTCTGACACTATTCAGGATAAAAATATTTTTGTTTTTTTCATCAGGATGTAACAAACCGATCAACCCTGCAATATAAAGATTGTTGGGCGTTTATTGATGTTGGGGACCTGTTTTTTCCAATCCCTGATCTGCTGTGTTTTGATGAATTCAGAAGGGAGTGTAAGATCCGTTGCAAGACAAAGGTCTGTTTCCGGACGGCAATGGCTGATCAGATCGTGGAGTAATTTCTGGTTCCTGTACGGGGCTTCCATAAAAATCTGGCTCTGGGAATACTGCATCGATTTCGCCTCCAGCAGTTTTATCCTGCTGATTCGATCTTTCAAAGGGATGGGCAGGTATCCGTTAAAAGCGAAGTTCTGTCCATTCAGTCCCGATCCCATGAGGGCAAGCAGTATGGATGAAGGTCCAACCAGGGGAACCACCCTGACCCCTTTCCGGTGGGCAAGCTTTACAATTGTGGCGCCCGGATCAGCTACCCCGGGAACCCCGGCTTCTGTAATAATCCCAATATCCCTGTTCTCTTCTAAAGGATTCAGATAGGTTTCGCTCTCTTCCGGTGAAGTGTTCTTATCCAGGATCATAAATTCCATCCGGTCAATGGGAATGTGGGTACCCAGTTTGATGAGATACCGCCGTGCAGACCGTTCGTTTTCTACAACAAAGCAGGAGAGTGTTTTAATTTTTTCAATGGCTTCGGAAGGAATGACTGCCTCAACCGGTGAATCACCCAGTGGTGCGGGAATTAAAAATAAACTGCCACTCATGATTTTCTCTTTCTGCAAAAATAGAGGAATTTATCATTACCGCAATCCGTTGACCGCTATTCTCAAAAATCTTTCCTATCTTCATAAGACAAAGTAGGTGCTTTTCTTAATTCAGGAAATAAGATCATATTATAGATACCGTTACTCTTGAAAGTCACTTTTTTAGGCACAGGAACTTCCCAGGGAATACCGGTTATAGCTTGTCGCTGTAAGGTTTGTCAATCAAAGGATCCACACGATTCCAGGTTGCGTTGTTCGGTCCTTGTGGAGGTGGATGATCTGACCATGGCTATCGATTCCGGCCCCGATTTCAGGCAACAGATGCTGCGTGCCGGGGTGCAACAGCTGGATGCCATCCTGCTTACCCATGAACACAAAGATCATGTTGCCGGGATGGATGACATCCGGGCATTCAATTTCATCAACCGGAAACCAATGGATATTTATGCCGAAGAACGGGTTCAGTCAGCCATAAAACGGGAATTCGCCTATGTTTTTGCAGATTATAAATACCCGGGAATTCCCCGCATCAATCTGCACTCAATTGAAAACAAACCATTCCTGGTGAATGGAGTTGAAATCATTCCAATCCGGGTGTATCATTACCGGCTTCCGATCTTTGGTTTCAGAATCAACGATTTTACCTACATTACCGATGCAAGTTATATCTCCGATCAAGAAATCGCGAAGGTAAAAGGATCACGCTACCTGATAGTAAATGCACTTAGAAAAGAGAAACACCTGACCCATTTCAACCTGGAAGAGGCCGAAAAACTGATCCGTCTGATCTCTCCCGAAAAAGCATTCATTACCCACATCAGCCACCAGTTTGGATTGCATGCTGAACTGGTGGAGGAACTCCCGGAGGGTGTTACAATGGCATATGATACCCTGTCATTTCACTGTTGATATAAAGAAAGTTTTTGATTTATATTTTATATATTTATTGCTTAACCAATACTGATCATTATGGATAAAAAAGAAGTGTATATTGTTTCAGCTGTACGTACTCCGATTGGAAGTCTGGGAGGTTCCCTTGCCGGCTTTAGCGCAACCCGGTTGGGTGGTTTTGTAATCAAGGAAGCCCTTAAACGGGCAGGTGTTTCCGGAGAACTTGTGGATGAGGTCTATATGGGAAACGTCTTATCAGCAAATCTCGGTCAGGCACCGGCACGCCAGGCATCCCTCTTTGCCGGTATTCCCGAAACAGTCCCCTGTACCACCATTAACAAGGTGTGTGCATCGGGCATGAAATCCATTATCATTGGTGCTCAGACCATTCTGAACGGTCATAATAACGTAATCGTTGCCGGTGGAATGGAAAGCATGTCAAATGCTCCCCACTATCTGCCGGCAATGCGAAACGGTATGAAACTCGGACACTCCCAGGTGGTGGATGGAATGATCAAGGATGGACTTTGGGATGTGTACAACGACTATCATATGGGAAATGCAGCGGAGCTTTGTGCACGTGAATATAAAATCAGCCGGGAAGAACAGGATGAGTACGCAATCCAATCCTATACCCGTTCCGCGCAGGCAACAGACGCTGGAAAATTTAGCGAGGAAATACTCCCCATCGAAATTCCCCAGAGAAAAGGAGATCCAATGATCATGGATAAAGATGAAGAGTATACAAACACCAGTTTTGACAGGATACCCACCCTCAGACCGGTGTTTGAGAAAGAGGGAACAGTGACAGCTGCCAATGCGTCCACCATCAACGATGGCGCAGCTGCTGTTGTCTTAATGGAGAAAACAGTGGCTGAAAAAAACGGGATTAAACCGTTGGCAAGGATCATGGCTCATGGCGATGCCGCTCATGCTCCCGAATGGTTTACCACAGCACCTGCCAAAGCGATACCCATCGCCATTGAGCGCGCAGGGCTTGCAGCCGCTGATATCGATTATTATGAAATCAATGAAGCATTCGCTGTTGTGTCCCTGGTTGCACTGAAAGACCTGAAACTGGATCCGGCAATCGTGAACGTGAATGGGGGAGGAGTGTCACTCGGACACCCCATCGGAGCAACAGGTGCTCGGATCGTGGTTACATTGATTCATGTGCTGAAACAGAATGGCGGAAAATATGGCGTGGCTGCCCTGTGCAATGGAGGTGGCGGTGCATCTGCCCTGGTTCTCGAAGCACTTTGATAGAAATGGGAATGACACTCATTGAAAAAATCATTGCTAATCATGCTAACCGTCCAACTGTCCGGCCCGGCGATATTGTCGTTGTGGAAATAGATGCCCGGGTGGCACGTGATTTTGGTGGAGCCAATGTGGTGAAGAACATAAAAGAGAATGACCTGGAGATTGACGACCCGGATAAAACCTTTTTTACCTTCGACTGTAATCCGACCGGTTCAGATCAGAAATATGCTGTTAATCAGCACATTTGCAGATTATTTGCCAGGGAAAATGGAATCAAGGTGTATGATATTGATTCGGGTATCGGAACCCACCTGTTGATCGATGAAGGATTGGTTTATCCCGGGGCAACAGCTATCTCAACCGATTCTCATGCAAATATCCTGGGGGCGATCGGAGCATTTGGACAGGGAATGGGCGATAAAGATATTGCAGCTGCCTGGAGCAAGGGCAAGATCTGGTTTAAGGTGCCCCAATCGGTAAAAATTGACCTGAAAGGAAAATTCCCGGTTGGATTGTCGGCAAAGGATATTGTGCTTAACCTTTTATCGGTTTTCGGTGCAAATAAATTGCTTGGATACTCCGTTGAGATCTACGGCGACGATATCGATTCATTAAGCCTTGACGAACGAATTACCATCTCATCCATGGGAACGGAAATGGGGGCAATAATTATCCTGTTTACACCGAATGAGGAGATCATCGATTTTTGTCAATCCCGCACGAGCCATCCGATTGAAAGGATACAAGCCGATCAGGATGCAACCTATGCCGACCGGTTTACCCTGGATGTTACAACATTTGTCTCCCGGGTGTCCCTGCCCGGCAAACCGCATGATACGGTAAATGTCGGTCGGGTAAAAAAAGTGAAAATCGATTCGGCCTTTATTGGAAGCTGTACCAATGGGAGGATCGGGGATATGCGGATTGTTGCCGGTATCCTTAAGAACAAAAAAGTGGCTCCCGGAGTTGTCCTGAAAATTGTACCGGCTACGGATACCGTTTGGAACCAGTGCATGGAGGAGGGGATTCTGAAGATATTCAAAGAATCAGGAGCCCTGGTATCAAACGCTGGTTGTGCAGGGTGTGCTGCCGGACAGGTTGGGCAGAATGGCCCCGGGGAGGTGACCGTTAGTACGGGGAACAGAAACTTCCCCGGCAAACAGGGAAAAGGAGATGTCTACCTTGCCTCTCCCGCCGTGGTTGCTGCATCGGCAGCAGCAGGTTACATCACCACACCCGATGATATCCCTGAAAAACCGGCATTGTTCGTCCGGAAAGAAACGACCGGTGGAAGAGAGAAAAAAAGAGGGGCTGAAAAAGCACCGGAACATAAACCGGAAAAAATTGCTGGCAGGACATGGATCATCAGGAAGGATAACATCGATACCGATATGATATTTCATAACCGATACCTCTCAATTACCGATCCTGACGAAATGGGGCAATATACCTTCGATAACCTCGAGGGATACGAGGATTTTGCTAAGAGAGTAAAAAACGGAGATGTCATTTTTGCAGGCAAAAATTTTGGCAGCGGAAGCTCCAGACAACAGGCTGTCGATTGCTTTAAATCCCTGGGTGTACAGGCCATAATTGCAGAATCGTTCGGGGCAATCTATGAACGGAATGCCATCAATGCTGCCTTTCCCGTTATGGTGTGTGAAAACATCAGTATACTTGAAATTGAAGATGATAACCGGGTTGAAGTGGATTTTAAAAACGGACGGATTACAAACCTTGAGAATGGAAAATCAGTATCCGGAGAACCCTTTTCCGAGGTCCAGATGGAGATCTATCAGAACGGTGGATTGTTTTGAAAGCTAAAGGCGGAAGCCTTAGCCTGCTTTTAAATAGTTGAAAATGCCAGGTAAAACCTTTGTTGAAAAAATCTTTGATGCCCGCACCGGATCCATTGTGTTTCGAAAACCGGATATTGTCCTGACACACGACAATACAGCCAGCATTTATAAAACGTTTGAGAAAATGGGGGGTATTACTTTTCATGACCCCGACCGGATGTTGGTCGTGCTGGACCACAATGCCCCTCCGACCAGTGCAAAACTGGCAACCCAGTATCAGGCAATCCGGGATATCGTGAAGCAGCAGAAGGTCAAAAATTTCTATGATACCGGGAAAGGCATATGCCATCAGATCATGGCATACCATGCACGGCCGGGAATGGTTATTGTTGGAAGTGACAGCCATACATGTACAGCCGGTGCATTTAACGCTATGGCTACCGGGATCGACCGGACGGAAGCAGCCGGTCTCTGGAAAAAAGGAGAAACCTGGTTCCGGGTCCCGGAATCGATAAAAATCACCCTTTCTGGAAAATTGAAAGAAGGGGTTTATGCAAAAGATATATCGTTGTGGATCATTGGTATGATCGGTTCAGCCGGAGCGAATTACATGTCCATTGAATACCACGGTGAGGGAGTGAAAACCCTCTCCGTTTCCGGGAGGATGACCCTGGCTAACCTGGCTTCCGAAATGGGAGCAAAAAATGCCGTCTTCCCTGCCGATGAAATCCTGGCGGAGTTTTATGGTAAGAAATCAGTGGAAGGAGTATGGGCAGATGAGGATGCTTCTTATGCAGAGGAGATTGAGATCAATCTGGATGAGATCTTCCCGCTGGTCGCTGCCCCTCACCATGTCGATAATGTCAAAGCCGTTTCAGAAGTCCAGGGTACAGAGCTGCATCAGGGAATGATCGGGACCTGTACCAATGGCAGACTGGATGATATCCGGATTGCTGCGGAGATCCTGGATGGAAAAACGATCCCCGATGGATTCCAGCTGATCATCGTCCCGGCTTCACAGGAGGTTTACCTCCACGCTATGGCGGATGGAAGCCTGGCATCACTGATCAGATCCGGTGCAAATATCCTGAGCCCGTCCTGTGGACCCTGCCTCGGTACAGGTCAGGGAATCCCTGCAGATGGATATACCGTTATCTCAACGGCAAACCGTAACTTTTTGGGAAGAATGGGAAACAGAAATGCATCCATCTACCTGGCTTCACCGGCAACCGTTGCTGTCTCTGCAATCCATGGTAAGATCACCGATCCACGCGGGATCACCACATCGGATAATTACCCCCATGCAAAAAGTCAGCCTGCAACCTTCGAAATCCCTGCTGATGAAAACCGCAGGATCAGCGCTGTCTGGAATTATGCTGATGTTGATCATTTCAATACCGACCAGATGTTTGCCGGAAACCTGACCTACGATATCCTTAGTTCTGACCCCGATGCCATTCGTCCTCACCTTTTTGCAGGATTGGATCCGAATTTTGCCGGCAAAGCTGAACGGGGTGATATCATCATTGGCGCAGAAAATTTTGGTTGTGGAAGTTCAAGGGAACATCCTTCGGTTGGCCTGGCTTTCATTGGAATCAGGGCAATAATCGTAAAATCCGTAAACCGGATCTTTTTCCGGTCGGCAATCAACCAGGGCTTACCACTGATCGTTAGCCGGGAGATAGTTGAAAAGTACAAACCCGGAGATGCGGTGAAGGTGGACTTTCAAAAATCCATGGTAAGCGTTGGCGATACAGTCTATTCCATCCCCGAATTGCCGGAACAACTCCTGCAGATTATTGAGAAGAAAGGACTGGTCAGTTACCTCAAGGGTATGGAATGAGAGAGTTTGTGGTGAAATATGGTCATCTGTTACCGGTAGTCGCTGGGAGAAGTTGATAAGTTATAAGTGAATAAGTTGAATGTTGGATGTTGTGCCGAAGGTACACCTAAGGCACAACTCTGTACCCTGTACTCAATCCCTTCATCCTTCCTCCTTCCCTCTGCTCTATGCTCATCTTTCCACCGTTTCCGGCACTTTTTTCTCGGTATAGGCAGGCAGGGTAAAGATGAAATCACTTCCTTTCCCGGGTTCACTTTCTACCCAGATCCTGCCGCCGTTCTTTTCGATATACTCTTTGCATAAGATCAGCCCAAGCCCGGTTCCTTTCTCCTTGGACGTGCCAATGGATTTGTTTTTAACGTCTATCCGGAACAGCTTCTCCTGGTCCTCTTTACTCAGTCCTATACCGGAATCGGATACAGAGATTTCATAGTATCCTTTCTTTTTATTTGCCGTAACCTTCACTTTGCCTCCTTCAGTATTGAACTTAATGGCATTGGTCAATAAATTTCGGATCACGGTTTTTACCATATCAACATCAGCACGCACATAGGTTTTTTCGGGAATGTCTGTTGACAGGTTGATGTGTTTGTTTTCTGCATTCATGCGCAACAGGGAGGCAGTCCCAAAGACAATGGTTCTCAGATCAGCTTTTTCTGGATGGAAAGTGAGCCTGCCTGTTTGTGTCATTGACCACTGCAGCAGGTTATCCAGCAGGTTAAATAGCAGGTTAGCTGATTTATGGATTCGTTGGATTGCAACATTTTTTTCTTCGTCACTCATCTGGCTGAAACCTTCCAGCAGTGCTTCAGTTACCGACAGAAGCACTGAGAATGGATTCTTCAGATCGTGAGCAATGATGGAGAAGAATTTATCTTTGGCTGCATTCAATTCTTTCAGGTGATCCCGCTGTTTTGCGATCTCCTCTTCTGCTTCTTTGATCTTTCGTATATCCGAATCAATAGCAACCAGCTTGATGACGGTACCATCCTTATCGAGGATCGGTGTCAGGGTTGTTTGCGCCCAGATGTATTCCCCTGATTTGTTCTTATCTCGTGTAAAATAAACAATAGATTCCTTCTTTGTGAGGCAGGTTGAGATAATAGAATCAATCTCCGGATGGGCGCTGAAATCGTGCAGGTTTGTTCCGAGGTCATGAATGATATCCTCATACGTGTAACCATAGAGTTTCGTAACCCCTTCATTGATCCATTCCACATTCCCATCTGGATTCATGATCATGATGGCATTGTCTGTTTCACTGGCCACAATCGATAGCTTTTGGAGTTCTACGTTTTTTACCTGAAGCTCTTGAGCCTGTTTTAAAATTTCGTCCGTTGACCGTTTGAGGCGATCCCTCATTTCAACCAGTGCATTTCCCAGGGCATCTTCATCACTCAGCAATTTGTAATCGGCAGTAAGATTGCCTTCTCCAATCTCTTTTGCAAAACCGGCAGTACTTCTCAAACCTTCCAGGAGGGTGTTTGCTGATTGAGCCATTTCTCCAAGTTCATCTTTCGATTTTACCTGAATCTTTGCACTGTTGTGTAAATTCCCTGATGCAAGGTTTTTCAGCAGGTTCGTTGTACTCTTGAGGGGTCGGGTGATGTTATGTGCAATGATCCAGATGACCAGGGTGAGAATGATCAAACCCACCATGCCAACCAGGATGGAAAAATAGAAGGTTTGGTTTGCTTCCCTGGTAATGATGTCAACCGGAACGACAATTCCCATGGACCAGGGTGTATTGGTTTTGGCAATTTCTATCGGTACGAACGATACATAAGCATTTTTCCCAAATTTCGAATCTTTGGACATGAAGGAAAATTTCTCTCCTGAGACGATTCTTTCATTGAAGTGATATACCTTATCCACCTCGGGATAGATCACGCAGATCTGTTTTTTGATCAATTGTTTATTCGGGTGGGCAACGATCTGCCCGTCATTGGCTACCAGAAAGGTGATGGTCTGTTCCAGGGGTTTGATCTCTTCGATGATCTCCTGGAATCCCTCAATGGGAAAATCCATTCCCGTCATTCCGACATAACGACCATCAACAATAATGGGTGTGATCACGGTTGCCATGAGTATGGCACCTTCATGGATCGGCTCATCCTCAGGCAGAGCCTGGTTTATATTATAAGAATAATAATAGGGGCTGGTGATAAACTCCTGCTTTCCGCTTTTTACCTGGTAATAAATGCCTGTGGTGTCATCTCCCTGCATTTCAAGCGTATCAGTTTTAAACAGGATCTCCTCCCCGGACCGGTAGTGGGTTCTCCTGATCCTCCCGTAGGGTCTGGTATAATCCGGATCGATAGCACTCAATTCCCATTGTTCAAAAACAGCGGTGTATTCAGGGTTTTCTGCAAGAACATTACGGATCATTTCAGAAAAGATACGGTTTCTCTCTTTGGAAGGGATGTCCTTGTAAACCATAAATGCCTGGGCAAGAGCTCGGGAAATTCCGAAATGCTCGTTGAGATGAGCCCTGACAAGGTTTGCACCCTCCTTGTTCAGGTTATCTGCGATGAGTTGAGCGTCCCGTACGGCACGGTCCTTGAATACAACGCTTATGTATCCTAAAGCCAGTACATAAATCACCAGAGAAATGGATAATATGGAAACCCACATTTTGGTCTTAAGACGCCACTTCATACGCAAAAAGGATTGGTTTTAAGTAGTATACTGTAAACTTTTGAACAGTCTTTAATATTGTGCATTAGCCCTGTCCGAAGGTAAAAAGTTCATGCGTTAACTACAATTATTTTGTCAGAAAATTCGCGCTTTCATTCGTGGCCACCATCTTTTCATTCGTGCATGGGAAAGTATATACCGGTTACTTATGGTTTACCTCTTTACTCAGCCACTTTTCAACGATTTCTTTAACCCGCTTCGAAGAGTGTCCGTCGGTATGTGAAAAGATGTAGTTTTTATCTTCCCTGATCTTCTGTTTTCTCTCTTCCGACGGATACATGGCTTTCTCAACCGCCTCTTCCAGGTTATCCCCCGGTTTGATATGTACAAAGCTCTCTTTCAGCCATTCTGCGCTGCTGTTTTCCAGCAATGGTTTCCCGTTGCTATGTGTTAAGCGGTCATCGGCAAGATCTACAATGATCCCGCAACGTTCCAGCGCAAGGAATTCGTTGATAACGCTTGATCCGTCACTGATGATCACATCGGCAACAAAGAGAAATGGACGAATATCGTGCTTTTCCGGGGGGACAAGATAAAATGACGGGTGACGTTTTTTCAGTCTTTCAAAGATCAGGTGTTGCTCATGAGAGGCATAAAGACCCCACCAGCTATATGGATGAAGTTTCACGATCACCTGGTACTGTTCAGACAGTTTCACCACCTCTTCTCCGATGGAAAAAATGGATGTGGGTTTGAATGAAGGTGCATAGAGTACCACTTTTTTATCAGGATCGAGGCCCATCTCCTCTAGCAGGTCATTCCTGTCGTAGGTTCCGTTAAAAAGGATATCCAGCTTTGGCAAACCGACAGAATGGATCTCATGGATCCTGTCCAATTCGTATTTTTTGAACTTTTCCACACGGTAAGGACCCTCAACAAAGCAATGGTATGTTACATCGGTCTGCCTTAGCAAATGCCGGTACCGGAGCGTTTTGATCCCCGGACCATGATCTACATTGCAGAGCATTGCATTACCAAACAGTTTGGGATCTTTCAACTGGGCACCGGCAAAAACCACATCAAATCCCAGGGTTTCCCTGGTGACCCGGTATCCCTCATCCCTGTATTTCTCCTCAATCTCCTCCCTGCGGGAAACCATAAAGAAGTATAAAAAGCGTTTCCGATTCCTGCCAAATTTTAGATATAACTCATATCGATCATCCTTAACGAATTCATCATAGATGGGTTTAAGGCTTGCCCAGTAATATTCCTGCGTGATGGCGAAAAGAATTCTGAATTTCTTCATTTTACTCAATCGAATAGTTCAGTGTTTGCAGTAATTCAACCGCTTCCCGGTTTTTCATAAATTCGAGGAAGCGTTCCCTGTGCTCTTCTCTTTTCCATTTTTCAATTGCCCCGGAATGGATCTTCTGAACAGAACTGTCCCAGTGCTTGCTGATCCGAATGGTTGCATGCTCCTCCCATTTCAGGAAATTTGGATGAAACTCCAGTGAAAGGTAGGAGCATATTTTCTGCATGGTTTCTTCAAAATTGAGGATCAGGTCTTCATACCGGATTGTCTGTACCCTGGGATGGTCTTTAAAGGTTAACCCGAAAGTGACATCCCGGACCCATCGTTCCGCAGAAACCCAGTATTGGTCGGGTGTGTGTTTCGGGTGTTTTGAGGTGACCACATCCCTGCCGTCGCGCACCAGATGGATCAACAGTGCCGTGGGATGAAAATCAAGTATTTTATCAAAGGTGATGATGTTCTTGGGTGTTTTCTCGCACCAGCGGATGGCAGTTTTGGGAATCCTCCGGTAAATGAATTCACGGTAGAGTCTGTCTGGCCTTTCAATTTCATAACGGTCATCGGTTTTTATCCATTTTTCAAAAGCATAGGTCTGTTTCTTTATGGCATAAATATCGGGATGTGCTGAAAGGATAGCATTGAGCAGGGTTGATCCGGAACGGGGTGCCGATCCGATGATAATCGGAATTCCGGTAAATCGTTTCCTTTCAATACGCTTGCCCAGTTTCAGTATCAGGGGAGCTGCAGCCCGTTTTATTGCGTTATTCATTGGTTGACAATAGTATATTGTAATAATCACCAGGAAATCGATTCTTTACCGTGTTCCTTCAGGTATTCATTTGCTTTGCTGAAATGCCTGCATCCGAAAAATCCTCTTGTTGCAGATAAGGGTGAGGGATGCGGTGCTTCCAGTACAAGGTTTGAACGGCGGTCGATCACCTCTCCCTTCTTTTGCGCATAGGATCCCCAGAGGAGGTAGACAATCTCTTTTTTCTCTTCAGCCAGTTTCCGGATGGCAGCGTCCGTAAATTCCTCCCACCCCTTATCCTGATGAGAACCGGCCTGGTAGGCTCGAACGGTCAGTGTGGCATTCAGAAGAAGGACGCCCTGGTCAGCCCACCGCTCGAGGTTACCGGTTTTCGGGAGTGATGTTCCCAGGTCGTCGTGGATCTCCTTGAAAATATTGACCAGGCTGGGGGGGAAGGCAACCCCATCCAGCACCGAGAAGCACAATCCGTGAGCCTGGCCTGGGCCGTGATAGGGATCCTGCCCGATGATCACCACCTTAACACGATCAAAGGGGCAACGGTCAAATGCGTTGAAGATGTTCTTCCCTGCCGGGTATACGGTATGGGTACTGTACTCCTTTCTGACAAACTGTACCAGCCCGGTGAAGTACTCTTTCTCAAATTCTTCAGCCAGCCGCTGCTTCCAGCTATCTTCAATCTTTACATCCATGAATGGTACGCTCGTATTAGTAAGGATTTAAAAAGACTTCCAAATTTATCTAAATTTCCTGGAGTAGCAAAGGGAGAAATGAGAAGCATAGGGCAAAGAGCAAAGGGCAGAGGGAAGGATGAAGGGATTGAGTACAGGGTACAGAGTACAGAGTTCTGGTAGAGAGGTGAAAAGCGAGAGGGGAGAAGGGAATGATGAGTGATGAATTTTGAATGATGAATTGCGAATTTTGAATTGCGGATTGCGAACTTGTCCTAACCAATGAAATTGGATCATAATTTCGGATTTTGATAAAAGAAAAGTCCCAGCGGAACTTAAAGATAATAGGCAGCCACTTCAGTGGCTGTATTCAGGATTTCATTTCATCCAATCCAAAGGTCCAACTGCACTGCTATTCATTGGGAAATTCTTTCATGGACCCAAAAGCACCAGGCGCACCAATTACGCGACGAAAGACGAACAACGAATACCGAAACGGGCTTCGTTGCCGTAACCGACCAACGAACTTTAGAACTCCGAAAGTCCTACCCCTGGTTAACTCTATGTGATTGTTGTTATTTACCACCAAATGCTGTACCTTTATTCATCCAAACCAGATAACAATTATCCCTATTATACATGCAATGCATCTGTTTACGTGTAAACAGTATGGAATCTGTGCATTTTATAAGTAACATCCAATTAGTACAAACCTTAAAACAACCAAATCATGAAAAAGTATTTGATTCCGTTAATTGTTCTTGTTGTTCTTGCAGGAATATCCTGCGAGGAAACGATCGACATCGAAAAAGAAAAAGAAGCTATCAAAGCTGTTATAGAAGAAGAATCCAATGCCTATTACGCCAGGGATTTTGACCGCTGGGCAGCAACCTGCCTCCAGGATGAGACAGTCGTACGAATAGGAGCCACTAAATCCATGTATGGTTATTTCACCGGATGGGAAGAATCGAGCCAGGCGATGAAAGAAGTCTTTGAGAGTAATCCTGAACCGGTTAAAAATCCTGAGGTAAAATCAAATTATAAAATTAAAGTGTACGAAGATTGCGCCTGGGCTGTTTATGACAATGAATCCTTTAATGATGAGGGTGAATCTACCAGTAAAAGCATACATGTGCAATTTTTAGAGAAAATTGAAGGAGATTGGAAAATTGTGTATCTATCCATTATTAATACTTCCTCCTATGACGAAGCGGAGGAGGATGAAGCAGCTGAAATGGAAGAAGGGGAGGAAGTTGAAGGGGAGACCGAACCGGAAGAAATGGAATAGAAAAATAACATGCAGGGAAACTTCACCAGGGTTTCGGTGGACAAGCCGGAGGACGAGTCAGGGTAGAAGTCAATACGTTGAATGTTGAACGCCGGATGTTGTGCTGAAGGCACGCCTGCAGAGGAATTTGAAATAAATCCCCCGTCCCTGACGCTATGGTCAGGGACACCCCCTTTATTCAAAAGGGGGACGATGTGAAATGCACTATTCAAACAAATAAATGGGGTGTATTCAATAAATGTTATTCCTTACTTATGCTTACATTTACCCCTTACACTTTAACACCACTTTCAGCGGGATCAATTCGAACTAATGGTTTTCACTGCAAAATTTGTTGAAACCAAGTCTCATTAACTTTTAACCTTTCAATCGCCGGTCCATCATGAAATACATTTTATCAGTTTTCCTGATCTGCCTGAACCTGTCGGTTTTCTCGCAGGATACGCTGCTTTGCGTTGGATACCACTGGACAGAAGATGAAGCGAACAAAATGATGAAACAATTTGCCGGAACCTGGGACGATATCGATTCCTGGGAAAAGAGGGCAGCCCGAATTAAGCAGGGAATCATCGACGGCATGCAACTGAACGACATGCCCGATATCCAAGGGAATTTCAATCCCATTAACCGAAATACACGGAAGATGGATGGTTACATCGTGGAGAATATTGCCATTGAAAGTTTCCCGGGTTTTTACATCACGGGAAACCTCTACCGTCCAACCACAGAGCGGGAGAAATATCCGGCTATCCTATGCCCTCACGGACACATGAGAGACAAACGCTTCTCCCATTATGTGCAGATCCGGAGTGCTGTGCTGGCAAGAATGGGGGCCATTGTTTTTGCTTACGACATGGTAGGGTATGGTGAAAGCATGCAGGTCAGCCACGAAATACCCATTGCCCTTCTGCTGCAAACGTGGAACAGCAGGCGGGTGCTGGAGTACCTGCTTTCGCGGCCCGATGTTGATGCCAGCAGGATTGGAATGACCGGTGGATCGGGTGGGGGAACCCAGACTTTCATTTTAACTGCTATTGATGAACGGATTAAAGTATCCGTGCCGGTAGTCCAGGTATCTGCCCACTTTTTTGGCGGCTGTATCTGCGAGAGCGGAATGCCAATACACCGAAGCGCCGATCACCAGACCAACAATGTTGAGATTGCTGCCCTCTGTGCTCCAAGACCCCTGCTGCTGATCTCCAATGGCGGAGACTGGACAAGAAATACACCACGCGTTGAATATCCCTACATCCAACGGGTATATGCACTCTATGATGCTGAGCATAAGGTGGAAAATGTTCACCTGCCGGCTGAGAAACACGATTATGGATATTCAAAACGGGTGGCTGCCTACAATTTTCTCGCTCATCACCTGCACCTCAATAGTAATCGAATACCCTATGAAGAAGGCTATAAAGAGGATTTTGTCACCATCCTGCCCAAACAGGAGCTGAGTGTTTTTAATGATGAGCACCCACCACCCCCGAATATGCTCCAGGGAGACGAAGCAGTATTGAATTATTTACGCATTCCGGGGTATTATATTGTAATTCGATAGCAATTCATTCACCATGCATTCGCGTGATGAATGTAATTTATTCGCCAGGCTATCACCTGACTCATGTAGTTCGCAAATCTGTTTGCTAATCCTTCTCAGCCTCCCTGAACAACAAGGAATCAGGTTTGCGTAACTCATTGTCAGACTTCAATCCGTAATTCGTAACATGTGTCTCGAAACTCACCTCTCCCTTCTGCCTGCAGCCTTTTACCGTCAGCCTGTTATCTCATTTTAAGTTTTTTTAACTTTTTAAGGTTGGTTCATACCCGGAATACCCATATTTTTATTTCCAGAACCGGAACCACCAGTAAAATTGTAATCTTATGAAAAAGACAATCCTTATTCTAATCGGGTTAATGTTTATATTGGGCTGCCAGAGCCTTTTTGCCCAGGTGCAGCTGAAGATCGGCCATGTCAATGTCGTTGAAATCGTCTCCCTGTTACCGGAAAGTGACAGTGCCCAACTGTTGCTGGAAAAAGACACAAAGGAGTTTGAGAACATGCTGGAAGAGATGCAGGTCGAATTGAACAACCTGGTGAATGATTATGAGACGAACCAGGGGAACTATTCTGACCTGATCCGGAAAACCAAGGAATCCGAAATCATGGGCATGCGGGAAAAGATCTTCAATTTTCAGCAGAATGCCAACCAGCAATTGCAGCAGAGGAACTACGAGCTTTTGCAACCGATTTACGAAAAGGTGCAGAAAGCAATTGATAATGTTGCCACCCGGGGAGGATTCACCTATATCCTGGACATCAGCAAAGGATCTGTCGTTTTTACCTCACCGGACAGCCAGAACATCAATGCCCTGGTTCTTGATGAGCTGGGTGTGGAACGATAATGGGTTAATCGTTGATAACATCCTCGGCATTACCGTATTCAATGTATAAATCCCTCGGGTTCATCACACCGGAATTTTTGATTTAGAAAAAGAGTGTTATGTTTATTTTTATCTTACTTTTCTTCTGGAGAACGACTTTCCAAGTCGTTTGCCCCGCCGGAGGCGGGGCTGAGCAACTCTTCCATGGGAATGCCTTCGGCAAGAGAGTCGCTCTCCAGGGGTAAAAATGTATTTTTTGGTAAAATATAAACCTACTTCTATAAACAGCAACTTGATTAAATTAATAACACAATCCCATGAACACTCACTTAAAAATTTTTGGAATGTTGATCCTCTTCCTGACGATGTATGCCTGCGGAACATATTCAGAACCAGAAGAATCCTTTGATTCATCCCTGGAAGAGATGGTTGATACCCTGGT
>CAZXGG010000008.1:0-3927 GCA_964640125.1 uncultured Rikenellaceae bacterium
ATCCATTCGGAATCCCACGACCAGGAATCGGCATAATCAAAGGAGGAGTGAAAAGTGAGCTGTTTGATCTCCCCGCCACTGGAAGGCACAACATAGATATTTCCATTGCCATCCTGTGTCCCTGTAAAAGCAATCCATTTACCATCCGGACTAAACCTGGGGAGGGATTCATTACCTTCCATTGCCGTTATACGGTAGGCTGTTTCTCCAGTCACATCCATTTTCCAGATATCCCCCTCGTAGGCGAAAAGCAGGGTATTGCCATCCGGAGAGGGGGCCGGATCGGACATGAATCTAACACTGTTTGACTCCTGTGAGAAGGATATTGCAGCGAAACAAAAGAACAGGCAAGTGAGTGTTGATTTCATAATTGTGTTTATTAGAAAAAATATACATTCGAAAGTAGGAAAAATAGTCAGAGCAAGCAACAGGCAGGTAAGGAATACAAAAGAATGATGGTCATTATTTTTGATAAATTCGGGTGAAAGATTATTTTTGCCATACTTTTTCTCGTCAACAAAGCCGCCTACATGAGTGAACATAATATCAACCACCTGCGGGAGCTGGAAGCGGAATCGATGTATGTGATTCGTGAAGTCGTTGCCCAGTTTGAAAAACCGACCATGCTGTTTTCAGGTGGTAAGGATTCGATAGTGATGTGGCACCTGGCACGCAAATCCTTTTGGCCTGCAAAAATACCTTTTCCTTTGCTTCACATTGATACGGGTCATAATTTCCAGGAAACGCTGGATTACCGTGACAAACTGATGAAGGATAGCGGTACAAAGCTGTTGGTTGCTTATGTGCAGGATTCGATTGACAGGGGACGGGTTGTCGAGGAGAAAGGCGTGAATGCAAGCAGGAATGTTTTGCAAACCGTAACATTGCTGGATGCCCTGGAGGAGATGAAGATCGATGCAGCGATGGGAGGGGGTAGAAGGGATGAAGAGAAAGCACGTGCCAAGGAGCGCTTTTTTTCCCATCGCGATGAATTCGGACAGTGGGACCCGAAAAACCAGCGCCCGGAACTGTGGAATATTTTTAACGGGAAAAAGAACATGGGCGAACATTTCCGGGTGTTCCCCATCAGTAACTGGACTGAGATGGATGTGTGGCAATACATCTACATGGAGGATATTCCCATGCCCAGCATCTATTTTACACACAGACGAAAGGTGTTTAACCGGGATGGAGTATGGCTTGCCTGGGCTCCCTTTATGCAAATGAAAGAGACCGAAAAAGTGGAGGTGAGGGATGTGCGCTGCCGGACCATCGGAGACATTACCTGTACGGGACTGACCCTCTCAGAAGCGACAACCCTCGAGGAGATCATCCAGGAAGTAGCTACCATACGGACCACGGAACGTGGAAGCCGGTGGGACGATAAACGATCGGAAGCAGCCATGGAGGACCGGAAAAAGGAGGGGTATTTTTAAAGGTGAGAGAAGGTGACGATTAGAATGGTGAGTTCAGGATGCATGGAGCCTGGAGCAAGGGGCATGGTGTTGGAATTATGAGTGATGAGTGATGAGTGACAAAATTTTAACAAAGAGTCACGGAGAACACAGGAGGAGAAGATTTGATTCAATTTTTTTTGAACACCATCGGTGTTCGATTATTAAAGAAAGTAGAAAGGATAAATAGTATGATAACACAACTCTATCGGAGTTGGATTACAATCGAGTTATAGCGACTGCAACCTGCCTTGGAGCAGGTAAGCGAGCTGAATTACACGATCTGCCTGGCGGAGGAGCGTATGACAATGGTATGACAGCGAACGAAGAGAGCGAATGACAGTTGTGTAGTGATTTAATAGAAGATTTAGCGTAAAAAGTAAACGATTTTACGGACAATTAGAAGAAAAACATGACCCTAACCAACGCAGGTTACCTGAACATGGAGTTACTGCGGTTTACCACAGCCGGGAGTGTGGATGATGGCAAAAGCACGCTGATAGGAAGGTTGTTGTATGACAGTAAAGCCATTTTTGAAGATCAGATGGAAGCCATTGAGCTTGCCAGTGAACGAACGGGGAATGATGAGGTGAACCTGGCCCTGTTGACAGATGGGCTGCGTGCTGAACGGGAGCAGGGTATAACCATCGATGTGGCATACCGCTATTTTGCTACACCAAAACGGAAATTTATCATCGCCGATACGCCGGGGCATATTCAGTATACCCGTAATATGGTCACGGGTGCCTCCACAGCAAATGTAGCACTGATACTTGTCGATGCACGGAATGGTGTGATTGAACAAACGCTCAGGCATGCCTTCATTGCTTCACTTCTGCAAATACCCCATATCATTGTTTGTGTGAACAAGATGGATTTGCTGGATTTCAACGAGGAAGTTTTTGAAGACATTCAGAACCAGTTTAAGAAATTTTCGACAAAGCTGGATGTGAAAGATGTCCGCTTTGTTCCGATAAGTGCCAAATACGGTGATAATGTGGTTGACCGGTCGGAGAACATGAACTGGTATAACGGGCCAACATTGATGTATCTTCTTGAAAACATTCACATCAGCAGCGATCAAAACCTTACCCATCAACGATTCCCGGTACAATATGTCATTCGTCCACAATCGGACAAGCTCCAGGATTACAGGGGGTATGCCGGCAGGATTGCAAGCGGAGTATTCCGTCCCGGAGACAGGGTAAAAGTATTACCCAAAGGATTTACAACCACCATAAAATCGGTCGATTCATACAAGGAATCACTCGATATGGCATTTGCCCCGCAATCCATTACCCTTCGGTTAGCGGATGACATCGACATTAGCCGGGGGGATATGATCGTAGGTGAACACAAAGCTCCCGAAGTGGGCAGGGAACTGGACATGATGATATGCTGGCTGAATGAAAAACCGATGAACCTGCGTGGAAAATATACCATTCAGCATACAACGAACGATCTGAAGTGCATCATCACGGATGTGAAATACAAAATGGATATCAATACCCTGGATAAGAATTATGAAGACAAAGCGATCGGGCTGAATGAAATTGGCAGGATATCCATCAAGACTACCCACCCCATCTTTTACGATTCGTACAGGACAAACCGCATTACGGGCAGCCTTATCCTGATCGACGAGGCAACCAATGAAACCGTGGGTGCGGGGATGATCATATGAATGTCGAATGTCGAATGTCGAATATCGAATTTCGGATTCTGTTTAGCAGCACCGAGTACCTTCATTCCTGACTGCCGTCAGGCAGGCATCAATCATCATCACTCATCCACAGTGAAATATGCTCCTACCCTGCTGAAATGTTTTCGTACCTCAAATTTCACAGGGCAGGCGTCGCATTTCACCCCGATGAAATAAAAAGAATTTCATGGGGTAAACGTGGCAGGCTCTCCACTCACCATTCATCATTCATCATTCATAACTCATAACTCATAATTCGTTACTCCTTTCTCCTTCAGGATCTCACCAACGATCTCCGCATGATCGAAAGCCAGTTCAGGCAATTTTTTTGCATTGAACCATCGGGCATCCCGGGCATCCGATGCAGCCTTCACCTGTTTTGAGTTTGTATCAAGGAATCCGTAGAAAATAAAGGAGATGGTACGCCCCCTGGGATCCCGGTCAATTGCATCAAACGCTTTAAATGGTGTTAACCGGATCCCTGTCAGTCCGGTCTCTTCCTCCAGCTCCCTGGAGGCTGCTTCATGCAGTCTCTCATCCATCTCGATAAATCCTCCCGGAAGCGCCCACATCCCTTCAAACGGATAACGGTCACGTTGGATCAGGAGCAATTCGAGGTTGTTCTTTGCTTTTCGAAAGACAGCACAATCGATGGTTAATGCAGGACGGGGGTATTTGTAGGTGTAGGGCATGATAAAGATCTATAAATAATGAATAATGAACAGGGAATTATGAATATTGAAGTATATATAAGAACATCCAACTTCCAAC
>CAZXGG010000008.1:4027-6300 GCA_964640125.1 uncultured Rikenellaceae bacterium
AACATCCAACTTCCAACATTCAATCTTATCAACGTATCAACTTTACCCATTAACTATTAACATATCACGTAGTGATGCCTATGGCATAACTAATAACTATTTCTTCCTCCTGTATCTCCTTTCTTTTTAAACCTGTTTCGCATGTCCCTGCTGCGGCGATGGTGTATTCTCCTAAGAATCAGGTAGATGATTCCCAGAACAGCGATTATGGTAAACAGGATATAAAAATCACGCAGCAGGAGCATGGGTTTACCAATTGGTTTGATCCATACAAGTTAATGAAATAATTAAGAACCTACACTTTGTGAGTACCCGTCAAGCCGAATTTGAGCGGCTAAATGGGATGTAATCCGCCAGTTGGCAGATCAGTATCAATGCCCGATTATCGAATTTTAGATTCTGAACCACCTGCCTGCCGCAGGCAGGAGTTCAGGATGACGAAATGTTAACTCGTTGTCATGCTGAACTTGTTTCAGCATCTTATAATTTAAACGAAATCAAACAAATCATTCATTTCAGGATTCATTGAACGGATTAAGTTAATTTTCCAATCCTTGTGCCAATTTTTCAATTGTTTTTCTCGTGTAATGGCCTGGTTAATATCCTGAAATTCTTCAAAATAAATAAGATCTTTTAGTTTGTATTTATTTGTAAATTCTGAGCCGATACCATCCTTATGCTCTCCAACTCGTGTTTTCAGATCACTGGTAACACCTATGTAAAGAACAGTCCGCTTATTATTGCTCATTATATAGACGAATCCTTTTTTCATGTTTGAAATAATATCCTGAACCAAGTTCAGGATGACGAAATGTTAACTACTTGTGATAGGGCTGTAAGATTATGAAAGAACGTCATTCTGAACATAGCGAAGCGATCTCATGACCGAAGGGAGTAATTTATTTCAGAATCTTAATGAATTAATAATCAGGCTTATGAGATCCTGAAACAAGTTCAGGATGACTAAAAAAATCGACTTTTGACAATCCCATCCTATGTTGTTTCCTGACTTCCCAGGGTAGCCACCATGATTGCCTTGATGGTATGCATCCGGTTTTCTGCCTGGTCAAATACGATAGAGGCTTCGGATTCAAAGACCTCTTCGGTTACCTCCATGCCATCAAGACCGAATTTAGTAAACATTTCTTCGCCGATGGTTGTTTCACGGTTATGGAATGCGGGCAGGCAATGCAGAAATTTCACTTTCGGATTACCGGATTGTTTCAGGACGTTTGCATTCACCTGGTAGGGTTTAAGCAGATTGATCCTCTCCTTCCAAACCGAGTCGGGTTCACCCATTGAGACCCATACATCGGTATAGAGAAAATCGACACCTTTCACTGCCTCCTCAACCTGGTCAGTGACGGTGATCCTGGCGCCCGTTTCTTTAGCGATTTCAAGGCATTTCTCCTGTAATTTTTTATCGGGTTGGCATGGACCGGGGGCAACGGCTCTGAAATCCATGCCCATTTTTGCCGCTCCGACGAGTAATGAATTCCCCACGTTATTATGAGCATCACCCAGATAACAAAAAGCAATCCGGTTCAGAGGCTTTTCGGAATGTTCCAGCATGGTCATTAAATCAGCCAGGATCTGGGTCGGATGGAACTCGGTTGTCAGGCCATTCCATACCGGTACGCCGGAGAATTGTGCAAGATCTTTGATCCGTTCCTGGCCGAATCCCCTGTATTCAATACCATCATACATTCTGCCAAGAACCCTGGCTGTATCTTTCATCGATTCTTTATCTCCTATTTGCGACCCGGTGGGTCCGATATAGGTGACCGATGCACCCTGGTCATGGGCTGCAACTTCAAAAGCACAGCGTGTGCGGGTCGAGGCTTTTTCAAAGATCAATGCAATGTTTTCTCCCCTGAGTGTTTGTTTTTCTTTGCCCGAATACTTGGCCTCTTTCAGTTTTCCTGCAAGGTTCAGCAGGAATTCAATCTCCTGTGGCTGGTAATCCAGCAAAGTCAGGAAGTGTCTGTTTTGTAAATCTTGTTTCATGGTTTTGGTGGTGATGAGTTATCCAACTCCGATAGAGTTGTTGTTTAATGTTCTGATGTAATATATTTTACAATAATCGAACACCGATAGTGTTCTCTTTAATAAAATCGACTTGACACATAAGATATAATAATATTCAAAAGATCTTGATAGTTCCGTCATTAAATCAAGGCCATAGGCCTTGGATTATTGTATAATAGTCATGTTAAAGATACATTTAAACTCCATCGGAGTTTGATTATTCATTCAAAGAATCGCTGTAATTC
>CAZXGG010000008.1:6400-26303 GCA_964640125.1 uncultured Rikenellaceae bacterium
ATACATTTAAACTCCATCGGAGTTTGATTATTCATTCAAAGAATCGCTGTAATTCCTAGTAACTCACTCTCCGCCTTTCGGCGGATCGTGTAATTCGTAGTAATTCAGCTCTCCCGCTGTAGCGGGATCGCTGTAATTCGATTGTAATCCAGAATTACTATTGATTTCAATCCTCATACTCCATGGTGATTTTGGTACCGTATTTTTTATCTTCCAGTTTTGTTGCTTCGGTGATCACGCTTTTTCTTCCTCCCTGTTTTATAAAGGAGAGGCATGCCCTGATTTTGGGTGCCATGCTTCCTTTGCTGAACATCCCCATCTCCAGGTATTTGAGGGTATCGGCATAGTTTAGGAATTCTTTCACTTCCTCGTCCGGTTTTTTATAATTGATGTAGACATAGGGGACATCTGTCAGTACATAAAACTCATCTGCGCTTATTTTTGCTGCCAGCAGTGCAGATGCAAGGTCTTTATCAATAACTGCCTCCACGGGTCGCACCTCGTTTTTCTCATCGATATACACCGGGACTCCGCCTCCACCGGCAGCGATTACGATATTGCCTGAACGGGCCAACTGTTCCACAACATTATCATTCTGAATCCCGATGGGTATTGGAGAAGGAACAACTCTTCTCCATCCGCCTTCGGCTTTTACTTCCTGTTTGAATATCCATCCTTTGGCTTTATGAAGGGCATTGGCTTGTTCTTTGTTATAAATCTTGCCTACCCGCTTCTGGGGATCCTGAAAAGCAGGGTCTTCTTTATTAACCATTACCTGTGTGACCATGGTTACCACATTCTTTTTGATATTGTGTCTGTTCAGCACATTCATGAACATCCTCTCGATCATGTATCCAATCCCGCCCTGTGAATCTGCAACGCATATATCAAGGGGCATCTGGGCGATATTGTACATCTGTTCACCGGCATCATTCCGCATGAGTATATTTCCAACCTGTGGACCATTGCCATGTGTGATCACCAGATCATATCCCTCCCGGATCAGGAAAATAAGGTTTTCAAGGGTATCTGTCGTATTGGCTTCCTGCTCCTCAATGGTTCCCACCTGATTTCCCCTTAAGAGGGCATTACCTCCGAGAGCCACTACAGCTAATTTATTCATAGTCAATTTTTTATGAATTATTTTTTGATGAATTACAAATCTATGCATTTTTTTTGTAAACAGTTTGTATGGATTGCTTATTTTGCACTTCGATCCGGTGAATATTCCCAGCAATCATGACACGTGGTGCACTTATCAAAATAATCGCATTGTAAAAAACGTTTGTTAAATTAATTTTCTAAATTTAGCTTTCTTGTATCTATATTCCTGTTTGTGAACGGTAATCAAGTACATATCATTGTCACCGTACTACTTTTAATCCTTGTTAGTTCCTGTGGAGACACAACTGACAGAGATTTTCGGGAAGGAGAGATCCATTACAGCATTACTTATCTGGAGAGCAACCTTGGCAAGATTCCGGTCGAATTGCTGCCAAAAGAGATGACGATGAAATTCAGGAACGGTGTAGTAATGACGGAAATTGATGGCATTTTTGGTTATTTTAACATCAGCAATGTAACCAACAGCAAAAATTCGGATAACATAACCTATTTGAAAGTGATGAACAAGAAGTTTTATTTTGAGGGGAAGCCAGGTGAGGTTGCTCCGGGTTTCAGGCTGATGGCCAATATGGATATCGAGTTTGTTGATGGAGGAAAGGAGATATGCGGTTTCAATTGTGAGCAGGCAATGATCCGGTTGCCTGAAATCGGAGATGATCCGATTCCGATATTTTTCACGCGAGAAATTGGTGTTAGAGATCCCAATTCTGCCACACCGTACAAGGAGATTGATGGTGTCCTGCTTGAATTTTATCTTACATTGAGTAATTTAAAAATGAAGCTCATAGCGGAAAACGTCTATTCAAAGCCGGTATCTGACAAGAAGTTTGAACACCCGTCTGACTACCTGAGGATATCAAAACCGATCATGGAAAGCATACTGGATTCTCTTATGGTGAACTGATGGCAAAAAGGAACAAATCGAAACAGAAATCGGAAAGAAGGAGCAGGCTGGTCATGTTTTTCAGAGATGATCGCACAAAGCTTGTTATTGGCCTTTCCATCATTGTTTTTGCCCTCTATCTTTCCCTGGCTTTTATATCCTTTCTTTTCTCCTGGAAAATTGATCAAAGTTTCGAATGGTCAAAGATTTTTTCAGGTCCGGAGGTACAGGTCGAGAACTGGTCAGGAAAAACCGGAGCCTGGTTTGCTTATTTATTCATGGATCGCTGGTTTGGAATTGCTTCTTTTTCCATTCCTTTTTTACTTCTGATCATAGGATTAAGGTTACTGAACCTGAAATTATTACCCCTGTGGAGGACCATCAAAATTACAGTGGTTGCCACGATTTTGCTATCGGTAACTTTCGGATACCTTTTTAACAATTCGGGTGGTTTCCTGGGCAGCGGACTGGGAGGAAATCATGGTTTTGTTGTGAGTAACTGGCTTAACGCATTTATCGGAAAGATCGGAACAGCATTTCTCTTACTGGTTGCAATCATCGCTTTCTTCCTTTTTTCCTTCAACATTTATTTTCCATGGATACGTTTCAGAAAGAAGGAGAAGGATGTAACGGGTGAGCAGGAACCGGTGGGTGGTAAGGGTATCGTATCGGTTTTGCCCGGGGATGATGAAGAGGAAGAGGGGGATGAGTCCGATTATGATCCATTTGATGACAGGCCGGGCAGGGAAGAAACAGCTGCAGTGGATGGCAAAGCGGGTAATAAGGATGGTGTGAAGATGACCATAGAAGAAAAGAAGGAAAATGATCTGTACGATGAAAGTGAGATAGAACGGAGGCCCCTGGAGCCTTATGATCCGACGCTCGATCTTTCTTCCTATACTCCGCCTCCTGTTTCGTTGCTTGATCAATATGATGGTGAAGATTCCACGGTTAGCAAGGAGGAATTAATCGGCAATAAGAACAGAATCGTCGAGACACTTGCTAACTACAAGATCCAGATTGACCGGATCAAAGCAACCATTGGCCCGGCGGTTACCCTTTATGAAATAGTTCCTGCACCCGGTGTTCGAATATCCAAGATCAAGAACCTGGAAGATGATATTGCCTTAAGCCTATCCGCTCTCGGAATCCGGATTATTGCTCCCATACCCGGGAGGGGAACAATTGGCATTGAGGTTCCGAACCAGAATCCGGAGATCGTTACGATGCGATCGATGATTACATCACGTAAGTTCCAGGAGTCGGACTTTGACCTGGGGGTTGCGATAGGGAAGACCATTTCAAATGAAACCTATGTTGTTGACCTGACCCAAATGCCACACCTTTTAATTGCGGGCGCTACCGGACAGGGAAAATCGGTCGGTTTAAATGCGATCATTGCATCCCTTCTCTACAAGAAGCATCCGTCGGAATTGAAATTTGTGCTGATTGACCCGAAAAAGGTGGAACTAACCCTCTATACACGATTAGAAAGGCATTTTCTTGCGAAGATTCCGGGGATCGAAGAACCCATCATTACGGACACTCAGAGTGTAATCAATACATTGAATTCACTGACCATTGAAATGGATCAACGGTACGATCTGTTGAAAATGGGTCAGGTGCGTAACATCAAAGAATACAATACAAAATTCAAAGAGCGCAAGCTGAATCCTGATAAGGGGCACCGCTATTTGCCCTACATTGTGCTGATCGTTGATGAATTTGCAGATCTGATCATGACCGCCGGAAAAGAGATTGAAACGCCTCTGGCAAGATTAGCTCAGATTGCCAGGGCTGTTGGTATTCATCTGGTTATAGCAACACAACGACCAACCACCAACATCATCACAGGGGTTATCAAAGCCAACTTTCCCGTACGGATTGCATTCCGTGTGACTTCCATGATAGACTCAAGGACTATCCTTGACAGCCCGGGAGCCAATCAACTGGTTGGGCGCGGGGATATGCTCATACTCCCTGGAGGAAGTGACCTGATCAGGCTCCAATGTGCATTTATTGGTAGCAATGAGATTGACCGGATTACTGATTTTATCGGTTCACAAAGAGGTTACCCGACGGCATTCATGCTTCCCGAATATTCAGACGATACGTCGGATGAACTGGATGAGATTGATCTGCAAAAGCGTGATCCTTTGTTCGATGAAGCGGCCAGAATGGTGGTTTTGCACCAACAGGGTTCAACTTCACTGATCCAGCGAAAATTATCCATTGGATACAACCGTGCAGGCAGGATAATTGATCAACTCGAAGCAGCAGGGATTGTCGGGCCATTTGAAGGGAGCAAAGCGCGGCAGGTTCTGCTGACAGATGAATACTCTTTGGAACAGTTTTTGCGAAAACTGGATGAGAGCTCTTCATTGGAAACGGAGTAAATATCAATATTACATGATCCGACCTTTTTATATCATCATTCTGACATTGCTTGCTTCAACCACTATTCCCCAGGATGAGGAAACAGCAAAAAAAATCCTGGATGAGTTCTCTGATAAACTGAACAGTTACCAGTCGGTGAAAGCAATATTTACCTTTACGGATATTAACCTGAGGGAAGATACCCAAGACAGTTATGAAGGCGACATAACCTTCAAAGGGGATATGTTCCGTCTCAATATCCTTGAAACAGAAAACTGGTTCAACGGCAAACTATTGTGGAACTACCTGCCGGATGTAAATGAAGTCAATGTTTCCGAACCGGATCAGGACGATGATGTGATTCTGAACAATCCCTTTCGTCTGTTCAAGTCCTATGAAACCAGGTTTAAGTGTTTCTTTCTTGGAGAAACGAGCCAAGGGAACCACGCCGTGTACGAAATTGACCTGATTCCCCTGGATCTTGGTGTTGAGTATTCAAGGATCAGGATCAGGATATTGAAAAATAACATGGAACTTCTTTCTGCACAGTACTTTAAGAAAGATGGTAATCATTATTTGATCGAGATATCATCCCTTTCCACCAACCTTAACCTTACCGATTCGTACTTTTCCTTTAACGTTAATGAACATCCCGGAGTTGAGGTGATTGATTTACGATAATATTGGCTGCTTATTAGTTGGATTCATGCATAAGACAGATTACGGAGAAGGAGTTCATGAAGGTGGAGGATTAATGTAATTTACTCGCCCTGATAAAAGTCAAATTCAATACCCTCAAGTTTGGGTATAAAATTTTCATCAGTTTTGAAGATAACTGTTGAGTGAAACAGTTGACATACTTGAATTTGACTTTTCGTCAGCCATAAATGGCGAAAAATTCTTTGAATTTTTCGGGTTAATAACGGTCGCATAGCGACCAAATAACCATAAATAACGCTCCCGAAGGGAGCAAATAACCACTTAATTATTACCATTTTTCCATTAACCATTAACCTTTCTTCTCTTCTTTGGGATATTCGATCCGGGTGTGGTAGATATTTGCCAACCGCTTTTTAAATACCTGTTTGATAGAATCAATGTTTTTAAAGGTAATGGGTGAATCGTAGAACTGGCTCTCTTTGACCTGATAATCGATAATGGCATCGACCAGTTCATTGATTGTTTCCTGAGAATAGGACTTAAGGCTTCTGGAAGAAGCTTCGACGGAATCAGCCATCATCAGAACAGCCGTTTCATTGGAGAAGGGTTTCGGTCCAGGATAGGAGAAACGTTTTGGATCGACCTCTCCTTCGGGGAATTTTTTGATGTAGGACCGGTAAAAATACTGGACCTTTGTTGTTCCATGGTGGGTTTGTATAAAATCTATGATCTGTGAAGGGAGTTTGTGTTTTTTTGCCATTTCAACCCCTTTTTGTACATGACCGATGATGATTTCTGCACTTGCATCGAATTCAAGAGCATCGTGGGGGTTATATCCGTCTCTCTGGTTTTCGATAAAATAAATGGGATTCTCCATTTTACCAATATCGTGATACAGGGCACCTGTACGGACAAGAAGCGGATTGCCTCCAATAACCCGTATGGCCTCTTCAGCAAGGTTACTGACCTGCAGGGAGTGCTGGAAAGATCCGGGGGCTTTTTCAGCAAGCTTTCGCAATAAGGTTTGATTAGTATCGGAAAGCTCCATCAAGGTTGCATCGGATAGAAATCCAAACGTTTTTTCGAATACAAAAATGAGTGGATAAGATAACAATACCAATCCACTGTTTCCTGCAAACCAGGCATAATCGATCCACTCGATGCTACTGAAATTACCTTCCTGGATGATGGCCATTCCGAAATAGACAAAGCCGTAACTGACAAAAACGAGGACAGCGGTCAGGAATAATTTTCCGCGGCGATAAATGTTCGTGAGGCTAAAAAGTGCAACAATACCGGCGATGATATTCAGGAATACAAATTCGAAAGCATTGGGCACCAGGAACCCGATAATCATGAGTGTGATCATATGGATGAACAGGGCAAGTCGAGCATCATAAAATGTCCTGATAATAATGGGGACGATGGCAAATGGTATGAGAAAGATACTGACTGCACGGGTTTTCAGGATCATACTGGCAATGAAAACAAAAAGCACCAGCAGGAACAGGATAAAAACGGATTTGAGGTTATCCTGGTAAATCTCGTTACGGAAGTGGTAGAGGAAAAGAAAAAGTACCAGGATAGAAATAAAGAGAAGAATGATCTGCCCGGCCGTGATCAGCAAGTAGTTGGAAGAGTACCCCATCCGGGTTTCGTATTCCTGACGCAGCGATTCCAGGATCCGGAATTTCTGATGTGAGACCACTTCACCACGTGAAATGATCCGTTCACCCATCTGGACCATACCCTGTGTCAGTGAAATTTCACCGATCAGACTCTCTTTTACTGTATTTGATGTTTCCTCATCATAGGTAAGGTTGGGTTCGATAAACTCATTCAGATTTAATTTTCTGAAAAATTCAAGGGTCCGCTCCTCACCTTCCCTCATGTCTTCAAGTTTCATTGAATTTACAGCATTCACCATGTATTCGTAGGCTGATTTTTGAGTAAAAACCTCAGAATAATCATACTCTTCTGCTATTTTACCTTTCATCAGCACGATCGATAATTGTTGGTTATCAACACGTTCAAGTACATCTTGTACGCCGACTATCCCTTTTGAATAGACAAACTCGAGCAATTTGGAGGCAAAACTTTTATATCTTTCTTCTGTTTCTAACAGTTGTCTATCTCTCCACCTCGCCTGGCTCAGCTCTTCTGTAATGCCATACTCTTCTTCCAGATGAGTTTTCCATACCTCGTTGAATGTCTCATAAAACCGGTTCAGTTGATTTACTACCAGAACGCTATCATATCGAAAATAGGGCTTGAATTCCCGGAGGATACTATCCCGCTCACCAGCAATTTCATGTTCCAGTTTGTAAATGGGGAAATCATAGGGAGCAATAAGATCTTCGTGCATCCATGGCCTTCCTCTCTGGTATTCATACTGGAATTTACCCTCCCTTGGAAAGAGGTAGACAAGAAAAGTAACTGAGCACAGGATGATTATAATCCTCAGGATGACTTTTTTATTTTCCCTGATAAACTGTAGTGCCTTTTTCATTCGTTCAGGTATCTATAAATCACATACATGCAATTCCTCAGAATGGAATCGTCACAAAGGTAAAACATTATTTTGAAATGCAGAATCGCATTTCGTTGGTCGGTTACGAATCCCGTTTCGAAATTTGGGACAATGGAATCACTCAGGAATGCTAATCACCTTCGGGATAAAATCATCCTGGTACTTTGGTTCGTTTCTTTTGATCGTTCAACCCCGAAGGGCTCATGAACACCTTTAAAAATAAACAATTAAGTGAGTAAAAGAGATGAACTCGGATTTCCTCGAAGGGGTCCCTATGAAATAATCCCATGGTATTGGATATTCGTCATGGTACGTTGCTATTTCACAGGGCCTGTAGCAAATCGATCCATTTGGGATTCTCTCATTAATAAGGGTTCCTGCATTCCGCCGGATGAAACGTATGGTTTTTCAAACAACCAAGCAGTTCCGGCAATTTATGTTGCGTTACCTTTACCCCGGCTTAAAGGCCGGGGCTATTGACTTTTAACCACTCTGTGGTTAATATCCCCAATCGCCCGAAGGGCGAGTAACCGCCTTCTGCCGAAGGCCCGCCTGCCGGCAGGTATGACAATTGTATCGACCCTGTGAAATAGCGGCTACACCGCTCCTGCTAAGCAGGATTTCACATGGTGAATAAATGCATTGCTCTCGCATGATAAAAAATTTATACCTTTGAATACTTTTTTTTATTCCATAATGAAATACGGAGCAGTTCATTGTTCATTAACAGCCATTCGCAAGGCACCAAGCGAGAAAAGTGAAATGGTTAACCAGATGCTTTTTGGAGAGCATGTAACCATTCACAAGGTGCTCCGTCGCTGGATGTATGTTGAATCTGCGTATGACGGGTATTCCGGGTGGATAAACAGTCTCTCACTTATTCCACTTGCGAATGATCAGCTTATTCATTTTAATGATAAGAACTCAATCGTTCTTCCACGGTTGAGCAGGGCGGTTGTCCATGAGCAGCGGGAATTATATATTCATCTGGTTCCTGGTTCCCTGTTGCCATCCTATGATGGGGGAAATGGAGAGTTCCGTCTTGGAGATCAGCGTTATAAGCTGGACAATCCGGTTGAGCAGGAGCTCATGAAGCTGGGCCGGACTCGTGTTGTAAACAGCGGTTTTGCATTTTTGAATTCGCCCTACCTGTGGGGTGGAAGGAGTCCTTTTGGCATTGACAGTCCGGGATTAATCCAGGTTGTAGGGAAGATTCACGGAGTCTGCCTTCCAAGGGAAGTGGATCAGCAGGTTACTTACGGATCAACCGTAAACTTTATTGACGAAGCAGAACCGGGTGATTTGGCCTTTTTTGACGATAAAGAGGGGAAAATTGCACATGCAGGGATTATAGTTGATAAGAGCAGTATCCTGCACGCATCTGGAAGTGTCCGAATCGATGCAGTCGATCATCAGGGAATATTCAGGGAAGATACCGGTGAATATACGCACAGGCTCCGCGTAGTAAAAAATATCATAGATCCTTAAAGATCTGCTGCAAAAAACAACCTTATTCTTTCAGCCAGAGGGCGTTGAATGGCCTTATCCGTTATTTGGAGAATAGCTCCTGGAAGAAGTACCAGGTCATTACACCGGAGGTGGCAAGTTTCAATCCTATTCCCAGTGCAAATCCGACGAGTGAACCGAAACCGGCTTTCAGTGATTTATTAAAATTTTTACCTTTTAATGATTCAGCGATAATTGCCCCTACCAACGGACCGATAATAATTCCAATGGGTGGCAAGACGAATATTCCAAGCAACAAACCTATTGTAGCACCCCAGATTCCTGCTTTGGACCCTCCAAATCTTTTTGTTCCCCAAAGGGGTACGATGTAATCCAGGATGGTTACTATGATTGCCACACATGCCATTAACACAAGGAATGCTACACCAAATTCAGCAAATCGTGTAAAATGCAGGACAAGCAATCCGATGTAACTCAGCGGAGGACCGGGAATGACAGGCAAGATGCAACCGATTAAACCGATCAGGATAAAAATGATGGATAAAATCAAAAGAAACCAGTCGAGCATGGAAGTTCAAGTAAAAAGTAAAAAGTAAAGTTAAAAATTATCTTGATCTTAAAGTAACAGGATTAAGGCCGCTACAGGGATGATAAGACCCAGAGCGGTCATCCACCATCCCCTGCCGGCAATCCCGTTTTTCCCACGGATTATCAGCAGACCGGTGATAGTAATAAGGATAAGAGCCACACAGAAGATATCAGAGAACCAGGTCCACCATCGAATCGGGTTATAATGCAGGAAATTGATCTGGTGAAAAAGCGGTCTTCTTCTGATCTTTTCGATCAATCCGTTACCCGATTTCAGGTTTATATAAACCGATCCGCCTGCAATGAAGACCTTCAGCTGGTCGTCAGCAGGGAAATAGTGTTTTTTGTATGTTTCTTTCTCCCCAAGTTGTTCCAGAAGTTTAATGACTTCGGCTTCAGTCAATTCCTCTCTGGTGTAGGATTTATCAAGCTGGATTTCTTTTGTCTGGATGATGTAGTTTGGATTCCAATCCTTGATATGATTAAGGGCGATGCCTGACAAGGCATATATGATGGTCATTCCAGTAAAAAAATAACTCAGATCCCGGTGCAAAACCCGGTTCCATTTTCTCCACCTGATCTTCACCTGTTGGCTCCTCTATATGATACAGCCCCAAAGCTTAAGTTGTTATTGGCAGCTCTGAGTACTAACCTGTTTTTTACTTTATTGTAAATTCAATGCATTCGATAGAGTAGAAAGCAATATGGTCTTTTCCGCTATCTTCCAGTTGTTTTCTATAGCTATTGATCTGTTGCATATCGCCCACATGAAGTCCCTGATCGGCCATTTCGCCGTGTTCGGTTTGCGCGTGTCCTTCTTCCGAGGCATCATGCTTTGAGGACAATTCCTCTTCCCATTTTGCGAGATAATTTTCATCGATTACCAGTTCCTGGAAAAGACCTGTTACCTGTAGTTCACTTCCTTCCAGTTCAACATCAAAAGTAGGAATGTTTTTTCCGACCGTTATTTTGATTCTCTCTTCACCTTCCGGATCAACCATAAACATTTTTTTCCCGGTTTCCCTGCAAACGTGATCGATAATTCCGGTAACCAATACGGATCTGTCAACATATTTCTCCCTGTTCTCCATCAGTTCTGACAGTGTAACTTCAAGGACCGGGTCTTTGTTTTCATCCTGACCTGTTTTATTGCCTGTATTGCAGGCAAACAGGATAGTCAGAGTAATAAATCCGAATGCAAATTTTTTATTCATTTCGTCTGTAGGTTTTGGTTCGTAAATGGATTGAAACCGCAAAGATAAGATAATAATCAAATGGTAATGCTCGAATCCTGATATACAGCCCCTTTCGTATATGTTCTAAACCTTCTGTTTATCAGGCAGATAGTCATCGACATGATAAATATCATACTGTAAGGGGACTAATTTATTTCAATTGACAGGAGGTACAACCGGCAGAGCAGATCATCTGCATTTTCTCCTTTTTTGATTTTCGAAAGAGTTTGTATGCCTGGATCAGGGAATAGGATACTGCGGCAGTGACAATGAAGAGTGTAATGATATCCTGGATCATTTCCATAACGTATTAAACCAGCAGATTACCAACCTGGTAAACAATGAAAGCCAATAGCCATGCCAGGCCGGTAGTATAGGCTATGGTGAACAGGGCCCATTTCCAACTCCCGGTTTCATTTCGTATTGCGGCAATTACTGCAATACAGGGGAAATAGGTAAGAATAAAGATCATAAAAGCGAGGGCCACCACCGGGGTAAAGGTAGTTTCATCGTGATTTTTATTTTGTTGAACGGATGAATTTCGCAAAACATTCATCAGTGATTCATGTTTGTCATCATTCTGGGAATTAGCCTGGTAGAGTATTCCCATGGTGCTTACCACAATCTCCTTGGCAGCGATTCCGGACAGGAGGCTTACACCCATTTTCCAGTCGAATCCGATTGGTTTCAGGGCAGGTTCAATAAATTTACCAATTTGTCCAATGTATGAGTTTTCATGCCGTTCGGCTTCTTTTTTCAGAATGACTTGCTGTATTTGCATCTCCTTCTCCTCGTCCAGGGTCTTTTTTTCTGATTTATTTTCCGGTAAAAGAAGGGATGATCTTTCGGCAAACCGGTTATTGATTTCCGACAGTTCCTGTTCATAATTAACAGAATAATCCACATCTCTCGGGTAATAACCCAGTGCCCAGACTATGACAGATGCAATGAGTATTATCCCGCCCATTTTTTTCAGGTATTGAGCCCCCTTTTGCCACATGTGTACAACTATTGTGCGAAATGAGGGAGCGCGATAGGGAGGAAGTTCCATGACAAATGGGATCTCCTCGCTTCTGAAAATTGTTTTTTTAAATGTAATAGCCACCAGGGTTGCCAGAACAATACCAATAAAATAGATAAGGAAGAGCATTAATCCCGGATGCCCTGGGAAAAAAGCCCCGATAAGCAGAATGTATACCGGTAATCGGGCACTGCATGACATGAAGGGGTTGATCAGGATGGTAAGGATCCTGTTGTTGCGGTTCTCAATAGTACGGGTTGCCATGATTGCAGGGACATTGCAACCAAATCCCATTAAGAGAGGGATAAACGATTTTCCATGGAGGCCGATTTTATGCATGACTTTATCCATGATGAATGCTGCCCTTGACATGTACCCGGTATCTTCCATCAGGGATATGAAGAAGAAGAGGATCAGGATATTGGGAAGGAATATAATGACACTTCCTACCCCTTCAATAATCCCATGTATGATCAGGTTCTTAAATGACCCTTCCATCATGGATGCTTCGAGCCATCCGGAAAGCAAATTGATTCCGGAATCCAGCCAGTCCATAGGATATTGCCCCAATTCAAAGGTTGAGAAGAACATGACAAACATAAAAAAGAGAAAAATCGGGTATCCGAAAAGACGGTGTGTCATGAACGAATCAACTGCTTCGGTTTTGTCCATACGGGATACACCACCAACAAAGGTTTCTTTGAGTGCACCAGAGATAAATCCATACCGGGCACCCCTGATCAATGTATCGCTCTCTTCATTATACATCTGTTCAAGTCTGCTGATTTCCAATTGAGTACATGTATTTATTTTTTCATGGTTGCTCAATACGGAAAGGGTAAAATTGATGGATTCATCTTTTTCAAGAAGCCTGACAGCATAAAACCGGGAAGCTAACGTGATAAATCGTTCCTGATTCTGCCGGATCTCTTCTTCTATTTTCCGGATCGATAGTTCAACGGTTTTTCCATAGTTGATATGAACCCGTCTATATGGTTTTTTCTCTTCATAAACATCAATCACACTCTGAAACAACTCCTTAATACCATATCCTTTGGTGCTGATGGTAGGTATGATTGGAATTCCGATCATTTTCGCCAGCGAATGGTAATCGAATTTATCCCCTTTTTTAATCATTTTGTCATGCATGTTCAATGCAATGACCATTTTTACATCCATATCGATCAGCTGGGTGGTGAGGTAAAGATCTCTTTCCAGGTTTTCGCTGTTGAGAACATTGATTACCAGATCTGGCATTTCCCCTAAAATGTATTTTCTGACATTGAACTCTTCAGGTGTATGGGCGGAAAGGGAATAGATACCAGGGAGTTCCACGATATTGAATTCATACCCATCCTGTTCAAAAATGACAGATCCAGATTCAAGGGGCACATCCACATTGTTGGCGACCTGCTGATTGGTATGGGATGCGTGCTGTAAAAGAGTTGTTTTTCCTGACTGAGAGTTTCCAACAAGTGCTATTGTCAGTGATTTACTCTTCGCTTGTTCTGTTTCCTGCAAGTTTTTCCCTGGCATGGGAACTGCTTCATTATTTTGGGATTTTGAGCGATTCATTGAATGATTTTTACGATTCCCTACCTCTCCGATAACGGGCAGTAAACCTACAAATCATTCCTTTTCCCGACAATACCATTATGTGGGTATTTATTCAATGGATCACGTTCCGCCAGGTACAGCGGAATTCAACGATTCAGCTTTTAAGTGAAAGGGTGTTATCAGAAGCCTGTACGTACTGGATTAGCTTTTATCTTCCAGGTCTTCAAAATCAACATCGGTATAGGTCTCAGCCAATTCTTCATCAACTTTGGCTTCAACCTTTGTTTCATCCCCTTTCTCCTGGGGGGTAATTTCCTCCTTCTCGATGATCTCTGGCCTGTTTTCCTGTATGTATTCAATTACTTCTGCCAGGCCATCAGAGAATTTATCAAAATCTTCCTTGTACAGGAAGATCTTATGTTTCTCATAGTAGAATCGGCCATCACGGTTAAATCTTTTCTTGCTCTCCGTAATGGTCAGGTAGTAATCATTTCGTCTGGTTGCTTTGACATCAAAAAAATAGGTTCTTTTTCCTGCACGAACAACTTTCGAAAAAATTTCTTCCCTATCATTATTGTTGGGGGCATCATTCTTGTCTTTCTCCTCTTTTTTCTCCAGTTCTTCTTTTTTTTCAAATCCTTCTTCCATCTTTCTATGTTTTGTTAGGGATGATTTTACGTTCAAATGTATAAAATAATTTTAAAACGCACATAGATATAGTAAATTAATAGCTAATGGATGCCGATGAAACCTGAGATTGTTGAAGTGAGCGCTTTGATCGGGTGGAAAAATAGCTTACATTTGTGCAAAAGAGGTTATTACCGGTTCTTTATCCGCCAAAGGGTGGATGCGGGTCAAATTTCTTGCCCCCTGGTTGGGGTGACAACAAGTTCCATTTGATACCCCATCTGCTTCCGGCGGGATTGTTCATTATCATGCTTAGCAGGAGAATACTACGCATAAAAATTTTACAGTCGCTTTATGCATATTATAAGGCAGGGGAAGAGTCATTAACCAATGCTGAAAAACAACTTTTTTTCAGTATCCGGAAGACTTATGATCTTTATCATTACCTGCTTTTATTGATCGTAGAGATCGTCCGTTTTCTTGAATCACACATAGAACTTGCCAGGAATAAGCAGATACCTACTTTTGATGATCTTCATCCGAATACACGCTTCGTTGATAACAGGCTTGTCAAGCAGATCAGTGATAATAATCATTTAAAATCCTATCTTAAGGAGACCAAACTCAGCTGGGTTAACTACCCTGGATTGATCAGGGGGCTTAGCAAAAAGATCGATGAATCGGAGGATTACGTTGCGTACATGTCACAGGAAAATGCTGATTATGAAGACGATAAGAAAGTTATCTCAAAGATATTCTCGACGATGATCATTTTTTCCGAGGAGTTGTATCAAAACCTTGAGGAGCAGAGTATTTTTTGGAACGATGATGTTGAATTTGCGGTAAGCATGATCATTAAAACGGTAAAAAAGTTTACTGAAGATTCAGGACCTGATACTCCGTTGATGCCCATGTTTCGAAATGACGACGATAAACAGTTTGTAAAAAGGTTATTTCGAAGGGCTATTGCAAACGGGGATGACTATATTGCCCTGATAGGGAAATATACAAAAAACTGGGAGATCGAACGAATCGCATTTATGGATATCCTGATTATGCAACTCTGTATTGCTGAGATCGTTGAGTTCGAAGACATCCCGACTAAAGTCAGCTTCAACGAATACATTGAAATTTCAAAATATTACAGTACATCCAAAAGCAGTTATTTTATCAATGGAATTCTTGATAAGATCATACATGAACTGAAGACGGAGCAGATCATCGTTAAAAAAGGCAGAGGATTAGTTGGAGAGGAGAATGAAAACAAGGATCCGGTTTGATCAAATGGTAAAATTGTTCTTAATTTGCATGAAAATTATTCGGGCTATGAAAATAGAAGCTTTTATTATCCTGGCGATCTTTGTTATCATGGTTGGGATTGTATCCTGCCAACGCACTTCCGGTTCGGGTAAAACGAACAGTCAGGTAGTAAACGATCAGCGCAATGATGGAGGAACACCCGTTATCAAATTCACAGATGAATCGCATGACTTCGGTGACATTGCTGCGGGGGAAAAGGTTTCTTATACATTCACCTATACCAATGACGGGGATGCAAATCTTGTAATTCTTTCGGCCACAGCCAGTTGCGGCTGTACGGTGCCCAAATGGAATAAAGACCCTTTGCCGCCCGGAAAAGAGGGATACGTTGAAGTTGTATTTGACAGTTCGGGCAGAAGTGGAAAACAGATCAAAAACGTTGCCATCCGATCCAACAGTGATCCCGCAGTAAAGGTGCTTCAGATACAGGCAAACATTGTAGAATCAAATAATTAATTTAATACATACAGCTAATGAACATGTTATTGTCAGTGATTTTAATGGCTCCGGCCGGTGAAGGACAAAGTCCTTATATGTCCTTTGTATTTCTCCTGTTAATTATCCTTGTTTTTTATTTTTTTATGATTCGCCCGCAGGTGAGAAAGCAGAAAGAACTTCGTACCTACAGAGAAGGGCTGCAAAAGGGTGATAAGATTATAACAACCGGTGGAATATATGGAAAGATTGTAGATGTTAAGGATAGTGTTGTTTTAATCGAAGTGGCTGATAATGTGAGACTCAGGGTAGACAAAAGTGCCATTGTAAAGGATTCAACAGATTTATCAGCACAGAAATAACCCTGGTCTGTACATTTGATCTTACTACTCAATACACCCATGTAACACAATCTTTTTTAATCGATGGATCGTGGAAAGTGATTCTGAAAATAGTAACAACTCATTCTTCAAAAACATAAGAATTAAATTAGATCGGAAACTACTGATCTTTCTATTTTTTCTTCTTCTTTCAACGATCTTCTGGTTACTGAATGAATTGAGTAAAAATTCAAGCACAACCGTAACCTGCCCGGTTAAGTATACTAACCTGCCAAAGGATAAAGTGCTGGTAAAGGAGTTGCCATCCAGGTTTGAATTGACGATTGAAGCTCCGGGTTATACCCTGTTGAAATATAAGCTCAGTAACCGTTTGTTGCCCCTGATTTTTGATCTCAACCAGTATGGTTTTACCATCATGGGGAATTCCAGTGCTCAGAAATTCTTTATTCTGACTTCAAGAGTCAGGTCAGGAATAGCAAGGCAGCTGAGATCAGATGTACAGTTACTTAACATTTCTCCGGATAGTATTATTTTTGAATTTGGGGAAATTGTTCAGAAGAGGGTGCCTGTGGTTCCGGATCTGTCGATTCAATATGCCAAGCAATTCATGCTGACCGGTGAGATCACCATTGATCCCGACACGATTGTGGTATCGGGACCGGATCTGATAATTGATACTATACAGCAGGTTTATACACGAAAGGAATTGATCTCCGGTGTAAACCAGTTGATTACGCATAGTATCAACCTGGAGGAGATAAAAAATGTCACCTATTCCACAAAAAAGGTCACCATTACTATTCCCGTTGAGCAATATACAGAAGCGCTCCTTGACATTCCGATTGAGAAGGTTCATGTCCCTGATAGTTTGGTACTGAAGACCTTTCCCGGGTTTGTAACATTATCCTGCAATGTTAGTTTATCCAACTACGAAAAGCTCACTCCTCATCAATTCAGGGCAGTTGTTGATTATGAGGCGATTGAAAAGAAACTCGGTAACAAACTCAAAGTAAGCATTGTAAAAGCTCCTGAATATGTGCGATCGATCCGCTTTCATCCGGTCAATGTTGAATTTATCATTGAGAAATAATGCTTAAGATCGGTTTGACAGGAGGAATCGGTAGTGGAAAATCCCTTGTTTGTAAAATCTTTTCCACTCTTGGAGTACCTGTGTTTCATTCAGATGATGTTTCCAGGGATCTTATGGATCATGATCCGGAAATTATCAGAAAGGTTACCGGGATTTTTGGAAAGGGGATCTACCGGAATGGGATCTTGGACAGAAAAAGACTTTCAGAAGCTGTTTTTACGGATAGAAAAGCCCTGGAAAAACTGAATGCTGTAATACATCCTGCTGTTTTGGAGGCTTTTAATAGGTGGCTGACGGGTTGTAGCAATCCACCTTATATCATTAAAGAGTCTGCCATAATTTTTGAAAGTGGTACTGACAAAGGGCTTGATTATGTGATTATGGTTTCAGCCCCTGACGCTTTGCAAATCTCACGTGTGATGGAACGAGCCGGTACATCGAGGGAAGAGGTTCTACGCAGAATGAAAAACCAGATGAATGATGCGGAACGTTCAGCCCGATCGGATGAAATAGTTTACAACGACGGTCATCAGCTGGTTATTCCGCAGGTACTTGAATTGCATAAAAAATTCACGGAACTCTCCGGTTAACCTGACTTTTTTATAGATTTGAAGTGTTGAATTGAGAAAGGATGAAATACTGTGAAGC
The DNA here is from genome assembly GCA_964640125.1 of uncultured Rikenellaceae bacterium. GTDB lineage: Bacteria > Bacteroidota > Bacteroidia > Bacteroidales > VadinHA17. The sequence continues at coordinate 24,304 of CAZXGG010000008.1, forward strand.
TGGAGTATTGGAAAAACATTCAATAATAAACAGATAGCATGGGTAAATTCGCGAAATGGATTGGAGGAGGATTGGGATGGGCTTTCCTTGGGCCAATTGGCGGATTAATTGGTTTTGCCCTGGGTTCACTTTTTGATAATGTTTCCAGTCAGCAAATGGTAACCGGAGATAGAAGAACGACCTCCGGTGCTTTTGCTATGAGTTTGCTGGTTCTGGTCGCAGCCGTCATGAAAGCCGACGGCAAAGTTCTTCGGTCAGAGCTGGATTACGTGAAGAAATTTTTCCTTCAGAATTTTGGGGCGGATACTTCAAAGGAAGCCATCGTGATGCTGCGGGATCTTTTAAAACAACAGATTCCAGTTCAGGATGTTTGTCGTCAGATCCGGCAGAACCTGGATTATTCCGCACGGTTACAGTTATTGCATTTTCTCTTTGGAGTTGCCAAAGCAGACGGACAGGTACATTCTTCAGAGCAACGAACCATTGAACTGCTTGCCGGATACCTGGGTATTTCTTTAAAAGATATAGAATCGATAAAATCCATGTTCGTTCCACAAACCGATTCTGCCTATAAGATTCTTGAAATTGATAGAGGTGCTACTGATGAAGAGGTGAAAAAGGCATACCGGAAAATGGCAAAAAAATACCATCCGGATAAGGTTAGCCACCTTGGTGAAGATTTCCAGCAGGCTGCCAACGATAAATTCAAGAAAGTAAATGAAGCATACGAAACGATAAAACGGCAAAGAAAGATTGCCTGATCGGATGAGTTTTTTTAAAATATGAAATTATGGAACTAAAGGATATTTTAGCTATTTCTGGTTATCCGGGACTCTTTAAATTTGTTTCCCAGGGTAGAAATGCCATCATTGTTGAGAATTTAGAAACCAAGAAGCGCATGAGTGCATTTGGTTCTGAACGGATTAGCTCGCTGGAGGAGATCTCAGTCTATACCGATGAAGAAGACCTGCCGCTTGTTGATGTGTTTAAAAAGATTTTTGAAAAGGAGGGAAATAAACCAACCATTGATCCCAAATCCGCACCGGAGAAACTGAAAAGCTATTTTTCTGAAATTATTCCTGGCTATGACAGGGATCGTGTATATACCTCGGATATTAAGAAAATTTTGACATGGTATAACCTGATGCATGAACTGAAGATGGTGAAGTTTGACGAGGAAGAGGAAAAGGTAGCTGAGAAGCAGGATTCAGAAGGGAAAAAAGCCGGTGATCAGGTACCTGCTGCCATGAAGAAAACCTCAGTAAGTAAAGGTGCAGACCAGGCAAAGAAAGCCTCCGGGAAAAAAACTGAAGGCCAGGTGAAAAAATCCGCTGTAAGTAAAGCGAGAACCCAGTCAGCAAAAACCGTGAAAAAAGGAACATCCGGAAAGTAACATTCCCATACCATGAAGCCTGGCCACATTAAACCGGCACCAAAACGCATCTTTCTGCCGAACACTTTCCGTTATATGAAAGCAATATCCCGTTTATATTTATGAATGCCACGGGTAATCTCCGGGATCTTGAGACGATGATGCATGAGAGTGGCCATGCCATTCATTCCTTTTTATCAAAAGAATTGGAGCTTGTCGATTTTAATTTCTCAGGTGAGTATGTCCGGGAGTTGATGAAGCTTGTATCCGGTGAACTGGAAAAACTAGATCACTCAGGGTAACGGTTTGTTCAGGACTTTTTTTGCTTCTTCCCATAACGTATCCATTTCATCCATGCTGAGTTCCTTGAGTGTTTTGCCGTTTTGATGAGCTGTCTTTTCCAGGTAGTTAAAACGTTCAATGAATTTGATGTTAGTTCTTTCCAGTGCATTTTCCGGATCGATGCCATAGAGTCGGGCTGCATTGATGATGGTAAAAAACAGATCGCCGAATTCCTCCTCGATTTTTTGGTAGGATTCCGGATTGTTATCCCGAGTCCCTTTTGTTTTTTTCAATTCTTTTTGTAGCTCACTGACCTCTTCATCCAGTTTTTCCCAGATCTGTTCTT
>CAZXGG010000008.1:26403-29793 GCA_964640125.1 uncultured Rikenellaceae bacterium
AATTCTTTTTGTAGCTCACTGACCTCTTCATCCAGTTTTTCCCAGATCTGTTCTTTCACTTCCCAATCAAATCCCACTCCCCTGACTTTTTCCTGGATACGGTTGGCTTTGACTAATGCGGGCAATGATTTGGGAACACCTCCCAGAACCGTACGGTTCCCCTGTCGAAGTTTTAACTCTTCCCAATTCTGCTTTACCTCATCTGCATTGCCAACCTTCACATCACCAAAGATATGAGGATGTCTGTAAACCAGTTTCTGGTTAATTGTTTCAATTACATCAAGGATATCAAAATCTCCCGTTTCAGAACCTATTTTCGAATAGAATACAATGTGCAGAAGAAGGTCACCCAGCTCATCTTTCATATCCTCAGTCTCTTCTTTAATAATGGCATCAGCCAATTCGTAGGTTTCTTCGATGGTCAGTCTACGAAGTGATTCAAAGGTTTGTTCTTTATCCCAGGGACACTCTGCTCTTAACCGGTCCATGATTGTCAACAGTTCTCCAAATGCCTCTAATGTTTTTTTCATTTCCTGGACTTATTGCTTTTTTGAGATGTTTTTTTATCCTTGAAAGATATTCTGATAGAAGAACCCGGGCTCAGGTTCAGAAGGCTTGCTGCATTGCCATTATTAATAGCAATTTCAAGCAGGTTCAGGGAATTGAACAGAGCCAGGATCTCCCCGGTGGAGGTTTCGCCATATTTTTTATTCAGTTTGTTGATCATATAGTGATTGCTTGTTACCAGGATTTCGAACGGTCGTCCTTTGCCCACGCGATCGAACAGATCGCGAGTGATGTTGGTAATGGCATTCTGATAGGAATCGATGTAGATGACACTGCCGGTTATAACCGAATCGTCTATAGCTGCCCGTAAGGGGACACGTTTAGAAAGTTGGCCAAGTGGTTTCCCGAGTTCTGATATTTTTTTCCCTGCAGCGAGATGGCAAGCTGCTTTCGCAAATATAAAAAGGGATGGGAAGCTGGAGTCTTCATTTTCCATTTTGATTTGTACGATTGCTTCCGGTTCCTTGTTGATGATCAGTCCGAATATTCCATTGTCGCAGCTGATAAAGTAATGACCATCTGCTTTTACGGCAACGTACGGATTATCCGATGAAGAAACCGTGTTTACTGCAATCACATGGACACTTCCCTTTGGATAATGGTGATAACAATTTTTCAGGATGAATGCAGCATGCGCTAAATTGAAATTGGGTATCTGATGTGAAATGTCAATTAAAGTAATGCCGGGTTCGAGACTAATAATTTTACCTTTAAGGGCCCCGAGGTAAAAATCATTCAAATTCCAATCGGATGTAAGGGTAACAACTGGCATTATTGCTAAAAACTTCAGTCAAAAGTTATTAATTCAGCGAAAAATCAGCTTACTTTGTACAGCTTAAAAGTAATCAATATTATGGATTTATCGTGAATGAGAAGATCATATATTTGGAGTCAATTGACCCGGTTGAGCTATTCGGAGTAAACAACGTGAACCTTGACAGGATCAGGGGTTTCTTTCCAAAATTAAAATTCATTGCCAGGGGGAATGAACTCAAGATAATTGGTGCTGAAGAAGAGATTGTTGATTTCGAAAAGAGCTTCGGTGTGATTATGGATTTCTATCTTAATTATAACCGGCTTGAGAAAGAGGATCTTGAACAGCTTCTGTTTGATCCGTCCCATCGGTTGCTGGCATCAAATGGTGATTTTAAGGAGCCCCTTGTATATGGAAGTACCGGCAAGCCGATATTTGCCAGGACGGTAAACCAGGTGCGACTGGTGAAGGAGTATGCAAACAATGACCTTCTGATGGCAGTTGGACCGGCAGGAACCGGAAAAACCTATACAGCGATTGCGCTTGCAGTAAGGGCATTACGAAATAAACAGGTAAAGCGAATCGTCTTAACCAGACCTGCTGTTGAAGCGGGAGAACACCTTGGTTTTTTGCCGGGCGATCTGAAAGAAAAACTGGACCCTTACCTTCAGCCCCTGTACGATGCACTGAATGACATGATTCCATCCAAGAAACTGGCAAGCAACATCGAAGATGGTACTATTCACATTGCTCCATTGGCATTTATGAGAGGCCGTACACTGGAAAATGCTTTTGTAATCCTTGATGAAGGACAGAATACAACCGTAAATCAAATAAAAATGTTCCTCACGAGGATGGGACAGAGCTCAAAATTCATTGTGACCGGTGATATTACACAGATTGACCTGCCCTTTCGGAGAGACTCAGGATTGTTGCAGGCTATGCGGATACTGAAGAACATCGAGGGCATTTCACTGGTTGAATTCGATGAGCGGGATATTGTCAGGCACCGACTTGTGAAACAAATTGTCAAGGCCTATAACAATTCGGAAAATGATGAAAATATTAAAACATAAAAACGGATTTTATGGAAAAAGCAATTGTAACAACCAATTTTAGTTTCCCGGGACAGCAAAGTGTATATCATGGAAAAGTGAGGGATGTATATAACATTCAGGATACCTATTTGTTGATGGTTGTCTCTGACCGGATTTCTGCATTTGATGTCGTCCTGCCAAAAGGCATTCCGTTTAAGGGGCAGGTATTGAATCAGATCGCCTCTAAATTTCTTGACTTAACAAGCGACATTGTCCCAAACTGGAAAATTGCCAGTCCGGATCCCATGGTAACGGTTGGTCACTATGTTGAACCCTATGAAGTTGAAATGGTGATCAGAGGATACCTGACCGGTCATGCATGGAGAGAATACAGGTCTGGTAAACGGGAACTTTGTGGTATTCCACTACCGGAAGGCATGAAGGAAAATGAGCAATTTCCGGAGCCAATCATAACCCCTACAACAAAAGCGAAAGAAGGACACGATGAGGATATATCAAGGGAGCAGATCATTTCCCGGGGCCTGGTTGCGGAAGCAGAATACCGGTTGCTGGAGGAGTATACCCGAAAATTGTTTCAACGGGGAAATGAAATGGCTGCTGATAAGGGTCTGATCCTGGTTGATACAAAATATGAGTTCGGAAGGAAAGATGGTCAAATTTACCTGATCGATGAAATACACACACCCGATTCGTCCCGCTATTTTTATCTGGAAGGATATGCCGAACGCCTGGCCAAGGGAGAACCCCAGAGACAGCTTTCGAAAGAATTTGTCCGGCAATGGCTTATCGAAAACGGATTCCAGGGGAAAGAAGGACAGAAAATACCGGAAATGACCGAAGAATTCGTGAACCTGGTATCGGAACGGTACATTGAGCTGTATGAGAACATTACCGGTGAACGGTTTGAACGGGCAGAATCGGCTTCCGTTCATGAACGCATCGAAAGAAATGCAAACGAGTTCCTGGAAAAAATGGGATGATAGAGTTCAGAGTACAGGGTACAGAGTTCAG
>CAZXGG010000008.1:29893-42373 GCA_964640125.1 uncultured Rikenellaceae bacterium
CGGCAGGCAAGGCGATAGTCACACACTGGTTAGTTGCTTCCTTCGGGAGCGTTATTAATGGTTATTAGGTTATTCCGTCGTCGCTAACTCCCCCCCGCCAAAGGCGGATACGGACTTCAAGAATGCAAAGACGGAAAAAGTAGGGTGTCTGATATTACAAACTGGAAAATCCCCTTAAAATCTTACCGTTATTATATATACCAGAGGGGATTACATGAAACGTATCAACTTATTAACGTATCAACGTATAAACTGTTAACCATTACCATTTTCCCTTTAACCATTAACATTCACCCCTTATCGACAAACCGTTTAACAAATTTCCGGATATGATCCTCGATTATGGGTAGTTCTTTGAACGGTTTTCTGCAGTATACCTTTTTTTCTCTCAACTCCTCAATGGTCTCTTCCTGGCCGGATTTAAAATTCAATTGTTTCTCTGTTACATGAAGGATCAATGGCAATTCTTCAAATGCAAAACCATAAAGTCGTTTCAACATGGTTTCCTTGTCTCCCATGATTCCAAGCTCCTGCAGTGCGGAATTGAATTGTTCTGATTCTTCGAAACCTCTTTCTTTCCTGTAATAGAGGTCTTTTCGCTGGTGAAACAGCTCGATCTGGATTGGATTTAGTGCCCTTGCCATATCCAGGATAAACTCAACAAAACGATGGTACAGGTATTCAATTTTCCCGGTTTCACCGGGTAGTAGAAAATGAAAATTTGCGGAACTTCTGAACCACATTCGTTCTTTCTTGATGTATTCATACCGTTCGGTATTCGGGTCAAGCAATTCCCTGGCTTTGGGTAGAAGGTTGCGCGGTTCTGTTATATTTTTCTTTTCAATATAGAGATCGATCAGCTTAATCAGGATGTCGTAATGGTCGTAATTAACAATTACTGTTTCGAGGTATTTCTCCAGATAATCAATAGCATCGTCGATGTTTTGAGACCTGATAAGTTCAGCCATGGTGATGTGCAGGGCAAGGAAATATGGATCACCCTGCGGTTTTTTTTGAATGATTCCTTCCAGGTATTGGTGGGCTTCGTCAAAAGGGATTGATTCATCCCTTTTCATGTAAGGGATAAGCTTATTCATGCACGTTACCAGTGCTGTATTTCCCTCTCTAAGGTACGCTTCAGCAATTTTTTTCAGGAAAGTCACGGCTTCTGAATAACCTTTTTCCTTTCTGATGCTGGTGGCTTTTATCATCAGTTTGTGTACATCTTCTTCCGGATGTTTATAGGTGGTGTGTGGAACGTCAGGTGAGTCTTCAAACTGGATTCTTACATCCTGATGAGTTTTAACAGCATCTTTTTTTCCGGAACTCCATCGAAAAAGCTTTTTTAGAAACGAGATCATGTCGGGTCACGTTAAGTAAATGAAGGACAAATTTGTAAATTACTTCTGAACAGAAAGATACAAATTAATCCGGGTATAATCAAATAGTACCTATTGGATTTGGATTGATACTTTATTACCTTTGCTTTGCAACCATTATTCATTAAGGTATTGATAAAAAGCAGTTTATATCATAAAGTTCAGTCTGTATTGTTTCTATTATTGTTATTACTTGCAGTTGAGAACCCGGTTTGCACCCAGGACATCCCGGTTGAGATTAAAAAATCTACAGATAAAGTGATGATTGATGGCAAGGTCTATTACATTCACGTTGTCAGGGAGGGGCATACACTATACTCGATCAGCAAGGTTTATGGAATTTCACAGAAAGAGATATCCAGGGAAAACCCCACGGTAGTATTTGGGTTACGGGTTGGACAGGCACTTAAAATTCCGGCTGAACCAGTGCTTGAAGACGAGGAAGAACAGGTTGAACCGGAGAATTTTACCTATCATCCGATTCAGGAGAATGAAACCATCTACGCGCTGTCAAAGCGATACGGAGTGACTGAGGAGGAGATCCTTGATCATAATCCTGACCTGGTCATTGATGACATTGATATTGGAACCGTAATTAAGATCCCAAAAAAGATTTTCACACCGGAAAAAGAATCGTTTGGTGCTGAAAGGGAACCCTTTGTTTATCACCGCGTAGAGAAGGGTGAAACCTTGTATTCCTTATCCAGAGAATACAATGTATCTATTCGCCAGATCCGGAAAGCGAATGTCCAGATGAAAGGAAGCCCGAAGGAGGGTGAATATCTTCGGATACTGGTCACCGAGGGAGATGGCGACGTCGTTAATCCCGTGCTGGAAGATGATCCCGATATTTTTTTGGTGGAGGATACAGCACAATTTACAGATGAAACACCACCCTCTTTTTATGGAAAATCAATAAATGTAGCTTTGATGCTTCCATTCTATTTGGATGAGAATGATGAGCGGGTAGTGATAGATACATCCGAGGTGGATGATTTCGGTAATGTAATTGAAAACGTCACAGAGCGGGGCGAGAATTGGATCTACCCGAGAAGCTTTAGCTACCTTGAGTTTTACGAGGGCGCCCTCCTGGCTGTTGAGTCACTTCAAGAAAGCGGGTTATCAATAAACTTTTCGGTATTTGACACGGAAAGGGATTCTGCCACGGTCCAGGGAATTATCGACAATGGTGATTTGCGTCAGATGGACCTTATCATTGGTCCGGCATATACACATAACCTGCGCCTGGTGGCAGAATATGGAGAGCAAAGGAGGATTCCGGTGATTTCTCCTCTGGCTTCCAGGAACATTCTACTTGACGAATGCCCATACCTCTTTCAGGTAAGGCCAACCTTTGAAACAGAGATTGAAAAGCTTTCCGCTTTTATTTCGGGATTCTACGATAAAAATATTATCATGATCCATCCGGGGGATAGTCTCGAAGCGCCGCATGTTGATTTGCTAAAAAGAAGGCTTTTTTATAGGTTATCCTTTTATACTTTTTTTAGTGAGGTGGTTTTCAAAGAAGTTGTGTATAACGACGAGATTACAAAAAATGATTCGATCAACAGCATCGAACATGCACTATCCGGTGATGTGAAGAACATTGTCATTATACCGAGTGATAAAGAACCCTTTGTCAGCAACATGGTGTCCATATTGAATACTCTGTCGACTGATTATGAGATATTGTTGGTAGGATATCAGTCATGGCAAAGATTCCGGAACATTGAGCTACAGCATTTCTACAATCTCAACCTGCATATATGCACACCGTTCATACTGGATTATACCAGAGATGAGGTGAAGGAGTTTATCCGGTCTTTCAGGGAGTCTTTTCATAGTGAACCTGAACCGTTTAGTTTTGCATGGCAGGGACACGATATCACCTATTATTTTGTGACGGGTGTTGCACGGTATGGAAGGCGATTCAGAAACTATACCACCAGGCACCAGGTTGATTTGCTCGAATCGGAATACATGTTCCGAAGAGGAAACAATCGTGGAGGTTTCGAAAACAAACAGATCCATTTGATCCAGTACAATCCGGATCTGGAAATTACAAAAGTTGCTACGGAAGAACAGGGCACCTGGGGGAACAGGTAAATCCGGGTTGTACATGTTGGTAAATTGCCTTTGCTGTTATACAGCAGGACGAACTTCGACACCGAAAAATGTTTGACAGTGTTCAGCAACGAAGCCCGTTTCGAAGCTCGTTATTCGGTTACGGATTTCTTTCAATAACGAATAACCGTGGATTTTTTTTGTTATCGGATTGCCTGGTGCTTCACTCGCCTCCCACTGGCATTCACACAGTCCTGGCAGTTGACTTTTTTCAATTAACGATTAACTCATTCGCTTTTGAAGAGTGAAGAGACATGGTCAAATGACCCATCCACTTCTGACGGCTCCAGATGGAGGATTTCGGCAATCAGTTGATGATTACTTCTTTTCTGGCATTTACAAAGAGCATATGTCCCGTCTGATCATATCCTTTGAAGAGATTATGTTTATCATGTTTCAGTTGATCTCCAAGAAAACCAACGAGCGTAAGCGCGGCATCAGCTGATCGTTCATTGATCAGGTTTTTCATGCTGACTGTTTGGTCCTTTTTAATGATTTCAATGTTCTTTTTTGAGATGGGTAACCTTCCGGTATTCACCAGTTCGTATAGCTTGTCCTTTGTTTCCTCCAGATCTTCCTCTTTGCATACATCAAAGATCTTGATCACCCCCTTTCTCCAGTCTGGATGTCCCAGGATGATGTAGCTCAGGAGGATCATCAGGTTGGTATTTTCAATATCGTACCGGCTGATCCAGATGTGAATACCATTTTTTACATTGATTGTCTTTCGGGATGAACCCAATACACAGATCTCATAATCACCGGATCGGCAAAGCGAATAGTTTTCGATGATGTGGTCCAGGTTTTCAGGATTTTCTTTGTCAAATTCAAAGAGGATCATGTTATTATCCATCCCCGATATACTGGGAAGCTGAATTACCTGTGCAATGGCTGATGTATAGGATGGTGAGATCAGTGTGTCGAGGTATATATTTGAATGTTCCTTTTCAGATTTGCTAACGAGTTGTTTAAGGTACTCCTGTGCTTCAAGGTGGCTGGTTTTTGAGTAGTACCCTTCGATCAGATGGATATAGGTTCCAAAACCATATTTGTGCGATATCCAGCTGAGCAGTTTAAATGCCTCATCCCGTTCAAATGTGTTTTGTGAGACACACACAACAGCGGGTCTCCATTTCTGGGATGATCCGATTTTTTTTGATTTCTGGAGGTATACCTGGAGGTTCCGGCTTAGCTGGAAAATGGCTCCCTGGAAGATGGCTTCAATACCCTGCCGGTCTTTATGGTGAAAATGGATGAATATATAGATTGCTGTCATAATGACCAGTGCAGCAGCAGCATATCCGGCATTTATCTTAAACATCAGCCATCCGCACATGACAAATCCAATGAGTGAAATATACCAGCGTGAGCGGAATGATGGCCTGTAGGATGGATCGGCACCAAAATGGTAAAGAAATGAGATCAGGCATATTGATCCGTAGGTTACCATAAAGAACATGGATATGATTTCTGCAACCATATTAACATTTCCGATCGCCACAAAAAAGAAGGCAATAATACAGGTAATGACTGATCCGTTAAACGGTTCATTGGTTTCACCCTTCCCTTTGGCAACCAGATAGTTCAGTTTTCTGGAAGGGAAGGACCGGTCTACACCAAGCGCCTGCAATGTTCGTGGTGCAACCATAACCGATCCGAGGGCAGATGAGATGGTGGAAGCGGCCAGCCCTATCGGTATCACAATTCCGCCGTAAAGAGCTATTTTGCTCATGATCAATTGATCATTCAGTAAATCTTCCGGTGAAACTGAGATTTTTAATTTCCACGAAACAAAAACATAGGTGATCATCCCGATTACTGTAGCTGTCGTTGTTCCCAATGGGATCGATCGGGCAGGATTACGGAGATCTCCTGAAAGTCCAACGCCGGCGGTCATCCCGGTAAAAGCAGGAAAACAGATGGCAAAAACAATAAAGAAATCATTCATATTACGGAATGATCCGGTGAAAAAGCCGGATTCATGGCTGTATGAATAATCCGTTTTCCCAATAAAAAAGAGGACTAATGAGATGAACAGGATGGCGACGACGAAATAGAGGGTTTTGACTCCCAGGTTGGCTCCCTTTTTCAGGATCAGCAGCGACAAAACAGCCATTGCCGGAAGACTGATTACCTGACGGGGCAGGGTAATATTAAATCGTTCATGAACAAAATTAAAAAACGGTTCAAAGGCTTCGGTGAATGCAATGACATAAAATGCCACACTGATGGCTTGTGAGCAAAAGAGAGCAAAACCAATGGTGGCTCCTATATTCAATCCGAAAGAGCGCGATATGATGAAATATTCACCCCCTCCTTTTACTTTTTCATTGGTAGCTATTTCTGAAAGCGCAAGGGCAGTTGGGATGGTTACCATGTGTCCGATCAGAATCATTAGAAGAACACCAAACATTCCGAGCGTTCCGACAGCGTATCCAAAGCGCAGGAATAATATGGCACCCAGTATGGTTGATATTGCTGTAAAAAAGACGGGTGCTGTACCAAAGCCTCGTTTTTTTTCACCGTTTAGGGTTGACATACAAATCCGGTTTTTATGTAAATGTACGAATGATTATGTATGGTCCTTATCCGGGATCTGAAAACGAATCAGCCTGAAGCGAAGTTGGAATGTAGAAAGGTTATTCTGCAACATTCCAGCCAAAATCAATGTATTCAGATGAAAATTGATCCCCTTCGACCCTGACGATCAGGAATCCTTCTTCCATCTCTCCACGCGGACCTCTCCACCAGTTGGCACATACTGCACCGCCGGTGATGAAATGGGTTCCTTTTGCAAAGATATCCTCAAAGAAATGGAGGTGCCCCTGCAATACCAGCTTCAGGTTATGATTTACGAACAGATCCAATACTTCTTTTGAGTTTGTGATCACGAGCCCACGGCTGTTTGGTGATGTTGCCCCCTGAACCAATTGTGTCTGAATGGTTACAAAAGGAATGTGAACAGAGATGCAAATGGGTGTTTCAGGATCAACAGCATCCAGGTCATCCTTCAACCATGCTATCTGCTCCTGATCGACGTACCCGTAATAGCCACCCTCTTCCCACTCATCGATGGAATCCAGGATATAAAACCTCCATCCTTTGTGATCGAAGGTGTAGTAGCGCTTTCCAATCCGCTCCATAAAGAAGCGATCACCATACAGGGAGTGTGTTGAATCAACACCGCTGCTTTCATAATATCCGAATACTTCATGATTGCCCATGGTATTATAAACAGGCATGTTGAACTTTTTAACAGTTTCGTTATAGAGGTTGTATAAAGAATCCGCCCTGCCATATGTCTGCCCCAATGCATCCATGATGAGGTCTCCTCCCGTGATGACAAAGTCGGGTTTTAATTCGTTTACTGTTGCAATTGCTTTTTTGAAACCTTTGGTGGCATTACGTTCCGGTTGAACATGAATGTCGGTCAGAAATGCAAAGGAGAATGCCTCCTCTTCAGACACCCTTTGCTTGCAGCCAAAGAATAACAGTGTACTTATCAGAAAAATCAGGTTACGGTTCATGTTTGATGCGATCCACTTTTTCATCTTAGTATATCTTTGTTAAAGAACAAACAAACTTATAAAATTTGGTTAACCTTTGATGCAGGGAAACCGGTTTTTATGAGAAATATTTCAACATGCCATACTGGACCATATCATACCCGGGTGCAAGGCACTATTAACTATATATGGATTTTTTTACTATTTTCACATACAGATCCCTTATAACAAGGTAAAAAATGGAACGGTCCTGGTTAAAGGCTGGTTTATCTATCCTGGTTTTTGGTGTGCTCTATCTTTTCACAGCCCTGCTTGTGATTATTACCCTCATACTGATCCTTCTTTCTTTTAAACGCACGGTTCCACATATCATTTATTTCTGGGCAAATTCCCTGTTTTTTATCATGGGAAAAAAAATCCACGTGACAGGCATTGAGAACATTGAGAAGAGTAAGAACTATATTGTTGTTGCAAATCATGCCAGTCTCTTTGATATTTTAGCCATTGTGTCATTTTTTCCAACGGTTACCTGGTTTGGGCACGAACGGTTACTCAGGATACCGTTCTTCAGACGGATATTGAAGATTACTGACTATATTCCCTTTAAAGAACGGAATATCCGGAATACCAGAGAGATGCTTGATCAATTGGTTCAAAAATCAAAGGAGCATTCTGTTGCTATTTTCCCGGAAGGAACCAGAACACTTGATGGTAAAATAAACCGGTTTTATAAAGGATTCATCTATTTATTAAGAGCAACTGAAATAGACATTTTACCGGTTACATTAAACGGATTCTTTACCCTTAAACCCAAAAACAGGGCATGGATCGATTTCACACCTAAACTGGAGGTCTTTATTCATAAACCAATTGAGAATAAACAACTGGTTGAAAAAGAGGACCATGAAATTCTTGAAATTGTGAGGGAAACAGTTGAATCTGAATACCATCCCAAATTTTACAGTCATCCATGAACCAACGATCATCGAACCAGTATAAAATGAATGAAATAAACCATACCCTGAGTTCAAAACCTGAAAGAAAATGGGTTTTCATCGTCAATCCAATTGCCGGAAATGGTTTTGCAAAAAGCATTATTCCGCAGTTGAACAATCTGATTCATAACTATCAGATTGATGCAGAGTTGGTTATGACTGAATACAGGGGGCATGCCACCGAGCTGGCAAGGGCATTTCTGGAAAGAGGATTTCAGAATTTTGTGGGAGTTGGGGGTGACGGCACGATGAATGAGATGGTTCACCCACTTATAAACAAGGAGAATGTCGTTATTGGGACAATCCCGGCCGGTACAGGAAATGATTTTATCCAGATCCTGGGATTCCCGGATAGATTTGAAGAGATGGATTGGGACATTTTTTTCGAGCAACATGTGATCAGCATGGATGCCGGTATATGCAATGGAATACCGTTTATCAACGGTATGGGGCTGGGTTTTGATGCACAGGTAGCGGCTGAAAATTACACTGAACCGGGAGAGGTTAAAAAAGGAGGGAAAAGCAAATACCTCTGGCAAATTGTCAAAACCCTTCTTTTTTTTAAGGAGAAGAGAGCGGTTATCCTTACCAATGGAGAGCGGCAGGAAAGAAGTTGTTTCATCAATACCATTGCAAACGGAAGAAGATTTGCCGGAGGATTTTACCTGACCCCAAAAGCCCTTGCTAATGATGGATTGCTCGATATTTGCAATATCGAAAAACTAAACCTGATTGAACGGTTAAAATTATTGCCACTGGTGCCAAAAGGAACGCACCTGAAGGATCGTAAAGTTAATTACTATCAGACGGATAAAGTCAATATAGAATTCGAAACAGAAGTTCCGTATCACCTGGATGGGGAACTCTATTTTGGATCGCGTTTCGATGTACAGATCATACCTCGTGCTTTACGCTTTATTTATAATCCGGAGGGGAATCATTTCTTCAATCCGTGAACAGGTAGACCATAATGCATCCATGAAGACGAGGGAACGGTATATTGCTTTTTTTGACCTGGATGGTACCATACTGAAACAGAACAGTGGAAAAATACTGGTTTACCAGGCTTACAAGGCAGGCATGATGGCCCGCAGGGAGTTATTCTTTGGAATGTATCTTTCGTTGTTGTATAAACTTGATCTGATGAGCCCTTTGAAGATAATAGAAAAGATGGCGGTGTGGGTGACCGGCTTCCCGGAAAAGGTTCTGCAGGAGTTTGCAGAAGAGGTGTTTAACAGCACCTTACAGGTTTTGATTCGATCTGAAATCCCATCTGAACTTCACTTTCATAAAGCCCGGAATGCTGAGCTGGTCATCCTTTCATCAGCGATCGGTGAAATCTGTTCCCCTGTCGCCAGGTTCCTGGGTATGAATGCTGTAATCAGCTCCAAACTTGAGGTTCATGAAGGATATTATACGGGCTATCCGGAAGGCAACTTTTGTGTCGGGACTGAAAAATTCCTGAGACTTCAGGAATATTGCAGCATGAAAGGATATTTACCCGGTGAAGCATATTTCTACGGTGATACAATTTCCGATCTTCAGGCCTTATCGGCAGTAGGGCATCCGGTTTGCGTCAATCCGGACCGAAAATTGAATAGGGTGGCCAATGCTAACGGATGGGATGTTCGACAGTGGACATGAAGGCAGGAGAAACCGGGTATACGGTCAGGGAATAAGGCAGAGGTCATTTCTTTGCTTAGTCGTTCAGGACATCATCCATAACGGTACGTAAACGACCATAATTTTTTTCCATCAGATTCCTTTTTTCGGTATTGAAGAGCAGGGCTGTGGGATGGCGAAGAGGATAAATGAGTTGATCATCCAACTCGATCAATTTACCAAATAAGGTATGGTAATCTTTGCTTGCCGGCCTATCCAGATCAAACCGCATCAGGATGTAACGCGTGGCATGAAATCCAAGTGGGACAATCAGTTTTGGATTAACAAGCGATATCTCCTGTTCCAGGTGTTTTGAGCACTCTGCAATTTCACGACTTGAAGGCCTGCGGCATTTTGGAATATAGCATTTAATCAGATTGGTCATATAGATCTCATCGGCACCAATCCGGGACTTTGTGAGTAATTGGCGGAATATTTTACCGGAGGGTCCAACAAACATCTGCCCTGCTTTGTTTTCGAGCTCTCCCGGAGCCTGGGCAATCACCATGACCTTTGACCGGAAGTTGCCTTCTCCACATACCGCCTGTTGACGGGTTGCTGCCAGCCCGCATGCCTTGCATCCCCGAACCTGTTGTTGCAGTAATGAGAAATCCGGATCCTTCATCTCTAATGTTTACAGCAAAAGTAAGAAAAGGAAATATTTTAGTGCGTTTTATTGTCTAATGTATGGAAAATGCTGTAACTTAACTGATCCCATTCAATAGGGCCGCAGGGAATAAAATGGACTTTTCATTTGTCTAATGTAAAAAATAAGACTTTCGTGAAGGACTATTCTGGTTTTAGTGATCTGGATCTGATCTCTCAAACACGGAAGGGTGATAACGAAGCCTTCTCTGTTCTTATTTCCAGGTACAAGGATCAGGTAGCGAAAACCGTTATTGGCATGATGGGTAATTGCATGGAAGCAGATGACGTGGGTCAGGAGACCTTTATCCGGTTTTATCGTTCCATCGATAAATTTCGCGGAGACTCAGCCCTGGGAACCTATTTGACCAAAATAGCCATGAATCTTTCACTGAATGAATTGAAAAAACGAAAAAGAAACCGTTCATTGTTCTCAGATAACCAGGAAAACAATGTTGAGATTCATCGCTCAGAGACAAAGGATCATCAGGATGCGGATGATATTCAGGAGGAGGTGCAGCTGGCAATACAGGAGCTTCCTTTCAAGTTCAGATCGGTCGTTGTTCTCCGCATGATCGAAGGGTATAACACAAAAGAGACGGCTGAAATCCTGGACCTGCCAATGGGTACAGTGTTATCAAGATTAGCACGGGCACAGCAGAATTTGAAGGATAAATTAAACCATCTAATATAAACGGCCATGTTAGACCAACATCTATTAGATTTACTCATGCGATCGCTGGATGGTGATCTGGATGATACGGATCGGACGATGCTTGAAAAAGCACTATCTGAATCGGAAGAGCTTAGAAAAGAAAAGAATAAGCTGATTCGCCTCAGAGAACTTGTTGGTTCCGGGGATTATCAGTTTAAACATGGATTTACGGATCGGGTGATGAACCGCCTGACAAGATCAAAAAACGGGAAAAGCATTGAATTTAATTTTGCCAGAGACCTAAACCGAATTTTCATGAGAGTTGCCATCACCGGAGTTGCTGCAATTGTCCTGCTGCTCCTCAGCATTTATCTGACAACAGGTTCCGTTTCCCTCGATTCGTTAAGCGGAGTGGAATACTATTCAGAAGATAATGTGATCAGTTATTTGTTAATCGAAGAATAAACAGACCGACATGAAAATTAAACCCGTACTTGTTATTTCCGCCACACTCATCATTGGATTTGCTATTGGTTTTCTTACCAGCGGCATGATAAACCATCAGCGGATGAAAAAATTCCGGTCGTTCAATTCTATGGAATCCTTTAAGCAGAGAACCATCCATATTCTTGAACCAACAGAAGAACAACTGAAGGAGATCCTGCCCCTGATCGATGAGTATGCAAAAAAAATGGATGAGATTCGGAAGGATTTCGGCAAAGAATTTTTTGCCCTGATCAATGATTTCCATAATGAACTTAAACCACTCCTTACCAAGGAGCAAATAGAGAAGCTGGAATCGCTGCTAAGACCTCCACAAAGGAATTCCCGTCATAGGGGTGATCCGAAGGAGAGGAACCGGGGGCCTGAGGGCCGGCCTACTGAAAGGCAAAGGTAATCCTCATCCGGATGGAATAATCGAGCCGGTTCCGTTGTCTAACGGTTGAAAACAAGTAAAACAGAATATAAAAACAGATCAAAATGAAAAAGATAGTTGTAACACAAATCATGATTTTTTTACTGGCAGTAGCTCCGGTGTCGAATATTTTCTCCCAGCAGGGCAGGGGATTGGGTCCATGTGGATTGGGACTCGGACCGGGAAATTTCCTTAACTACCGGATATTGGACCTGACGGAGGAGCAGAAGACACAAATGAGGGAATTATGGCTGGAGCAATCGGAGGTTCTAAATCCCCTGAATACGGAATTGCAGAAGCTCAGATTAGCCTATTGGGATCTTATTGCTGAATCAGATGAAGACCTGGATGCAATCAACAAGAACATTGACCAGCAAACTGATCTGCAGAATAAAATCATGAAAGAAAATGCCCGTTTCAGAAAAAAAATGGAAGGGCTATTAACGGAAGAACAAAAGGAGTTACTTGATTCGGAATTTCCTTTTGGCAGAGGCATGTATGGAAGGTGGAACCCACCCGGACGCGGATACGGTCAGGGATACAGAGATGGATTTGGCAGAGGCTATGGCAGAGGCTATGGCAGAGGTTATGGCAGAGG
>CAZXGG010000008.1:42473-77785 GCA_964640125.1 uncultured Rikenellaceae bacterium
GAGATGGATTTGGCAGAGGCTATGGCAGAGGCTATGGCAGAGGTTATGGCAGAGGTTATGGCAGAGGATTTGGACCGGGTGGAATCTGGTAGAACCCGGGAAGGCAAATTTTCATGGTTAGTTTTAGGTACGGGAAGGGTGTCTGAACATATGGTTGGGCACCCTCCTCTTTTTTTATGTCCCCTGGTTCAGGGAATACTGGAGATAGTCCAGTACTATGGGAATATCATCCTGATTTACCCCGTTTTGAAGTAGATACTTTCTGTCATCATTAAAGGTCATCAGAAAGTTCTCAAGATTATTCTCTTCATGAATGATGCTTTTTTTATACATGTTTATTGCTTCCAGGGGATTGCCCAGGCACCATTCCACGTGTCCGAAGTTTATGTAATCATAAATCGATACTTCCTCCTTGAATAATTTACTGTAATATTTCTGCGACTGATCCAGTTTTCCCAGGACGAAATAGCACCAGGCAATTGGGCGTAAGACTTTTTTATTGGAAGGATCAAGATATTCTACTTTAAAGTAATATTTGAGAGCTGTTTCATACTCTTCCAGGTCCAGGTAACAGTGACCGATTGATGCCTGTGTAAACAGGTTGTCAGGCTCCAGTTTTTCTGATTCAAGATAATATTCCAGTGCTTTTTCAGGTTGTTTCAGTATTCTGTAACAATAGCCGATTTTTTTCATATTCCAGGCACGGTTTTTATCATACAATTCACCCTGCAGGTAATAATCGAGTGCCTCTTCGATCCTTCCGAGCTTCTGATAACAAAAAGCGATCTTTTCCAGGATTTCGTAGCTTTTCTCCTCTATTTTGTTCAGGTATTGATATATATCCAGTGCCTCTTCATAATATTCTTTTTCAAAAAGGTATTCAGCAATATTCCGGAGGGTACTTTTATCGGTTAACAACAGGTTAAAAAAGGCAGAATTATAGATATCAAGTTTCCCGGCAAAAACATCTTCAAATTCATTTTTAAAGGGATATAGCTTATAAAACCGGTAGAGGTCCTGGAGGTACTGTTGATAGACCGCTTTTGTCTTTTTAAACTGGTCAAGGATTTCATCCTGTTCTGCAAGTTCATTCATTCCTTTCAATTCCGCATTGAACAGTTCAAGCATCATGGTCTTTTGAACTTTGGGCATGTGTTTTACGTTCAGAATAAAGGAGTATTTATCGGAATTACAAAGAAATGATGTTTGAAAAAGGCCTTCGATAAAGAGCTCTTTGTCAAAACTGGTTTCTTCCCCCATCAGGGAATGATCAATAACTTCATTCTCAGGATAAAAAGGTATAAACCAGTTGCTTATTTCCCTGAAAAAGTCAAATTGCTTCAACTGCGAGAAGGCTGTCAAAAAAACATCCGCTCCTTCCATCTGAAGCTGTGTAAATTCTTCCACCTTTTTATAAAGGTCATTTGAATCTTCAAAGACGATTTCCCAGTCAGGGTTCTTTTCCTCTCCAGGATCTTCGGGGACCAGTTTATCGAGGTCAAGCTTATCTTCCAGTTTTGGCCGAAGTTTTACCATTTCGGGAATGATCTCTTCACGTAGTTTACGGGATATCTTCTCTGTCTCCCTCGAGCGGATAATTTGAATGATGATCGCTTCAATCTCCTTCTGAATCCCTTTTTTATCCTGCAGGATCTTTAATTTCGCGGAGATCTCAGGATAAAGGTAAAGTCTTTTGTCATACCGGTACATGGAGAGGATGAGCCCGATCATAGCCCGTTGCGAAACCTCCGGCTGGTTGTCTTCATAAAAATTAAACAGGGCAAAAACTTTCCGTTCGTCAAAATGACGAAATAAGCTCAATGTTATAGCACTAACGAACAAGCATTTCTCATACCATCGAAAGGGTTTTCTTCTTCTGATCAGATCAATCAGTTCCAGGTCAACATCGGTCAATTTATTTGTCAGCCAGAAATGATTAAACAGGGTTATTACCAGGCTTTTAAATCGTTTTGACTGAGGGGATGTGGGATCTGAGCCTAATTCGAAGCTTTCATCCATGATTTCATCCAGCTCCCGTTTAAAGCTAAGGTCATCCAGTCGTTCAATAATGCTTTTACCGGTCAGTTTCTGCTGCTGTTCCAACTCAGCCTGAATGGTGAACGTGTGCCAGCCTGAATCCTGGTAAAGGATGTTATACTGTACACGATCAGCTAATTCCAGGATAGAAGCCAGAAGGTGATAGTATATTTTTTGCCGCTCCGGATCAGCTACTCCTTCAATGGTATATTTCAACATGGATTCGTAGGTTGATTCCAGGTTATCGAATTGAACCCGCAAATCTCCCATTTTTGATACCACGGTCAGATCCGATAATGCCTCCAACGCCTCTTTCACTCTTTTCTGGTAAATCAGGTAACAGATCCTCTCGTACTTCTTCTTTAGTTCAGTTGTTTTCATACTCTTTTTTTGGCAAACGATCGTTTTATCATGAAGCACAGATCGATCTGCCTTAATTTTGTTGGGAACAAATCCTGAAGAGATCCACCAAATATTATTCCATAAACCGGAAAATTGACTTTTTGGCAGTTAAGAATAGCATAAAACCCACTTTCATGGAATAAATGTATCACAATTATCCGTCACATCAGTGAGGTATTTTTATAAAAATAAAAATTCACTGAGAAGAATGGGAATAAATCGTCACAGAAAGTGGTCTAACAGGCGAATTCGAAATTTACATTAAAACAATGCAAATAGCAATGCGTTATTACAGTTATCTGATTTTGCCGTTCCTTCTCTCGGGTTGCAGTAATAAACCCATACATAACAGCACGTGGAATAGCAATGAAATAATAATAGATGGCACTTTTTTAGATTGGAAAAAAGACCTGACATACGATAAAAAATCCAAACTGTTGTATAATGTAGCCAATGATCACTCCAATCTTTTGCTATGCTTAAAGGTTACAGAGCCGTCTGTAACAAACAAGATCATGATGAGAGGCCTTACGGTATGGGTAGATACAACGGGGAAACAGAAAAAAAATCTGGGCATTAAATATCCGATGGGTCGAAGTGGAAGTATGAGACCTGCGGACCAGAGGACACCTCGTCAGCCGATGCCGGAGCAGCAGAGAGAACGGCCTGTCAGACCTCAAATTCAAAACCGGATGGAATTGATCGGATTCAAAGAAAGGGGGAAATCGGAGGTGGTTTCTGTTGGAGATACAACAGGTATTGAAGTAGCCGTAAAGGAAGATCCGTATGGTGGCATGCAATATGAAGTAAAGATACCTTTGCAGGTTATTTTGAAAGACCCGGACGAATTTTTATCGGCTGCTGAGAAGTTGATCAGCATTGGTTTTGAAACAGGGTATATTAAAATGGATAGCAATACCGGAGGTGGTCAGACCGGTGGGCGAATGGGAGGTGGAGGAGGGGGGAGGCCCTCCGGAGGTGGAGGGAGACCAACTGGTGGCGGTCAGCCTGGAGGAATGACACCCCAGCAAGGGAATATGGCAAACATGACTCAGGCAACCCGGTTGTGGATAAAACAAATAAAACTTGTAATTTCAGAATAACCTTTTTGTTATGAAAAAATTAATGATCGGCATATTGGCCATCTGTAACATCGGCTGGTCTTTCACTCAGGAAAACAAATGGACCCTGACGGAATGCATTCAGCATGCCCTGGAGCGGAATATTACGATAAACCAGAGGAAGCTAAACAATGAATTATCTGAAATAACCCTGGAACAATCCAGAGCCGATTTGCTGCCTAACCTTACGGCTTCAGGAAGTCAGAGCTGGAACTTCGGACGGTCCGTTGATCCCTATACCAATGATTATGTTAGTACAAATGTAGGGAGCAATAATTTTGGATTAAGCACCAGCGTAACCCTGTTTGACGGATTGCAGAGCATCAATACCATTAAAAAGAACCAGATTGATGTGGAATCGGGGACACTGGATCTTGAGCAAACAAAGAACGATATCATTCTCAGTGTCACACAGGCTTACCTGCAGGTACTTTTTGCCTATGAACAGGTCGAAAATGCCTCCATCAGCCTGGAATCTACCGCTGCCCAGGTGGAGAGAACGCAAAAACTGGTGAATGCAGGAAGCTCTCCTGAAGGGGATCTTTTCAAGATCAATTCGCAGCTTGCGTCCGATCAGTACAGCCTTGTAAATGCAGAAAACCAATTATCCATGTCCAAAGTGAACCTGATGCAGATCATGGAATTGCCGGTCGAAGATGAATTTGATGTTGTTATCCCAGAATTTGATGTTACAACAATCGGAGTTGCCTATACCGGAGCGTCTGATGAAATCTATGCAAAAGCACTGGGGGTTCAACCGGAAATAGAAAGCTCGCAACTTAAGGTTGCCAGTGCCGAGCAGAGCCTGAAAATTGCCAGGGGTGCCCTCTATCCGCGACTTTCACTTTCCGGAAGCCTGGGTTCTGGATATTCCAATGCACGAACCCTGAGGCAATATGGAGAGCCAACTACAGTGATTCAGGAGGTTGGATATTTGCAAAGTGACCCTTCAGAAATTGTTCTGGCTGAACGGGAGTTTACTCCATCTTCAATCGCTGACTATAATTTTGGTAATCAGATCAGGGATAATTTGAACGAATCGGTGAGACTGAGCCTTAGCATTCCCATCTTTAACCGGTTCCAGGTGAGAAACAACATCAGCCGTTCAAAAATCAATGTCGAAACGGCTGAACTGAACAAACAGAATACAGAAAACCAGTTGAGAAAAACAATCGAACAGGCGTATAACGATCTTGTCTCTTCTGCTAAAAATTATGATGCTGCAGTGGAACAACTGAAATCCCTGGAGCGTTCCTATAATGACACGGAGCGAAAATTTGAACTGGGTATGATCAATGCGACCGATTACCTGATTGAGAAAAATAACTTTGAGAATTCAAAGTATAGCCTTACGAGGGCAAAATATGAATACATTTTTACCTTTAAGATCCTTGATTTTTACCAGGGGAATCCGATTACCTTTTGATGTGGAAATAATGTTAATTTAGAAAACAATGAAAAAGAAACTTATAATTACAGTTGTTGTCCTGATCCCGGTAGTTCTTGCAGGATATTTTATTCTCAGAAAGGATAAAACATTTGATATTGAATGGGAAACCAAGGAGGTTGAGAAAGGAGACATAAACATTGAGGTTACGGCAACAGGAACACTGGAAGCGGTGACCGAAGTTGAAGTTGGTACACAGGTCTCCGGTATCCTCTCCGAATTATATGTGGATTTTAATTCAAAAGTCAGGAAAGGACAGGTGATCGCAAGACTGGATACCACAACCCTTGCAGCGCAGGTATTCGATTCCAGAGCAAACCTTGAACGGGTAATGATCCGTTTGAACCAGGCTGAGCGGGATTGGAAAAGGACGCAGCAGCTTTTCGAAGAGAAAGTGGTAGCCCAGGTGGAGTATGACCAGGCACTCGATGACTATGAAACCGCCAAATCAAATGTACTATCGGCTGAGGCACAGCTAAACAGAAATATTATTAACCTGAATTACGCAACCATCACAGCTCCCATCGATGGAATTGTGATTTCAAAAAGCGTCGAAATGGGACAGACAGTCGCTGCAAGTTTCAACTCACCCACCCTGTTCAATATCGTAAATGATCTGACAAAGATGCAGGTCGAAGCCAGTGTGGATGAGGCAGATATCGGTCAGATTAAAGAAGGACAGGATGTTACGTTTACGGTGGATGCCTACCCGGATGATCAGTTTACAGGTGTGGTCCGTCAGGTGCGGTATCAGCCGGTCATCGTTTCCAATGTGGTAAACTATACGGTCATTGTAGATGTAGCCAACCCGGATATGAAGCTACTTCCCGGAATGACAGCCAATATAACCGTGAATATTGATAAGCGGGAAGATGTATTGAAGGTTCCCTCCCGAGCACTGAGCTTTACTCCTCCTACAGTATACCTTGCGCTTCTATATGCAGAACTGCCGGATTCAGTCAAACAGCAGCAGGAAGAGAGAATCGCAGAAATGACAGAACGGATGGAGTCTATGGGATTGTCACAGCAGCAAATCGACCAGATGGTCGAGCGGGTGAGATTGATGGGAATATTTGGCGGAGGACAGCAACAACGCCCTGAAGGAATGGCCAGGGGTTTAGGTGGCGGTATAACTGGAGGTCAGAGACCTTCGGGACAGATGCCTCAAACGGGCAATAGATCGCAACGCTTTGGCAATTTCGGACAGGTGTGGATAAAGGAGGGTGAAGTAGTGCGGCCTGTGCGGGTGCGAACAGGGATCACCGACGGAAGTAATGTGGAAATCATTAGTGAAGAAGTGGAAGAAGGTACATTGGTTGTGATATCGGCATTGTATGACGAAGAGCAGGAAGAACAGGTAACCCAGACAAACAACCCGTTTGCACCTGCCGGTCCGGGTAGAGGAAGAGGGATGAGGTAGGTTTGAGTTATAAGTTAAAAGTTATAAGTTAATGGTTAATAGTGAGTGAGATATAAGCATAATGTTAGTGGTTTATTGGGTTATTGAGTTATTTAGGTGTCTGACTGGAAAGTTTGAGAGTAGATAGCTCGGTTTTAGATAAAAACGGTAAAGTGAATGGATAACATCAATGTATTCAATAACTTAATAACTATTAACCTAATAACTTTTTTATATAAAAAGTCCTCGCTAACAAAGGACTAGCAAATATTCAATGAAGATAAAGCAAACTATGGATAAAATTATATCAGTACGGAACCTGACCAAGGTATACGATATGGGGTTGGTGAAGGTGCATGCTTTACGTGGTATAGATCTGGATATTTATTCGGGAGAATTCACCGCCATTATGGGTTCCAGCGGATCCGGGAAGTCAACCTTTATGAATATTGTTGGTTGCCTTGATCTTCCAACCGAAGGTGAATATTTCCTGGATGGGAAAGACGTGAGTAAGTTGAACAAAGACCAGCTGGCCCGGACCAGGAATCAAAAAATCGGATTTGTTTTTCAAACATATAACCTGTTACCCAGGACTTCAGCACTGGAGAATGTCGAGTTACCTTTATTATATAATCCTTCAATTCGAGCAAAAGAGCGTAAGGAGAGGGCCTTGCAATCCCTTGAAATGGTGGGACTGGCCGATTGGCACCACCATTATCCAAACCAGTTATCTGGTGGACAACAGCAGCGGGTGGCTATAGCAAGGGCTTTGGTTAACAACCCGGTAATAATTCTTGCCGATGAACCAACCGGTAACCTCGATACTCGTACCAGTTATGAAGTAATGGAGATTTTCCAGGATCTGAATAGCAAGGGAATGACCATTACCCTGGTTACCCACGAATATGATATTTCCCAGCTGGCCGGAAGAGTTGTGAGTTTCCGTGACGGGAGGGTTAGTAAGGAGATGGTTGTTGAGAAAATAAAGAATGCGCGCGATGAGCTGGCAAAACTTCCTGTAGAAGGTGAATATTAATAGTAAAATCATGAAAGAATGAAAATACTCAACTTATTTGTTGTTGCATACCGGTCGTTGAACAAGAACAAAGTTCGGTCATTACTAACCATGCTTGGGATAATTATTGGGGTGGCATCGGTGATCGCGATGCTGGCAATCGGACAGGGTTCAAGAGATAGTATTGAAGAACAGATCTCCAGCATGGGAACGAATGTAATCATGCTTTTCCCGGGGGCCTCGTTCCGGGGAGGTGTTGCAACTGCAGCCGGAGAAGCGCAAAGTATTAATATGGATGATGTTAATGCCATCAGGGATAATTGTCCATCGATTAAATACATCAGCCCGGTTGCCAGGTCAAGCGGGCAGGTCATTGCCTCTAATAACAACTGGAATACCCAGGTGTACGGGGTATATCCGGAATATATGGATATTCGCAATATTACCCTTTCGTCCGGAGAGATGTTTTCCGAAGTTGATGAACGACGGTCAGCTAAAGTTTGTATCGTAGGTACTACAGTAGTTGAAAATCTCTTTGACGAGTATACAGACCCTGTCGGACAAAAGATCAGGATCCGGAACATTCCTTTTACAATCATTGGTGTGCAGAAGGAGAAGGGTGGAAGCGGTATGGGTGGAGACCAGGATGACGTAATTTATGCTCCCTATTCAACCGTCCAGAAACGGATGAGGGGAGGAACCTCAACCAATGTACAGCAAGTTTACCTTTCCTCAATATCGGAAAAGCATATTGAAAAAGCAAGTGAGGAAATTGACCAGCTGTTACGGGAACGAAAGAAACTGAGTCTGTATGAAGATCCGCCCTATATGCTCCGGACTCAAAGTGAAATTACCGAAATGTTTACATCTACCTCCGAGACCATGATCATCCTGCTGGCAAGCATTGCAAGCATTTCGTTGATCGTCGGAGGGATCGGTATCATGAATATCATGCTGGTTTCGGTTACGGAAAGAACCAGGGAGATTGGTTTGAGAATGGCCGTCGGGGCAAGGGGAAGAGACATCCTGCGCCAGTTTCTCCTGGAAGCAATACTACTTAGCCTTATTGGAGGATTGATTGGTGTGGGAGGAGGAATGGGCGCATCCAAACTGTTCGTCTCTGTCATGAACTGGCCAGTTTCTGTAACATCCTATTCCATTATTCTTGCCTTTGCATTTGCTTTCGTTATCGGTGTATTCTTTGGGTGGTACCCTGCACGAAAAGCAGCAATCCTGATCCCGATGGATGCATTGAGGTATGAATAAAGTGACGGGTGACGAGTGACGAGTGACGAGTTCCGCCTACGTCAAGACTGCAGCGGACAAGAGATGAGAAATGAGAGGTGAGTTTTGAGTTGTGAGAAATGAGTAGTGAGTTGACTTTGTAAAAGTGAGACTTTGAGACGATGAGAGGTGAGATAGAGCGACGAAGCGACTGAGAGACGGAGAGATGAAAGCTGTCACCAGTCCGAAAAAACAAGAACTAAAAACTGAAACCAAATTGTTGAACCACAAATATTCATAATAAAAACATCTATTAACATTCTTGTCACGCGTCACGCGTTACTCGTCACTTTTACACAATGTTAACCGAAAACTATTAACAATATCAATACTAATCCGTTAAAACTAAACAATCATGAAAAGAATCAGCACAATTATCCTGCTTATTGCATTTATTGCAGCAGGAAACGGATTTGCTCAGAGTCTTGAGAAGATCCTGAAAAGTCATGCAGAAATAATGGGATTTGCCAAGCTTGCCGGTGCCAAGACCATCATCATAACCGGTAAAAGCCAGAGAGGGGAGAATGACAGCCCGTTCACCATTTACATCAAAGGTGAAAAATCCCGGTATGAGTCCGATTTTATGGGGAATAAAATGGTCAGGGCATACGACGGTAAAACGGGTTGGATGAGGAGTCCCCGCGATGGCAGTATCATGGAGCTTGAAGGCAGACAGCTGGAACAAATGAGCCAGGCAACACAGTTGGGTGGGACCCTGTACCAGTGGAAGGAGAAAAATTTCAAGATCGAATTGGAAGGCAAGGAAAAATTTGAAGGTACCGATGTATTTAAACTAAAGGTTACCAGGGAGGATGATGTGGTGACCTATGCCTATCTTGATTGCGAGAGCTATGTCCTCCTTAAACAGACTTCAGTACGGGTTTTCCAGGGCAATGAATTTGAATCCACCACAGTATTCAGTAATTATCAGATGGTTGAGGGTGTAGCAGTGGCTTTTAATTCGGAGACAATATCTTCCGGAAGTGGTGGCCAGGGCAGAGGTGGCAGAGGTATGGGTGGAACGCAGGTCATTGAGAAGGTCGAATTCAACAAACCCATCGATGATGCATTGTTTAAAAGACCGGAAAAATAAGCTATCTTTCGGTTCCAATTGCAAATCCAACCATACACACTTACCCATGAAAAGAATTATTCATTTCCTCAGCCGGTCAGGAGTTCTCCTCGTACCGGTTGTTTTTTTGTTCGTACACCCACTGAAAGGACAGGAGGGTGTAACTATTGACAGCTATACTTTTGGGGCAATCGAAGCCAGGCACATTGGCCCGGCACGAATGAGCGGTAGAATTACCTCACTCGATGCCCTGTTTGATGACTACCGCCTTGTTTATGTTGGAACAGCCGGTGGTGGCATATGGAAGAGCACGAATGCAGGTGTGACCTTTAAACCGGTATTTGATGATTACAATCAGTGTATCGGAGCCATCGCAATTGATCAGCATCATCCCGACATAGTCTGGGCAGGTACAGGAGAGCCATGGACCCGGAATTCCATTTCTGTTGGCGATGGGATCTATAAAACAACCGATGGCGGGGAATCCTGGAGTAAGATGGGCCTGGAAAATACCGAGCGGATCGGGAGAATTGAAATTCACCCGCAGAATCCGGACACTGTATATGTTGCCGCTCTCGGACATCTGTGGAATGAAAACGAGGAGAGAGGTGTATATAAAACCACCAACGGTGGAGAAACCTGGGAAAAAATATTGTACGTTGATGAAAATACAGGGTGCTCGGATATCTCAATGGATCCCGAAAATCCGGATATTTTGTATGCAGCCATGTGGGATTTCAGGAGGCAACCGTTTACCTTCCGTTCAGGTGGCCCGGGAAGTGGATTGTACAAAACTGCGGATGGCGGGAAATCATGGGAGAAGCTTACAAATGACCTGCCGGCTGATACCCTGGGAAGGATCTCTGTTGACGTTTCACCTGCTGATCCGAATGTTGTTTATGCAGTGATTGAATGTGATTCAACAGGATTGTACCGTACAAATGATAAAGGAGAAACCTGGGAAAGGATGACAACCGCTTCAACAATTGGTGAAAGACCCTTTTATTTTAATCTTATACTGGCAGATCCAAATAATCCGAATAAACTTTTTAAACCTGGCCTTAATCTGAACATTACCACTGATGGTGGAAAGAATTTCGAACGGTCAGGTGGATTCCATTCCGATGTTCATGCGATCTGGATTAGTAAACGGGATACCAATTTTATTTACCTCGGAACGGATGGCGGAGTGTATGTTTCTCATGACCTGGGGGGAACCTGGAGGATCATGAGAAACCTTCCAGTATCTCAATTTTACCATGTCAGTGCCGATATGAAAATCCCGTATACTGTATACGGTGGTCTGCAGGATAATGGAAGCTGGATGGGCCCTTCTGCAGGTCCGGGCGGTATAAAGAACGGGGACTGGGATAACGTGGGAGGAGGAGATGGATTTTATGTCTTCCCGGATAGAATGGATGAGAATATAGTATACTCTCAATCCCAGGGAGGGAATATACAACGCCTCTACCTTAATACACGTGAAACGAAAAACATCAAACCTGAAAAAGATGAAAATACCGAAGATCTGAGGTTTAACTGGAATACTCCGGTAAGCTTCAGTAAAGATGGGAAAACCATGTATGTTGGATCTCAATATCTTTTCAGATCTAAAGACAGGGGTGATACCTGGGAAAGAATTTCTCCGGATCTGACGACAGACGATCCGGAAAAACAGAAGCAAAAGGAATCCGGTGGTGTAACCATTGATAATACAGGTGCAGAGAATCATTGTACCATCATAACCATTCATGAATCCCCGGTCGATCCAAAAATCATCTGGGTTGGTACTGATGATGGAAACATCCAGGTTACCACGGATGGTGGAAAGAAATGGAAAAATGTGGTTTCCAAATTACCCGGACTGCCGTCCAGTACATGGTGCTCATACGTTTATGCAGACCCGTTTGATAAGAATACCGCTTATGCAACATTTGACGGTCACCGGAATGGCGATATGAAACCATACGTTTTTATGACCCGGGATATGGGTAAATCATGGAAATCACTTGTAGATGAGAATATTACCGGGTATTGTCATGTAATAATGTCAGACCCGGTGAATACGGAACTTCTTTTCCTGGGTACGGAAACGGGACTTTTTATCTCTATTGACCAGGGTAAAGCATGGTCGAAATTTACCGGGAATATGCCGGATGTGGCAGTCCGGGATATGTATTTACACCCCAGGGACCATGATCTGATACTCGCATCACATGGAAGGGGTATTATCATCATTGACGATATCACCCCCCTGAGAAACCTGAAACATGAGATGGTGGATCAGGATATCGTATTCCTGCCGTCCAGACCTTTCACGGTTCGAAATTTTGGTTATCAGCAGGAATATGGTGGGAGTGATGAATTTGTGGGACAGAATCCCGGACAATCCGGTATCATTTCCTATTACATGAAAAAACGGCATATCTTTGGTGACATGCATCTTGAAGTATATGATGACCAGGGAGAACTGATAAACACACTGGTAGCCGGTAAGCGAAGAGGAATTAACCGGGTTCCGCTGAGCATCAGAAAAAAAGCACCTCCTATCGGAGAAATGAGAAGCAGGTCATTCAGATCCTTCGGAGCCATGCAGGGACCTGCCTTACCGGCAGGTGATTATACAATCGCGATTGTTAAGGACGGTACTCGTGTAACAGGTACCTTTACAATCCTGGATGATCCTCAATCACCTCATTCGCCAGAAGACAGGAATTTACAACGGCAAACAGCAAATAAAGCGTACGACCTGCTGATTGATCTTGACTTTCTTGATAAACGAATTAAAAAGCTGGTTGATGATGGAAAGGCTATTTCAGGAGAATTGAAAGATACCGTGCTGGTATCCCAAATAAAACGGTTCAACGAAACATTGGGTGCAATGCGGGACTCTCTCTATGTCTCTTCATCAGGGGAATCCTTTACCGGGGAAAAGAGATTGCGGGAGAAGTTAGTTGAGATCTACTCCGATGTCAACTCCTATATGGGAAGACCCACCTTATCCCAGGTTACCGGATTGGATGATCTCACGGATGAACTGCTGAAGTTCCAGGGAAAACTGAAAGAGATCTCAGAGGACGAGTTAATGATGTTAAATCAATCGCTTGAAGCAGCAGGAGCAAGGCCCCTGAAAATCATGACCCGTGAGGCGTACGAAAAGATGAACAAATAATCGTTTAAAAAGAAAAGCTGTTATTCAATGGAGCTGGAGTAATTCAGGTTTAACCCGCTTTATTTATGAATAATCCGGGTTCATCCTCTGTTTCCTGTAGATAATTGATCCGATACAGAGTAGAATCAGTATTTCGCCAATAATAAACATACCCCATGCAAAACGGGCAGGAACGTATGTGGTGATGACCCGCTGGAATTCCGGATTTTCAACTAAATGGAGTATATCCGAAAGGAAATCTCCCCGAATCAGTATAAGGCTGTAATCCCTGATGAATGAAAGGAAAATGATAAAAGCTCCCGAAAGAAGAAAGATCCATTCTCCCATTTTAAGCTTTAGAGAAGCAATTTTTCCTGAGGGATAACTGGTTACGAGGGCAAAACAGATCATGGTCAGGGAACAGATGAGCGGGGCAAGAACCGGTCCGACCCAGGTTACTGGAATGAGAAACAGGAGATCCCAGGTAAACAGGGATGCCGGCCAATTCAGGAAGAGCTTTAGTCCGACATAATAAAATATATCCCATACCCCAAAAAGGTAAAGGAAAAATCCGAATTTCTGCAGGGGAGTTCTTCCGGCAAGCAGTCCGACAGTTACCAGCATGACCAGTGTTGAGAATTCCCTCACCAGCTCAATGACAAGTAGCTTTACATCAAAGGTTTGGAGGGGGAACTCAAAACCATCGGGATAGTACAATTCACGGAGGTATACCACTACGGTTGCTTCCAGGAATCCCATAAAGAGGGCGAAGATCCCGGTGATCAGGAGCCGGCGGGAGAAGTCAGATAATGTATGTTGCATTTAGTAAGTGTGTTATACCAGTTAAAAACAGCCGTAGAATCGGTTCATTTTTTATCCTTTTTTGCTTTTCCTGTCATTGGAACGAACCGGACAGGGTACTGGGACTGCTTTTTCAGATTTCCATTTTCATCTTTTGTCACCACGATCAGGTTCTGAACCCGGTCTTCTGCACCAAGTGGGATAACAATTTTGCCCCCGGGTTTTAACTGCCTGATCAGCGGGGGAGGTATTTCTTCCGGTGCACAGGTTACAATGATCCCATCGAACGGAGCATACTCTTCCCACCCCTCGTAACCATCACCGATCTTTACCCTGATGGTGTGATATCCAAGCTCTTCAAATCGTTCAATCGCTTGTTCGCCCAACTTTTCAATGATCTCGATACTAAACACATACGGGGTTAGCTCTGACAGGACAGCTGCCTGATATCCGCTTCCGGTGCCAATTTCCAGGATCTTATCACCCGCTTCGATTTCAAGCAACTCTGTCATGTGAGCAACAATAATGGGTTGTGAGATCGTTTGCCCCATACCAATGGAAAGGGGATAATTCCCATAAGCACTGGATTGATATTCCCGCGGAACAAACCGGTGTCTTGGAACAGCTTTCATCGCCTCCAGGACACGAACATCCTTTACCGGATTATAATAAGAATGTTGGATGTCCCGGACAACCATTTTTTCCCGCTCCGCTTTTCGCTCAGAAAATCTAGGCCGGTTCCATTTCAGGGTGTCGGCAAGGGAATCTGTGACGAATGTTCTCTCTTTCAGGGAGGCTTTTTCCCTGGAACTATGGCATGCACACGTTATCAACAAAGAGAGCATAAACAGTATCTTCAGCATGGGTAAAGGTTTTAATGAAACGTTGGTGCTCATTCAATCCTTCTGTCCGAGGAAGTTATAAAAAAGATAGCAATTTGTCAATTTTTTTCACCATCAGAGTGATAGTGAGAATAGTCGGGTTTTTATTGGTGGTTTATTCATTTCATCCTATTTTTACTGAATAGGAAACATTGATAGTAAGTTCCGGTTATATGCAGTTTCTTGGTTATGATATTGGCAGTTCATCGATAAAAGCCTCCCTGTTTGATCTGGAATCAGGCACCATCTCTTCAACTGTTTATGCTCCTGAAACCGAAATGGAGATTATGGCAGTAAAGCCCGGATGGGCAGAACAGGATCCCGACCTCTGGTGGAATTATCTGGTTGAAGCAACCCGGAAACTGACATCCAACGACAATGTAAACACAGATCAGATCAAGGCAATAGGGATCTCCTATCAGATGCATGGTCTTGTTGTAGTTGACCGGGATCTCAACCTGATCCGGCCCTCTATTATTTGGTGTGACAGTCGTTCGGTAGGTATAGGAGACCGTGCTTTTCAGGAGATTGGTGCTGAGAATTGCCTCTCAACGTTATTGAATTCTCCCGGTAATTTTACCGCATCGAAACTCAAATGGGTTCAGATGAATGAGCCCGATCATTACAAAAGAATACACAAAATCATGCTCCCGGGGGACTATATTGCCATGCGTCTCACCGGAGAGGTAAAGAGTACCGTTTCCGGTTTATCAGAGGGGATATTCTGGGATTTTCACCGGAACAGGCTTGCCGGATTGGTAATGGACCATTTTGGGTTTGACGGTGAAATGATCCCGGAAATTGTACCCACCTTTTCATCTCAGGGTGCATTGCTGCAGTCTGTTGCCCGTGAATTGGGTTTGCCGCCGGGAATTCCGGTTACTTACAGGGCAGGAGATCAGCCAAATAATGCATTTTCCCTGCATGTACTCAACCCGGGAGAAGTTGCTGCGACAGCCGGAACTTCGGGTGTTGTATATGGTATAAGTGATGCGTTGAAGTATGATGAACAATCAAGAGTAAACAGTTTTGCCCATGTCAACCATTCTGAGGAGAACCGTCGCATTGGCGTGCTGCTTTGTATCAATGGGGCTGGCATTCTCAATTCCTGGATGAAACGGCTGATTGGACCGGGAGAATTTTCGTATGATAGAATGAATCAACTGGCAGCAGAAATCCCGATTGGCTCAGGAGGAGTTACCATCCTGCCATTTGGAAACGGTGCCGAACGCATGCTTGGTAACCGGGAACCAGGAAGCATCATCAGTCACCTGAATTTCAACATCCACGATCGAAGGCACCTTCTGCGAGCGGTCCAGGAAGGAGTTGTCTTTTCTTTCCGCTATGGAATGGAAATAATGGAACGCATGGGTATTCGGGTGAACGTGATCCGTGCCGGAATGGCAAACATGTTCCTGAGTCCGGTTTTCCAGGAAGCACTGGCAGCTACAATCGATTCAAAAATTGAACTGTTCAATACGGATGGATCTGCCGGAGCTGCCAGAGGAGCCGCTGTGGGATCCGGTTTGGCAACACTGGATGAGGCGTTTGCCGGTCTGGAGAAAATCCGTGAGGTGTCTGTTGATAAAACGAAAAAACAGCAATATGAAGAGGCTTATCATTGCTGGAAAAACGATCTGCTCATACATTTAAAATAAATAATCATGAAGAAATACCTAATTGGAAACCGGGAATTTTTCCCGGAAATAGGAAAGATTGAATTTGAAGGAAAGGATTCGAAAAATCCCCTTGCCTTCAAATGGTACAATGAGAGCCAGGTAGTGAATGGAAAATCGATGAAGGACCATCTGCGATTTGCCGTTGCTTACTGGCATTCGTTCTGTGGAACAGGCAATGATCCCTTCGGACCGGGAACAAAGAATTATCCATGGGATGAAGGAAACGATCCATTGGTAAAAGGAGAACAGAAGATGGATGCCGCTTTTGAATTGATAACGAAACTTGGTGTTCCCTACTATTGTTTCCACGATTTTGACCTGGTGGAGGAGGGAGATTCCATCCAGGAGTCAGAAAAGAGACTTGAAAAAATGGTGGCTTATGCAAAAGAGAAACAGGATGCTTCCGGTGTGAAGCTCTTGTGGGGAACAGCTAATGTTTTTTCTCATCCGAGATACATGAACGGGGCTTCCACCAATCCCGATTTTAACGTTGTTGCCTGGGCAGGAACACAGGTGAAGAATGCCCTGGATGCAACCATTGCACTGGGGGGAGAAAACTATGTCTTCTGGGGAGGCCGAGAAGGGTATATGTCATTGCTGAATACCAATACCAAACGGGAAAAGGAACACCTGGCAATGTTCCTGCATATGGCAAGGGATTATGCACGGATGCAGGGATTTAAAGGAACCTTCCTGATTGAACCCAAACCGATGGAACCGACAAAACACCAGTACGATTACGATGCAGAAACGGTCATCGGATTTCTGAGATATTTCGGGCTGGATAAGGATTTTAAGCTGAATATTGAGGTGAACCATGCTACGCTTGCAGGCCATACCTTTCAACATGACCTCCGGATGGCAGCAGATGCCGGATTGCTCGGAAGTATCGATGCAAACCGGGGTGATTACCAGAATGGTTGGGATACCGATCAGTTTCCTTTGAACCTGTATGAAATCGTTGAAGCGATGCTGGTTATTCTCGAATACGGAGGGTTCTCTTCCGGTGGAATAAATTTCGATGCCAAAACACGACGGAATTCAACCGACCTGGAAGACCTGTTTATTGCCCACATTTCTGCCATGGATGTTTTTGCCAGATCACTGCTTATAGCCGATACAATGCTTCAGGATTCCCCGTATAAAGAGTGGAGGAAAAAAAGGTATGCTTCCTTCGATTCGGGAACGGGAGCTGCTTTTGAGAATGGAGATCTTTCACTGGAAGAACTGAGAAAACACGCCCTGGAGACCGGAGAACCCAAACAAATCAGCGGTAAGCAAGAGTTGTACGAACAGTTGATAAATCTTTATATTTAAGGACAAATTGTAAAATAGAGGTAATAATCCAACATCATATGAAAAGATCAACGATTGCTATTCTTTTTATCTTTTTTGCCATGCCAATCCTGCTTCATGGGCAGAATGGATGGAGGGACCTGTTTAATGGAAAAGACCTTCAGGGATGGGAACAGCTGAATGGTACAGCCAGGTATTTTGTTGAGAACGGGGACCTTGTCGGTGAAACCGTTCTCGGGTCTCCGAACAGTTTTTTGTGTACCATGGATCATTATGGAGATTTTATTCTGGAATTCGAGGTGAAACTGGAAGCCCCGATTAATTCCGGTGTGCAGATCCGCAGTAACGCCAGTTCTGATTTCATGAATTTCGGTGGCAAAGTGCATGGATACCAGGTCGAAATTGATCCTTTAGAGAGAGCATGGTCGGGAGGTATCTATGATGAATCACGCAGGGGATGGCTCTATAATCTGGAGAGGAATCCAGAGGGACGGGAAGCTTTTAAGATGGGAGAGTGGAACCACTTCCGCGTGGAAGCCATCGGAAATTCCATACGAACCTGGGTGAATGGAGCACAGTGTGCTGACCTGGTCGATGACATGACCCCCTCCGGTTTGATCGGACTGCAGGTCCACAGTATCGGCAAAAAAGAGGAAGAGGGGATGAAAATACGGTGGCGAAATATTCGGATCATGACTGAAGATCTTGAGTTACACCGTTCAGAAACCAACCCGGAGGTGCCGGAGATCAGTTACCTGAATAACCGTTTGACTGAACGGGAGGTTGAGGAGGGCTGGAAACTTCTATGGGATGGGAAAACCATGAACGGATGGAAAAATGCACTGTCGGATCAGCCACCGGATGAGGGCTGGACAATCAGCAATGGCATATTAACGGTACATCCCGCTGGGGAGGCAGATATCGTGACCGAAAATTCATTCCGTAATTTTGTCCTTGAGCTTGATTTCAGCATTACCCGGGGCGCAAACAGCGGTATCAAGTATTTCATCAATCCTGGTTTTTATGGTGGTAATGGACACACCATCGGGTGTGAATTTCAAATACTGGATGACAAAAACCACCCTGATGCCTCTCAGGGAATAGGGGGAAACCGTACACTTGGTGCCCTCTATGATCTGATCCCGGCTGTAACCGAAAAACGAATAGCCAATACTAAACGGTTTAATGGAATTGGCAGTTGGAACAGGGCAAGGATTGTAGTAAAAGAGTGTCATGTTGAACACTGGCTGAATAACGAAAAAGTGGTTGAGTATGACCGCTGTACGGATGAATGGCGGGCACTCGTGGCAAAAAGTAAATTTAAACCCTGGCAGGGATTCGGAGAGGTTAAGGAAGGCAGGATACTGCTTCAGGAACACGAAAGCACCGTATCATTCAGAAACATAAAAATCCTTGAACTTGATTAATAAACTAACACCCTGTAAAAATGGATAAAACAAGCAGAAGAGATTTTGTTAAGAAAAGTGCGCTCGGAGCAGCGGCACTAACCGTTGGTGGAGTCGGTTTTTCTGCACAGAGCTACAAGCGGATCATCGGATCCAACGACCGGCTGACCGTTGCACTGGTGGGATGCGGAAGAAGGGTTCGTGCTTACTTTGACCCGCTTGTGAAAAATAAGGAGAACATAACAGTTGCTTATGTATGCGATGTGATGAAAGATCGGCGGGATACCGTTACCGAAGAGATTTCTGAAAAACTGGGGTATTTACCTGTCAGTGAAAATGATTTTCGCAGAGCCCTCGCAGATAAACGGGTGGATGTTATATTCAATGCCACACCCGATCACTGGCATGCACCGGGAACCTGGATGGCCCTTGAAGCCGGGAAACACGTTTACCTGGAAAAACCGCTGACCCATAATCCCGAAGAAGCTGAATTGCTTATTCGCTATCAGAAGAAATTCGGCGGCATTATTCAAATGGGAACCCAGCAGCGGTCGGCTCCGGACTCCATACAGATCATCGAGGAGATCCATAACGGGGTGATCGGTGATCCCTATCTTGCCGTGGCTTTTTATACAAACCAGAGAGGACGGGTTAAAAATCCAACACCCGCTACCGTGCCGGAAGGTTTGGACTGGGACCTCTTCCAGGGTCCGGCCCCCAGAGTCCCCTACCATGATAACTACTTTGACTACGACTGGCACTGGTTCTGGAATTGGGGAACTGGTGAAACAGGGAACAATGCAACCCATGAAGTGGATGTCGGCCGATGGGCACTACAGGTTGATTTTCCGGAAAAGGTCATCGTGAATGCAGGTAAATACCATTTTGCAGACGATGGGTGGACCATGTATGATACAATGGACGCAAGTTTCGTTTTTCCCGGTGGAAAAACCATCCGGTGGGATGGGAAAAGCCGGAATAACTATAAAACCTATGGAGCAGACCGTGGAACCATTATTTACGGATCGGAAGGATCAGTATATGTCGACCGGGGTGTCTTTAAATTGTATGACCTTTCAGGCAAACTGGTGAAAGACAGCCAGTCAGAACTGGCTGAAGCAGGCACTGCTCTCGGTGGTGGCGGCGATATGACTACCCTGCATGTGGAAAACTTCTTTGATGCAATACGGGGGAAAGCCAAACAAAAATCACCGGTTGAGGAAGGAGCCATAAGTACCCACATGTGCCACCTGGCTAATATTGCCTACCGAACAGGCAAAGAGCTTATGTGCAATCCGGAAAATGGACATATACTGGATGAAGATGCGATGAAGTTGTGGGGAAGGACCTATGAACCGGGTTGGGAACCAAAGATATAATACGCAGCAAATCATTCAAATATAGCAAGTGCAAGGCAATAACCTGATTTGAGATTGATCATCAAAACCGAAGATTTTATGTTTAAAACTGAAACCTACAAAAACAGAAGAGCACGACTGAAGCAGGATATCCAGGATGGAATTATTCTGCTGCCCGGAAATGAAGAAAGTCCGATGAACTACCTGGATAATCCTTACCGTTTCAGACAGGATAGTTCATTCCTCTATTTTTTTGGCCTCGATTATCCCGGACTGGTCGGTTATATAGATGTTGACAGCGGGAAAGAGATCATTTTTGGAGATGACCTGACCATCGATGACGTTATCTGGATGGGAACGAAACCCTCGCTGCTGGAAAGAAGCAAATCGATTGGGATTAATACGGTGTTGCCCTCCTGCTGTCTTCGGGATTATGTAGATGAAGCCATTAAAAAAGATCGTAAAATTCATTTTTTGCCACCCTATAGAGCGGAGAATAAGATCACGCTCTGGAATCTTACCGGGACACCACCCGGTAAGATCAATGAAGCGGCATCTGTGGATCTGATAAAAGCTGTTGTAAACCAGCGCAATTATAAGACTCCGGAAGAGATCGATGAGATTGAAAAAGCGGTTAACATTACCGTGGATATGCACCTTGCAGCCATGAAAATGGCTCAGCCCGGAATGACCGAAGCCCAGATCGCCGCCAGGGTGCACGAAATCGCACTGGCTGGCGGAGGAGATATCTCCTTTGCGGTCATCGCTACAATACATGGAGAAACATTACACAATCATTATCATGGAAACCGGTTGGAGAGCGGACAACTATTCCTTCTTGATGCGGGAGCCGAAACAGCCATGCATTATGCCGGGGATATGTCAAGCACCTTTCCCGTTGATAAAACCTTTACCGGGAGACAAAAAGAGATCTATCAGATTACACTGGATGCCCACCTGGCTGCCGTAAACATGTTGAAGCCAGGGGTGAACTTTAAAGATGTTCATCTTTTGGCTTGCCGCACAATTGCCGCTGGAATGAAAGATCTGGGTTTTATGAAGGGTGATGTTGATGAAGCCGTGGAAAAGGGAGCTCATGCACTGTTCTTCCCTTGTGGTACAGGTCATATGATGGGACTGGATGTTCACGATATGGAAGATCTTGGAGAGATTTATGTTGGATACGACGGACAACCCAAAAGTTCACAATTCGGATTGAAATCATTGCGGTTGGGACGCCCCCTGGAACCCGGTTTTGTATTGACCATTGAACCGGGAATCTACTTCATCCCAGAATTGATCGGACAATGGAAAGAGGAGGGTAAATTCAAAGAGTTCATAAACTATGAAAAGGTGGAGCAGTACAAAGATTTCAGCGGTTGCCGGAATGAAGAGGATTTTGTCATTACAGAAACCGGCGCCAGGTGCCTGGGGAAACCGCTTCCAAAAACAATCGATGAAGTGGAAAAAGAGAAAGTTATAAGTTAATGGTGTGAGGAGGAAAAGTTAATAGTGGGAGAAAGATAAATTATATGTTATTGAGTTATTGGGTTATTGAGTTATTAAGGTGTCTGATTGGAAAGAATGATAGGTAGTAACCTGGTTAAAGAAACTGGAAAAGAACAAATATAAAAATGGAAGCATGTTATCTTAATCTTGATAAATCTCAACGTATCAACTTATAACGTATCAACGTATAACTTATAACTATAAAATCATGCTATGCTTGAGTGCAGATGATATCCTGAAAGCCGCCTCCTGCCAGGAAGTTGTTATGGCAGTTGAGAAGGCGATGGTCATGTATGAAAAAAAGGAATTTTACATGCCTCAAAGGGTGCACCTTGATTATCAAGGCAATACGCTCCTGTTGATGCCCTGTTTTACCCGGGAAAGCATGGCTACGAAGCTGCTTTCGGTTTTCCCGGGTAACCGGGAAAAGAAGAAAGTGGTAATGAATGGCATTGTTGTCCTGAATGATGTTGAAACGGGTGAACCCATCGCAATGTTAAATGGAGCAAAACTAACGGCTGTCCGCACCGGAGCTGTCGGGAGTGTGGGTGTCCGGTATATTACGGATCCGGGAATTACCACAGCAGGTATTATCGGTCTTGGAATCCAGGGGTTTCACCAGGCAATATTCGCCTGTGCTGTCCGGAAAATTCAGAAGATATTCATTTATGATATTAATCCGAAAAGTACCAAAGGATTTTTTGAACAATTTCAGTTCTATTACCCGCGAATAGAAATTTGCCCTGTAGAACGGGTTGAGGACATGCTGAGCCAGACCGATCTGATCATAAGCGCTACTCCATCAAAAGTCCCGGTAATACCAGACGATGAGAAAATGATTTTGGGTAAAAAGTTTATTGGTATCGGATCGTTTAAACCGGATATGCGTGAGTTTCCCGAATCACTATTCCGGAAGTTGGAATACTTATTTGTTGATACCGATCATGCATTGACCGAAACGGGTGATTTGATCGATCCTTTGAACCACCGTTGGATAGCTGAAGATCAGATCATCTCTGCCGGGAAACTGGTCCTGGGGGAAGTAAAGGTAGATCAGGATCAAACCTGCCTGTTTAAGTCCGTTGGAATGGCACTGTTTGACCTGGTGGTTTCTGATTATATTTTCCAGAAAGCCAGGGAAGAGGGAATTGGCAAAGAGGTGGACGTATAGTAATACAATTTTCATTCAAATTAAACATTCGGATCAAATGCTTAAAAACTGGAAATGGAAACCGCCCGAGGGGTGGATGGTACTGAAGACCCTCGATATGCATACGGGAGGTGAACCCCTGAGGATCTTTGTTAACGGAGTTCCGGAAATCAAGGGCAACACCATCCTTGAAAAACGAAAATATTTCAGTGAACACTTCGATTACATCCGAAAGGGAACCATGCTGGAACCCAGGGGACATGCTGACATGTATGGTGCGATTATTACCGAGCCGGTTACCGAGGATGGTGATTTTGGCGTATTTTTCATGCATAACGAGGGGTATAGCACCATGTGCGGACATGGGATCATTGCCGTGACAAAGTTGGTATTGGATACCGATATTATCATCAAAAAGGGTACTGATCCGGTTCTGAAGATCGATGGTCCGTCCGGAAGAATTACTGCAACCGGACACCGGAAAAATGGAATCGTAGAGAAAGCATCGTTCCGGAATGTTCCTTCCTTTGTATTGCTGGCGGATCAAATGATAGAAATTCCTGGGATCGGACGGGTTGCTTTTGACGTTGCCTTCGGTGGTGCCTTTTATGCTTTTTGTGAAGCGAAGTCGTTGGCATTGAACCTGGATGGTTCCGATTACAATAAATTGATTGATTTCGGCAAG
Organism: uncultured Rikenellaceae bacterium; assembly: GCA_964640125.1. Classification (GTDB taxonomy): domain Bacteria; phylum Bacteroidota; class Bacteroidia; order Bacteroidales; family VadinHA17. Next base: position 66,167 of record CAZXGG010000008.1, read on the forward strand.
CGGATAAAAAAAGCGGTTGCAGGAAATTTTATTATCCGCCATCCTTTTGAAGAGGATCTCAGTTTCCTGTATGGCACCATCTTCACCGGCGATCCTTACGATTACAGGCACCATAGCCGCAATGTGTGCATTTTTGCCGAAGGCGAGGTGGACCGCTCGGCAACCGGTTCGGGAATCAGCGCAAGAGCTGCCCTGCATTTTGCAAAAAAAGAATTAAACCTGAATGAGAAGATAACCATTGAGAGTATCCTTGGTTCCACGATGGACGTCAGGGTAGTGGAAAAAACCACCTTTGGGGATTATGATGCAATTGTTCCTGAAGTTACGGGGACGGCTTACATTACGGGACAGAATGAATTCTGTTTTGATCCCGACGATCCATTGAAGGGGGGATTCATTTTCCGGTAATAATTGTTAAGTAATCAGAGATAATAATTTGCTAATTTCAAGAAAAATATTTCCAATCTCTTTCATTCTATGCTGTATGCTTGCCCGAATTGCATGCCCACAGCAACCGGAATCACCGTTGGTATCCTCATTTGCCGAATACAAACAAATGAAAGAAAGCACACCTTTTGGGCTGGAGTGGATCAGCCTGGGCCCTGTGGTTAATTCCGCAAGGGTAGAAGCTGTGCAACTCGATCCCTCTCATCCCGGGACCATGTATGTTGCTTTCGGATCAGGTAATCTATGGAAAACAGTAAATAACGGTTTGACGTGGGAAGCGATTTTTGAAGATCAACCAGCACTGGGAATTGGAGATATTGCGCTTGCTCCCTCCAATCCTGAAATTATCTACCTGGGGACTGGAGAAAGCTTAAAGAAACCCCGGAACTTTACAATGCCGGGCACGGGTATCTATAAATCGGAAGATGGAGGAGCAAACTGGTTACACTGTGGGCTGAATGATTCCTGGCATATTGGGGAGATAGCCATTCATCCAACTAATCCAGACATAGTGTTCGTAGCAGTGCTGGGGCATTTTTGGTCTCCCAATCCAAACCGGGGATTATATCGAACTACTAATGGCGGTTTAAATTGGGAACATGTTTTATATATTGATGAAAAAACAGGTGTTAATGATGTAGTGATCTCACCCGGTAATACGGATATTTTATATGTTTCTACCTGGGAAAACTTTCCGGGAACCACCGGTGGTAATAGCGGTGTGTATACCAGCAAAGACGGTGGGGAAACATGGAAAAAAGTAACACGTGGATTCCCCCGGGGTAACCGGATTGGCAGAGTCGGCATCGCTGTTTCCCGGGAAGATCCGGAAAAAGTGTATGCACTTGTTGATAACCTTGGGAACAGGAATCAGGGAGCAGCTGAAGTGTATAAAAGTGTTAACGGCGGAGAAGAATGGACCAGAACACATGCCGAAGGATTACTCATTTTTTCCCGGATCGGATGGTATTTTGCAGATATTTATGTTAACCCTCAAAATGACGACGAGATTTTTGCACTCGGTATACGGATGGCACACAGCACTGATGGAGGAACTACTTTTGATCTGGTAGGTGGGGATGTATTTCATATTTTCCCAAGTGATGCTGATCCACTCCATCTTGACCATTGCGAATTATTCATTAATCCCCTGAATCCTGCTCACCTGATGCTGGGAAATGATGGTGGGCTGTATTGCAGTTATGATAAGGGTGAAACCTGGATTCACTACAACAATATTCCTGCCGGTGAATTTTATGATATTACCGTTGATAACCAGGATCCTTACATGATTTATGGAGGGACCCAGGATGATGCAACAGTTTTTGGCCCGGCAAATGAGTGGGATCCACGATATGCTGATGGATGGAGATACCTGTGGGTTGATGCCTGGAGCGGGGGCGATGGTTGTGTAACCCAGGTCGATCCGGAGGACCCGAATACCGTCTATTTTAGCTCTCAGAATGGCGGAATAATGAGAAAAAATTTGAAAACCGGACTATCTAAACTCATCCGGCCACGCATATCCCGAAATCAATCGGGGAACCTTCAGTTCAACTTCGTAACACCATACATAATTTCGCCGCATGACTCAAAAACTCTCTTTCTTGCAGGTAATTATGTATTCAAAAGCATGAACAGAGGCGATAGTTGGGATATTATCAGTGAAGATTTATCTGTCTCAAAGTATCCGGATAAAAAATCTGTTGCTGCGGGTGCACTGGCAGAGTCTCCTCTGGATACCGGACTTATTTATATGGGAACTGACAGGGGGGCAGTCTGGGTCTCACGGAATGATGGGGAGACATGGGAGGAACGGTCAAAAGGACTGGCAAACAATTATATACGCAGTATCGTTGCATCCAGATATTCTCCCTCCCGGGTGTACCTGGCGATGACGGGTATAAACTACGATGATCTTCATCACTACCTGTACGTGTCTGAAGATTATGGCGATAACTGGAAGAAAGTCAAAGGAAATATGCCCGATGAAATCGTTTATGTCATATGTGAGGATCCCCTCTTTGAAAAAATCCTGTATGCAGGATCATACCGTGGTGTTTATGTCTCAATGGACAGGGGAGAATCCTGGTCATTGCTGGGCAGGAATATGGCTGCAGTGGCTGTTTCAGACCTGTTAGTACAGGAACAAACCATGGATCTTGTGATTGGAACACATGGCCGTGGGATCTTTAAAATCGACCTTAAACCTCTTCACGAAGTATTCAGAATGGGCTATCCACTGGATGAGAATTATCTGTGTGAAATTGAAGTGGCCAAAAGACCCTGGATCAATGACACGCATCGTGATCCGGATCTAAGTACTGTTCAGAAAGTTCCCATTACCTTTTGGGTGCCCGATCCAAAACTGGTTAAACTGAAAGTCATTAACAATAAGGAAGAAATTTCCTGGTCGAAAGAAATTGAATCTAAACGTGGATTAAACCAGTATCGATGGGACCTGGTGATCAAAGAAGAGGAAAGTATGGACCCGTATTTTATTCATTATAAACGGTTCCTGGATAAAGGGACCTACAGGCTTCTGCTGGAAACTGATGATCAGCTATTGGAAAAGGAATTCATCGTTTCGGAAGGAGAAAACCCGGGGAAATAAGTAGGTAGTATAGTGTTCAGGTTTTAATAAGAAATGAGAATACCGAACACCAGTTAATACTCACCTGTAGCGCGAACTCTTATGCCAAATGCCTGTTCAGGATTTTTAACCAACAGTAAATGAATTTCCTGTTCAGAAAAGCCTGATTCTTTCATCTTTGGCAGCAAGATCGTTTCAATGGATGTAAAAGACCGGAATGTCCCGCCATTTTCCTGACCCGGTTTATACCACCCGGCATCATGAGACAACAACACTTTATGAAGCAGGTTCGATTCCTTCATCTCAAGCAAATGATCCATGAACAGATCCAGCGTACGGGGCTGGTCATCCATCTTGTCATAGGAGATCCACATGCCCTGCTTTGCTAGTGCGATATTGTCCTTTACATCTCCTTCAAGAGCATGAACCCAGATAAATGCTTCCAGCAACACCCCCTCTGATCTTATTATTTCTGCCTCTCTGTATGCTCCGGCTGCAGGGCCTGTATGGGAAGCGATTGTCAATCCCGTCTGCAGATGGGTCCTGGCAGCTGCTCTGACCAGTTTTTCATGAAGATCAGATACCACAGAATCGCGTTCAATGGCAATTTTAATAAAACCGGGTTTAATGCCCGAATCTTCAATGCCATGGTTAAATTCCTCAATCCATCTTTCAGCTAACTGGTCCGCTGTTTCGGTGAAAGCATGAGCAGGAAGGAACCTGTTATTTACCGCCCCATAATAACCGGTGTTTGTAATGATATTCAATCCCGTTCTGGCGGATAATTCCTTGTAAAGTAAAGGATCCCGTCCCAGGTAAGCAGGAGTACATTCAAACAGGGACTGGTAACCATATTCTTTGATCTCTTCCAGAAAAGGGATCACCCTGGCAATGACATCTTCCCTGTTCCACCGATGGTATCCCGTGCTGTCAGCACCAATGAAATCGACCAGGATGTGTTCATGTGTCAGGGTTTTTCCAAGATCCCCGGCTAAGATCTCTCCCTGGCAAGTCTGTATTGAATAACTGCTTTCCCGGCTGCATGAGGCAATCATTATGATGATTAGGACAGCCAGGAATTGAATAAGCGTTGATTTGAAGTTCATCTTTTCGCTGTTTGGTTAACTATTCCTGTTTGTAGAAAGTTGAATGATCCGAAGGATCACTTTTACTGCTTTCATCATGGAAGGTATGGGGATGAATTCAAACTTTCCATGGTAATTATGTCCACCTGTAAACAGGTTGGGACAGGGTAATCCCATAAAGGACAACCGTGCCCCATCCGTTCCCCCTCGGATCGGTTTAATAATGGGTTTAATCTCTTCAGCCTTCATCGCATCTTTTGCAAGGTTTACGATGTGCATGACCAGTTCAAGTTTTTCTCTCATGTTGTAGTATTGATCTTTCAATACGAGATTAAACCGGTCCGGTCCGTGTTTTAGGTTAAGAAGCTTGGTGCAATCTGTAATCAGTTTTTTTTTCTCTTCGAATTTCGTTCGGCTGTGGTCTCTGATGAGGTACCTGATCTTTGTCTGTTCGACGGATCCGTTAAAATCAATCAGGTGAAAGAACCCCTCCCGTCCGGTTGTGAATTCAGGTCGTTCATTCACCGGAAGCATCTGGTTTAATTCCATTGCCAGGTGAATGGCATTGATCATTTTGTCTTTTGCAGTTCCCGGGTGAACATTTCTTCCATGAATCGTAATGGTTGCAAGAGCCGCGTTGAAATTCTCGTATTCCAACTCACCCATCTCTCCTCCATCGACTGTATAAGCAAAATCAGCTCCGAACTTTTTTACATCGAAATGATCTGCTCCACGGCCAATCTCTTCATCGGGTGTAAATCCGATTCGAATGGTGCCATGTTTTATGTTGGGATGCCGGACAAGGTATTCCATGGCGGTCATGATTTCTGCAGTCCCTGCCTTGTCATCCGCCCCGAGCAATGTGGTGCCGTCGGTAGTAACAAGATCCTGTCCTTTGTAATTGAGGATTTCCGGAAAGTCTGCAGGGGAAAGAGTGACTTTCTGTTTTTCATTCAGTAGGATATCCTTACCATCATAATCCCTGATCACCTGTGGATTGACATTTTTACCCGACATGTCCGGTGAGGTATCCATATGAGCTATGAAACCAATCACCGGGATTTTGTTGATGCAGTTTGAAGGCAATGTTGCCATAACATACCCCTTTTCGTCTAAAGAGATATCCTGCAAACCCATGCTTTTCATCTCTTCTACCAGCAGTTTGGCAAGATCCAGTTGTTTTTTGGTACTGGGGACAGAATCGGAATTTTCATCCGATTGTGTGTCAATCCTGGCATACCTCAAAAACCTGTCAAGAAGCGCTTTTTCCATCGGCAAAGAAGATTATCCGGAGATTGTAAAAATAGTAAATTAAAAATGAATAAATTTAAATCATAAATAACAGATTCTAAACCCCAAACAATATCCAATTTATTTAATCTCGGATTGAACGGCAGATTATCAATGGAATATTCTGAAAAATTAAGATTACTACTTAATTCAATGAAGGAGCATCAACTCGATGCATACATCATTCCCATGACCGATCCCCATATCGGAGAATATGTTCCGGATCACTGGAAATGCATTGAATGGTTAACCGGTTTCAGCGGGTCAGCTGGAACAGTTGTGGTAACTTCCCGTTTTGCGGGATTGTGGACCGATTCAAGGTATTTTATTCAGGCAGATGAACAACTGAAAGGGACTGGTTTTCAATTAATGAAATTGACCATTCCCCATACTCCTGAATTCATTAATTGGCTATGTGCAGACCTTGCGTCAGGTAACAGGGTAGGGTATGACGGTAAGGTAGTTCCCATTGGATTGCATCGGAAAATTTGCTCCATGCTTGAACCGAAAGGGATCGAAGTGCATATTGATGCTGATCTTATCAGCCCGTTGTGGAAAGACCGTTCTCCGCTGCCGGACACGAAAATAGTTGAACATGAAGTGAAATTCGCCGGCTGCACGAGAGAAGAAAAGATCGATGATATCCGGAAGAAGCTGGTTGAGACCGGATCAGATTACCAGCTGCTCACAGCTCTGGATGACATTGCCTGGACCTTTAATCTCAGAGGGAGTGATGTTCGCTATAGCCCGTTGTTTATAAGTTATGCAATCATTGGTATGAACGATGCATACCTTTTTGTTCACCGGGAAAAACTTCCGGATGGCATTTACCGGCAACTGACCGGAAAGGGAATTTCCGTTCTTCCTTATCTGAAAATAAACGATATCCTTCAGGAGATACCGGATGGGGCAGCGATCTATCTCAGCCCGGGAACGGTAAATTGCTGGATCTATCGGTCCATTCCCGATCGGGTCAGCATCCAGGAGGGCATTAGCATTCCTGCCCGTTTGAAAGCAGTAAAAAATCAAACCGAGATCGGTCACATCAGAAAGGTTATGGTTAAGGATGGTGTAGCCCTGACCCGGTTTTTCATGTGGCTCGAAAACACCATAGGAAAAGAGAAAATAACAGAGATGTCTGCCAGCCGGAAACTTGCTGCATTCAGGGCTGAACAGGAATATTACCGGGGCGATAGTTTCGCCACCATTGCTGCCTACGGACCACATGGAGCAAGTCCCCATTATGAGCCTACCCCGGAAAGCGATGTTGAACTGAAACCTGAAGGCCTGTTTTTACTCGATTCGGGAGGGCAATACCTGGATGGAACAACCGATGTGACCAGGACAATAGGTCTGAGCAAACCCTCAGCACAACAAAAGAGGGATTTTACGCTGGCCCTGAAAGGGACCATTAACTTGGCAATGGCCCGGTTTCCGGAGGGAACCAAAGGATACCAGATCGAGGTCCTGGCACGAAAAGCCCTCTGGGAAAACGGATTGAACTACGGTCATGGCACAGGACATGGCGTCGGTTTCTTTCTCAATGTACATGAAGGCCCGCAAACCATCGGAACAGCTGCATCCGGTAACCTGAGCGTGAATCTTGAACCAGGAATGCTAACTTCGGATGAACCGGCTATTTACAGGGAAGGTGAATATGGAATCAGGACGGAAAACCTGATGCTCTGCATCCCGGGTACAAAGAGTGCATACGGACAATTCCTTGAATTTGAAACCGTCACACTCTGTTTCATCGACAGATCACTGATCGAAAAGTCATTGCTGGTGGAAGAGGAGGTCAGGTGGATCAACGATTACCACAAACGGGTTTATGACCAGTTATCTCCTGAACTCAGTGCGGAAGAGAAAAAATGGTTAAACGAAAAAACAAAACCAATATAGCTAAAACAAATCCTGACCATGAAAAGACAATTACCTGTTAAACACCGGAGCCTTATTGCCTGCTCAATGGTGTGTCTTATACTATTTGTATCCTGCGAGAGCCGGATCCTTTCATTGCAGGAGAGACTGGATACCCTTCCGGGTGCTGAAGTGACAGCAATCGAGTGTGATTCAATGTTTGTTTCATCCTATAAAATACTCCTGCAACAACCGCTGGATCACCAAGACCAGCAGAGTGCCACATTCCCGCAAAAGATCTATATCTCCCATGTTGATTCCACACTGCCGGTTGTGCTGGTGACAGAGGGGTATAATGCAAGAGGTAACCAGCCAACGGAAATCACCCGGTTGTTGAATTGCAACCAGATTGTTGTGGAACACCGTTATTTTGGTGAATCCGTTCCCGATTCAATTGACTGGCAATTTTTAACCATTGAACAGGCAGCTAATGATCACCACCGGATCATTAACCTCTTTAAACGGGTATATCCCGGGGAATGGATTACAACCGGTATCAGTAAAGGAGGGCAGACCGTTATGTACCACAGTTATTTTTTCCCTGAAGATGTTGATGTGCGGATTCCCTATGTTGCACCCTTGAATTTTTCGGAAGAGGATCCACGGATCTATGATTTTCTGGAAACCGTTGGAACAGAAAGCTGCCGCCAGAAAATCCATGATTTTCAGGCAATGATTCTCAAAGAACGGGATATCTTTTTCCCGATGTTCCGGGATTACTGTTCAAGCAACGGACTAACCTTTACACGCATTTCAGAGGAAGAAGCATTCGAATATTCCGTTCTTGAGTACTCCTTCTCGTTCTGGCAATGGGGATGGGAGTGTTATGGCATTCCTGATAGCGAAAGCCCGGATTCCGCTATATTCAGTCACTTTTCAAAGGTGGGTGGATTTGATAATTTTTCAGATTATGGAATTGAAACCTATGAACCCTTTTTCTACCAGGCCCTGACAGAAATCGGGTATTACGGGTATGATTTTACTGAATTTGATGGATTACTCCAATCGGTAACGAATTCCACCTTTACGTTTGCTGCCCCTCAGAATGTAGAACTTGTCTATAATTACGACCTGATGCAGGAGGTCGAACAATACATCCGGCATAGTGCATGCAGTTTTATTTTTATTTATGGAGAAACAGATACCTGGTCTGCCACTGCAGCTGAACTGACTGGAAGTACCAACTCGATCAAAATTGTTAAACCGGGAGGGTCTCACCGGACCCGGATCAGAAACCTGCCCGATGAGCAGCAAGAAACTATCATATCTAAACTGGAACACTGGCTTGAAATAGAGATCGACCGGTCGCGGATCTGAAATGGATACCGGGCTAAAGCCCGTTTTTCCTTAACGCAATATCCCCGGGATTCCCGAAGGGACCCAAATGGGGAAATCCCGGGGTAACTGAAGGATTTCCAGGATAACAGCTGACTTACCCCGGCATTCATGCCGGGGGTACGAGGAATTTTAAAAACCGGGCTTTAGCCCATCATTTTAACATAAAACATAAACCTGACAATGAAAAACACATTCTGTATTCTATTATCAATTCTCCTTTTTCTTTTTTCATGCACAGCTGAGAATCCAAAACCGGTTAATCCGAATGCAACAAAGGAAGCCAGAAAACTGCTTGATTTTTTATATGAAATTCAAGGGGCTTACACGCTATCCGGGCAACATAATTTTAATGCTACAGGATCAAAATACAGTGAGATCATAAAGGAGATGACCGGGAAATATCCAATTGTATGGGGATCTGATTTCAGTTTCTGCTATGAGGGCGATGAACCGTTCAGGTATCAACACTGTGGTCCGCTGAATTTATCAGACCCGGGGAGCATCACTTCTGATGAGGATAGGAAATCTCATGAAAAAATTTTTACCAACCTGAAACCTCCTGAAGCGCGACAAAACATGGTCGAGCATGCCATTAAAAAACACAAAGAGGGTTTTATCATTACGCTCATGTGGCATGCATGCCCTCCAGGCTCAGGTGATTGTTGCAATGGCGATGAGATTTGGACCATGGAAAACCGCCCGTCGCAGGAAGAGTGGGATGAGCTTACAACAGAAGGGACACCGTTAAACACAGCATGGAAACAGCAGGCCGATACCATTGCCTTTTATTTAAAGCAACTTAAAGATGCCAACGTGCCTGTCCTGTGGCGCCCATATCATGAAATGAATGGAGTATGGTTCTGGTGGTGCAATAAGAAAGGAGAAAACGGATTTAAAAAACTCTGGGTTATGATGTATGATTATTATGTTTATCATCATAAACTGGATAACCTGATCTGGGTGTGGAATACTAATGCACCCAGAAACACCCCCGGCGATGAAGCATTCGCCTATGAAGAATTCTGGCCCGGATTGGAATACGTCGATGTTTTAGCTGCCGATGTATACCGGGGTGATTGGAAACAGTCCCATCATGACGACCTGCTTGAGCTTGCTAATGGTAAACCCATAGCACTGGGAGAATGCGCTCCTCCACCAACCCCTGAATTATTGACAACTCAAAATTATTGGACGTGGTTTATGCCCTGGGGTAACCTTGTATTATGGGGCAACGGACCTGATATAATCAAGGAATTGATTGATGATGAAAGAGTCCTGACGAAAGAAGATGTGATTATTGATAAAAATGGCAATTACCGGATTAACCGAAAATAGAACATAAAACAGATTGATAATCATTCATATAATAAAATGATTTGAACATGAAACGGATTCTGTTAATTACTATTTCCCTGCTGGTTCTTTCTGCATGTACCCCTTCATTAAATGAAGAAAACCAGAGAATAATTGATGAAATGGATAAGTCGCTGAGATTTGAGCTGTTGGATGCCTGGTATCCGGTAACCATCGATTCTGTATACGGAGGATTCCTGAGCGATTTTACCTATGATTGGCAGCCGGACGGCCCTCAGAATAAGATGATCGTTACCCAAACCAGGCAGGTTTGGACAGCTTCAAAAGCTGCTGTTTTTCTTGATGAAGATCGTTACCGGGAAATAGCCGAACATGGATATCGTTTTTTGAGGGAAGAAATGTGGGATAGCACCAATGGTGGCTTTTTTACGCTGCGTAACCGTGAGGGGGAAGCTCTTCCGATAACCTCTGGGGATAATAAAAGTGTCTACGGTAACGCATTTGCCATATATGCCCTGACAGCGTATTATGCTGTGTCCGGCGATCCCTCTGCTCTCCAGCTTGCCAGGGAAACATTCCTGTGGCTTGATAAGCGTAGCCATGATCCTCAGTACAAAGGATATTTCAGCCGTATCATGGAGGGTGATTCCACATTGGTCGAAGGTAGTTCGATAATGAATGAGCGTGATTTCGGAAGAAATGGCTGGAAAGATCAGAATTCCTCCATTCATTTACTGGAAGCCTTTACCGAGTTATATCAGGTCTGGCCGGACAGCCTGCTGCATCATCGCCTTCTTGAAATGCTTCAACTAATAAGAGATACGATCACTACCGATAAGGGATACCTGACATTGTTTTTGGAACGGGATTGGACTCCTGTCTCTTTTCGTGATTCGTCGGATGCAGTACGGCAGGCGAACTATTTCATGGACCATGTTTCTTTTGGCCATGATGTTGAAACAGCTTACCTGATGTTGGAAGCTTCCCATGTTCTGGGACTGGATCCTGATACAAAAACAGTGACAATCGCAAAAAAAATGGTTGATCATGCCCTTGCCAGAGGGTGGGATGATGAAAACGGGGGATTCTATTATCAGGGATATTATTTTATTGACTCGGACTCTATCTCTATTATCAGCGACGTGAAAACGTGGTGGGTGCAAGCAGAAGGATTAAACTCTTTACTCCTGATGTCAGAATTGTTTCCTGAACAGGAAGAGTATTATCAGGCTTTCAGAAAACAATGGGAGTATATAAACAGGTATCTTATCGATCATGAACATGGAGGCTGGTATGAAGAGGGTTTGGATAAGAGTCCTGAACAGGCAGATGCCCCAAAAGGGAAAGACTGGAAAGTTAACTATCATACCATGCGAGCGCTGATGAACTGCATAAACATGTTGAAATCATAAGTAATATATGTTAGATGGTGGGCTAAAGCCCGCTTTTTACTGAGCGCAATATCCCCGGGATAAATCCCGGGGTAACGGATTGATTACCAGGATAATAGCTGACTTACCCCGGCATTCACGCGAGGGTAACTGAAGGATTACCAGGATAACAGGTGACTTACCCCGGCATTTATGCCGGGGGTACGAGGAATTAAAAAAAACCGGGCTTTAGCCCATAAAC
>CAZXGG010000009.1:0-4886 GCA_964640125.1 uncultured Rikenellaceae bacterium
TCATTCATCATTCATCATTCATCATTCATCATTCATCATTCATCATTCATCATTCCTTAACCCATCTCACCAGCCAGGGCAGCTGGTTTCTTTTGATTCCGGGATAGAGGACCTCCCCGGCGCCAAATCCTGCATAAAACCTTGCCAGGCTCTCCCTGTTTGATCCCATGAAATCGAGCAGGTTGTCCTCACCGGCATGATCCTGGATAAACCGGTCTATCAGCAGGAACATGGCTCCATTCTCCCGGCTTTCCGGAATGTTTCCCGAGAACAGGAAAACATAACGACGGTTTGAATGGATAAAATAAGCTCCGGCATAAATCGATCCGTTGTCACTTCCCGCAAGGTATGTCTTTCCTATTTCCCGATTAATGCCTTCAAACATGATGGATTTGAGGCGAGAATAATGATAAGACTTAATCTTCGGATAGAATCTCCCCTGGTTTGCCCGGAACATTGCAATCAGATCATCCAGCCTGTTTTCACGAATCACTGAAACGTTATGATCAACTGCCTTTTTAATATTCCTTTTTGTATTATCCGAATAACTGCGAAACAATTCTTTGTAACCACCGGTCAGTTCCAGTTCATGTGTTTTATTGCTGAATACCTGAAACTGGCCTGGGGTTACATCATTGGATGAATTCAGGCAAATATCGATCAATCGATAGGTTTCCGGAATGGCGGCAAGAAACGCATTGATTTTATCCCGGTCAGGGAGTGCTTCGGAGAAAACCCCCAGCTGTTGGGAAAAAAAGGGCTGATACAGGTATGATATGCCGAACTTTCTTCCCCAGGTAAGCGGGAATACCGCATTGTAATCATTGTCGACCAGCCCATTCCAGCCCGGACAAATCAGGTCAAGAAACCAGGAATAGGCATAAATCCTCCCGTATGGTGATCCGGCAATGCAGCTGTTCCACTTCTGTTTATCGATCTGCTGATGGGAAATGAATGCGATCATATTGGTTTCCGGTTAATAAGTAACGAGTGATGCGTAACGAGTGACGAGATTTAGAGATAAAAATCACCACTCACTTCTCATAACTCACAACTCACCCCTCACTTCGAAATCCTTCACCCTTTGCCGAAGGCACGCCTATGGCGCATCCTTCACCCTTCATCCTTCCGTTGCCATCTTCAACACCGTCTCATACACCACCCTCCATCCTTCCCAGGGGCCCCAATCACTGAGTGAGGAGTTATGCCAGAGGCAGGTAAAGGTCCCGTTCACCGCTCTTGTTCTGTCAATAATTTGTTTTATCCTTTCCATTGCTTCCTGCGGATCCATTCGCAGGTAATCTTTTAATGTTCCGTCCATAACCTGGAAAGGAAAGATCTTCAGCTCTGTTTTCTCTTCATTTAAAAGGTCGTAAAAAAAGAATGAATTGGATGTTCCAGCACGGAAGCCTGTTTCTGCTGCATATCCCATGGTATAATCCTCTTTTATACCGAGCTGCAAAAGGTTTCTGTAGGTATACGGGATTTGCAGTTTCAGATAATGCTGTCTGCTCCGGGTAATGGGTTGGCATGCTGCCATCTGCAACAAAGAAATTTCCTTTTCCAGTTCAGAGGGTTCCACATTTGAGCGATAGGAAGGATGGATTCCGATCCTATATTTCCCTGCTGTTTCTTTGATCAGCCTCACATATCCCCTCCTGTTACCGGGCGGATTTTTATCGTATTTCCCGACTTTTCCAACCTGGAAGAAGAAGATCGGTTTACTCTGATGCTTATTATGCCATTGCTGCAACAGATCAAACACATCGTAGGGATCCTTGCTTTTCCCGATCAGCACTTTAAGACGAAGGATGTTTTCCCCTTTTATTTTTCTTGTATTTGACTGCATCATACCACCGATGGTCCGAATTAATCCCTTGCATTTAAATGCAAACGGCTCATCAACATCTATGGTGGGCATGAATTCACAGGGTTTTGGTGGAATCCTCAGGGGTGGAAATTTTTTAATCAGGCTTTTTCTCAGTTCCTCGATCCACAAATCAACAACGGGAAAATTCAGAAAATCATTCCTGTAGGCCAACGAACTGTACACATCATACCGGCCATGAAGGTCCGGTTCCGCATTGAAATATTCTTCATACCGGGATAGCATAAAGAAAGAAGCTGCAAACGGGTCAAAAGGCATATCAGAATGAGGATCAGTGATGTACATTACCTTTGTGTCTTTCCAGACCGGAAAGTAAAGATCCTGTTCGATGATCTCTCTTTCAAAAAGCAGGTTAGCCGGTTTTATCCGAAATGAGTTATCAAAAAAGCGATCCGAATAATTGATTTTCGGCTGTGTACTGGCAGAAAATTGTTCGCTGTCTGAAGTGATCTTAAGATCGAGCGTTAAGATCTCTTTGATGATGAACTCAAAAATATAATTGAGTCTGGGCGTTATTTCCCTTGCATAAACGAGCAAACGGATTGTTTTTTTAGTGTATCAAACCGAATCAAATTTAACAATTTTTCGTAGATGGCGATGGTCCTTATATACCTTGTCAATCAAACGAACATTCTTACCGGTGATTTTATTATGGATCTAAATTCCTGTTATCTTTGGAAGAGGTAATGCAATCCGAAATTTTTAATGCCGATACTCTTTCAATCAACAAATAGCCATAGCAAACCGGTCTCTTTTAAAACGGCTTTATTAAGCGGTTTGGCTCCTGACAAAGGATTATTTCTGCCAACCGAATACCCTGTGTTCAGCAATAAATTGATCCGTGATTTTCACCGAATGTCTTACCCGGAGCTTGCCTGTTCCCTGCTCTATCCCTTTCTTTCAGATGACATAACAGAACAGGAGTGCTTCCACCTTGCAGAAAGGGCTTATGATTTTGAAGTACCACTGGAACGGATAGATGGCAACAGGTACCTGTTGCGTCTTGACCGTGGGCCGACTCACTCATTCAAGGACTTTGGAGCAAGAATGATGGCTTTGCTTATGGCGCATGTGCGACAAAACGAATCCGGCAAATTACGTATTCTTACGGCAACTTCAGGGGACACGGGTGGCGCTATTGCCAGTGCATTCCTGAACATGGATAATATCGAAGTAGTGGTTTTGTTTCCCCGGGATGAGATCAGTAACCAACAGCGAAAGCAGATGACCACACTGGGTAAAAACATTCGGTCCATTGCCATTGAAGGGAAGTTTGATGATTGTCAGGCACTTGTCAAACAGGCATTTGCCGATCCTGATCTTGCCAGTCTGAATCTTTCTTCAGCAAATTCAATCAACATTGGAAGGCTCTTGCCCCAGAGTGTCTATTATTTTTGGGCTTTCACACGTACCGCTCTTTCTCAGGGCAAACCGGTTATTTTCTCTATTCCTTCCGGTAATTTTGGGAACGCATGTGGGTGTCTGATCGCAAAGAGAATGGGATTACCTGTTTCAAAACTGGTTTTGTCCACCAACTCAAACGATTCATTCCCTCGATTTTTAAAGACGGGGATTTACAGGAAAACCGAACCATCCATACACTGCATCTCGAGTGCAATGAATGTTGGGCATCCCAGCAATTTAGCCAGGATAATAACACTGTATGGAGGAGCCATGGATGAAGAAGGCAACCTGTTAAGAAAGCCCGATTTCGATTCCATGATCAGGGATATATTCTCGGTGTCAATATCTGAGGAAGAGACAAGGAAAACAATCCATCGGTTTTTCCGGGAGTTTGGTATCATCCTCGAACCACATGGTGCTGTTGGAATGGCAGGTTTGGAACATTTTCTTGCCGAAGAATCGAGGGAGCCGGAGCAGGGGCATCAAATGATCTCACTGGAAACTGCACATCCGGCAAAATTCCCGGAAGAGATCCGGAAAATTTTATCCCTGGAACCTGATAAACCCGAATCATTTGTCGAACAGGAAAGGGAAAATGAGGTGTTTGAGGTGATGGACAGGAAGTACCAGACCTTTAAAGAATATTTGCTCAACAACAAATAGATGCAACTCCTTTGAAATACATTATCCTCATACCGGATGGCATGGCCGACTGGGAAATCCCTTCTTTAGGGTATAGAACACCACTCGGTGCAGCAAAAACTGAGTACATGGAAAAACTTTGCCGGATTTCATCCACCGGGCAGTTGCAGACAATACCCGGTGGAATGCCTGCCGGCAGCGAAATAGCCAATCTAACCATCCTGGGATACGATCCGGTTGAGGTATATCAGGGAAGAGGGGTTTTAGAAGCTGCAAGCATGGGAATTGACATTAATGACAATGACCTGGTCATGCGCTGCAACCTGGTCTGCCTTTACCCGGATGGGAGAATAAAGAACCATTCTGCCGGGCATATCTCAACAGAGGAAGCTTGCAGATTGATCCACTCCCTGAACAAAGAGGTTGGAAAAGGAAGATCCAAAATCTATCCGGGGGTGAGTTATCGTCACGTTTTTATCCTCGAAAACGGAAGCAGTGAAATCGACTGTACCCCACCACATGATGTACCGGGGGTTCAATTCAGGGATGTGCTGGTAAAGCCAATGAGACCCCGTGCCCAAAAGACAGCAGAGCTGCTCAATGAACTGATTCTCAAATCTCAGGTGATTCTCAATGAACACCCGTTAAACACTGAACGGATCAAAGCAGGAAAGGACTCTGCCAATTCTGTCTGGTTCTGGTCGGCAGGACACAAACCGGAAATGCACAACTTTATGGAAAAACATCACCTCAGAGGAGCTGTAATTTCTGCCGTTGACCTGGTGAATGGAATGTGTAAATTAGCCGGTTTTGAAGTGATCCGTGTGAAAGGAGCAACCGGGTTGTACGATACCAATTATGAAGGGAAAGCCCGGGCAGCCATCAACGCGATAAAGCATAACGACCTGGTTTATCTTCACATTGAAGCACCGGATGAGGCAGGCCATGAGGG
>CAZXGG010000009.1:4986-72733 GCA_964640125.1 uncultured Rikenellaceae bacterium
ATAACGACCTGGTTTATCTTCACATTGAAGCACCGGATGAGGCAGGCCATGAGGGAGATCCAAAGCTTAAAATGAACACGATTGAAGATATTGACCGAAAGGTGGTTAAACACCTGTTTGAGGAGGTGCAGAAACGAGACGATCTCGCTATCGCCATCCTGCCCGATCACGCTACGCCGATTGAAACAAGAACACACACCAGTGAGCCGGTCCCGTTTCTCATCTACCACCCGGGAGAACCACCCGATGATGTCACTGAATTCAATGAAGCAAGTGTTACAGAGGGGAAATACGGTTTATTGAAAGGGGATGAGTTTATGAAGGTGTTTTTAGGTAGATAATGAGAGCTGAGGAAACAAATCAAATCCAAAATAATGGTATCGGGTTATACTATAAAAAAGATTTGTTATAAGGCTTTACGAATAACATCCAACAATAAAATAATAACTGAGAACTCATCTCCGTCTCTTCGTCACTTCGTCTCAAAGTCACACAGTCTCACTTTCTCATACCTCTGTACCATGAGCAGCTTCCCCATGCCCCATGCACTATGCTCTCTGCGCCATGCACTATGCGCCATGCCCATCACCACCTCACAGGTCCAGCTCAACCACGGTAATTCCCGAGCCTCCCTGGTCGATCTGTTCGTCATGGAATGATTTGACGATATCCACCGTATTGAGGTATTCGCGGATCATCTGCCGGAGAATCCCATCTCCCTTTCCATGCAGGATTCGCAGGGTATCGATTTCAACAACGATGGCTTCATCGATGAATTCTGTCACTCTTCTGATCGCTTCTTCTGTCCTCACTCCCCGAAGATCGATCTGGGGTGAGAAGGCAAGTTTCCGTTTCCCTATATCCCAGAGTGTGGCGGGGTCCTGTGATTCTTTTCTTGCTACCCTGCGGAATTCATTCTCACTGATCTTTGTCAGTTTTTCAGCCGGGAGGGTTGTTTTCATATTTCCAAAAGAGACCAGGTAACTTTTTTCATTCCGGTCAATCACTTCACCCGGAGTTTCATATCCTGTCATTTTCACCTTATCCCCAGTCCTGATATCTTCTCCATGCTGAACCGTGGCTTTTTTCTTTGATTCTGTTTTTATGGGTTGCCGGGCACTCTTTCTGAGGCGTGTTATTTTTCGTTCGATCTTTTCGTCCGTTTCCCGCTTACTGTCCGTTATGGTTTTTGTGAACTGTTCCAGCTCCTCTCTTGCCTTTTTTGTCACTTCCCGTTCAGCGTTTGCTTCCTTAATTTTCCGTATGGTATTTTCAATCACCTTATTAACCCCGGCCAGCAGCTCTTTTGCTTCCAATTCTGCTCTTTCGATAATTTCTTTCCTCAGCTGTTTAACCTGCTCCAGCTCCACGGAATAATTTTCTACCAGTTCTTCCAGTTTTTTTTCCGATTTCCGTATCCTGCTTCTTTTATTTTCCCAGTACCTTTTATCCCGGGCAATCTCCTGTAAATGGCGGTCAAACTTGATGTGATCCTCCCCTGCCTTTTCTGTTGCTTCGGTTAGCACATCCTCAGGGAGCCCGATTTTTCTTGCGATTTCAAAGGCAAAGGAGCTACCTGGTCGTCCGATTTCCAGTTGGAAGAGCGGCTCCATTTTTTGCCTGTCAAACAGCATGGCTCCGTTTTCTATCCCCTGTTCGGATGCAGCGAAATGCTTCAGGTTGGTATAATGGGTTGTTATCACACCGTATGTTCCTGTTTTGATCAATTTGCCAAGCATGCTTTCTGCAATTGCTCCTCCAAGCATGGGTTCAGTTCCGGTTCCAAACTCATCGATTAGGATCAAGGTACCGGGATTGGCATTCTTCAGGTAATACTTCATATTGACAAGGTGGGAGCTGTATGTGCTCAGGTCATTCTCGATCGATTGCTCGTCCCCGATCTCAATAAACAGTTGGGTAAAAAGCCCGAATTCCGAATCTTCAAGGACCGGAACCAGCATTCCCGACTGAAGCATGTATTGCAGAAGGCCAACGGTCTGCAGGCAAACGGATTTACCACCTGCATTGGGTCCCGAGATCAGTAATATCCTGGTTACATCGTTCAGGAAGATATCCAGAGGAACAACCTCCTTTTCCTCCGGTTTTTCGGTTCGGAATAAAAGTGGATGGATGGCACGTTTCCAGTTTAGCGCAGGTTCTCGGCCAAAAGCAGGCAGTACAGCATTTAATTTACGTGCAACCAGTGCTTTTGCCCTGGTAAAATCGATTTGCCCCAGGAATTCATAGGACCTGAAGAGATCCTCAGTATAGGGTCGGATATCATTGGTTAGGGATAACAGGATCCGGATGATCTCTCTCTTCTCTGCATATCCAAGCTCCCGGATCTCATTATTCAATTCCACGATCTCCGACGGTTCAATGTATGCGGTCCTGCCGCTGGCAGACTCATCGTGCACAAGCCCTGAAATGCGTCGCTTATTTGATGAATTCACCGGGATAACCGTCCTGCCATCCCGAACAGCCAGGTTTACTCCACGCTCAACAATACCATCTGAAATCGCCTGCTTGAGAATCTGATTCAGACGGGCAGATGCCTGTTTTTCTTTTTCACGCAAAGCCCTGCGTATCGACGCCAGTTCCTGTGATGCTTTATCCTTCACCTCCCCCTTATTATTCAGTATTTTATCGATTGAATCCAGGACAAACGGATAGATCACAATATCACGACTTAACCCTTTGAGAGCCGGATAATCATGATCCTCTTTCGACAGGAAAGCCAGGATGGAGCGGATCGTGCCCTGTGATTTCCGTATCTGCAAAAACTCCCCTGCCTCAAGGTATGATCCCTCAACCCGGAGTTTCTTCAGCGAAGGTGTAACATCGAAAAAATGATCCAGGGGAAAATCCTGATCAAGCAAAAGGATCTTCCGGAACTCATCCGTTTGTTGGAGAAGGATGGTTATTTCATCTGTCGAGGTTGAGAAATGCATCTCTACAGTCAGTTTCCTTCCCAGGTCACACAGGCAGGTATCCAGGATCATTTTCCTGATCCGGTCGAAACCGACCTTCTCTTCAAAGTTTTTTGGATAAAACATAATCAAGGCAAAAGTACAAAGTAATACCGAAGGTATCCCTACGGGAAAAGTAAAAAGTAAATGAGACTATAATTTCAGGAGTAAATTTACGAACTGAAATCATAAAGTCGAATTTATCCCGCTGAAAAGCGGGATCTGAGTGAGACTCAAATTTCGTTTTTTGAAATTTGTTAGCTGAAACCATCCCGACATCTGCCAAGGTGGATCGTCGGAATCTACCTGAAAGGGTTATTGGGTTATTAAGGTGTCTATCGAATAAAAAGCAGACTTTGAAGGAAAGAATACAATGAATAGTGAAAATATGAAATGCAACACCGAAGAATTTCCAGGTAAACCGCTATGTACTCAATAATCCCGAAAATTAGAAGATCAATGATCTTTGTTGATTTTCGAGGATCCTCGAGAATCATTCCCCATTGGGGTGATTCTCGGGACTTAATAACCACTAACCCAATAACAATTCACACCTTAAACCCCACCACCAGGACATCATCGACCTGTGATTCATTCCCCATCCAGTCAACGAATGTTTTTTCAAGGATCTCTTTTTGGTGGTCAAACGGTTCCTGATGGATGGAAAAGAGCAGTTCCCTGAAGGGTTTGCTCATGAATTTCTTTTTCTCTTCTCCTCCAAATTGGTCTGCATAGCCATCCGAGTACATGTAGAAAACCTTTTCGGTTTTCAGGTCAAATTCGTGTTTGGAAAATATTTTTCCCTGCAAATCCTCATCTTCGATACCACCGATCGGCATTTTATCTGCAAGGATGCGATGCATTTCTCCATCCTCTATATAAAGCAGGGGGTTCTTTGCCCCGGCATATTCCAGTATGTTTTTTCCCTTGTCGATCACACACAATGCCATATCCATTCCGTCCCGGTTCTGATTTTCCTGCTGTTTCAGGGCTTTTGAAACTCCTTTATGGAGGTCAATCAGGATCTGATCTGCTGCTGTGATCTTCCGGGCATCCACAATTTCATTCAACAGGTCATGGCCCATCATGCTGACAAATCCTCCGGGGACTCCATGGCCGGTACAATCAACGGCAGCAATGACGATTTTTCCATTGACTTCATTAAACCAGTAAAAGTCTCCGCTGACGATATCCCGTGGCCGGTAAAAAATAAACAGGTTTGGAATTGCATTTTTTATCACCTCCATGCGTGGCAACATCGCATCCTGTATTCCTTTTGCATAATTGATGCTGTCGGTGATGTGTTTATTTTTGATCTCGATCTCAACTTTTTGTTCCTCGATCTGGTTTTTCTGCTCTTCCAGGAGAATATTTTTCTGGTTCAGCAGTTCATTGGCTTTTTTCTTTGTCCGGTATCTGCTATAAAAAACCACCACCAGGATAAGGACAAGCCCTGAGATGACGATAAATGAGTTTTTCTGATTTCGGCTCTTGATGAGGTTAAGTGTTTGTATTTCGTTCTCTTTCCGGAGCAAGGCATTTTCCTGTTCTTTTTTCTCCGTGTCGTACATGGTTTGCCACTGGGTAATTGCCTTCTGGTTCTCTTCCGTAAACACACTGTCCCTGTAAAAGGCTGATATCTTAAAGGATTCCAGGGCATTCCTGTAATCTCCCCTGGCAGCATAAAATTCCGACAATATCCGGTAAACGATTCGAAGCAGATCCTTGTCGTTTATCTCCTTTGCCATGTCGAGGCTTTGATTCAGGCAATTCAGTGCTTCAGTATAGTGCCCGTACTTCTGGTGAACGAATCCAATCGTTTTCATGGTATTTGCAATCCCCATTGTATCCCCGATCTCCTGTTTCAACTCCAGTGCCTGCATATAATATTCAATTGCCCCCTGGTAATCATTCAGCCCTTTGTCATAGATATCCCCGATTTTTTTCATGGCGGAACTGATTCCCTGAAGATTGTTGAGTGACTGTTCAATGTTCAGGGCTGCCTGGTAAAACCCGATGGCATCGGGATAATTTTCGGTAACTTCATGAATATAACCGATCTCGAGGTAACAGAACGCGACTCCTTCCTGGTCCTGGAGCCGGGTATAATTCCCCAGTGATAAACCGAAGTAATCTTTTGCCATGTCGTAGTTGTGCATCGCTTTATAGACCGTTCCGATGTTGAACTGGGCCTGTGCAGTCCCGCGCAGATCAGCAATCTCCTCATATATTCTCAGGGCTTCCAGGTAGTTTTCCTGAGCTCCCCCGTAATCTGATTTCCGTTCAAAAATATTGCCAAGGGCATTGTAAGCTTTTGCGGTACCCTGCTTATCATTCACCTCTTCGGAAAGTTGGAGTGATTGTTTAAAATTTTCCTCAGCTCTCGCATAATCTCCCCTGTTGCTATAGATTTCTCCAATATTCAAAAGGGCATTGGCGATCCCTTCCTTGTTGTTGATCTCTTCATTCAACTGTAAGGACCGGTTGAAGTGATCCAGGGCTTCTGAGGATTTCCCCATATCGCTTAATACAACCCCTATGATATTTAACGACGAGGCAATATTCTCCTTATCCCCCGACAGGCTGTCAATTTCAAATGATTGCCTGAAATAACCCAGTGCTCGTTCAAAATCATTCTGACTGCGGTAGATAATTCCGATGTTATACAAACAGGCTGAAATCCCTTCCTGGTAGTCAATCTCCCTTGCCAGGTCCAACCCTTCCTGATAGAATTCAAGCGCTTGCTGATCATCATACAGGTTTGACCAGGCTGATCCCTTCTCCTTAAGAGCCAGTACTTCCGACTGAGGATCATCCAGTTTCCTGGAAAGGGTTATAATTTGATCCGCATATTCGATATTTTGCTCATTATCATAAGGGTGGTTCTTAATCCATTCATACAGGATATCGATCTTCTCCTTATCGGGAACCACCTTCAGGGTATCTTCCAATGATCTTTCCTGTCCCGTGGATGGAGAGATAAAAGCCAGATGAATAGCTACAACCAGAAAGTATAAAAGAAATCGCTTCATTCGTTACCGTTACCGGGTATATACGATCAAAAATAGTAAACAAATCCCAATTATGTTTAAAAAAGTGCCCATTCGTTACAAATCACAATAAATAAAATTGTACATTAGATTTCAAACAGGAGAGTAGCAAAATCACATAACACGCGGTATTTCACCCATCTATGGTAAATTTTCAACTCATCCTTCGGAGTATATTTCGGACAATCCCACTGAGGTTTATTGGTGAGGTGCTCCTTTTGGGATTAATCATCCTGTTTGTGGAATTTCGTATCACTGAGAAAAAAACCATCGACTGGCGGCAAATATACAGTGACCATAAGCGGGAAAAGACGATCGACCCGGACATTGTAATCGTTAAAATTGACGATTATGCCTTCCGCTCCATTGCGGGCGGAGAAGTAAGCCGTGAATATATAGCCACGCTGGTGAATGAAATAAAAAGCTATTCACCCAGGGTGATCGGTCTGGATTTTCTGTTCACGGCACACTTTAGCGATAAGTATGACCAGATACTATATGAAGTGAAGAAAATTGATCCGGAATATGCAGATCCTGACCAGAAGCTGATGCAGGCAATCCAGTCAGAGATACCGGTTGTACTGGGCGCAAATCTCATCCTGAATGATAAAGAGAAAGTGCGTCTGATCCAACCCATTGACTCGTTTTTACAGGAGAATGTTACTGTCGGGGTTACCAAAGTCAACCTGGATAAGGACGATGTTTGCAGGGAAGTATACCTGTATAAAAAGATAGCCGGCTCAGATGTACCTGCCTTCTCCACCCGGATCTGCCAGTCAGCAGGATCAGATATTGCAGTGGAATATGACCCGGAGGTGATTCGTTACTTCACGCCATCCAAAACCTTTGCATCTTTCTCAAGCAAGGATATCCTGGATGGAAAGTTTCGTCAGGTTTCCGAAAACTGGTTCAGGGACAAGATCATCCTGGTGGGAGTTACCTATTCCGGCAGTAACGATTTTTTCAAAACACCATTGACCGGAATACTCAGAAACCAGGAGGAGCTGCCGGGTATCTTTATTCATGCGATGGTCATTAAGAATATTTTAAATCAGCAGTTTATCCCCGATCAAAAAAGGTTTTATAACCTCATTGCTTTGTTCCTGACCATCATTATCCTGATAGAGGGAATAATCCTGAACAGGAAAACCATACCAACGCTTGCTTTTATGCTGACGGGGATACTTCATATTCTGCTCTGTTTCCGGTTGTTCCTGAATAATGGGATGAATATACCTTTCCTGGTCCCCTTACTGATAATAGCCATCGGGTTGCTATGCCTGTTTTTCATCAGCAGGATCAGGAATGACTATACAAATGAACAAATAACATCATAAATAACTTAAAACAAAACGACATGAGAAGAATTGGATTGTATTGTATGCTTTTACTGGTTTCTTTGGCCAGTATGGGACAGGGCAGCAAGGATTATGTAGCCATGCTGTTTTCATTGGATGGTGAAGGAGTGTACACCCGGGACGGGAAATCGGAGAACCTGATGGTTCCACAGAACTTCCTGAAAGGAGATAAGATCCTGCTTTCATCAGGAACAGCCACCCTGATGCTGTTTTCAGGGGATGAGGTGAACCTGAAAGCAAACGAAGAATATACCGTTTCCGGTTCAACAGGCACAGGCGCAGAATCGGAAAAAAATTCAACCTTTCAATCGGTCTCCGAATTGATTGATGAGGATCACGAGCGGATATCCCAGCGGAATGCTGCCTATAAGGTCAGGGGTGCTTTCTCTGCAGTCAAAGCGTTTCCTTCACTCTCCGGTTTGATTGACGGCAGCTATGCCGAAGTTGTTCTGAATGTTGATGTGAATGCCGGCTTCCAGCTTTCCCTGGAAGTGTATGACCAGGCAACCGATGAAGTGGTCTGGAAATTGGATCGGATCACGGCCAAGGAAGTGTCTCTGAAGGATGTGGATTTTGTGCCCGGTGAAAGCTACTACTGGAGCCTGAGAGCAAGAGATGTTCTTGATATCGGGATCATTAATGTATGGAATGATGAAAAGAAATCTGAACTAAAAAAGTTCGCATACAACGAAAAGATCGATTACCTGACCGCCTATAATTACTATAAGGAACAGGAACTGATGTATGATGCCCGGCATGTATTGAAACTGGCGATCCGGAAATATCCTGAAAGCGACCTGTTTGAATACCTGCTGGAAAACCTGGAGATACCCGATTAAAACCCGGCCGGGAACTGAAAGTGAACCATTCAACAGACAAAACATGAAATGGAGATTCATTTTTATTCCAGCTCTGATACTGGTTTGTATCCTGTTACCCATGTGTGAGGAGGGGGATGTTATCGATCCGGAAAAGGTGGATGTATGGACCAACTATACACCCCAGAATGGCATGATTGACAATGAGATCTGGTCGATTACCGAGGATCTGTATGGAAACATCTGGGTAGGGACCGGTACCGGACTTTATCGGTTTGATGGCAATAAATGGGATCAGGTCGGTCAGGAAGCCTATGTAGAGGGATATCCGATATATGCTGTTGCAATGGATGGAGACGGGATCCTGTGGGTTGGATCGTACTATGGACTGGACGTCCTGGTCCAGGGTAACTGGCTCTGGATCGACAGCCTGTTCGGATACCCGTTTACTGCACGAAGCCTTTACAGGGATAAATTCGGGGATATGTGGATCGGTACTTATGGGAGTGAATTTACTCCCGGTGGATTGTTCGCGTTCGATGGACAATATTTCTACAAGTACACGGATCCGTTTGAACAGCCCGGATTTAACAACATCTATTGCATTACCGGTGACCAGGGGAGTAATATCTGGGTAGGTACCGATGCCGGCGCTGTAAAGATGACACAATCCGGTTATGAAGTACTCGATTCCACCAACGACCTCGTATTCGATGATGTAACCGCCATTCTCCTGGATGGCTGGCAGGATACCTGGTTCGGCACATTCAGCGGAAACCAGGTTGGAAGGTTGCACGGCAACCAGATGGAATTTCTGAGCCTCTTTCACAATTATTCTATTTCCGGCGTGATAACCATGACGGAAGATCATGACCACAACATCTGGTTCGGAACCGGTGCAGGGTTAGTTAAATACAACGGGACCACTATGGATGCCAATGTAAAAGCCGAACTGAGTAACGGACTGATCTCCTGCTCCCTTACCGACCAGAAAGGGAAAGTATGGTTCGGGACATTGGAAAAGGGATTGTTTGTCTATACACCGAAATGACAATAACCCTGTGAAAATGATTATAGCTCTTGCGATGAGAAGAAATATCCTTTTATTTATAATTGCCGGTTTAACTGCCCATTGCTGGAGTCAAACCGGTGGGAATACCGATATACTGACCGAACGGGTCGTAGATCGTCCGTTAACCCTTCACGCCGGGCAGCTGCAGATCAATCCCGGGTACCAGCTGTCCATCGGTAGCAGGAAATTCGATGCCGATGGAGATAAAATCAACCTGGCTAAGGAGGGGACTGCCATGGTTCAGCACCTCTATAATCTTGAAATCAAGTACGGTATCCTCGAATTTCTTGAGGTATCTGCTGCCCTGAACTACAGTAGCCTGGGAGTAAGGGAGAAACAGGTCTGGTATTTTCATGGGGCGGAAACCATGTATACTACGCAACTTACTGAATGTAAGGGATTATCCGATCTGTTCGTTGGACTGGCTCTGCGGCTGCCTTTTGATATTGATCACTTCGGCTGGAGAGTCTCTGCCGGAGCTTCTCTCCCTGTCGCAAACTATAAACCGGAAAAACCAACACACTCATCCACAACGGTTGTGGATTCGTTAGGTGTTTTCCAGCAGGTCCGGTTCCATTACAACGATAAAGCCGGTAACGGAACCATGATCTACCATTTTGGCACCGCTGCACAGTTTTTTACAGACAATATGGCCATTACGGGATGGGCTGATTATTCCCTCTGCTTTAGTGAAGCTGAAACCCACTACTGGGAGAGCCGGTTGTATGAAGATGAATTTTCCTACCAATCAGTTCCCTACAAGACAAAACCCGGCAATACCCTTTCCTATGTCCTTACCTTTGACTATCAGGCAATTGACTGGTTTGATGTTTTTGGCAGATTCAGCGGGATGATGTACCACGGTGGCTGGGATGAGGAAGAGGGAGTACGGATCGGGCATCCAGAAAAAAACATAATGGCTGTTGGATTCGGTTATGAAATACAGGTTGCAAGGCACCTGCGCCTGTTTCAATCCATGGATATACCCATTTTAGGTAAGAACGAGCTGGCTCCGCTGGTAATCTATACGGGAGCAAGCTTTAACTTCCTTACACGATAAAACTCAGAGCCCTGGTTATGGAAACAATCAATAAATACAATATATCGGGCACGATTAAAAACATTTCTGGTTCACTGGCATTGCTTCTTCTACCCTCCCTGGCAAGCGGACAGACCGAGCAACAGGTGCTGCCGTCTGAGCTGAAAGAACAGACGGTCATTACCGAACCGGCAACCCTGAGGAAAGGTTTTTTTCGCGCTTCTTTTTTCGGATCGTATACATTAATTGATCAAGCATTCGATGAAAATGGGGAGAAAGGATATATTTTAAACACCAACGTTTGGACACGAAGCTGGTTGTATCAACTGGAACTGGGTTACGGTATTTCAGACCGTCTGCAGGTTGTGTTGCGGCCGGTATTTGTCAATAAACAGGTTTTCGCTACCACTGAAAACCGGTTCGGATCTGAGATAGAAACATGGTCTGCAAAACAGAGTGCTGTTGGTTTTGGCGATCTGGCTGTTGGCATTGATTACCAGATCCTTACGGAAACCGAAATCCGCCCCTCCCTGGTGGCAAAAACAACATTTACCCTGCCAACCGGACAAAAAAATCCAACCGAGATTAAAAGCTGGACAGACTATAAGCTTCCAACAGGAGCCGGCCAATTTGTCATTGCACTTGACCTGAAACTTAGAAAGATCATCTATCCCTATTCATTCACCCTCTATGCAGGGTATGCTTACTTTTTTGAAGGAGAGAAAATATTTCCATACTATTTCGAACCGGGTGACGAAGATTCTTTTAAGCAAACGTTTCGATTTAAAAGCGGTAACCGCGTTAATGTTAGTGGCAGTTTTAATGTTCACCTGAACGACTGGATTGCACTTGAGAACCAGGTGTCCTTCTTTCATTGGATGGGTAATAAGATCTATGCAGAACCTGTCTATGAAGGAAACAAAGCCTGGTTCCTCATCTACATGCCTGTCCTTAATTTCCAGATCAGAAGGTTCAGGCTCTTTGAAAAAGTTTCCGTACCCGTTCTGGGTAAAAATATTGGTGCAGATCCGGATTATATCCTGGGTTTGTTGTATACATTCTAATTCATTTTTGCAAGATCCGGAACATGAGAAAACCAAGCATCATCCAAAATCGTTATCGCACCAGATGGTACCTGATAGGAATTATTGGTATTCTTCTCTCTTCCTGTACCACTCCCTCCATCATTGCTACCCGTGAACAGCAGCAGGGTGACTACTATAACAACCTGAATCAGTTCAATGAGGCAATCATACATTATGAAAAATACCTGGAGGCAAGCAAGCAGCTTGGGATCTACCGGAATCTTGATATGGAAGCTGATGTGTGCCGAAAAGTAGCCCAGGCATACAGCACACAGGGTAATTTCTCCAGGGCAATTGAATATGTGGAAGAGTCAGTGAAACTGGATACCATCCAGAACAATCCGCTGGAAATAATTGAAGATTACAGGATGCTGGGAAAAATCTACCTCTACAGCGGCAATTTTAACGAAGGGATCGGATTTCTGGGAAAAGCCCTCCTGCTGAATGAGGGAATGGAAAGCAGCCTGAAAAGCATCAACCGGCTTTCTGTGGCAGATACCTACCTGTCACTTGGGCAGGCATGTAATGCGCTCGGACGATTCCGGGAAACGGAACAACACACGGAGAACGCTCTTTCCATCTACAACGATCTGAACGACTGGCAGGGAATAATGGAAACAAATCTCATACTCGGGAATGCGATGATGCAACGGGGAGAAACCAAAAAAGCAAGAACCCTGTACCAGCAGTCGCTCGAGCTGGCTCAAATCCACGACCGGAATGCAGCCCGGCAACTGCAGGCTATCGGAGAATCCTTTGAGGCAGAAGGAGAATATGAACAAGCCCTGAATGCAAAGCTGGAAGCACTTCAGAATGCTGAAGAGTCAAACATCATCCCCCAGATCATATGGAGTAACATTGGCGTGGGTGATGCATACTACCAGATCGGAAACCTTGAAAAAGCAAACGATTATTTCCTGCTGTCTGCACAGATACATGAGAAAGAAATAGTCCAGGCAGAAGCACTCGGAGCATCACTGGATATGAGGCTGGGCGATGTACAGCAAGCACAACAATACTTCGCCGGAGCCAACGCCCTGGTCGCAGCAGGACTGGCCAGCCTCCGCCTGGGCGAATCCCGTTTCCGGATGGGTGAGATCAATAGTAGCCTGGCAAGCTATCAGGAAGCAATAGACTACTTCACACGCTCAGAAACCCGGGAGGGAACCGCTAAAGCCCATTTGAGGATAGGACACATACAACTTGAAGCGAAAAACCTTGCCGAGGCAAAAAGAAATCTCTTCATGGCAGCTAACCTGACAGAGCAGGAAGAAACGAAATGGCAGATCCTCTACCAGCAGGGACGGTTATTCGAAACAGAAGAAAAAATCGATTCTGCCATTAATGCATACGAGGAAGCAATCCGGATCATCGAAAACATACGGGGTAAATTTACCATCGATGAATTTAAAAGTATTTACATCGATGATAAGATTGATGTGTACGACAGGCTGATCAACCTGCTCCTCAACCTCAACCTGAAAACGGAAGCATTTGCCTGTGCACAAAGAGCCAGGTCCCGCGCATTCCTTGACCTGATCGGAAACAAAAAAATCGATGTAAAAACAAGTGCAGATCCGGAACTGGTGGAACGGGAACAGGACCTGAGGTTCGAGATCCAGCAACTTACCAGGGCAATCATGAGGAATGACCTGAAAACAACCGGTGCGGATGCCTTACGGGGAGAAGCTAAATTTGAACTGGA
This sequence comes from uncultured Rikenellaceae bacterium, assembly GCA_964640125.1. Taxonomy (GTDB): domain Bacteria; phylum Bacteroidota; class Bacteroidia; order Bacteroidales; family VadinHA17. The sequence goes on from CAZXGG010000009.1 coordinate 18,083, forward strand.
AAGTGAGCTCCAACAAGCCAGGGATGAGTATTCCGATATCCTGAGCCAGCTGAAGTTAAAAAACCGGGAGTACCAATCCATGGTCGTGGTTGAACCGTCCGGCCTGGAATCCGTTCAAGCCCTGCTTGATGATAAGACAGCACTGGTGGAATACTGGTTGAGCGAGCAAAATTTAATCATCTGGGTGATCACCCGGAATGAACTTCATACCATAACCACCGATGTTCCTGACAGTCGAATTCAACAATCGGTTGTGATGTGCCGCCGGTTCATCCAGCCCGGTTCTGGTGATGCATACAAAGACAGGTTGAAAACACTCTACCAGATCCTCTTCTCCCCGATCGAAGAATTGGTAAACCAGTATGATAACCTGGGGATCATCCCGCACAGGGAACTGCATATCCTTCCATTCCAGGCATTGATCGATAGCGAAGACCACTACCTGGTAGAGCGGTTCAATATTTTCTATGTTCCTTCAATCAGCGTCTATGAACAATGTGTCCGGAAGAAAGGAGCATACAATAATCAGTTTCTTGCAATGGCGCTTGGAGACATAGCTCTCGGGGACTTTTCGGGACTGCCGGGAACAATAAAAGAGGTGGAGGATATCTCCGTGCATTTTCCCGGGGGAACCATCCGGATTGAACAGCAGACCACTGAATCGTATTTAAAAAACAATGCATCCGGTTTTCAATACCTGCACCTTGCTACACATGGCTTGTTGAATCCCGTGCAACCCATGTATTCTTACCTGCTCTTCGCCCCAACAGAAGCAGACGACGGCCAGCTGGCTGTTCATGAAGTATTCGGTTTGGATCTGAATGCACAACTGGTAACCCTCAGTGCGTGCCAGACCGGGCTTGGAGAGATCAGCAGAGGAGATGAATTAATTGGTATGAGCAGGGCTTTCCTCTATGCCGGAACACCCGCCGTTGTTGTTAGTCTCTGGAGCGTTGCCGACGAACCTACTGCCCTGCTGATGACCCGGTTCTACCAGTTCATGAAACAAAACAACCTGCAGCATGCCCTTACTCTTGCCCAGCGTGATGTCCTAAAACAGTACAACAACCCCTTCTTCTGGGCACCCTTCCAGCTGATCGGATATGGAGGAGATGAAAAGTTATAAGTTAAAAGTTATTCGTTATAAGTTGATAAGAGGGAAGGGAGTGATGCACCATAGGCGTGCCTACGGCAAATGATGAATGATGAGTGCCTGCCACGTGAAATGCGACGAAGGAGCATATTTCACTGTGGATGAATGATGATTGATGAGTTAGCATGGGGCTTGGGGCATGGAGCATCCGCCTTCGTTAAAACTTCGGCGGACAAAGTAGGGCATGGGGAGGAGTACAGAGTTAAAAGAGAGGAGAAGACTTTGAGACGAAGGGACTGAAGGACAAAGAGGTTGAGACGGTGAGACGATGAGACTGTGAGACGAAAAGAATGCGTGCTGGGTGCTCGGTTCTCGGTCCTGCCCGCCCGACTGAACGTCGTTCGGGCGGGCGGGCTGGTTACTGGGTCTCCTTCGCTACTAAAAATGTAGCTTCGGGAGTATGGTTATGCCACCTTTGGTACATTGTAAAGAATACCCCAGAGGGGTATAATAATCAATAGCCCCGGGTGAGGGAACGGTAGTGACCGTAACCCGAGGCTAGTGTATACCCAAAAAATAATATGGTCCAACTGCATGGTAATTCTATAGGAAATTATTCCATGGACCGAAATTCTCCAGCCGTTAAGGCAAAGGTTAATATCAATGGACTCAATAACTTAATAACCACTAACCCAATAACTTTTCTTTAGAAGTATTTTTTATGAAAATTTAAGTTCCATTCTGAAATGTGAAAAATGAATATAACAACCACTTTCCATTTGCATATTAAAATAGTTTATTTAACTTTGTATTTCAAAGTACTTTTAAAACATGAAAGATGGCTACAAAAGATGAACAGCTGGAAAGCCTGAATGAGATCAGATCGCTCATGGAACGCTCCACCCGGTTTATCTCGCTCAGCGGATTATCGGGCATTTTTGCCGGTGTCTTTGCGCTGATCGGTGCGGTGATTGCCTGGTGGATCCTTGGATTTGAAGCACCCGGCTATCCTGAAGGTATAGAATCAATCCCTGATCTCTCCTATAAACAACTCATGTGGTACCTGTTCCTGGATGCCACAATTGTATTGTTGCTGGCATTGGGTGCCAGTTATTATTTCTCCCACAGAAAAGCTCAAAAGAAGGGCGTTCCTTTCTGGAGTAAATCAACCAGGCGCCTAATGGCAAACCTGTTCATCCCCCTGACAGCAGGTGGCGTCTTTTGTCTGATCCTGTTCATTAACGGCAATGTGTCGATCGTGATCTCACTCTCTATGATTTTTTACGGTATTGCACTTTACAATGCCAGCAATTTCACACTGAACGAAGTGCGTTACCTGGGTCTGGCGAATATCATTTGTGGTATCTTTGCATTACTATTCCCGTCTATCGGATTGATATTCTGGGCAATAGGGTTCGGAATCTTTCACATTGCATACGGCTCATTCATGCACCTTAAATACGATAGATAGCGCATGGAGAATCCAATTGAACACCTGGATAAAGTCTATGACAGCAGGATCCGCCTGGGAATCATGTCGGTCCTGATGGTGAACGAATGGGTGGACTTCAATTCATTCAAGGAGCTCCTTGAAACCACAGATGGAAATCTTGCCAGTCATTTGAAAGCACTGGAAAAAAGGGAATTGATCACTGTGCAAAAACAGTTCATCGGAAGGAAACCAAAAACCAGCTACAGGGCAACTGCAAAAGGGAAAATCTCCTTTCAAAACCACCTGGATGCAATGGAAAAGATCATTAAAGAACAAAAATAATTTTTTTATCTGTTCACTTTGTATTTCAAAGTACTTTTATATATTAAATTATACCACCATGAACACAATCAAAGAGACAAGAGACTGGTTTGCAAACTCAATCACAGTTAAATTATCGATCACTGGCTTTATCATTCTCATGCTGCTGATCCCTGCACAGATGATTAAGACCCTGATCACAGAGCGGGAGAATCTACGGGAGAGTGTTGAAGAGGATATCTTCTCGAAATGGGGCAACAGTCAAACCATAGCTGGACCCATCTTATCTGTCCCCTACTACTGGTACAGTAAGGATGATAAAGAAACCATCCGACACGTGAACGTCGTTCACTTCCTGCCGGATGAACTGGTCATTACGGGAGAGGTCGCTACCGAGGTGCGTTACCGGGGGATCTATGAAGCGATCGTTTACCAGGCACGGTTAAACATCCGTGGAACCATCTCCCATCCGGATTTTTCCACCTGGAAAATCCCGGAAAAAGAGATTCTTTGGGATGAAGCCTTTCTTTCACTTGGGATACCGGACCTGAGGGGTATCAAATCAGGATCATCAGCCACCATTAACGGTAAACAGGTCGCGATACAACCTGGTCTGCAAAACACGGGTATGCTCCAATCGGGTATCCGAACGGATTTTCTCCTGGAGAATGAAATCCCCTCAACAGGATATCCCTTTGAAATTCAACTGAACCTCAACGGAAGCGGATCGCTTAATTTTATCCCGGCTGGAAAAACGACCCATGTTACACTGAGATCGGAATGGAGCCATCCCAGTTTCAACGGGGCTTTCCTGCCTGAAAGCAGGAGTATTACACCGGAGGGATTTTCTGCAGAATGGAATATCCTGGATTTGAACCGTAATTATCCACAGCAATGGAAAGGGAGCGACTATGGATTTGACGGATCGGAGTTTGGTGTTAATTTTCTACTCCCGGTCGATCAGTATCAGAAGACATACCGTTCGGTAAAATATGCCATCATGTTTCTTTCACTCACTTTTTTGATCTTCCTTTTTGTTGAAATTCTCGGGGGAATGCGTATTCATCCGGTTCAATACCTTCTGGTGGGGCTGGCACTCCTCATTTTCTATGTTCTTCTCCTTTCGCTCTCGGAGCAGATAAGCCTGAACCTTGCCTATTTGTTCTCGAGCCTTGCGATCATCATCACGATCAGTTCGTATGCAAGAGCCATTTTTAAGAACTGGAAACAAACCCTGATCACGGCATCGTGCCTCATGGTTCTTTACGCATTTTTATTCACTGTTCTTCAACTGCAGGATTTTGCATTGCTGCTGGGAAGCATTGGTCTGTTCCTTGCCCTGGGTATAACCATGTACCTTTCCAGGAACATCAACTGGTATTCCTCTTTTCTACGCAAGAGTGAGAGTACAAATCCTCAACGGATTGAGCCATGAAGAACAATCATGGAAATGACACGATCCAGAGCACGTGGAGATCTTACTATCCGGTTTCCGTGTATCACCATCTTATGTTCTTCAGCACCTTGAATAAAAAAGCCAGGAAAGAGAGCCTCTGTCGGAAACTATTTTACTTAATTTCGTTTGTCTTATTTTACAAAGACCCATTTTCTTTTAACCAATAAACGTACTGAAATGAAAACAATCCGACACTTTGGTTTTCTATTGCTGTTTCTGTTACCCTTACTGGTTTCAGCGCAAACGGAACCGGTTGATCTGGAGATGATCCATAAGATCAAGCAGGAAGGACTCAGGAACTCAATGATTGAAGATCTCTCATTCTGGATGACTGATGCTATTGGTTCGCGTTTACCCGGATCCACCGGAATGAAGCGTGCCACAGAAATGGCAAAACAAAAAATGGAGGAGATTGGTCTCACCAATGTGGCTCTCGAATCCTGGGGTGAATTTGGCAAAGGTTGGGACAACACCAGATGTTATATTGCCATGGTCGCTCCCTACTACGTTCCCCTGATTGCTACACCAAAAGCCTGGACTGCCGGGACGGATGGTCTATTGAAATCGGAGGTAGTTCTGGTGGACATCCAGGATGAAGATGATTTTGAAGCCTACAAAGGCAAACTACAGGGAAAAATTGTCACCTCATCCATCGTAACAGAGACACCTCCTGAATTTGAACCACTCGCAAGGCGCCTGACCGAAGAAGACCTGGAAAGGATTTCCTCGTTAGCAGCTCAGGGAGATCGGCGACGTTTCAATGAGGCTGACTTTGCCCGGTACAGGCAGATGAGGCAACTGCGGAACCAGATGAGCACCTTTTTTAAGGAGGAGGGTGCTGCTGCCATACTGACCCCATCCGGATCATTCGGAACCATCCGGTCAAGCGGAGCATCAGCCTCAGCAGAGGAGCCGGCAATTACCGAAATATTACTTACTACCGAACACCATGGAAGGATTGTGCGTCTCCTGCAACACGATATCCCGGTGGAGGTTGAAATGGAGGTAACGAATGTTTTTCTTGACGAAGACCTGAACGATTACAACGTCATCGGTGAGATCCCGGGTACGGATAAGAATCTAAAGGATCAGGTCGTTATGGTTGGGGGTCATCTCGATTGCTGGCATGGTGGTACAGGAGCCAATGACAATGCTTCCGGGTGCATTGTTATGATGGAAGCGCTGCGGATCCTGAATGCCATAGGGGTTAAACCGCGACGGACAATACGCATAGCATTGTGGGGAGCCGAAGAGCAGGGTTTACTTGGTTCCCGGGGGTACGTTTCCAAACATTTTGCCGATCGATCCTCCATGGAGACAAAACCGGAGCATGCAAAACTTTCGGCTTACTATAACATCGATAACGGGTCTGGCAAAGTGCGCGGGATCTATATGCAGGAAAACGATATGCTACGACCCATTTTCGAAGCGTGGTTAAAGCCGTTTGAAGACATGGGTGCTTCGACCGTCACAAACCGTAATACCAGCGGGACGGATCACCTTTCATTCAATGCAGTTGGCCTCCCTGGATTCCAGTTCATCCAGGACCCGATCAATTATGGAAGAGGATATCACACCAATATGGATACCTACGAACGGCTTATGCTGGATGACATGAAGCAAACAGCAATCATCGTTGCCTCATTCGTCTATCACACCGCCATGCGGGATGAACTTTTACCACGGAAACCGATGCCCGAACCACAGGAAAGGGGTGAGAGAAGGTTTTAGATGACTCTCGGTTTCTTACTGCAAACTGAAGATTGAGGGGTGGATCCTGATTTCCTTAATGTTCAGGTATAAACTTATCTACTTATACAAACGAGTGGAGTGAGCGAGTATTACACATTAATCACGGGCAGCAGCTCGGGAATAGGAAAAGCGTTGGCAATGGAATGTGCCCGGAGAAAGCAAAATCTTCTCCTGGTTGCTTTACCGGGTACTGCCCTTGAAAAATTCTCAGAAAAACTCAATAATGAGCTGGGGATACGATCTGATTTCTTTGGTACAGACCTTACGGAGAAGGGAGCTGCACAGGAAGTATACGAATGGACCAGGGAAAAAAATTATAGCGTCAACATACTGATCAACAACGCTGGAATAAGTTTCGAAGGTCCATTTGAACAGTGCTCAACTGAATTTTATGAAAAAAGCCTGAAGTTGAATATGGGAGCTTTAGTGTCACTAACCCGTTTATTCATACCCGATATGAAAGAGCTTCCAAAAGCGCATATTTTAAACGTCGCCAGTGTGGCTTCCTATTTCCCCATCCCTTATAAATCGGTTTATTCAGCCTCAAAAATGTTTGTTCTTTCCTTTAGCCGGTCGTTGCGTGAAGAGTTTAAAAAAACAAATATCCGGATTTCAGTAGTTGCACCCGGACCGGTGGTCACAAATAGAAGAACGGCAATCAGTGCAATCGAAAAAGGGAAAATTGCACGGATGATGCATTCAAGGGTTAACTGCGTGGCACACTACGCTATTGAGAAGATGCTGCAAAACAAAGCCTTTATCAAGCCCGGTTTCTTAAGTAAATCCATTTTCCTGATTGAAAAGATCCTGCCAACAACCATAAAAATGAAGTTAGCTACACTTATATTCAGATAAACATGGTAAATATAGGTATCATCCAGCATGCTCCGGTTAACATGGATCTCCCAAAGAGCCTTGATAAAGCAGTTTCTCTCATACAGGAAGCGGCACAAAAGGGTGCAGAATTAATCCTCTTCGGCGAATCCTGGTTGTCCGGTTATCCGGCATGGCTTGATCATTCACCGGATGTATCCCTCTGGGACCACGATCCGATGAAAAATGTGTTTTCCAGGATGATGCAAAACAGCATTCAGATTCCCGGAAAGGAGACCAAACTAATTGGTAGAATCGCCCGGAAGCTGAACGTTATTATCGGAATGGGTGTCAATGAACGTATCAATCAAGGATACGGAAACGGTAGCTTATTCAACAGCCTGATCCTTTTTGCTCCATCCGGTGATATTGTGGTTCATCACAGAAAGCTTATGCCAACCTATACGGAAAAATTGCTGTATGGACAGGGTGATGGGTTTGGGCTAATAACCTATCCTGCCCGTTTTGGTAGAATAGGAGGATTAATTTGCTGGGAACACTGGATGCCCCATGCAAGGCAAGCACTGCATCATGATGGAGAACTGGTTCATATTGCACTTTGGCCAAGTGTACACGAAGTTCATCAGTTGGCCAGCCGGCATTATGCATTTGAAGGTAGGTGCTTTGTTATCGCCATAGGTCAAATGATGAAGGTTGCAGATATCCCGGATGAATTAACCATTCCCAATGATTTACGAAGAGGTTCTGACCGGTATATCCTGAATGGAGGAAGTTGCATTATCAGCCCCACCGGAACCTTCATTCTTGAACCGGTTTTCGATGAGGAGAAAATAATCCTTTACGGAATTGAACCTCAGGATGCGATCGGGGAAAAGATGACACTCGATACAGCCGGTCACTATTACAGACCGGACATATTTACTTTCGATATCAACAGGGGCAGACCGGAATAGAAAACCGGTTACTCAAACTCAATGAAGTTGAAATTGGTATCCAGTATGGAAGCGTAATATTCTCCCCGCTCGAGGATATCATCATCCCCCTCTTCATAGAACCAGTTGATCACCAATCTCAGTCCCATTTCAGTTAGCCTGCTGAGTTGCTGAAGAATGGTTAAAATATACTTCGCCGAGCCACTGTTGAAATATTCAAGTTTAATCTCAACGGTGGTCACCTCTTTTGGACTTTTACAATAATCCTCGATCCAGACAACCAGGGGATCAAAAAATTTTGCCGGGTCTTCGTGTATCGACCGGCCGTTCATCTTAATCAACCCTTCCGGATCCAGAATAATGGCTGGTGTCTTCTTTGTGCTCTCAACAACGACTCGTTCCATACGCTATTCTTTCAAGGAATAAAGATATAATTTTGTTCCATAAAATGAAAAGATGCTCATTTTTTAATTTCTCTGTAATCAGTTTACTTCCAGGTTATCTCTGGAAGGCAATTCAGGAAACGGAATGTGTGGTTCGGTCTGGTACCAGAACGCTACGGAAGAGATGTCATCCTGAAGTGGCAGATACCTTCCTCCGCTTCTCCACCCCAGTGCCTGAATGGTTACTTTCAGGTCCTTTTCGAACCGAACGGGATCGGTAATGTGCCATCGATACATTCCCAGCCGGGTTTGCGATTCCCATAACCCATCCGGTTTAAAAACATGAAAGCCGGCATAGGGTGTCGTGTATTCTTTGTAATCACCTTCAGAGGTAAAACCATACGATCCGCAAAAATAATCTTCAGTTCCTGTGCCACAGATGGTTGGAAACTCAGCATCGCCATCCATGTAAAATTTGATCTCTCCTTCGCCCCACCATCCGGAATTATTCGATCCCCAGGCAAGATAGGTACCAACGTAATGGCCCTGTCCCTTCACCCTGTCCAGGATGGTGTAGACCTTTTTATAGGGAAGTGGGTTTTCCCTCCTGAACTGGGCATGGAAATAAGCAGCATCATCCGGCACAGCGGTTAAGGTATAGTTAATCTGATAATAGAGCGTCATGCGGTTATCATCGATGTTCTCAACCGTGATTTTGCATCCCTTCCGGAAAGGCATTACCCAGTAACAGTTTAGTCCACTGCCGGGATTCACGCAGACTGCCAGGGATGATATCTGCTTGAATTTGCCCCATCCTACACCAAAGAAATCACCCAGAGGAACTTCCACGGAAGGGGCCTTTTCATTGTCCCAGTAAATCCGCAGGATCGAGAATCTCCAATTGCCGGATGGAGTCATCCAGATTTGCTGAACTGCTCCCGGACCTTCGATCTCAGCGATGGTAAAAGTCTGTCCCGGTTCAATGTGGATATAGGGATTCACTTTCCATCCCTGTCCCAATTCCCGGGCAGCATGTCCAGCATTCCCCTCCTCCAGGGTAGCCATACCTCCCTTTCCCTGCTCTCCTGTAAAATTTTCGGGACTAATGGATCTGGTCTTTGCATTCGAAAGACGGTACAGGTTATTCAAATGCACATTCAATCCGTTAAAACCTTCCTGTGCCATAGCAAGAATAAAAATAGAAAATAATGTTAAACAAAGGGTCAATTTTTTCATGGTTCCGGTTTTTTGATTTATCGATACTTGATACTTGTCAGGTGGTTTATATAGGGAACCGGGCTACAGGCGATACGTCCAACCCGGAAAATTCTTTTTTCAAATACTTGTAGTAACCGGTAGTTGCTATCATTGCCGCATTATCTGTTGTATATCTGATCTCCGGGATATAGATCTTCCAACCCATTTTTCCGGCATGTTTTTCCAGTGCGGTACGTAAACCGGAATTTGCCGATACACCTCCCGCAATGGCGATCTGCTGAATACCCGTTTCTTCCGATGCAGACACCAGTTTTTCAATCAATACCTCAACAATAGTTGACTGGAGAGCAGCAGAGAGATCCGGCAGGTTTTGCTTGATAAACTCCGGGTTATCTTTTACGTGGTCGCGGATCAGGTACAGAAACGAAGTTTTCAGTCCACTGAAGCTAAAATCCAAGCCGCTGATCTGCGGTTTCGAAAATCTGAAAGCCTGGGGATTTCCTGATTTGGCAAGCCTGTCAATCTGGGGCCCTGCAGGGTAGGACAGCCCCACCACCTTGCCGCATTTATCAAACGCTTCCCCGGCTGCATCATCAATGGTTCTCCCAATGGTTTCCATCTCAAGATAATCCCTGACAACGACCAGTTCGGTATGGCCTCCTGAAACCAGCAAGCACAAGAACGGGAAATCCGGGTATCTCTTTTTCTCTCCTTTCTCCCGGATAAAATGGGTCAATACATGAGCCTGCAGGTGATTGACCTCAATTAGGGGTATCTCTCTGGCAAGAGCAAATCCTTTTGCAAAGCTTGTTCCCACCAGAAGCGATCCGAGTAGCCCCGGACCTTTCGTAAAAGCAACAGCTGATAGGGATTCAATGGGTATCCCGGCATCACTCAATGCCCGGTCAACCACGGGAACAATGTTTTGCTGATGTGCCCTGGAAGCCAGTTCAGGAACCACACCACCATACGATTTATGCACATCCTGGTTGGAAATTATATTCGACAGAATAAACCCGTCCCGGACAATTGCCGCAGATGTATCGTCACAGGAAGATTCAATACCGAGGATGATGATGCTCATTTTAATACCCTAATATACTGGTAATTTGAACTATTTTTGCTTTTTTTACGTTTTATTATAAACATTAAATTTATCAAAAAAAGATATAAAATATCATTCCTTATCCTGCTTATCCTTCTCCTTGTTCCGGTGAGTGGTTATTTTGCATTGCAAAACAGCAAGGTGCAAACCTTCCTTGTACATCGTATTACAAAGGAGCTGTCTGAAAGCCTTAATGCCAAATTTACGGTAGAATCCGTTCATTTTAAATTCTTTAACAGGCTGGTTCTCCATAACGTGATGGTTGAAGATCAGCAGCAGGATACATTGTTATTTACCAGGCAGTTAACCGGTCACATTAAATCCTTTAACCGCAAAAAGAAAAAAATCGCATTATCCAGGGTTATTCTTGAACAGACAAGCTTTAACCTGAAGACAGACTCTGCCGGTACAATCAACCTGAAATTCATCATCCATGCGATCAAGAGCCGGCAAGACACTTCCGGTGCTAACCTGGATCTGAGCATTTCCAGAATCGAGTTACGCGAATCCTCCTTCTCCCTGAAGCTATACAAGTCCAGACAAAAAAAGGAAGGTATCAACTTCACAGATCTTAATCTGAATGATCTTTCAGTTGAACTGGATGATTTTTATATTCTCAATGATACTGTCGGATTTCAAATTAACGACCTTGCATTTACCGATAAAAGTGGATTCCATGTTGACCGGTGGAATACCCATTTTCAGATTTGCCCAACCTGCCTGGAATTTACTGATGTATCTATCATTACACCCCTTTCCGAACTGTTTGCAGAAAAATTATCCTTTAACTACCGGGATTACGATGATTTGAAAGATTTCATTAACAGGGTGGATCTTGACCTTGGGATCAATGCCTCAGACCTTGATTTTCAAGATATTGCTTACTTTGCCCCCGGTTTGAGCTGGATGAATCAGAACATAGACCTTAGCGGCAGGTTTACAGGCAATATCAGTGACTTCAAGGGGAAACGTGTATTGATTCAATTTTCCGATTTGACGCGGATAGAAGGCAATTTTGAGATTGAGGGCCTGCCGGACATCAATGAAGCATTCCTATTTGTCGACATCAAAAACATGACCACAAGCATTGAGAACCTGGAGCAGTTTGAAAAACCAGGAACGGGAGAAAAGATCGTGCTGCCTGAAAGCTTTAAACGATTAGAGATCATCAATTTTGATGGAAATTTTACCGGTTTTATCGATGATTTTGTTACCTATGGCACGTTCACTTCAAACCTGGGAGCCATCTCTACTGACCTGTCAATAAAACCCGACACAGCCGGATTCCTGGACTTCAGGGGCAGGCTCAAAACATTCGATTTCGATATTGGCAAACTAACCAGCAGCGAGAAATTCGTTGGCAAATTGAATATGAATGTCATTCTGGACGGACAGATCCAGTCGGCTGAAGAATTTATCGCATCGCTGGAAGGAATTGTTGAAGGCATAGAAGTTAACGGATACGATTACACGAACATTAGTGTTGAAGGTGATTTTACCGAAAAAGCGTATGATGGATCCATTTCCATTGAAGATCCTAACGTGAAGCTTGATTTTCTCGGTCGGCTTGATTTCTCAGGTGATATCCCGGAATTTGATTTTACGGCGAATGTTCTGAGGGTTAAGCTGCATAACCTGAACATCGATAAAGCCGATACAAACTCGCTCCTCTCTTTTTTACTGACAGCCAATTTTACCGGGAACAACATGGATAATATGAATGGAGATATCAAACTTCTTAACCTAAATTTTGACCGGCTTGGTAAAAACCTCCAGGTTTACGATTTTACCCTGACAGCTGATAACCAGATTGATACAAGCTCCATTAAACTCAGGACAGATTTTGTTGACGGGGAACTGATTGGTAAATATGAATTTGCTTACATGCCCTCTTCCATTCAATCCTTTGTTTCCCAATATATTCCGGCAATCTTTGGATCACGTATAGATACCTCAGGCATCAACCTGAACCAGTTTGGATTCGATCTCCGGTTTAAAAATACAGATAAACTGACCTCTTTTTTCTTCCCGGACTATTCCGTCTCTGAAAATGCCAGATTAAGTGGTCAGTTTGATCCTGTAAGAAACAGGCTATCGATGGAAGGCAAAGCAGACCAGCTTGTATTTAAAGGAAATGAAATCAATAATCTTCTATTTACTTCCGAATGCATCGACAGCCTGTTCTACCTCAACCTGCTTAGTGATGATATGACTATCGGAGGAAATCTTGATTTTCAGAATATTCACATTTCATCCGATGCAATAGATAACAGGCTGGATCTTACCATAAAATGGATGAATGTGGATAGCTTACGGAATGAAGGGATTCTGAATGCAACAGCCAATTTTTCCCGGGAAAATGATGTGAGCAAACCACACATCGACATATTGATCGATCGTACAAACATTTACATCAAAGATTTGTTATGGCTCATTAATCAGAGCACAATAGAGGTGGATTCAACGTTGATCACCATCAATGATTTCTCTGTAGCCAGAGAGGACCAGCTTTTCCTGGTTTCCGGAACAGTTTCTGAACATGAAACCGATACGTTGCATGTGGAATTTCAAAACCTGATGCTTTCTTCACTCAACGCATTAACAAAAACCGACAGGATTCAACTGGATGGTATTGCTAACGGTGAAGCCGATTTCTCGGGAGTGTATCATAATCCGCTTTTCCGTTCCGATATTGAGATTGAAGACCTGGTTATCAATGAAGAATTTCTCGGAAATTCGCGGATAGTAAGTACCTGGGATACGTTGAATAATAACCTTCATCTTCATACATACACTAAACGGGGAGAGTTAACCACCCTGGATCTTGAGGGTGATTATTCCCCTTATAACAAGGAAATTGATTTTTCCCTGAACCTTAACAAACTGAGATTAAACATATTCCGCCCTTTCCTGAGGAATCTTGCATCCGATCTCAATGGAATAGCTACCGGGGAGATCCGGGTTGAGGGGACACTCAATCAACCGCTCACTAACGGAATGATTACACTCCAAAAAACCTCTTTTATCATCGACTACCTGCAAACGAAGTATAATTTTACGGATGAGTTTACCATTACCGATAACATCATCTCGTTTAGTGATGTCCAGGTTTTTGATCCTTACGGAAATGTTGCAATAACCAGAGGAACCATATCGAATGAATACTTCAGAAATTTTGTTTTTAACATCACGCTTGAACCCAAAAAATTCCTCTTCCTGTCAACCCGTGAAGAGGATAATAATGATTTTTTTGGCACTGCCTATGGAACCGGGATTGTTAAAATTACAGGTCCTCCCAAAAACCTGATGCTCGATGTTTCGGCGAAAACCGAAAGCGGTACCCGGTTTTTCATACCCTTGAATCCGGAAGGGGATGTTGCCGCATATAGTTTTGTAACCTTTATTAGCACAGGCGTTCAGGAAACCGTTGAAAAGGAAAATAACCGGTACGAAGTTAATCTGTCCGGTATTGAAATGAAGTTTGACCTTGAAGTAACTCCCGAAGCGGAAGTCCAGCTGGTATTCGATTCAAAAATCGGAGATATCATAAAAGCCACCGGATCGGGAAAAATAACCCTGTTGATCAATACCCTTGGAGACTTCCGCATTTATGGTGACTACCAGATTGAAAGTGGAGATTATCTCTTTACGCTTCAGAATGTGATCAACAAGAGATTCACCGTACGCAAAGGGGGTACCATTACCTGGAACGGAGACCCGGCGGATGCTTACATTAACCTGCAGGCAGTCTATAACGTCAGAACATCTCTTCGAAACCTCTTTAACGATGAGTCCTATAACAAACGATATCCCGTCGAGTGTCAGTTAAACCTGTCCAATAAACTGACGAATCCGGATATCCAGCTTGATATCCTTCTCCCTACTGCTGATGAGGAGACAAAAACCCTGTTGAAAAATTCGTTGAATACGGAAGAGAAGTTAAGCAAACAGTTTCTTTCCCTGCTGGTTATTAACAGTTTCCTGCCCGATCCCAACCTGGCATCTTCAGCGGACCAACATTCCAGGACATCGGATTACGCTCCTGCTGTCGGGGTAACCACCAGCGAATTGTTATCGAATCAGTTGAGTTATTGGCTTTCGCAGATCAGCAATGATTTTGACATCGGTTTCAGCTACATGCCAGGGGATGAAATTACCACCAATCAGGTAGAGGTAGCATTATCAACCCAGTTGCTAAACGACCGGGTAACCATAAATACAAATCTGGGTGTGGGAGGACAAAACGTGGAAGCACAGAATGCCCCTACGGGCGAATCATCAGAAAATACTTCCAACATCGTGGGTGATTTTTCTGTCGATATCAAATTAACACGGAGTGGTAAACTCAGGATGAAGGCGTTTAACAGAGCCAATGACAACCGGTTGTATGAACTGGCTCCCTATACTCAGGGTATTGGATTGTTTTACCGTGAGGACTTCAATAGTTTTAAGGAGCTCATGAACAAGTATTGGAGCAAGCTTTTCTCCCAAAAGAAGGAGCTCTGAACAGACCCTTCAAATTATTTGCAGGTTTTTTCTGTTTTTCAACAAAACGCATAACCGTTGTTAATATTTTCTGTAAATTCGCAGCTTTCAAAGTTGCAGTATTCAAGATTACCTGATCAAATTTTTCTATTTTTGTTGTCAACAAAAAACCGGATAGCTGAGATATGTTTATAGCGATGGTTGTGGTTTTTATTCTGGGGTATACAGCTATTGCCCTGGAACATCCACTCAAAATTGACAAGGCTGCATCTGCCCTGCTTACCGGAGTAATTCTCTGGGTTCTATACATCGTTGGAGCAGGCAATATTCTTCCAGGAAGTGATTCTTTCCGGGAATTCCTGGAACAGAATGCAGATGTTGCCGGCATGAGCTCATTTCACCAGTACATCGAGTTTATCACTGAACATGAGGTAATTCACCACCTGGGGGAAATATCAGAAATTCTGTTCTTCCTCCTGGGAGCCATGACGATTGTTGAAATTATTGATACCCACGAAGGATTCCGGATCATCACCGATAAAATCAGAACTACCAACCGGGTTAAACTCTTGTGGATCCTGAGCCTGATCACATTCTTTATGTCTGCTGCACTGGATAACCTGACTACAACCATTGTCATGGTTGCCCTGTTGAGAAAGCTTATAGGAGATAAGAAAGACCGTTGGTTTTTTGCCAGTATGGTGGTTCTGGCAGCCAATGCCGGTGGAGCCTGGTCTCCGATCGGTGATGTAACAACCATTATGTTATGGGTTGGGGGACAGGTCACAACCATAAGCATTATTCTGAGAGTGTTTTTACCCAGTTTAGCAACGTTGATAGTGCCGCTGATTATTGTCTCCTTTATTATGGGAGGTACGGTCCAACGACCCGTTTCAAAGGTTGTCGGCACAACAACAAAGGAAGAGACCACTAAATTCGAACGGACATTCATATTCTTCCTTGGAGTCGGTTCATTGCTGTTTGTACCGGTTTTTAAAACACTGACACACCTTCCTCCCTATATGGGAATGTTACTGGGCCTGGGTAATATGTGGGTCATAACAGAGATCATGCATCAGAGCTCGACGCTTGAAAAACGGTCAAAACTTACGGTGGTGAATATTTTACGAAAGGTGGATGTTCCAACCATTTTCTTCTTCCTCGGTATCCTTTCTGCCGTTGCCAGTCTTCAATCCGCCGGACACCTGAAGATTTTGGCCGGTTTCCTGGATGATAAACTGCACAATGTCTTTCTCATTGACATAGCAATTGGAATTCTTTCCGCCATCGTTGACAATGTGCCCCTTGTTGCCGGTGCCATGGGCATGTATCCTGTCCACACCTTTGGCTTCATTAACCTGATGACTGATCCGGCAGCTCAGGAATATGCCCGCTTTTTTGTACAGGACGGTGTTTTCTGGGAGTTCCTGGCGTATTGTGCCGGGACTGGCGGCAGTATTCTGATCATCGGTTCTGCTGCAGGTGTCGCTGCAATGGGAATGGAAAAGATAGATTTTATCTGGTACCTGAAGCGGATCTCCCTGCTGGCACTTCTTGGCTATCTTGCAGGAGCCGGTGTTTATTATATCATGTTCGCATAATAATGTTGCCGATCTGCTAAAAGAGAATATACTAAACGGATATTGATCCCGTTTTTTTTATAACTTCGCATAACCAAATATTCAGAAATGAGTAATTTATTTCTTTTCCCTCAGATTAATTTATCCGATACGGTCTCCGCCACCGTTGAAGAGGCACAGGAAATCACACTCTCTTACTGGGATCTTGCCTTTAAGGGAGGATGGGTTATGGTGCCCATTGTCCTTTTATCTATCATCGCGGTATATATTTTCGTGGAACGGTTTTTTGTCATCCGTAAAGTTTCGGGTGAAGATCTCCATTTTATGAACAGAATCAAGGATTATATTCATGATGGCAAGGTGGAATCTGCATTAACTCTATGCGAATCAACCAGCAATCCCGTGGCACGCATGATTGAAAAAGGGATCAAAAGAATAGGCAGACCCCTGAATGATGTCAGTGCAGCCATTGAGAATGTAGGTAAACTGGAAATTTACAAGCTTGAGAGGGGATTGCCTACACTGGCTACGGTTGCAGGTGCCGCCCCAATGATCGGATTCCTTGGAACAGTCATTGGAATGATCCGTGCTTTTTATGATATGTCAACTGCAGGCAGTAACATCGATGTTTCTACCCTTTCAAATGGTATCTATACGGCGCTTGTTACTACTGTCGCCGGTTTGATCGTAGGCATCATTGCCTATTTTGCATACAACATTCTTGTTGCACGCGTAGAAAAGGTGGTGAACCAGTTGGAAGCCAAGGCGACTGAATTCATGGACCTGCTGAATGAGCCGGTAAGCTGAGGAATGCCGGTTAATCAGACCTGCTACTCAGTCATGAATGTTACATTAACCTGATAAACAGAACCATGGCATTGAAAACCAGAAATAAGGTCAGCTTTACCTTCAGCCTTCCCGGTATGGCAGATATTATTTTCCTTCTGCTGATCTTTTTTATGATCACCTCCACACTGATCCATCCAACTGCCCTGAAGCTTCTGCTGCCACAAAGCAGTTATCAAACCTCAGCGAAACCCCTTACAACGGTTTCCATTACGCGTGATTTACAGTTTTATGTTGAAAACGTACCCGTAGATGTGAATGATTTGGAACGGGTTTTGCAGGAAAGAATTGGAGGGAATACAGATATTTATATATCGCTGCATGCCGAACGGAGTGTTCCCATTGAGCATGTTGTTAAGGTAATGAATATTGCAAAAAAGAACCAATTCAAACTAATTCTGGCTACCAGCCCCAGATAACAATGAAAAAGTTTTTCATTGAACACCGGAAGGGACTTTTCGGAACAATTGTGTTCCACATTATTCTGGCAGTTGTCTTCATTATTTTTGGATTTGCCACACCACTGCCTTTGCCTGAGGAGGAAGGGATATTGATCAACTTTGGAGTGGATGATGACGGATCCGGCTTAATTGAACCGTCAGCAGCTGCCCAACCACCGCTGGAAACTATTTCGGTCCCGGAAGCCAGTTCGGCAGAGGATGCCGCATCTGAATCTGCCGAAGAGGATATCCTTACCCAGGACCTGGAAGAGGCTCCCGAGGTTCAGGCTGCCCCTGAAAAAGATCCGGAAGCTGAAAGAATAGAACGGGAAGCACGTGAAGCCGAGCAGAAACGATTAGACGAACTCGAACGGCAACGTCAGGAGGAACTCGAAAGACAGCGACAGGAAGAGCTGGAAAGACAGAGACAGGAGGAGGAACAACGACGAATTAACGAAATCCAGGACAGGACAAGGAATGCGTTGGAGAGTGCACGAAATAATGAAGAGAATACCAGTAAAAGTGAGGGGGAAACAACAGGAACAGGAAACCAGGGCCGTGAAGATGGAGCCGTTGATGCAACAAGCCATACGGGTGGTCCCGGTGGACTGGGGGATGAAGGGATCTCGTTCAGCCTGGAGGGAAGAACCCCGCAATCACTTCCTCCACCCGAATACAACTACCAGGTGGAAGGCATTGTCGTTGTGGAAGTTACCGTTGATCGAAACGGCAATGTAACCGCGGCTAATCCCGGAGTGAAAGGCTCATCTACCTTAAATGAACATTTGATGGCTGCCGCCAAAAAAGCGGCCCTGGCAGCAAAATTCTACCGCAAACCGGATGCCCCGGCTTTTCAAAAAGGAACAATCACCTACCACTTTATGCTGCAATAGAAAAAGCAGTAATGCAGGAAAGTTTAACAAAACTTTTCCTTCATTTGAATCACACTGACCGCAAAAGAATGGTGATTTCTTGTATTTTTTTCCTAATTTTCGTGAACTTTAGGCTACTTATTTATTTACACTATTGACTTCAATAATTCGCATCAACAGATTCATTCAGGGAACCATGCTGTTCATGATCATATCAGGATGTGTTACCCGTACTCCATATAATGAAAAATACGTTTCAGATAACATTGAAAAGAGGTCCGGGGTTGGTCTTCCGGCTGAATTTTCTGATTCTATCAGTTTCCCTCCAGGTGTTTTGTTTGAAGATAGCTTAACAGAGAAAGAATCCGTAGCCATAGCGCTATGGAATAATCCTCAGCTTCAGGTCGATCTGGCTGACCTGGGCTTTGCCCGTGCCGATCTGATCGAAGCAGGCATGCTCAACAACCCTGCTTTTTCTCTGCTTTTCCCCCTCGGACCAAAACAGCTGGAATTTACACTTTCTTATGCTATCGACATTCTCTGGCAACGACCCTACAGAGTCGCATCTGCCAAACTGAATAGTGAAAAAGTCGCCGAAAACCTGGTTCAGAATGGTCTTGCACTGGTACGAGACGTATATATTTCATTTGCGAATCTGAACAAGACCCAGGAGCAACTCAAAATACTGGAAGATGAAGTGAGCCTGGATATTGAAATCGCTGAAATTGCTTCTGCAAGACGTCTGATAGGAGACATCAGTGAATTGGAAGAAACTGCATTTTATCTGGCAACTTCACGGACAAGAGAAAACGTATTGCAGGCCCGCCGGGATAAGGAAATACAAAAGATCCGGTTTTTAACACTCCTTGGATTAATATCTGAACGGACGGATATAGAGATTGCTCCAAGCCCTTTCCAGTTATCGGAAATGCCCGAACCTGAAGAGATTATTAAAACTGCACTTGCCTGCCGTCCCGATATCAGGGCAGCTGAACTTGAAATCGAAATAGCCGGAAAACAGCTTGGATGGGAAAAATCAAAGATTTTTAACCTGACTGCCATGCTGGATGCCAACGCAGAGGGAAAAGAAGGCTTTGAAATGGGACCGGGTGGGCAAATAACAATTCCATTGTTTTATTTCAACCAGGGAGGCACAGAAAGAGCCCGGACTGAGATTGAACGGGCAGCAAATAATTACCTTGCCATACAACAGTCCATTCGAAAAGAAATTCTTGAAGCATACCAGGGTTATCTGGCAGCCCGCTCAACTTATGAAATGCTCCATAATGAAATCTTAACCAAAGCAAAAAGTGCTGTTGATAATGGGGAATTGGCATACCTTTCAGGAGAGATCTCATACCTGGAATTCCTGGAATATAAGAGGCAATTCATGAATGCCCGTTTAAGATTCATTGCAGCTGAAGCAGAAACAAGCATAAATATGGCGAACCTGTATTATAGTGTTGGCTGGAAAACGATACCTTTTTAGAAGACATAACAATACAAGAAAATGGATCTAAGATTTGAATTACAACCATGGATACTCCGGTACCTTTCCCTGGTACTCATTTTCAGTTTTAATGGTTGTAGCAACAGGAATCCTGAAGGGGAAACCGCACAAAAACCCGCAGTGGTAATAAACCAGGTGAAGGAGAATACCCTGACGGAGGTGCGCCTGACACCTGAAGCCGAAATTCGGCTTGGCATTGAAACAAGACCGGTGGAATTAAAAAATATGCCAAAAACACTTACGGTTGGTGGAGAAATCATGTCCCCTCCCGGCCAGGATGTTAAAGTCACTTCACCTGTTGCCGGTATTGTCATAGGAGCGCAAAGCGGTTATTTCCCTGTTGCGGGATCATTCGTCAAAAACGGGCAGGAAGTGATGCGTCTGATCCTGATTCCACCGGAAATGGATATCATCAGTGCACAGGAGGAAGTAAGGGTAAAACAAATGGAATACGATGTAGTCCTGGCTGAAGCAGAGCGGGCTGAACATCTCCTCACCACCAAAGCGATCAGTGAAAAGGCGTTTGAAGCAACACGGGCTCGTCTGGCCAGATCAGAAGCATCACTCACTGCAGCCAGAGGGCGGTTAAACCTTTATCAGGGAAGGGATCTCGATTCTGTTGCAATGGCTCTTTCAACGTATCATGTTGAATCCCCTGTAAATGGTGTTATCCAGAATATGTTTGTTACACGGGGCCAAACCATTAGTGCATCCTATGTCATGTTCGAAGTTACACCCATGGATCGTTTCTGGATTCGTGTTCCTGTTTATTCCGGGGATGTTCTGAATGTCGACCGCAACCGGAAAGCTTCCATTTCAGCAATGGGAAAGGATGACGAAGCAGGGCTCATTCATGCCAATCCAATTCATGGGCCCATGCGCAGTGATGCAGGCAGTGCTTCATCTGATCTTTACTATGAAGTTGACAATAAGGGGGGTCTTTTCAGGGCTGGCCAGAAAGTGAGTGTAACCCTCACCTTGAAATCAGCAGAAGAAAGCCTGGTAGTACCCTATTCTTCAATAATATACGATATGTATGGCGGGAGTTGGGTCTATGTGAAATCGGATTTGCAGTTATATACCCGCACAAGAGTTGAACTCAGTCATGTTTCCGATACACTGGCGGTATTGACACGGGGAGTTCAACCAGGTGATGAGGTTGTATGTACCGGTGTTGCCGAGCTTTACGGAACAGAATTTGGAGGAGGAAAATAATGAGGTGGCTCATATCAACTGCATTGCGTTTACGGGTAGCTATCGTAATCCTGATGGTTATCCTTCTGGTTGCCGGTACCCGGATCGTGAGCCGCACGCATTTTGATGTTTTTCCTGAGTTTGCCCCTCCCCTGGTTGAGATACAAACAGAAGCACCCGGATTATCCACCGCAGAAGTGGAAATACTGGTTACCGTGCCGATTGAAAATGCCATGAACGGAGTTTCCTGGCTGAAGCTCATCCGTTCAAAATCTGTTCTCGGGTTATCGTCCGTTGTACTCTATTTTGAAAATGGGACCGACCTCATGCAAGCCCGTCAAATGGTTCAGGAACGACTTACCGTTATCTCCGGCAAACTTCCGGGTGTTGCAAAACCACCGGTCATGCTATCACCCCTTTCATCAACCAGCCGGGTTCTGAAAATCGGGATTACATCAGACTCTCTATCTCAAATGGAAATGACAACTCTTGCTAAATGGACTATCCGTCCACGATTGATGGCAATTCCAGGTGTGGCAAATGTAGCAATCTGGGGGCAGAGAGACCGGCAGATACAGGTATTGATCAATCCCAACCACCTGCAAACTCACGGTGTTACGACCAGCGAAGTTGTGACGGCAGTACAAAAGGCAGCTGAAATAGGCGGTGGAGGTTTCATGGATACTCCCAACCAGAGACTGGCCATATCTTTTGTTTCCACGGTAAAATCTCCCGAAGACCTGTTTAATGTGCCTGTAGCCGTGCGCAATGGAGTTCCCATAAAACTGGGTGACCTGGCTGAGATTGTGGAGGGTTTTCCTCCTCCTATTGGCGATGCGATCGTAAATGACCAACCCGGACTTTTACTCATTGTTGAAAAACAACCCTGGGGGAATACACTTGAAGTAACCCGTCAGATAGAAGAAACACTGGATGCCTTAAAACCCGGCCTGAAGGATATTGAAATTGATTCAACAATCTTTCGTCCGGCCACATTCATTGAGATGTCGCTCCGAAACCTGAACCGTGCCTTATTGATCGGTTGTATCCTTGTGATTGCTGTACTGGCATTCTCACTGAATGATTGGAGAACAGCCCTGATCAGTGTTCTTGCCATTCCTGCATCACTAATTACTGCAGCTCTGATATTAAACTACCAGGGTGGCACAATCAATACTATGGTTCTGGCAGGTCTTATCATTGCCCTTGGCGAACTGGTGGATGATGCCATTATAGATGTAGAGAATATCATGCGGCGGCTGAGGCAAAACAGGGAAGCTGGTCATCCCGACTCAGCGTTCAAGGTCGTACTGAATGCATCTCTCGAAGTAAGAAGTGCTGTAGTCTATGGAAGCCTTATCGTAGCACTGGTACTGATGCCTGTATTTTTCCTTACCGGATTGGCAGGGTCCTTTTTTCGGCCACTTGCTTTTTCCTACATTCTTGCCATCATGTCTTCCCTCATGGTTGCATTAATTCTGACTCCAGCCCTTTCGCTGATTCTGCTCCCCAGGGCTTCCGAAAAAAAAGAGACAACAGTTATGATACGGCTAAAATCCTGGTATGAAAAACTGTTATCCCGTATCGTGCGGTATCCAAAGCGGCTGTTTATCATCATCAGCGTTGTACTGCTGGCATCACTGGTTTCTCTTCCATTTCTCGGGGAGGAATTTCTTCCCGATTTTAAAGAATACGATTTCCTTATGCACTGGGTAGAGAAACCCGGTACTTCCATCGAGGCTATGGATCGGATCACCATCCGGGTAAGCAAGGAATTGCGGTCCATACCCGGTGTGAGGAATTTCGGTGCACATATCGGCCGGGCAGAAATTGCAGATGAGGTGGTCGGTCCAAATTTTACTGAACTCTGGATTAGCCTCGACCCGGATGTTAAATACAGTAAAACGGTAAATAAAATACAGGAAGTTGTGAATGGATACCCCGGTCTTTACCGTGATCTGTTAACCTATCTTCGTGAACGGATCAAAGAGGTGCTTACCGGATCAAGTGCAACCCTGGTAATCCGGATATATGGAGATGATCTGGAAATAATACGAAATAAATCCGAAGAGGTAAGAGATGCCATCATGGATATTCCCGGCGTAGTCGATCTTAAAGTGCAACCTCAGGATATGGTGCCCCAGATTGAAGTCAGGATTAAACCCGAAAAAGCATTACAATATGGCCTGACAGCCGGAAACGTCAGGGAAGCAGTAAACATCTATCAGAAAGGGATCAAGGTTGGTGAATTTTTTGAAAACCAGAATATTTTTGATGTTACTGTCTGGGGAGTACCGGAGGTTCGGTCCAATATCAATGCCCTTCAAACACTTATGCTGGATATTCCCACAGGAGGACTTGTCCCACTGAACGAAGTGGCAGACGTCCTGATTTTACCGGTACCCAATCAGATCACCCGCGAATTCGCTTCAAGGTATACAGAGGTAACATGCAATGTAAAAGGCCGTGACCTCAGCAAAGTAGCGGGTGATATAGAATCCCGGTTGGAAAAAGTTCCATTTGACCGGGGTTATCATCCTGAACTTCTGGGAGAGTATGCGGCTCAGCAGGAGGCTAAAAACCGCATCCTGGCGCTCTCACTCCTGGTACTCATTGGGATATTTATAATACTCCTCTCAGATTTTGGATCCGCCCGTCTGGCAATCCTGGTATTTGTAGGTTTACCCTTTGCCCTGACCGGTGGGGTAATTTCAGCTATCCTAAGTGGAGCGGTTCTCTCCCTGGGTTCATTGATCGGGTTTATAACTGTTTTAGGTATAGCAGCCAGGAACAGCATTATGCTGATCAGCCATTACCGTCACCTGGAGCTTTATGAAGGGGAAGAATTTGGGCTTCCTCTCGTTATTCGGGGTGCCAGGGAACGTCTGATGCCAATCCTGCTGACAGCAATAACAACTGCACTCGCACTGCTTGCAATCGTTGTTGGAGGGAATCGTCCCGGACAGGAAATTGAATACCCAATGGCACTGGTTATTTTAGGCGGATTAATCACTTCCGCTTTGCTCAATCTGTTAGTCATGCCAATCATCTACTGGAAATTTGGCCGTGTTTCAGTCAAAGAGGAAAATTAACCGGCATGATTCATAAATAATGCGGGTTAATTCCTCCCCCATCCAATTCATCTTTACTTAATCCAACTTGCCAGAAGAGTAAAGAACCCAAGAAGTTTAAGTGAAGAGAAAAAGAGTGCTGCCAGCAGTATAATCCGTACAAACCGGGGACCCCAGCTTACAGCTACTCGGGTTCCAATGAAGGAGCCCATCATGTTCCCAACAGCCAGAATCAATCCCAATTTGTAATCAACCTGTCCATAGATCATAAAAATGGCAAGTGCAAAGGGAGTATACAGCAGGATGATGAACAATTTCAGTGCATTGGCTTTGATAAGATCAGCCCCAACCCCCATCACCAATCCTGCCAGCAGGAAAAAACCAACCCCTGCCTGAATAAATCCGCCATATATTCCGATGAGAAAAAAAATAATGCTATTTACGAGGGTTGGTTTTGTTGAATACCTTCCTTCCTGTCCCTTTATCCATTTTTCGGGTTTGAAAATGATAATGAAAAACATGAATAATAAAAGACCGGCAATGGTCTTTTCCATGATCTCTTCATTAAAATTAATAGCAATTCCTGCACCCACCAGGGAACCGATAATTGCCGGAATAGCAAGCCATAGTCCCTCCTTCAGATCAATGATCTTTTGCTGGCGGAAACTGCCAACCCCAACAACATTCTGAAGCAATATGGCTATCCGGTTGGTCCCGTTCGCAACATTGGGAGGTAATCCAAGAAACATCAATAACGGCAGGGTCAGTAACGAACCACTTCCGGCGAGTGTATTGACAAAACCTGCCACTACACCAACACCTATAACAGCAACATATAAATACCATTCCATGATTCGAAAGACTGTTTTACAAAGATCAAAGATGCACGATTTTATCGAGAATCGGATAGGGCATTCCCCATAATCCACTCTTGGTGATCAGTATAATCATTCTTGCCGAATGGAATCTGCAGGATTGGTGAGAGCTGCCTGGTAGGACTGGACACTCACGGTGATCAATGCAATGATCAAAGACAGGGCACCCGCTACAACAAATATCCACCAGGGCGTATTGGTCCGGTAAGCAAAATTTTCCAACCATTTGTTCATAAGAATCCATGCCACAGGAATCGCAATAACATTTGCCAATATTACCCACCGGGTGAATTCCATGGAAAGCATCTTTATTATCCCCGGAACGGTACTCCCAAGTGCTTTTCGAATGCCTATCTCTCTTGTTCGTTGCTGAGCCATAAAAGAAGCCAGCCCCAGCAGACCTAAGCAGGAAATGAAAACTGCCAGAAGAGTGAAATAGGTGAATAACTTACGGAGTCTGATTTCCGGAAGATAGAGTTGTTCATAATCCTCATCTAAAAAATGGTATTCAAAGGGATAGTCGGGATTCGATTCATCCCAGAGTGATCTGATCCGATCAAGAGTCAGTTGAACGTCAGTGTCGTTTACCCTGATTATAATATACCGAAGATAATCACCTACCCGGATTACAAGCGGTTCTACTTTTGTTCTTAATGATTTGAAATTAAAATCTTTAACCACTCCAATGATTACTCCCTTATTACCTGATTGAGAAAACCATTGGTTCAGAGGATCCTTCTTCCCCATTATCCGGGCAGCTGTTTCATTTATGATGTAATTGATGCTATCTGAATGATATGAAAAATTACGTCCGGATGATAATTGGATACCAAGAGTAGGGATTAAATCAAAATCAGTAGTATAAAAATTCATCAGGGTATTATCATCCGGGTTCTTCCCTTCCCAATCCAATCCACTCCATAGATGGATAGTGTTTAAAGGGATATCGGATGATATGGTTACACCCTGGATGTTATTATCCTGTAAAAGTTTTTCTTTAAAGGAATTATAATAATCCATATACCTGCCACGTGCCGGCATATAGATCACATCTTTCTTCTCATATCCCAAATCTGTTTTGCGAACAAATTCTAATTGCCGATGAACAATGAAAACGCTGCTGATCAGGATGATTGAAATAGAGAATTGTATCAGAACCAGGGCTTTCCTGAAGGCTGATTTCTTCAGGCCTGATTGCACCTCATTTTTCAATACTCTTATCGTCTGGAATGAAGAGAGAAGGATGGCTGGATATATCCCGGATATAAAACCAGCAACCAAAGCTATTCCAAAAAAAATAAGCATCGTATTTATATTCAGGATATGGTTTAATTCCAGGGATTTCCCTGTTAACTGATTAAAGGTATTCAACAGGAAAAGGACTATAACAAATGCCAGTACAAAAGCTATGAGTGCTGTAAAAACAGATTCTCCGAAAAACTGCTGAATTAACCGTATTCGTGAAGCCCCTGATATTTTTCGCATCCCTATCTCTCTAGTCCGGGTGCCTGATCTGGCCGTAGTAAGATTTACAAAATTCAGACAGGCGATAAGAAGGATAAAGATTGCTATGATAGAGAATATGTATACATCATTGTTCATCTCTGATGTACTGTTGTTATAGTCAATATCAAAATCAGATCTCAAATGAACATCTCGCAAAGCCTGAAGATAAACGTAAATGCTGATTTCTGAATCCGGAGATCTTTTTTTCAATGCCTCTTCTATCTTCTGGCTGACAATTTCAGGAGAAGTACCGGGTGAAAGAAGGAGATATGCATTAAAATAATAATTACCCCATTCATTTTCAAGGTTTTGACCAAACAGGTTACCAAATGGTATGATAAAATCAAAACAGATATGAGAATTCAGTGGCGGATCCTTCAAGACTGCCGTAACAGTCCCAATCCATCTCTTATTGAACATTGCTAGTGATTTTCCCATCGGATCCTCGTCACCAAAATACTTCAAAGCAGTACTTTCTGTAATAACGATTGAGTTTATCCCCACAATTGCCTTGTCAGGATCTCCTTTAAGAAATTCATAAGTAAACAGGTTAAAAAAAGTCGAATCTGCAGCTATAATTCTCTCCTCATAAAACTGCTTCACATACCCATCTTTTTCGGTGGATTCATATTCAACCAAAACATTGTCGGAAAAGGGACGTAACCGAGTAAAACCGATGATCTCAGGGATCTCATCATTCAGGTAGGCTGCCATCGGGTATGGAGTGACTACTGCTTTGAACAATGCATCAGCATTTTCTACCTGATCCACCAACCTGTAAAGATCTTCATAATTTTCGTGGAACCGGTCGTAACTAAACTCATCTTTAACCCAAATAAAGATCAGGAATGAACACGCCATTCCTATTGCAAGTCCGCTAATATTAATAAACGAGAAAAATTTGAATCGTCTGAAATTACGGAGAGCAACTAGAATATAGTTTTTTATCATA
The DNA here is from genome assembly GCA_964640125.1 of uncultured Rikenellaceae bacterium. Taxonomy (GTDB): domain Bacteria; phylum Bacteroidota; class Bacteroidia; order Bacteroidales; family VadinHA17. The sequence goes on from CAZXGG010000009.1 coordinate 45,940, forward strand.
TGACGAATTTATCGGTATCCAGATAAAAGACTCCTGGGAATCAAAACTATTACCAAATGGCATTCTGTTATAAAACAGTGTCTTTTATCTCATTTCTGTCTGGCCATGTCACCAAAGAGATCCAGGTTAAGCTTATCACTTGCCAAAAAAGCAATGATTACGGTTGTCCTGTAAGAATCAATATGCAAACAGTGGAAACCCTTTTATGAGTTTATGCACATCCTCTTTCACTGCAACCAAATTCTCTTCATCCTCAGTGTTCATGATAACGCGGTCGATCAGATCTACGATAGTTTCCATATGCTCCTCCCTGAGCCCCCGGGTGGTTATTGCGGGTGTACCCAGTCTAAGGCCGGATGTTTGAAACGGTGATCGTGAATCAAAGGGAACCATATTTTTATTGACAGTAATATCAGCTTTCACAAGGGTATTCTCAACAAGTTTCCCGGTAATCTCAGGTACTTTGGTTCTCAGGTCAATTAACATGGAATGGTTATCCGTACCACCTGACACTACATGATAGCCCCGGTCAATAAATGACTGAGCCATGACACGGGCATTTTTTTGTACCTGGGTTTGATACTCTTTGAATTCGGGCTCTAACGCTTCTCCAAATGCAACTGCTTTAGCTGCAATGATGTGTTCAAGCGGTCCACCCTGTGTTCCCGGGAAAACACCGGAGTTTATCAGGGACGACATCATTCGTATTGCACCTTTTTTCGTAGTTTTTCCCCATGGATTTTCATAATCTTTACCGATCAGGATAAATCCACCCCTGGGTCCTCTCAACGTTTTATGGTTGGTGGAGGTGACAACATGAGCGAATTCAAGAGGATTATCAAGCAGTCCGGCTGCGATTAAACCAGCCGGATGTGCCATATCCACCATGAGCAGGGCACCAACTCCGTCAGCAATTTCCCTCATCCGTTTATAGTCCCACTCTCGGGAGTAGGCGGATGCCCCGCCGAGGATCATTTTTGGTTTTTCTCTCTTTGCTATCTCTTCCATCTTATCGTAGTCGATCAAACCGGTTTTCTCATCCACACCATAGGCAACCGGCCGGTATAAAATCCCGGAAAGATTCACCGGTGATCCGTGTGAAAGGTGGCCTCCATGGGCAAGATCGAGTCCCATAAACGTATCGCCGGGTTCAAGAATGGTGAGGAATACAGCCGCATTCGCCTGCGCACCGGAATGGGGTTGAACATTCGAAAATTCAGCACCAAAAAGTTCCTTTACCCTGTCAATTGCTAACTGCTCGGTTTCATCCACCACTTCACAACCTCCGTAATACCGGTGACCCGGGTACCCCTCTGCATATTTATTGGTAAGTACCGAACCCATTGCTTCAAGCACCTGTTGGCTTACAAAATTCTCTGAAGCGATCAATTCAATTCCGTTCAACTGACGTTGATACTCCTTTTCTAAAAGGTTGAAAATCTCTGAATCTCTTTTCATGTAAAGTAGTTCTTTTGTGTAACAGAGCTCAAATTTAAAGTATTCATGAGAATTTTGGAAGAGATTTCTTTGATTTCAAAAAAAACATAGTTACATTTAGCCTAATCATCCAACCTAATCTCTTACTAAATTTTATATTATGGAAGAAGAAGAAAAAAAAGAACCCATGGAAGAGCAAAAAGCTGAACCACAAGAAGAACCAAAAGCCGAAGTGGTTGAACCACCACAGCCAGCGGCACCCACACAGGAAAGACCTACTTTTCTGACTGTTCTATGCATCCTGAGTTTCATCGGAATTGGAATCCAGGTAATTCAGGGCCTCATTTCCCTTTTCGCCAAAAGTGCCGGTTCCATGCTTATGGAAGCTGCTGAATCTATTGAGGGATATCAAGAAATGCCCGGAACGGAATATGTTGAAGAATCATTGAGTTATGCATCCACCCTGGGTATTGTGAGTATACTGGCAGCACTGGTATGCCTCTGGGGTGTTCTCTGGATGTGGAACCTGAAAAAAACGGGGTATTATATTTACATAGTCGGTGAATTGGCTCCAGTAATCGTCTCCTTTATCCTGGTAGGATTTGGTAGTTTCCTGGGTGGTTTCTTCGCTTTTGTCGGATTAATCTTCCCGGTTCTGTTCATCATCCTGTATGGACTGAATGTTAAACATATGTCGTAATCACCGGAAGAAGATGCCATAAAGGATATCTTTGAAGATAACCTCTAAAGGACTTTTTAGGAAGTCCTTTTTTTTGTCCCTATGGAAAAACAGGATTGCCAAAGAGCGCTATTAAATCACTCTTCAGAATGCTTTTGAAGCACTTTCCGGTAAGCAGAAAAGATTCTTGATTTCGAGATAAAACCGATGTATTTATCTCCATCCAGAACGGGCAGGTTCCATGCATTGCTCTCATTGAACTTCTCCATAACGGTTTCCATCGTATCCTCCAGCAGGACATAGGTTGGTGGTGAAACCATCAGGTCACGGACATAGGTATCATTGTACATCTCCCGGTTAAACATGATGTCTCTGACGTGATCAAGAAGCACAACTCCAATCAAATGATTTTCTTCATCAATTACCGGAAAAAGGTTTCGTTTCGATGTTGATATCCGTTTTACCAGCTCACCCAGTGTGTCATCCTGGTGAACGGTCTTCAGGTCTTTCTCAATCTCTCTGTCCCATTTCATCAGTGTCAGAATGGCCCTGTCTTTGTGGTGTGTAATCAGTTCGCCTCTTCTTGCAAGCCGTTTGGTATAGATGGAATGTGGTTCAAAATACATGATGGTCATGAACGAAACGGTTGATGTTATGATCAGCGGTACAAGCAAACCATATCCACCGGTGATCTCTGCAATCAGGAATATGGCAGTCAGTGGTGCATGCATTACACCCGCCATAAGGCCTGCCATTCCTGCAAGCGTAAAGTTGCTTTCGGTAAGGCGTACTGTCTCCAAACCGTTTACGAGCCGGGCGAAAAAGAATCCTGTAACGCCCCCCATGAACAGCGTGGGAGCAAAAATACCACCCACACCACCTCCTCCGGTTGTTACTGACATGGCCAAAACCTTACACACCATGATCATGGCAAGGTAACCCAGCAATAACCAGTAATTATCACGAAAAACATAGAAAAAGCTGTTCTCCACCACACTGGCTGTATCTCCATTCAGCAGGGCTGTTATGGTTGTATAACCCTCTCCATACAAGGGAGGAAAAAGAAAAATCAGAATGCCCAGTGACACTCCTCCGAGAAGTAGTCTGATGTACTGGTTTTTCAGTTTCCCGAACGAAGATTCGACGAACATGGTCATCCGGGTAAAATAGAGGGAAAGCAACCCGGCAAAGATCCCCAGGAGGATATAAAAGGGAATATTGTTCAGGATAAACGGTTCGGTCAGGTGGTGGGAAAAAAGAACCTCTTTGCCCATCAGAAAGAAAGCGATGGTGGCTCCGGTAACAGAGGAGATCAAAAGGGGAACAATGGATGAGATCGTAAGATCAAGCATCAGCACTTCAAGCGTGAAAACGATTCCGGCAATGGGAGCTTTGAAAATTCCCGCAATGGCTCCTGCCGCTCCACAACCTACCAGCAGGGTTATCGATTTATAATTGAGCCGCAAAAGCCTTCCAATGGTAGATCCGATGGACGCACCGGTCAGGACAATCGGAGCCTCTGAACCTACAGACCCTCCAAATCCAATCGTAACCGTAGTAGCAAGAATAGACGAATAGTTGTTGTGTGGTTTAAGAATACTGTTCTTTTTTGAGATGGCATAGAGAATTCTCGCAACCCCGTGAGCAATGTTGTCTTTAACCACATAACGGACAAACAGTACCGTAATCAGAATGCCAAACAACGGATAGGCCAGGTAGAGGTAGCTTTCTGATTCGATATCAAATCCACGGGTCAGCAGGACTTGGGTATAATGTATCGTGTTTTTGAGCAGAACAGCTGCCAATCCACTGATGATCCCGACAACGAAACTCAGGATGTAGATCAATTGGCGCTGACTGATATGCTTTAGACGCCAGATAAGGAACCGTGCCAGTAAACTCTTTTTTTCCATACCAGCCGCAAAAGTAACAATTTTGTGAATATACAACCTTGATACCTGCTGGTGATTATGATAATTTTAACAACCTGAAACCCTGCAGGTAATGAAGGGTAATGGGGACTTTTCAACTTGTCAGATGAATTACGAACTTAGCTTTGCGTGCTTTTTTTCACGCAAAGAACGCAAAGGACTCGCAGAGGGCGCAAAGAGAGTATACTAATGTCGATTATAGGTTGTTTACAATTCTATGGATATTATCTTTCAAAAGCTTGCAGTTGAAATTTATCAATAAGCCCAGTTTCAAACCTGAAAGTTTTAGGTAGGTAAGGGTCTGTGCAAAATGAACAGGAGCTAATGCCTCCAAAGATTTTACTTCCACGATTACTTTTTCCTCAACCAATAAGTCAATTCGATACCCAACTTCTTGTTTTACATCTTTGTATATGAACGGCATCGGGACCTGCTGCCTGACTTTTAACCCAATCTGAGTTAAATCATAGGCAAGAGCATGTTCGTAGACTGATTCAAGCAAACCTGGACCAGTATTTTTGTGCATATCAATTGCCACACCGATTATCTTATATGAAATTTCATTTTCTGTCATATTTTGGTTATCTCTTTATGGGCTTTGCATGTGTTTATTCTTTGCGGACTTTGTGTGTGTTTTTTCTTAGCGTGCTTTGCGTGATTGTTTTCTTTTATTCTTCCGAGAAATCGCGGATGATCGAGCGGTAGGTAGAAAAAACATTTGCCCGGGAAACAAATCCGATGTACTTGCCATCTTTCAGCACCGGTAAGTTATAATGGGTGGATGTCTGGAATTTTTGGGCTACCTCTTCCATCGATTCATCCGGGGAAACCGATGGTTCGGGCATGAACATCAGGTCCCTGACCAATGTTTTGTTATACAACTCCTGTTTAAAAACAATGTGTCGGATATCGTTAACCCACACAACACCCAGCAGTATTCCATCTTCATCAACAACCGGGAAGATATTTCGTACCGAGTTAGAGATCACATTTACCAGCTCCCCCAGGGTGGCATCAGGACCGATCGTATTGAAGTTTCGTTCAATCAGTTTATCAACCTTCATGAGCGAAAGAGCAGCTTTATCCCTGTCGTGTGTCATCAGTTCCCCTCTTTTAGCCAGCTGTATGGTATAAACAGAATTGGTTTCAAAGATCCGGATGGTGGCATAGGATACCGTAGCAGTGATCATTAGCGGCATGAACAGTCCATATCCTCCTGTCACTTCAGCAATCAGGAATATAGCGGTCAGGGGTGCATGGATCACTCCGGCAAGCAATCCGGCCATACCCACCAGGGCAAAATTACTTTCCGGAATATCAAATCCCAGTTGATTGCACACTTTTGCAAAAAACAGTCCGGAATTGGCACCGAGAAAAAGAGTAGGGGCAAATATTCCACCAACGCCCCCGCTGCCGAACGTGACAGAAGTAGCCACCACTTTGAATAAGATAATGACCACCAGGATAATCAACATCGCAACAATATTATCCCGCTGACCATAATATAAGGAATAATCGAACAGGTAGGAGAAGTCTCCGTTCAGGCAGTTGTTTATAGCCTGGTATCCCTCCCCATACAGGGATGGAATAAAAAAGATCAGGACACCCAGTATCACACCACCCAGTAAGAGTTTATTATGCCAGGAATGTATTTTATCAAACAATCCTGTAACAAACATGTACATCCGTGTAAAATAGACCGATACCAATCCACAAAATACACCGATAACGATGTAAAAGGGAATATTTCCCATCTGGAAAGTATGCTCCAGTTCGAACGAATACAAGACATCCGGTCCCAGGAAAAAATAGGAGGTCAATGCAGCTGTTACTGAAGAGATTAATAAAGGGACTAATGATGACATGGAGAGGTTCAACATGATCACCTCCAGCGCAAAAACAATGGCTGCAATCGGTGCTTTGAAAATGGCAGACATGGCACCTGCGGAAGCACATCCCAGCATCAGGATGATTTGCCTGTAATTCAAACGCAACAGCCTCCCAAGGTTTGATCCTAAGGCAGCCCCGGTGGCAACAGTAGGCCCCTCCAGCCCAACAGAGCCTCCAAATCCCACGGTCAATGCACTCGTAATAATGGATGAAAACAGGTTGTGAGGTTTTACCCTCCCGTTGGTTCGCGAAATAGCATACAGAACACCGGGAATCCCATGACCCACTGGCTGCCTGAGGATGAATTTAACAAACAGAACCGTGAGCAAAATACCAACCGTTGGAAAAAGAAAATATAAATAGTTATTGGCTTCCCTGTCAAAACCGCTGGTTAATAAGGATTGTATCAGGTGTACCGAGTTCTTTATGATCACAGCCCCAAAACCCGCAGAGAAACCAATAATAACACTTAGAAGAAGAACAAACTGCCTGTCATTAATGTGTTTTGTTCTCCAACGGAAAAGCTTGATCAGTAACCTGTTAATATGCATAAGTTAACAAAGATAATACTTCCCTGATAATTCAGAAACGATGAGAAAGACTTATTTTTTTTAAGTTTGTAATGGGTGTAGATGAAATTATAACTGATGGATTATTATCGATATGAAAACTGCTGTTACTGAACTGTTCAAAATTGAATACCCTGTTATTCAGGGAGGAATGATCTGGTGCTCCGGTTGGAAGCTGGCAACTGCCGTATGTCAATCAGGAGGTCTGGGGCTAATTGGTGCCGGTTCAATGCATCCCGATACACTCCGTGATCATATCCGTAAAGCAAATGGAGTGGCAAAGGGGAAATTCGGAGTTAATGTACCGTTGATCTATCCGCAAGTGGAGGAGATCATGGAGATCATCATGGAGGAAAACGTAGGTGTTGTCTTTACTTCAGCCGGCAATCCCAAAACCTGGACCCGGGTATTAAAAGAAAAAGGGATTAAAGTTGCCCACGTGGTATCAAACCAGCGTTTTGCCATAAAATCTCAGGAAGCAGGAGTGGACGCTATTGTTGCCGAAGGGTTTGAAGCCGGGGGGCATAACGGAAGGGAAGAAACCACAACCCTGACTCTCATCCCATTGGTTCGATCGGTGACATCACTGCCACTAATTGCTGCAGGAGGTATTGCCACCGGACGAGGGATGCTTGCTGCTTTCGCACTGGGAGCTGATGGTGTTCAAATGGGAACACGCTTTGCCGCATCAAAAGAATCTTCAGCTCATGATAATTTCAAAAACAGGATCGTGAGTACCGGTGAGGGGGAAACAGAACTCGTACTGAAAAAAATCGTTCCGGTGCGGTTAATTAAAAACCCCTTTCATACCCGGGTAAGTTATGCCGAACAAGCTGGAGCTTCTGCCGAGGAACTATCGGTTATTCTCGGTAAAAACAGGGCAAAAAAAGGAATGTTTGAGGGAGACCTCGAAGAGGGTGAATTGGAAATAGGACAGGCATCTGCCATGATACGTGAGATCCTGCCGGTAGCTGATATCATGCAAAACCTGCTGTCCGAATTCCACCAGGCAAAACGGGAGCTGCTCTCAATCTGATCTATTCTGCAAAATCCATTCATACAATCCACCATGGTTGAACTGGAAAAATTCGAACTCGATAATGGACTGAAAGTTATTATCCATCCTGATCCATCGACTCCCCTTGTTGCTCTAAATCTGCTTTATAATGTCGGGGCACGGGATGAACATCCTGAAAAAACCGGTTTTGCCCACCTGTTCGAACACCTTATGTTTGGCGGTTCAATCCACATCCCAAACTACGACCAACCCCTGCAGAATGCCGGTGGTGAAAATAATGCTTTTACCACCAACGACTTTACCAATTACTACCTTACCCTGCCAAAAGAGAATATTGAAACAGGATTCTGGCTCGAATCAGATCGGATGCTCTGTCTTGACTTCTCGCAGCATAACCTCGATATCCAGAGACACGTTGTAATCGAAGAGTATAAACAGCGTTACCTGAACCAACCCTATGGTGATGTCTGGCTATTGATGAGCCCCCTGGCATACAAACTCCATCCCTACCGGTGGCCAACCATCGGTAAGAATATCCAACATATCGGAGAAGCGGCATTGGATGATGTAAAAAATTTCTTCTTTAACCATTATGCCCCGAACAATGCAATCCTGGTCATTGCAGGAAATATTGAAAGGAAGAAAGCACAGACCCTGACAAAACGATGGTTTTCCGGTATTGAAAAGAGAAGAGTCCCTGAAAGAAACCTTCCCGAAGAACCGGTGCAGCGATCCGAAAGAAGAAAAACCGTTCAGCGTGATGTGCCTTACGATGCCATATACAAAGCTTTTCATATGTGCAGGAGAAGCGATGCGGATTTTTACACTTCAGATATCATTTCCGACATCCTGGCAAGTGGAAAATCATCAAGATTATACCAGCACCTTGTGCAGGAACAAAGACTATTCAGTGAACTGAATGCTTACGTCACCGGAAATATTGATCCCGGATTATTTATTGTAGCAGGAAAACTGATAAAAGGAGTGGAAATGGAACGGGCGGAAACAGAGATCATAAAAGAACTGGAAAAACTGAAACATGATCCTGTACCTGTAAGAGAACTGAACAAGGTGAAAAACAGGATTGAATCCACGCTGGTCCTTGAAGAGATCAACATATTGAGTAAATCGATAAGCCTTGCATTCCATGAATTGCTTGGAGATGCCGCGAATATCAATTCGGAAGTGCAAAAATACCGGAGTGTAACAGGGGAACAAATTGCCAGCATTGCCAGTGGGCTGTTCGCTACGACCAATTGCTCAACATTATATTATAAAGCCAAAACCGGTTAAGGAATTTAGGATAACCCGGAGAAATATGATTCATAATACATTAATAAAATCCGTAAGGGTCTGAGAAATGATGCAAGCACCAAACCGGCAGAAAATTCCGCGGGTCGAACCGGTTGAAAAGATCGACTATGTCCGCGCAGAAAAAATGGTTCTCTCAAACGGGATCCCGCTATATTTGATAAATGCAGGAACACAGGAAGTTATAAGAATTGAACTGCTGTTCAGAGCGGGAAGTTGCGTTGAACCTGCTCCATTAATTGCCTCCGCCTCCAATGCCATGCTGAGAGAGGGTACTGAAAACAGGACAGCTGAACGTATTGCTGAATCATTTGAATACTATGGTGCCTATTTTCAATTAAATGCCGATAAAGACAACGGGACCATAGTGCTTTATACACTTTCAAAATACCTGGAACAGACACTTGAGATTGTAGCGGATATCCTTTTTCATTCCACATTCCCTGACAAGGAATTTCAAACCTATGTCAGGAAGACAGAACAACAGTTCATCGAGGATCATGGGAAAGTCAAAATCATGGCGCGAACAGGTTTCTTAAAGGCGATCTTCGGAAATGATCATCCCTATGGAAGGGAAATCGTCGTTGAAGATTTTCACAGGGTCACATCCCCCATGCTGGCTGACTTTTACCACCTGCATTACCGTAATCGTCCGTTCTGCATTATTGTTTCCGGTAAACTTTGGACCGGACTGGAGCGCATCATCGATGATCATTTTGGGAAAAACAGGATAGAAGAGTACCACCTGTTCGAAAACAGAGCTGCATACGTACCGGAAAAGAATCCTGAAAAGCTGCTTATTGAAAAGGAAAAGGTGTTCCAGTCTGCAATCCGGATCGGAAAAAGGCTCTTTAACAAGCACCATCCCGACTTTACAGCAATGCAAATTTTAAACACCATACTGGGAGGATACTTCGGATCACGACTGATGAAAAACATACGGGAAAACAAAGGGTATACCTACGGTATCGGGTCCATGGTCCTTTCCATGCACCATGCCGGCTATTTTGTTATCGCATCAGAAGTGGGTAAAGATGTATGCAAAGCTGCCCTGAAAGAGATCTATAAGGAAATTAAAATCCTGCGGGACACCATCATCCCGGAAGATGAACTGACAATTGTAAAACATTATCTTATGGGGGAACTGATCAGGATGTTTGACGGGCCGTTTGCCCTGGCGGAAAGTTTAAAAGCAGTCATTGAATACGGATTGGATTATGACTATTATGACAAAGCAATTGATACGATAAAAAGTACTACAGCAAAACAGCTGCTCGATCTGGCAAATCAATATTTTGCACCCGGGACATTTACTGAGATCGTTGCCGGGAAATACTAAACGATTGAAAACGGAGTTTCTATGATGTATCCCGGGAAAATGGTACTGCATAACATACAGCAAATTCTTTTACCGATCCTGCTCGGTTACCTGCTAACCGGTCCCGCTTATGGTCAGGACACGGAGAGACCGATTAGTCCGGATTTACAGATCGTAAGTGTTAATCCGCTTACCGGTAAGGCCTGGTTGGAGTGGCAATTGAGTCCCTCAGCTGATGTTGAAGCGTACATCATCTACATCGACAAAAACAGCAGCTGGATCGCTATCGATACCCTCTGGAACCCTTTTGCCACATCCTATGTCAATGCCTCTTCCAATGCCGATTTCTTCCCTGAATCGTATGTCATCGCAGCATACGATACAGCCGGAAATCCAAGTCCGCTAACGGAACCCCATACAACCATGTTTACTGCACTCTTTTTTGACTCCTGCCTGATCCGTGTGAACCTGGACTGGACTCCCTACCTGGGATGGGATGAGGAGCTTGAGAACTATGAGGTCATCGTGAACATTGACGGTAGCCCGGACAGCCTGTTACAAACCATTGAATCCGGCACAACTAATTTTATTCACCAGGGAATAGAATCCTACACCAACTATTGCTACCATATCAGGGCAAACCATAGTAACGGCTGGGTATCAACATCAAACAGGGTCTGTACCTATACCCAGATGCCCAAAATCCCGGAGTACATTAATGCTGATTACGCAAGTGTGGAGAACGGGAACGAAATACATCTCTCATTTACCATCGACTCTCAATCTGAGATTTACACATTTCGGCTCTTAAAAGGAAATGATACCACGAGCATTACAGAAATTGTTACCGAATTCAATAATCCGTCTTCATGGAATATCAAGTATGTTGATACGATTGACAATCCTGTCCAACGATACTATTACCGGTTAAAAGCAATCAATGCCTGCGATAGTGTGGTTGCAGAATCGAATGTGGCAAGCAATATTGTACTGACGGTAAAAAACCAGGAAATAATCAATGAGTTAACCTGGCAGCCTTACTATGACTGGTTGGATGAAGTTGAAACCTGTACTATTTATCGTTTGATCGGAGAATTCCTGCCAGAACTGGTTGCTTCTCTTCCCGGAACAGATACTACCTATCTCGATGATATTTCGGCTTTCCAGTATACAGCACCTTCAGGCAGGTTTTGCTATTATGTTGAAGCGATGGAAGGGAGTCAGAATCCATACGGTATTGCCGGATCATCCAAATCAAACACTTCCTGCGGTGAGGTGCCGGTAAAAGTATTTGTCCCTAACGCATTTACACCCAATGCAGACAATAGAAATGATGTTTTCAAACCCATTCTGTCATTTACTCCAAGCCAGTATCTGTTAACCATACAGAATCGTTGGGGTAACCTCCTTTTTGAATCTGGTGATCCCCTGAGAGGGTGGGATGGGACAATAAACGGGGACACACCGGCACCGGAGGGTATTTATATCTATTTTCTCCGTGTTGTAAGTGACGAAGGTGAAATCATAGAGAAAAGCGGGCATATAACCCTGATCTATCCAAAATAAATATTACATCCTGTGCGATCGGGAAGTCAATTGCGTTTCAAAATTCATTAAATTTGTGCATGGTTTTTCCATTAACCATTACCTTAAAGTTGTAGATGTCCATACTCACCCCGAAAGAGAAGAAACTGATAAACGAGAAGTTCGAGGATCTTCTCCAGCATTGTGTGCGTTGTAATTCTGAGGCAGACCGAACGCTCATAAAAAAAGCGTTTGACCTGGCAAACGAAGCGCACAAGAACATGCGGAGGAGATCAGGTGATCCCTATATTCTCCATCCCATAGCGGTTGCAAAAATCGTTACTCATGAAATCGGGCTGGGTGCAAAATCGGTTGCCTGTGCTTTAATGCACGATGTTGTTGAAGATACGGATTATACGCTGGAAGATATCGAAAATCATTTTGGGAAAAAGATCGCATCCATCATAGATGGCCTTACCAAGATCGCAGGCGTATTTGACAACAAGTCCTCACTCCAGGCTGAGAATTTCCGAAAAATGCTCCTTACCCTTTCGGATGATGTTCGTGTAATCCTCATAAAGCTGGCAGACCGGTTGCATAACATGAGGACACTTGATTCCATGCCTCCGAACAAACAAATGAAAGTGGCAGGCGAAACAGTATACCTGTATGCCCCCCTTGCACACCGGTTAGGCCTGTATGCCATTAAAACGGAATTGGAGGATCTGAGTTTAAAATACCACCATCCGGAAGTATATACCGAAATCCAAAACAAGATCAGGGACAATGAGAAGAGAAGGGTTACCATGATCAACCGTTTCTCTCTGCCCATCATTGAAAAACTCGAATCGAACAAGTACAAGTTCGATATCAATGGAAGACCCAAATCAATCGCCTCAATCTGGAACAAAATGCAGCGGAAGGGGGTCCCTTTTGAAGAAGTTTATGACCTCATGGCAATCCGTATCATTTTTGAGCCGAAGAAAAATGTTCCTGAAAAAACACAATGCTGGAGCATCTACTCCATGATCACGGATATTTATATGCCAAAACCGGATAGGATCCGCGACTGGGTAAGTACACCAAAAGCCAATGGATATGAAGCCCTTCATGTTACCTTTATGGGACCTCACGGGAAATGGGTGGAAGTCCAGATCCGAACAAACCGAATGGAAGAGATTGCTGAACGGGGTTATGCAGCCCACTGGAAATACAAAAACAGCGGAACGGGAGAAGGAGAGCTGGATAAATGGATCAAAAAAATACGGGAATTGCTCGAGGATCCCCTCTCCAACGCCCTCGAATTCCTGGATGAGTTTAAATTGAATCTTTTTGCTTCCGAAATCCTTGTATTTACTCCAAAAGGACAGATAAAAAGCCTGCCTAAGAACGCATCAGCTCTTGATTTTGCCTATGAGATCCATACCGAAATAGGAAATAAAGCCATTGGGGCTAAAGTAAATTACAAGCTCGTTGCCCTAAGCCACACTTTGAACAGCGGCGATCAGGTGGAGATACTGACTTCCGACAAGCAAAAACCACATCGCGAATGGCTCGATTATGTGATTACAGCCAAAGCTAAATCCAGCATTAAAAATTCCTTGAAATCTGAAACCAAAAACCGGATCGAAAAAGGGAAAAAGATCCTGGAAGAAAAATTAAAGGAATTTAACCTGATGCCCAGCTCCCGTGTGTTTAAAAAACTGATCCCGGAATACGAGGTGATCAGTAAAGATGATCTGTACAGTAAAATTGGACTCGGTCTGATTACCCTCGATGACCTTAAAAAAGTGCTGCGGAAAAAAACCAAAAACAAATGGATCAGGTATTGGGAACTGCAGTTTGGAAAATCTTCAACGGAAAAAGAAGAACCGGTTGAAGAAATACCGCCGAAAGAGCAAAAATTCGATTATAAAATACCCCTTATCCTGCGCGAAAACATCGACGACGCAGAAACCACCTATACCCTGGCTACATGCTGCAATCCCATCCCCGGTGATGATGTGGTAGGGTACAGAAACCTGAACGATAAAATCATCATTCACCGATCAAAATGCCCCAATGCCATCAAACTAATGTCCAGAGAAGGCAATCGAATAGTGACGGCAAAGTGGACAACCCATAAAATTCTCTCTTTCCTGGCAAGTATCCGGGTTATGGGAATCGACAGAATTGGCATGATCAACGAAATTACCAATGTCATTTCCAAAGAACTCAGTGTGAATATGAGAACCGTTAATATTGAAGTTCATGACGGTATCTTTGATGGCTCACTCGATCTCTATGTCCATAGCACAAAGGACTTGAATAACCTGATAATGAACCTGATAAAAATCAAAGGAGTGGATTCTGTTAAACGAATCGAGTCCATTGAAGAGTCCTGATCAGCTTCAGGAATGCCCCTGCTCCTGCCACTTCCACCATCCCATCCGGTGCGATGCACTGATTTGATCTAAATAAAGTGTTGTATTTCACAAAAAAATCCATAATTTTAAACCACTATTTTAAATTAGACTATATATGGTTAGTGACGACACGAAACAAACTGTAAAGCAAATATTTACAGAATACCTGGAGAAGAAGGGGCATAGAAAAACCCCCGAACGGTATGCCATTCTTGATGAGATTTATTCCAGAAGCGGACACTTTGATATTGAATCGTTGTACATTTTCATGAAGAATAAGAACTACAGGGTTAGCAGGGCAACCCTCTATAATACCATCGAGTTGCTGCTTGATTGCAACCTGGTGATCAAGCATCAGTTCGGCAAAAATATTGCACAGTTTGAACGTGCATACCAATGCAGCCAGCACGATCATTTGATTGATACCGAAACCGGTAAAGTGATTGAATTCTGTGACCCCAGGATCCACGAAATCATCAAGACTGCCTGTGAACTCAATAATTTTAAGCCGCTGTACCACTCTCTCTATATTTACGGGGTTGTTGAAAAGAAAGATAAATAAAATGAAAGTTGATATCTTACTGGGGCTTCAGTGGGGTGATGAAGGGAAAGGGAAAATTGTTGACGTCCTGACACCAGAATACGATGTTATAGCCCGGTTCCAGGGAGGTCCAAATGCCGGTCATTCCCTGGAATTCAATCGGATCAAACACATTCTGCACTCTATCCCCTCCGGAGTATTCAGAAAGGACAAGATCAATATCATTGGGAATGGAGTAGTGATTGATCCATCGGTATTTAAGAAAGAGGTTGAAGCACTGCATGATCTGGGAGTTCAATTAACGAACCAGCTATTTATTTCAAAAAAGGCACATCTGATCTTACCCTCTCACCGGATACTGGATGCTGCTTCAGAAGCTGCCAAGGGAAAATCCAAGATTGGATCAACCCTGAAGGGCATTGGTCCTGCTTATATGGATAAAACAGGGCGTAATGGATTGCGCGTTGGAGACATACTTGGTGAAGGATTTAAGGAGAAGTATGATTTTCTGGTAATTAAGCACAGAGAGATCCTTCAGATGTATGACTTCCCCTACGATATCAATGAACATGAAAAGGACTGGTTTGAGGGGATTGAGTTGATCAGGTCTTTCCCCATTGTAGACAGTGAATACCTGGTGAATGACCTGCTTGCTGGCGGAAAATCCTTACTCGCAGAAGGGGCACAGGGTACCCTGCTTGATATTGATTTTGGATCCTACCCCTTTGTAACATCATCGAATACGGTTTGTGCCGGAGCATGTATCGGATTAGGGATCTCCCCGGCTGCCATTGGCAACGTCTTCGGAACCGTTAAAGCTTACTGTACCCGTGTGGGGGGTGGTCCCTTCCCTACCGAACTCGTTGATAATACAGGTGAAATAATGCGGGAACAGGGTGCTGAATTTGGAGCCACAACCGGCCGTCCAAGAAGATGTGGCTGGCTTGACCTTCCGGCACTGAAATATTCAATCATGTTAAATGGTGTAAACCAGCTCTTCATGACAAAAATTGATGTCCTCACTGGTTTCCCGGAGCTAAAGGTATGCACCCATTATAGCATCAATGGAGAACGGGTGGATCGTATCCCGTTTGACATGTCTGGCGAAATTGAACCGGTCTATAAAAGGTTCCAGGGATGGAGTGAAGATATTTCTTCCTGTACCGAATTCATGTCATTACCCGATGAACTGAAACAGTACATTCGTTTCATTGAAAATGAGGTTAAAGTGCCCATCACCATGATCTCTGTCGGCCCCGACAGGACCCAGATTATAAGGCGGCACCCCAGCAAGGTGTGAAACCATACTCTCCATCCTTGCAAAGTCCCCTATTGATCCGGTTGATACCCATTATAAAGTACCTCTACTTTTTTGTAAAAGAAAGGTTTTTTAGTAATTTAACAGATTACTAAACCGTTGTTGTTGTTTTGCTTTTTCTCACATTTTACAACTTGATTTACCATGAAAATAGATCTTTCAAAATATGCATTTGACAGGGTTAGAGAAAAGGAACAAAAAGTAAGTTGTGCCGGCCCTGTGGTGACCATTTCAAGAGAGTTTGGTTGTCCTTCCAAAATAATTGCCAGAAAACTGGTTAGCACCATCAACCGGATCACCGGAAAAGATCGTTGGGATTGGATTAGCAAGGAAATCCTGGAACGATCGGCTAAAGAGCTTGAGGTCAAGCCCGAGGAGATCAAATATGTTTTTGAATATGAAGAAAAAGGAATATTCGATGAGATCCTGGCCGCCCAATCAAAAAAATACCACCGCAGCGATAAAAAGATCAGGAAATCCATTGCCAATGTGATAAAAGCAATCGCCTATGATGGCAATGTGATCATTGTTGGACGAGGGGGGGTGGCAATAACCAAAGATTGTCCCAACAGTTTTCATATCAAATTGCAGGCCCCGCTAGAATGGAGAGTAAACGGTGTGATGGACAGAAGGGAAAACATGAGCTATGAAGAAGGGGTTAAATACACTGTTGAATACGATCGAAAAAGAAAGCGGTTTCTGGATTATTACTGGGGAAGCGAATCGGACAATTCTATTTTTGACGCTATCTACAACTGCGCAACCATGTCAGTGGATGAGATTGTTGAATCCACCATCCTCATCCTGAAGATGAGAAACCTGATCGAGGTAAAATAAAGTTCGGGTTTTGGTTTACACTCTCCTGGAGTTTCCAAAGAATTAACTCAAGTTATACCCTTAGATCTGGTTCATTCTGTAAAACCAGGAACCAAATCACAAATCCCAAAAAACAAATAGCAAATAAGTTCCAAAAACCAAATTGCAATTACCAAACCAAAATCAAACTCAATGAATATTGTGATTTTGGTATTATTTGTATTTTGTTATTTGTGAGTTGTTTTTTGCTGTTCAATAACTTAACAAGGCGTAAAACATTACTGCCCTATGGATGAAAGACTATTCCTGTATCATGGTTACAGGTACAAATATGCTTTCTGCCTGGTAAATCCCTACTGATTAATATACAACCACGCTTCCAACTCCACAGTATCCCTGAAATGTTCCAGTTGAACAAGGGCTTCACCGATGTTATCAAACGCCCTGGCAGAGACCACATTGAAATCATATTCGTTAAACAGGATATCCGTTTCATACCCCATTTTCCGGTAGTACTCTGAATAGAGATTCGCATATTCCGGTGTTTTAAAGCTACCAACAATGATATGGTATTTAAACTTGGCAAGACGTTCTCTTTCCGCTTCCTCGATTGTCCTGATGGAATCCAGCCTCGTTTGCTCGATCATCCTTTCTGCCTCAAGCACTTTGTTGATCGAATCGGCAACGCCGATGCTGTCCATCCTCGCCTGGTAAGCTGCAAGGGTATCAGCATCCCTTTTAAACCAACCCTTTTCTTCAATGAATTTGCACGATGTAACTGCAATGAATAGAATAAGCAATGGTACTAACTTTTTCATTTTTGAATAAAGCATTTTATTAGAATTTGTTATGCAAAAGTAATCATTTATTTATTCATTCCCCTGAATCATAATTTTTGTATATTCGGGTATCATAAACAAAATCCTTTCTTACATGAAAACAATCATCACTTTTTTTGAAGAGAGTGTAAACCAATTCGGGGACAATATCTATATGTGGGAAAAGCGGGATGGTGAGTACCGGGGTTCAACCTACAAGGAGATTCAGGAGCTGGCACAACAATTCGGAGCCGGTCTGATCTCGATGGGGATCAACAAGGAAGACCGCATAGGTTTGATTTCTGAAGGCTGCAATAATTGGATTATCAGCGAATTAGGCATGCTGTATGCTGGTGCAATAAATGTCCCCCTGTCGGTCAAACTGGAGGAACCCTCCGATGTACAATTCAGGCTTGAGCATTCCGGATCAAGAATGGTTATCGCTTCACGAAGTCAGATGAAAAAGATCCGGGCTATAAAATCAAGCCTCAAGGCACTGGAACTGGTCATTCTCCTTAACCCGGAAAGCGAGTATCAGGAAAAAGAGATCTATTTCGGTGAAGTCATTGAAAAAGGAAAGGCATTTCTTGAAAAAGAGCTGGAGACATTTGAGAAACGCAGGAACTCGATTGGAGAAAATGACCTGGCAAACATCTGCTATACTTCCGGTACCACTGCCGATCCGAAAGGTGTTATGCTTTCCCACCTCAATTACGTTGCCAATGTCGAACAGGGTTATTCACGAATGCACATCCCCTCCTATTACAGGACATTGCTTGTCCTCGCCTGGGACCATTCCTATGGCCATACTGCCGGCTTGTATGCCTTTATGGGCAAAGGGGCAAGCGTAGCATCGGTTGAAATCGGAAAAAGCCCCATGGAAACATTGAAAAATATTCCCATAAACATCAAGGAGATCAGGCCCCATATTTTCATGAGTGTGCCGACCATGGCAAAAAGTTTTCGCAAAGCCATTGAAAAGGCAATCCGGGCTAAAGGACCATTTACTGAGAAACTGTTTCATCGGGCATTGAAACTGGCGTACAACTATAATCAAGAAGGGTATAACCGTGGAAAGGGAATCCAGGCATTGAAAAAACCACTCTATATGCTTTACGATAAGATACTGTTCAAAAAGATCAGGGAGGGGATTGGACTGGACAGGATTGAGTTTATTCTCGGGGGCGGAGCTCTTCTCGATATTGATTTGCAACGCTTCTTTTATGCTATCGGGACACCCATGCTTCAGGGATATGGCCTCACGGAAGCTGCACCCATCATCTCGGTAAACGCCATGGACAGACATAAACTGGGATCATCCGGTATCGTGGTGGACAACCTTGATCTGAAAATATGCGATAATGAAGGAAATGCAGTACCGGCCGGGGAAAAGGGTGAAATCGTTGTGAAAGGACAGAATGTGATGCCAGGGTACTGGAAAAATAAAACTGCAACTGAAGAAACAATAAAAAACGGGTGGTTGCATACCGGCGATATGGGTTACCTCGATGAGGATGGATTTCTTTATGTACTGGGACGCTTTAAAAGCCTGCTGATTGCCGACGACGGGGAGAAATACAGCCCGGAAGGGATTGAAGAAGCATTCACCGAACAATCACCCTACATCGAGCAGTGCATGCTCTATAATAACCAGAGCCCCTATACCATTGCACTGGTCGTTACCAGTAAGGAAGCATTGAACCGGTATTTGGCAGATCAAAAATTATCCGGTGACACCGAAGAAGGAAAATTGGCTCTTCTTCAGCTTATCCAGGCAGAATTGAACGAATACCGTACAGGAGGTAAGTTTGGCACAATGTTTCCACAACGTTGGTTGCCGGCAGCCATCGGTGTGCTTGAGGAAGGATTTACGGAAGAGAACCAGTTGATGAACTCAACCCTGAAAATTGTCAGGGGTAAAATAGCGGAACGGTATGCGGATCTGATTGATTTTCTGTATACACCCGAAGCGAAAAACATAACCAACAACCGTAACCTGGAGGCAATAACTTCAATTACAAAATAATCGGGTAGAGTATATTTATTTTACCTTTCCGCTGAAAAATGATAATTTTGATGATAGGAAAACAGGATTCCTGTAATTGATTATACAGTTTACACCAAATTTCAAAACAGTTATCTCCATGATGACAAAACCAATTGACAGGTTTGTTTCATTGATTGCTGCTCTGCTCATAGCGAACCAGACAATCATTGCACAGCCAAAAAGTGAACGGATCGTCCATTATACCATGAAGGTTGCCCTGGATACGGAAGAAAAAATCGTGGATGGGAAAATGGATCTGGTGTGGAAAAATCCCTCGAACGACACAATCAATGAGCTGCAGTTCCACATGTACCTGAATGCATTTAAGAATACGGAATCCACTTTTATGAAAGAATCCGGTGGCCAGCTAAGGAGGATTAGTGTCAGGGCTTCGGATCCCCTGGTCTGGGGTTGGGTTGATGTTGTTGAAATGCAGACAGCCAGTGGTACCGACCTTACTCAGAATATGAGATATATCCAGCCTGATGATGACAATGAAGAGGATCAGTCGGTTATCTCGGTAGCTCTTGAGGAACCGGTAATGCCCGGGCAATCCATCAAACTGAAGATCAACTTCAAATCGAAATTACCCAGGGTATTTGCCAGGTCGGGCTATATGGATGATTTCTTCCTGGTTGCACAATGGTTCCCAAAAATCGGAGTATATGAACCGGAAGGGATGCGATACGCTGAACAGGGGCAATGGAATTGCCACCAGTACCATGCCAACTCGGAATTTTACGCCGATTTCGGAGTGTATGAAGTGGAAATCACCTTGCCAAAGGAATTTGTTGTCGGTGCTACAGGGGAACTGAAAAGCCAGCACGATAATACGGATGAAACAAAGACACTCACCTACATCGCCGAAGATGTGGTTGATTTCTCATGGACTGCCTCGCCCGATTACCGGGTGGTGGAGGACCAATGGAAAGACGTTAAAATCATGGTCTTCCTTCAGCCGGACCACCTCCCCCAGGCAGGCAGGCATACGGAATCCGTTAAAGCAGCCCTGGACTATTTTGAAAAACACCTTGGGAAATATCCCTATTCCACACTCTCCATTGTTGATCCGCCACTGAAGGGCATGGGCGCATCCGGAATGGAATATCCCACCTTCATTACAGCCGGATGCATCTGGGGTGTCCCCGATTGGATGCGGTTAACGGAAATGGTAACAATCCACGAATTCGGTCATAACTATTTCATGGGAATCCTGGCATCCAACGAATTCGAGGAGGCATGGATCGATGAAGGATTCAACTCCTACTTTGAAATGCGGATCATGGACGAAACATACGGAGAGAGGCATTCCTTTATGGGATATGAAAAATTTCATTATGGCGACTGGGAATACCAGCGCCTGGGTTATACCAGATCCAGCAACCCCAAAATCGCAGAACCATTTAGAAATTCCTGGGAATTCAAGCATGGCGGGTACGGGACCATGAGTTACAACAAGACAGCCATCTGGATGGCTACACTGGAAAGAATTGTAGGCCGGCTGACCATGGACGAGATCATGAAAACATTTTACAATCGATGGAAGTTTAAACACCCCTGCGGACAGGATTTTATTGATGTGGTAAATGAAGTGGTCACTAAAAATCATGGGACAAAATTTGGCGAGGACATGAACTGGTTTTTCGATCAGGTACTCTATGGATCTGAAGTCTGTGACTATAAACTCGCCAGAATAAGCAACAGCAAAACAAAACCACCGGAAGGGATCCATGAAGAAGGAGGGAATAAAAGGACCTATAAAAACATAGAGTATGAAAGCACCATTTATACATCTTCCGTTCGGGTTCACCGGATTGGAGAAGTGATCATGCCGGTTGAAGTGCTTATCCATTTTGAAGATGGAGAAGAGATCCTTGAACGATGGAATGGAAAAGAAAGATCCTGTGAATTTACCTATGAAAAACCGGTAAAGGTACTGTGGGCTAAAATCGATCCGGAAAATAAGATCCTTCTGGATGTAAACATGATGAACAATAGCCTAACAACCAAACCCAAAAGGGCTGCTCTGTGGAAGATAACATTAAAATTCCTCTTCCGGCTCCAAAACACCATGCAGTTTTTCTCAATATTTTCATAATGTAATTCTTCCCGATCATGAATATCTTCAGAGCATATATCAGCGGATTTAAATCAACCGGCAGGACCTGGGCAATGCCCACGTTTATCTATGTTGTCAACCTGATCCTGGGCATACTATTCGCCATTCCTTTCCTCGGAACATTAAAACAGAAAGCAGGATTTACAATGTCAATCCAGGATGTGCTATCGGGTTATGACCATACGGTTTTTCAGGAACTCTTCAATGAAGCAAATGTATATATCGGACAGTTTATCCGGCAGGGATTATGGATCGCTGTTCTGTTTTTCATCATCAGCATTTTTCTTACCGGTGGGATCCTGCACATCTTTTCTGATAAATCCTTTCCCTTTACTTTTGAGCGGTTCTTTTCCGGCAGCCTGAAATTTTTTCTCCGGTTTCTCAAATTAAGTTTTTATATGCTGGTCATATATCTGTTGTTAACAGCACTTATCTTTCTCATTGTTTTCCTGATCTCGGCCGGAGTATTCAGTGGTACAGGGTCAGAAAAAACACTTTTTTTCATTGTTTTCCCCGGATTCTGTTTCTGGCTGCTGGTTATGATCTTTTTTCTGATCATAGCTGATTATGCCCGGTTCTCCATTGTAAGGAGTGATACCAGGAACGTTTTTATTACCATTTTCAGATCCCTGAAGTTTGTCTCCAGGAAATTCCCATTCACCTATGGTCTCTACCTGATGCTACTCGTCGCCCCGGTGGCATTGATTTATATCTATACCCTGCTCTCAAATGTTATTGGGATGGCATCCGGTAGTACGATCCTGGTGATGTTTCTCATTCAACAGCTGTTCATCTGGGCAAAAGCATTCACACGGGTCTGGACATTTGCCAGCCAGTTTGATTATTATCTGGGAAGAGCATTTTAACGATCATTATACATCTCCTTGCGGATTTTGAAAAGAAGATTTTCATATAAGAAATTAGTGGTAAAGCACCTGGTACGGGTGATTGTAGGACTTCTGGTGTTTTATTCAATGACTGCCTTTACACAGACAGGAAATCCGTTCATCACTAATTTCAAGCTTCCCGAGGGGGTTGACAACCAGAACTGGGCCATCGTGCAGGATAACTCGGGAGTGATGTTTTTTGCCAACCGGAAGGGAATCCTGGCTTTTGACGGACTGGAATGGGATTTTGTCAATCGAAAAGATATTCCCTATTCCCTGATTTATGAGCCGGTTACTGAGCGGGTTTTTGCAGGATGCTACAACAGTTATGGGTACCTGGAGAAGAACAACTTTGGCAATTTTGACTACCACGTTATCTCTTCAGAATTTTCAGAGGTGGGAGTGATAACAAAGGTCATTTTTGACGAATCGGATCTTTACTTTTACAGTGACCGGACCATCTCAAGGCTTTCCATTCACAATTTTGATGATAAGGAGATCTGGCGTTCGGAAAATAATCATCCGTTTACCGGTATGGCACTGTTGCAGGGAAAGGTCTATGTCAACATCAATGGGAAGGGGCTTTATGCTATCGACGGTAATTCATTCATGCCTGTACCCGGCGGTGATCTGATCGACCGAAATGAAATCATATTCTCACTTCCGTTTAACCAGGAGCAGACCCTGATCGCAACCGATAACAGCTTTCTGTACCTCTTTAATGGTGATGAACTGATTGACTATATCATTGATGATGAAGATTACATTATGGAGAGTGTCCTGTGTGGTGGGGTCTCATTAAATGAGGAGGAAATTGCGCTGGCGACACTTACCGGAGGTTGCCTGATCATCGAGAAGGAATCGGGAGAAACAAAATTTACCCTGAACTACCAGACCGGTCTTCCGGATGATGAGATCTATGCCATCGGAAAAGACCAATCCAACGGACTCTGGTTATCGCATGAATTTGGCGCTTCACGGATCGATTTTTCAGTTCCGGTATGGAGCTACAGCTCATACCCTGGCCTTGAAGGAAACCTGATTGCCGTTTTAGATTTTAACAACACAATCTATGTTGCTACCAGTGAGGGTGTTTACTTCCTGAATGAAGTGACGGATTACAAGGAAATAGAAGTCCTGGTAAAGAAGAGAGAGCCTCTGGAACCGCTTGATGTGCGCAAAACAAGGCAACCTGCAAGACAACAATATACTCCATCAGTGGTTGAGCGGGAGTCACAACAGGCTGAAGCTGAGCCGGAACAGGAAGAAGAATCCAAAAAGGGATTTTTCTCAAGATTGTTCAGAAAAAAAGGAGAAGAGGAACAGGAAACAGAAGATACAGTGATGAGGCAATCCCCGGATATCCTGCCCGCTGTCGAAGAACCTGAGGAAGAACCTCCCCCGGTTACCATATCCACAATACAAAATGAATCCGTTCCGGTCTATACAACAAAGCGGACCTATGCGATTCAGTCGATCAGTCATAAGTTTACAAAAATTAATAACCTGGATGATAAATGCAGACAACTGGTCAGGTTCCGGGATCAGATCCTGGTGGCTACAAATACCGGATTGTACCGCATACAAAATAACGAGGTGAAATTTATTGCCACCTATACCTATATTCATTACATCCTTCCCTCACAGCACATCCCGGGACTCTTTTACGTGGGAACACCGGAAGGGGCTTTTACGGTAAAATTCATACAGGGTGAGTGGGAAGTGAACAGGAATTTCTTTCCCTGGGATGAACCGGTCTATTCCATCTTTGAAACCACTGAGGGAATCTGGTTAGGATCTGAAACGAAAGTGTTCAGACTCTCCTACCCTCCTGTCCAGCAACAGAGTGAAGTAAAGACCTACTTCTTCCCTGATGAGTATTCTGAACGGGTTATGATACGCGGGATAAACCAGGAACCCGTCTTTCTGCTGTCAACAGGAAGCTATTTGTATGATGTGGAAAATGATGAACTGGTCAGGACGAATACCATCCTTCCGGGGGACATGGAAACCTATCACTACATCTTCTCAGAAGATGGATCTACCTGGGTAAAAAACGAACGAGAATGGATCCAGATCCAGGATTCAACCAGGAAAGCTGAGTTCCTGACAGACTACCTGAGGCTTTTCGATGGAATACAATATATCTATACCGATGCCAGTAACAATACCTGGGTGGTCGATGGAAATAACCTCCTGAGTAAGATCGAATATTCAGAAGACTTCGATAAAGAGGAACTGTTCAATGTATTCTTTAAAAGCATCAGCTCTACATCAGGATGGAACTTCACCGTTACCCGGTCTCAATTTACAGGAGGTGATTTCCCCCTGGAATTCAGGATTACCGCCCCATACTTCATCCGGTCCGAGCTAACACAATATCAATATTTACTGGAAGGACTTAACCAGAATTGGTCGAAATGGAAACAGGACCCGGTGATCGATTTCGAATTTCTGCCCCCAAATGATTATCAATTGCACGTCCGTGCCAAAAACATTCTGGGTTCGGTCAGCAGTGAAAAAACCATTGCATTTACCATCGAACCGCCATTTACCAACTCAATATGGTT
Source organism: uncultured Rikenellaceae bacterium (assembly GCA_964640125.1). Taxonomy (GTDB): domain Bacteria; phylum Bacteroidota; class Bacteroidia; order Bacteroidales; family VadinHA17. The sequence continues at coordinate 71,138 of CAZXGG010000009.1, forward strand.
CATGATTCTGATCGGTATCGGCGTCATCTTTGCCGTTTATCTCTTGATTGTTATTCACGAACGGAAGTTACGACATGATAAAAAAATCCTGGAACAAAAGGTAAAAGAGAGAACAGCAGAAATTGAGGAACAAAAGGAGGAGATCAAAGCACAACGGGATGAGATTGAGAAACAGAGGGACGAAATCTCACTGCAAAAGCAGGAAATAACCGATAGCATTCACTATGCCCAGCGTATACAGGATGCTATCCTTCCTCCCGAAGAATTTCTGAAAACACTGCTCCCCGAACATTTTATCCTCTTTAAACCGAGGGATATTGTTAGCGGTGATTTCTACTGGGTTGCAAATAAAGACGAAAAAATCTACATTGCTGCTGCGGATTGTACCGGACACGGGGTTTCCGGTGCTTTTATGAGCATGCTGGGGCATTCCTTCCTGAACGAGATCGTAAACAACTATAAGATCTCAAAACCCGGTCAGATGCTGAACAGACTTCGAACGACCATTATTAAAGCACTGCATCAAACCGGAAAAATGGACGAAGCAAAAGATGGACTGGACATAGCACTCTGTATTCTGCAGCTGAAGGAAAAAAAGTTGCTGTTTTCCGGAGCCTACAACCCCCTCATCATGATCAGGGATACGAAACTCACTGAGATACGTGGTGACCGGATGCCCATCGGTATTCACTTTGATGAAACGAGACCGTTCAACAGCCATGAGCTGGAACTGAAGAAAGGAGATTCGATCTATATCTTTTCAGACGGGTATATCGATCAATTCGGTGGACCCAAAGGAACGAAATTTAAGCTGGATCCCTTTAAAAAACTGCTGATGAGTATCCAGGACAGATCGATGGAACAACAGAAACGAATCCTCGACGAGCGGCTCGAAAAATGGAGGGGGAAATTCCACCAGGTGGATGATATCCTGGTGATCGGGTTTAAAGTTTAAAAAATGGTTATTAGGTTATTGGTTAATAAGTTATTGAGTGCATACCTGTTAATACTGTTTATTTTCTCTTATCAACTTATCAACAAATAACTTATAACTATCCCCTCTGCCTACTGCCTATCCCGAATTTCTCCAATCCGCCTAAACGGATTGGTTAGAAATTCGAGGATCCTCGAAAATCATTCCCCATTGGGGTGATTTTCGGGACTGTGTACTACCTACTCCTCTCTCACTACTTACTGTCTCACAACTCACTTCTAACTACTAACTTCTTTCAGTCCCTTCGGGACGCATCAAAATCTGCGGTGTAAAACACAGCCACTAAAGTAGCTGCCTATTGCCTGTAAGTCCCTACGGGACTTTTTTGATTATTGTTCTTTACCATTAACATGTAATGATTTATCCTTCGATATTCATTATTCCCTGTTCGATATTCGAAATTTCTTTCCTCTCTGTACCTTATTCTTGCAGTCTCATCGCTCACCTCTCTCAGTTACTTCGTCTCTTCTCATTAGCCGTAACCTTCTCTTGGTTAAGCTGACAGTTACTTTCTTTTTTTGTCTATAAAATCGAATTAATCAAAGAATTTTGTAATGCATGCATTACAAAATGTAAATTATGCTTGACATTTATTAAAATTT
>CAZXGG010000010.1:0-62874 GCA_964640125.1 uncultured Rikenellaceae bacterium
TAATTTAAGCAAATCATATAACTTTTTGCAATAACTAGCAACTTGAGTTAATTAGGAAATATGTCTTTAAAATCTTTCCCAAAAAGGAATTCAGCTAAAATCTTCTCAGGATAAGTGTTTACTTTATTGAAATCTTCATGTGGTTTACTACCTATAAGGATATTTCGATCAGCACACATTGAGGTTGCGTGAAAACCACAGCCCCTATACAATTCTCTATCGCTTAGTGGGGAAAGATGCGGAAACTTTTTTCCAATGAATTTGAAATATTCTGCAACAGTAAAGTAGTTATCTGATAGCTTAGCTTTCAATAGATAGTTTCTTATTCTATCTTTTTTTGTGTTCATTTTTAATCTTATCAACTATTGGTTATTTGTGAATGCTATGATAACGATTTAAAACATTTAGTTTGCTCGAAATTCGTTTTACCAATTGTGATGGCTGGGATTATTATTGGTTTTTCAATAATCCAAATTTTAATTACAACCATTTTGACGCTCCCATTCAAGGGCAGCCTCTTTCGTTGTTATATTTCCTTCCTGAACAATGTGGCCATCTCTCCAATAATATCTCTGCCCATTAAAGGTAGTATAACGTCCTGAGTTTTGATGTTGCCCTTCACGTATTCTCAAGTTATTAGTAGTCCCGCAATGTACCTTTAGGTTTCCAACCTTAAACCAATACTTGTAAGTGTCTCTTATGTTTGCCATTTTTCATAATTTTAGGTGTGTCAATATTTTATTGAGATTACTAATCCAAAGAAAATACCTGCCGCAATTATAAATGATAGGATTTGAAATTTATGTAGTCCCCATGATACTATTCCAAACTTAATTGAAAGCCGCCTCATCCACCTGAAATCTTCTCGTACCTTTTCAAGATTTTCAAATTCTTTTTCATCTTCAATAAAAATATTATTACGAAAGAAGATATTAACTAGCTCTTTCAAAAAAATGTAAATATTAATATTAGGTTTAATCCTACTTTCCAACCATTCAGTAGCTTCATCTTGTGATATTAGTTTTGTAACATTTAGTAGATGCCTTGTAATACTTAACAGATGCCTAGTTAACCTTAAATCATATAACCTACAAAAAATTGATAAGACACCAGATAACATAGACAGAAAAACGATAATTATGGTAATCTTATAAAGTCGTATTTCACAAAGAGACAAAATGCCTTTAAACTTTGGATCGAAATATTTAACGATCAAGAATCCAATTAATGCAATTCCTATTGTTGTAAATATGTTGACAGAGTTCCCAAATTGACTTAAGGAAAGTTTTGTTCAGAACATATGTCTTTCTGGATAGTCATTTGAATTATTTTCTGAACCCTTTTTCTTCATCGACAAGAAAATTAGTACTATATCAAAGAATTTTCTTCCTCAAAGTAATCAGTATCTATCTTCTTAACTTGATAAGTATTGACAGTTGAAAGTCCTACATTGTATTCAAGCATTAAATCAGCAAGTCTTTCCCCATCAATTAATATTATTTTATACTCTACTCTGTCGACAAACTCATAAACAGATTTCGGAAAGGAAGATGTAGTTATGAATATTCCTTTTTTTGAATTTTTTGAAGCGAGTGCTCCTGTAAAATCACGAATTTCTTTAATAGGGACAGGATTCTCCCAACGTTTTGCTTGAAGATATATGGTGTCAAGTCCAAGTTTATCCTCCTTTATAATACCATCAATACCTCCATCACCAGATTTCCCAACTGCTTGCCCAGCATCCTTTCTCGATCCTCCATAACCCATTGCAACAATTACGTCTATTACAAGTTTTTCGAAAAAAGTCGGTGAACAGCTTTTCACAATTTCTAATACTTCCTTAATAAGATCATTTTTTAATTTCTGATAAGCATATTCCAAGGCTTCCTCTGGCGTTTTATCAGGATCAATTTCTGGTGGAGTTACAGGTCCTCCATCTTTCTCTCTTCTTATCGATTTGAATTCAACGAACTCATCATATCTCGTAAGGAATTGTGCTGTGATCTTTTCAGGATTCTCCTGCAAAAGCTTTTTCCCTCTTTCAGTTATCTGAAAGTGAGCCCTCTTTGGCGATGTGACTAATCCGGCTTTCTTAAGATAAGTTCGTGCCCATCCTACTCTATTTCGAAATACTGGTTGAGTTCCGCTTGGTAAGCGTTCTCTCAGTTCTTCATCAGTCAAACCAAATTGTTTTGCCAGTGCATCATGAGTTTCATTTAATTCATGATCTTTTCCATCTTCCAAATACTTTAAGAATGGAAGCATTATTTCTTCGTATGTCGGTATCATAGGTCTTGTTTAATATTGTTTTCTAACGTTACCGGCTAAGAGCGGTCCCGAAGACTCTGGATTGCTTTTAGCCATTATTGTAGCTAGTGCAATTCTATATTTTCTCAATTAAATCATTCTTTATCAGCTCATAAGCTGCATCTTGATCAAACTCGATACCTGGTCTTAACAGCCCGTAGATATCTCCACGAAAATCTGGATCAGCAATCTTTTCCTCCATGTTACTTAGATATTGTTTCTTAGTCGGTGGATTCTTGACAGAGAATGCAATGTATTCTTTATAGCATTTCATTATGCTTTCTATATTTAAATCGATATTGGTCAGTGCAAAGTGTAAATCAAACAGATCACGTCCCTTTTTTCGTTGATATAAGGCTCTCAATTTTGTTCCAAGCATCTCTTCTGCTTCAAATGTAGTAAGCTGACAAACTCCTTTACTCCATGTGTTTTCAATTGAGTGTTCGATGTCTTTGTATCCTAGAACAGTAAAATGCTCTCTGCAATTTATCTCTATTTTCAGACGAAGATTAATAATTGGAGGAACTTCAGACTCGAAACGATAAATCGCTGTATTGTTATTCGCATTTTGTTTAATCTTTGGTTTCCCGAGAAATTTAAGTTGCCTTCGTAAAGCACTCAATGTGTCTTTTATTGGTTCACTTTTAATCTGAACTAGATCTATGTCTTCGGAATACCTTGCTTGCGGTTTTAGAAATAATTTGTGTAATGCCGTACCTCCTCTGAAAGCTAAACGTTCTTGAAGGAATGGATCTGAAAATATTTGCAGAAGTGCTTTCTCAATTACGAGGTCTTGTTCTACCTGGGCATCCTCTGGCCAGGATGCAAATTCTTTCCATTCTTCAATATAGCGTCTTGGTACCATTTAAAAGTCAAGAGTTGTGTTGATGATTAATTCCCATTTCTTATTAACAACACCCAATCGGTTCTCATGAGCAAGCGATAGTGGTATTCGGTTCGCTAATTTATGCTTTGTTTTACTGTATAATGCATTTGACAAGGGCTCACTACCTAACTCTTCCAAAATATACCCCAATCGTTGTATTGTTCTTGTGCTTTGGTCCCGGGCTGTTTTACTTAATCTAATAGAATTAATGTTTTCGGTCAAATCTTCCAGAATGGGTATTATACGATTCAATCCGCCAATTCTTTTATGATAATTAATCAAATCGAAAGCAGTTAATTCTGGTGAAGAAACATTAATATAGCCAGCTTCCGTTTTCTTTTTCGTAATATTGTCTTGCTCCCATTGACTTTTTGTAAAAAAAACGATTGATAATTTGTCTGTTTTAATCTTTCTCAGCGCAGGCTTTTCAGTTATTACCTGAAATTCCATAGGTTGTTGATGCCCAGCACCATGTAAGGCCGCAGCAGAAAAAAGCCCAACATAATAATCTCTATTTAGTGCTTCCATCATATCTGAAATAAAAAGTGTTGTCGGTAGCATACCTCTATTGGAGTATTGAGGAGGTATAATTACGTAGAATTCTTTCCGTACCTGTGCTAATTGGTTTCTTTGCTTAAGTCTATAAATGTTTTGTAGTATAGCCTTTTCCGAAACCTCAAATCTCGTTTTAAGTTCGTCCAGAGTCACAGAATATCTACCTTTAGACATTACCTCGGTGAGATAGCTGTCAATGTAATTGTTGGTAAGCTTTTTATTCATAGTCATTCGTTTGCACAAAACTACGAAAAATGTAGTTAATCGCAAACATATGAATTAAAAAGATATCTCAAATAATATGTTTTGTTTTCAGTCAATTACAGTGGCAACCTTTGGCATAAACGCATTGTGTTTATGTCCCTGTGCATGCAATAGTTATTTGGTTTAATTGGTCCTGATTTCAATTTCCTCTCTAAATTAATAAAAATCAATGTAAACTATCAATCCCCTACAGGGAATAGGTTGATTTTGGATTAAATAGATCTACCATAATGTATGGCCTACGGCCAAAATTATTCTACCGCGTGGCGGTTATATTATTGTAGAATACTAAGGCAAAAAATAATAATTCGTCGGAGGCGATAGATAATTAGGGGGTGTATCAAAAGTCGATTTTTCAGTCATCCTGAACTTGTTTCAGGATCTCATAATTCTGATTAACAATAGATTAAGATTCTGAAATAAATTCAGAATGACGATTTTCTGGACTTTTGATACACCCCCGTTGTGTTTTGTCCGTTTTGCTTCTATTGATTATTCGTGCTTGTCTGCCGCTTTGCCAGCCGTCAGGTATTACAGCGATCCGGCAGGCAGGTGTCTGACGGTTGAATGCAATTTTTTGTACGTCTGGCAAGTTGCGGTCCATGGAATGTTTTCCTAATTAGGAAGTATGCAGTTGGACCGAAGTTTCATGGTTACATCAAACCCAGGGTTACGCACGCTAACGCGTACTTACCCTGGGCTACCAATATGTAGCTCCTACGGAGCTAAATTGTCTTTTCCCTCACCACTCATTACTCATTTCTCTTACCCAGCAAAGAGTAACCTCGCCCGAACGGGGTTCCCGCCCGGATGACCTCCGGGCGGGCGGGCAGGAACCAGGAACTGTTTCAACTTCCACCATAGGCGCACCTTTGTCACAACATTCAATTCCTCAATTTATAGACATCTTTCGTCTCACAGTCTCCCTCGTCCTCCGAAGCCTTGGCGAAGGAGGATTACTTTTATCTTTCTCCTTTTATCTTTTATCTTGTTTCACCCACCCCGCCTGCGGCGGGATGAATTCGACATGCATTTTTTATATCAGCCTTGCTTTATAAAAAATGTGTCTCATTCATACCTCAATGCATCTGCCGGGTTAGTACGGGACACCTTTATTGCCTGGTAGGTTACTGAGATCAGGGCAACAACCAGGGAAAAGAGTGCGGCGAGAGCAAAGATCCACCAGTGTAATTGATCCCTGTAGGCAAAGTCCTGGAGCCACTTATTAAGAAGGTACCATGCAATCGGACAACCAAGAACAATTGAGATCAGCACAAGATAGGTAAACTGCCTGGAAATCAGCAGTATCAAATGCTTCCCATCAGCTCCCATAGTTTTTCTTATTCCGAATTCTTTTGTCCGTTGTTCAGCTGTAAATGATGCAAGTCCAAACAGTCCCAGGCAGGCAACCACCATGGCAATGATGGCAAAATACCTGAGTAATTTTCCGACAACCTCCTGTCCCCTGTACCTTTCTTCCAGTTCCTGATCAACAAAATAATAGTCGAAAGGATAACCCGGGAGTACTTCTTTCCAAATCTCTTCCAGGTCACTCATGGTTCGGGTAACATCACCCGGTTCTATCCTGAACAGGATGTAATTCAGCCAAAAAGTCGGTGCAACAACCATTGCCAGGGGCATGATCTCATTGCTCAGGTGATGGTAATGAAAATCCTTCATGACACCCACAATAGGACCATGGACTCCCATAAAATCAAACTGCAGTCCTACGATGGTATCGCGGTTGATGATGTTGGCTAAGGTTTTATTAATCAGGAATACGCCTTCATAGGTGCTTGTGTCGGTCATATCCGAAACATACTGGTCATTGAAGTCCCTTCCTTCCTCTATTTCTACTTTCATGGTTTCAACAAATCTGAAGTCCACTGCATTGGTTGTAATCAGTGTCTTCAATTCAGGATCTTTCCCCGGCCAGGTTGCCCCGCCGGAATTGCTGCCAAAATTGGTAGGAGCCTGCCGGGTAGCTGTGATGCTGACGACATGAGGACTGTTCTCAAATGCCCCTTTGATCCGTTCATAGGCAGTCTTGATCTCACCCCTCATGGGGATGTATACCAGGTGTTCCTTATCGTATCCAAGGTACTTATTTCTCATGTAAGCCAGTTGATTATACGCTGCTGCAGTACCAATGATCAGAAATATTGAGATGGTAAACTGGAAAACAACGAGGATCTTCCTCAATGTCCCTTTCCTTATACCATGTTCGCTTTCTCCTTTCATTACACTTACAGGTTTGAAAGAGGAAAGGAGCAAAGCAGGGTAACTCCCTGCAATAAATGCAGTAACCAGGGTTATGATGAATATACCAAGCAGAAAATCCCCCTGAAAAAGTTCTGCCAGGCTAACCTCTTTACCGGAAAGTTTATTGAATCCTCCAAGGAGTGCTCCAAGAAGTAAAAAAGCTAAAAGAACAGCAATGATCGTAAGGATCAGCGATTCACCGTAGAATTGTCTGATCAGATTGTTTCTCTTTGCACCGACCACTTTCCTGACACCGATCTCTTTTGCCCTTATGGAAGCCTTAGCCGTAGAGAGATTCATAAAATTGATACAGGCAACAATCAAAACAAATATGGCAATGACAGAAAATATATAGACATATTGAATGCCTTCGGGTTTGGTCTGGTATCCCCAGTATGTAAACAGATGCTGCCTCTTAAAAGGTTCCAGCATAAAATCTGTTGTGCCATCCTCAAGGTTTTCCTTGTAAATTGCCGTAAGTTTTGCATCGACCGGTCCTGAATCAGCATTCTCTTTCAGCCTCACATAGGTCTGTATCGAATTGGATCCCCAATGGTCAGTATACCGGTCAATTGTATGCAAAAAATCCCACGGTACGAGAAAATCGAACCGGATGGTGGAATTATTCGGAACATTCCTGGCTACGCCGGTTATGTTGAAGTGAAATTCATTTACCTGCAACGATTTTCCAATGGGATCCTCCTTTCCGAAATATTTTTCTGCCATCTCCTCGGTCAACACCATCGAGAAAGGTTCTAAAAGAACCGTTGAAGGGTCTCCTTCGATCAATGGAAAAGTAAAAACCTGGAAAAAATTGGAATCCACAGCCCTCATTTCACCTTCGTAAAAGGCTTTGTCTTCATACCGGAATAGCATGCCCCCTGTATATTGCAAGCGGACTGATTCCCTGATCTCCGGGATCTTTTCAGCCCAGACCGGACCGGAAGGATAAGGGGTGACGGTTACATGATAGGTTGCACCCGAATAGTACTGGTCTTCCACCACCCGGTACAATTGATCAATGTTTTCATGAAAACGGTCGTAACTGACCTCATCCTGAACCCATAACAGGATTATTTGTGTACAGGCTAAACCCAGGGCCAGGCCGAAAATATTAATGAATGAATAGCCTTTTTGGCGAAGAATGGTGCGGAGTGCTGTGAGGATATAATTTCTTACCATATCAGGAGATTTTCTTTAAAGACGATTGAAATGGTCAATTGTTAAAAAAAAATTGCAGAAAATTTGTGTTTTTAAGCACTTTAACAATTTATATAAAATGATCCAATAAATCCGTAAAAAAATGCAAATTTGTATAGATGACTGATCATGATCTATACTGTAAACTGAAAGATGCCTATACCGAGGAAAACCTGAACCTCATCTCCTCGAGGCTGATCAAACTCTATAAAGAAGGGCAATACGAAAATATTATATCGATTGCCAACCGGATAAAAATGCTGATCGGGATAGGAGAAAACCGGATAAACCGGATTTTTTCCCGGCTGATCATGCTTTACCACCCAGATAAACTCAATTATTATTTACAGGACATTGAACGGTTATATAACACCGGCGATTCCACAGCGCTCTTCCGCTATTCACACATTCTGATCATGCTCGATCAAGAGGATGATGTTTTCAACACTCCGCTACTGGATTTTGATGACCTGTTCCCTGACGGACAGAAATGGGGTTACGATGAAGAAGACCTGATCTATTTTACAGATTTGGAAACCAGCGAGTTATATGATGGAGAAGAGCCGGACGACTGGGGAGAATATCAGACCATTAGCAGTGATTTCTTATCAGCGCTAAAACGAAAAGAGTATGGTAACCTGCAGATAGACCTTCAATTTTACCACCTGGAAGAGATGGAAGGTGGGCTCAACCTGGCAGATTATGAGATCGAGGACCTTGCCGGAGTTGAATATTGTCGGAATATCACTTCACTGGACCTCTCTGATAATAGCATTATGGATATTAACCAATTGCATTCACTGAAACAACTGGAAGAACTTTATCTCTCAAATAATCATATTGATGAGATTGGAATACTCTACAAGCTGGGCGGATTAAGGGTATTGGATCTATCCGGCAACCGGGTTGAAGACATTCGTTCGCTTTATCACCTGGATAACCTGGAATACCTGAATATTAAAGGGAACCCTGTTCCCATTGATCAACTGGAGGTACTGTCAGGTAAAGGGGTGATAATTGTGCACTAGCTATTATCCAAGCATTTCTTATCTTGCACGAACAGGTAGAATAATTGGATCAACTTTCAACATCGAACATTCAACATCCGCCAAAGGCGTGCCTGTGGCACAACTTCCAAAATGATGTATAGTAAACAATTAACGTTTAACATTTAACTTACTTCGTTTATCTTGACTTTCTGGCAGCGATACCTGCAACTCCTCTGGGGCAGTCTGATTCTCCTCTCCTACCTGCTTTTCTCATATAACGTATTCAGCGGCTGGTGGTATTCGGGTATTGGTACGGTGCTGGTTGTATTTTTTGCATTTCTGCTATGGCGTCAGTACTTTTTATTCAGGATCGGATTAAAAATGAACGCAGTTATCCTTCTTACGGCGTTGTTCCTGATGCTCATCCTGACCGCTGGTGGGTATGGGCTGATGAAATCCATCGCGAACAGGAATGGAGTAATGATTCAATATGCCGATTACAGGAATTTCATCCATGACCTGTTTTACACACTGAACGAAGAAATGATTCTTGGAGCAATATTACTCGGTCAGGTCAGGAGAAGGGTCAAAAAACTTCATCCGGTTGCTGTTTCTGTTCTTGTGGCAATTCTCTTTGCTTTTGTTCATTATCTTTTTTACCGCTGGATTTTCAACGACAGAGGGATCCTGACCTGGCTAACCCTTATATCCCTCATTATGGTAGGTGTTTTGAGAAACAACCTGATCCTGACAACGGGTCATGTGGGATTTTCCTGGGCATTCCATGCCAGCTGGATGGCAGTTATGTTTGGCACTTACCATTACCATACAGGCAATCTTGAAGCCCTGTTGGAATACGAACGGTTCAACCTATACCTTGGATCACCGATAACATTCATGATAATAACAGTCCTTGCAATTTTGAGCTTTATCCTGTTTGGGTCAAAACAAAAACCGGCAAAATTGACCGTAAAACCATAACCTTGTATTATCAGTAAGCATTTTTTACTATTTCCCTTTCAAGTCCTACGGACTGTTAGTTCATTCGTTTACTAATCGCAGCCACTAAAGTGACTGCCTATTTTCTATAAGTCCCTACGGGACTACAATTTCCATAAATACAAGGCAAACGATGTACTCTTCTCTTATATCTTTTGTCTTTGGACTTTTAGCCTTGAACTTTTATCTTTGAACTTTTATCTTTTATCTTGTTCTATGAAAACCCTTATTATTTATTTATCGCGGCACGGTTGTGCTGAAAAAGCTTCACAGCTCCTCACAGAAAAGTTGGAGGGAGACGTCGCCGTGATTAACCTGAAAAAAGAAAAAAATCCGGATATTTCAACATACACATCGGTGATAATCGGTGGATCGATCCATGCCGGCCAGGTCCAGGATGGGATAAAAAAATTCTGTCAGAAAAACATGGACCGGTTGCTTCATGTGCAGGTGGGGTTGTACCTCTGTTGCATGGAACGGGGTGACACTGCCTGGAAACAGTTCAATGATGCTTTTCCAGAGAAGCTCAGAGATCATGCCATTGCCAGAGGGTTATTCGGGGGTGAATTTAATTTCGAACGGATGAGCTTCTTTGAACAGAAAATCGTAGAAAAGGTGGCAAAAGTTACGGAAAGCAAGTCCATGATGGACCTGGATGCCATCGAGGAATTTGCCTGTAAATTCAGTATTACGCAGTAGGTAGTATGCAGTAGGCTGTATGGAGAGGTGAGAGGTGAGAGGTGAGTTGGGAGATGTCTCATATTGTTTTGCCATAGGCCCGCCTGAATGAAAGGATTTCTGCCCGGATGACATCCGGTCGCCCGCCTGAACGATTTAGTCGGGCAGAGACGGGTATTCTTTCGGGCAGGGGTGAGGGGTAATAAAAAGGGCGTTGCCCTTTTGCGAATCATTTCATCTCAAAATAAAATTGTTTTTTTGATACTTTATTTCACAGGGCTGGCCCTGTGAAATAGTTGTAAACACTATACTAGGTCCTCGGTCCTCGGTAATAGAATGGAATACAATTTTTCAGTCCCGATAGGCCTAACTGTCCAGGGGCAACATGTTTATAAAAACGATGTCATCAAGACAACCAAAAACTTTTAACTAATAACGTATAACTTATAACCTTATTTTTTTCCCATCTTCACTGCCGTACCGTAAGCAAGCAATTCGGCTGCTGCTTTCATTACGGTTGAGGTGGTAAAACGAAGACAGACGATTCCATCGGCTCCCATTTTTTCCGCCTCAGCAACCATCCTGTCGATGGCTTGTTCTCTTGATTCCGCCAGCATTTTGGTATATTCGGTAATTTCACCACCAACAAGGGTTCTGAGCCCGGCAACAATATCTTTGCCAATATGTCTTGCACGGATGGTGTTTCCTCTGACTATACCCAGCGTCTCGGTGATTGAATAATCAGCAAATTCATCTTGTGTGGTAATAAGCATTTCTCTGAGATTTGATAGTTAACGATTGATTATTATTTGTCAACATTCTTTGAATAATGATCATCCTCTTTATTCTGCAGGCGGTCAGTGATCACCTTGATCAGAAGGAGACCCAGACCCAGTATTGCCACCAGGCCGATCAATCCAAACGGAAAAGCAATGATCAGACCAACAATCATGGCAATGATCCATATGATGACAACAATTGCCAGCAGGAAATATCCAATGTATTCCATCATGTTAAGGTTATTAGTTTAGTATTCCTTATATAATTGTATTTACCCCTGAAGTTCATGAACAAACCGGATAACCCAATAACCGATCCATCCGATAACAGCAAGGATCAGGGTCAGTTTTTTCATCCTGGAACTCAGGTTTACGTTAATCTTCCTCCCGGTGATCGTTTCAAAAATCAATGTTAGAAGAAGGATCAGCAATACCGCATAGAGGATGGGCCCGAAAAAATGATGCGAAAAAGAGTTTCTCAGATCGAAATGGGCAACTTCATAAAAAGAGTGAGTCAGTCCGCATGTAGGACAGCTATATCCGGTAAGGCTTTTGAAATAACAATCCGGTAAAGGAAGCCGGTCCGGATTCACCACGGCTGGTGCAACCAGGATGAAAAACAGGAAGACAATTGCCAATAGCCTGCCCGGAATATATAGCAATCGATTATTCCGCACCTTAATCCGTATGGTCAGCAGGTCGGTTGAGATCATTCCGGTAGCTTCAGTCGGTTTTATTTTATCACCCTGTTGTCAGGCTTTTTTAACTTTTCCTTCTGTTTCCGATGCCGGAAAAACATTGAACTCGGGTCCGAATTGACTGAGAAATTCCACACTGAATGCCCTGAAGGTGTAAGAAACCGGCAGGAAAACAACGGATCCGATGTAGGGAATAATCAGCAACAGTATACCGATGCAACAGGTCATTAATCCAAAAACAATAACACAACAGATCACAACAAGGATCAGAAAGAAGATGATGATCCCATAGAGGAGAAAATAGCCGAAATACCGGCTCATTAGGGGGAGAAACTGTCCCCACGCCTTTGTAGCAGAGATCCTGTGCTTGAACATGACCGGTACAACAAAGTCTTTCAGAAACAGGGATATATAGCTGGTAATGATAAAAAAGGTTAAGAAAAGCAGGACCATCCCCATGATGGTATAGACTTTCTGTGCGCCGGTTATATCCCCCTGAATCATTCGGGCGATCAGTCCGAAGAAAAACAGCACGATCAGGATGACGGCCGCAAACACAATGATTCCGTAGACCAGGCGCCAGAGAAAGAGGGAATCCCCTTCCCTGCGGTATTCATGCCATGGTTTGGTGACTTCCGCCTTATCATGCACTACATTGTAAAGGAACATGAATCTTCCGCGTGATGAGAGCCAGGCAAACACCACAACGACTACGATAGCAAAGAGAATCCCAAACAGGATCAATCCAGCCCATGCCGGGTGTGCCATTAACCAATCCCATGCGATAGAAGGGAAATCAACAATGTCCTTAAAATCGTGATGCTGGTCCCATTTGTTGCTTCCTCCTCCACTTCCTCCAGGTCCGTCGAGCAACATAGCAAGGAATGCAGTGAATCCGACTACAAACCATTTTCCGAGATCGAAAGGCTGAAAGAGTGCTTTTTTCATGCGGTCCCAGCCCCGTGAAAGTGCGTCAAAATAGGTTATATTCATAACGATAAAATGTTTGGTTAGTTGTTTGATGGTTTTAATGGATGATTTTCTCTCTATAAAAGCAAAGGATCATTTTTTTGAAAGCTCAACAACGGAGTTGATCTTCAGATTCATCGGAAACGTAAACGTTTGTGCTCCCGATGTTGAGACCGTGCTCGGGGTAGTGCTATCCATGGTAGATTTTACATAGAATCCTTCTTTGTAGGCGAAATACCAGGTCATTACTCCCTCTACATCCCCTTCTGAGGTAAGTGTTATCCCCTGTGCACTTTGAGTCCCGTCCCGGGAGCCACTGATCTGGGAGACGATCTTGACACATTCATACCCGTCTACGGTTTCCATCCCTTCAAATGTGTTATCACTTTTAAGGATCATGACCACCTCTTCATTTTCGGAAGTCTCATTGATGGTATCGGTTTCAGACCAGGTATCTCCTATCTTGATCCTCTGATCGGGAAGATCGGGAAAGAACTGTTGGAAATGGAGTGCAATGCTGCGGCTTCCTGCCTGGGCAATGGAATATTTGATCGGTTCAGCCCCGGAAAGATCAAGCTCTTCGCCTTTATCCGACAGGTCCATATTGAACCGTTTCCCCAGTGTTTCGCTTACATCCGCTGAAATGTTCATCATGGGACTTCTGACAAACATTCCCAGAGTATCGAGGGTGATATCCAGTGTAAGCTTCCCCTCTGAAACGGATACCGGCTTCATATCAAACGCCAGAATTTGTTCAATATCAGCACCAATTGATTGACCCTGGATTTCCATTGTCTGGTTTATATCACTCTCTGACCGGTAAAAGAGTCCTGTTTCCGGTGGTAATTTATAAGATAGGGTTAACCCCGTTTCCGGGCTCTCAGCCAGCGGTTT
Source organism: uncultured Rikenellaceae bacterium (assembly GCA_964640125.1). GTDB lineage: Bacteria > Bacteroidota > Bacteroidia > Bacteroidales > VadinHA17. The sequence continues at coordinate 13,481 of CAZXGG010000010.1, forward strand.
TTTAGCCGCACAACCAGCCAGAAAAAAGACTACAGGCAAAAAGAAAATTGCCATAGTCATTGCATTTCTGATTCGTTTACTATTCATCATGGTATTAGATTAGAAAATTGCATAATTATTTTAAAATGAATTTTACCTGTAGATTTCCTCAACAAAATATGAATTTTACCTGAGATAATCAAGGATCACACTCGATCACTTTCAAATCTGTTAACAGATTCACAATATCAAAAATTTCGCACTCATGAATGGCTTCAATTCCAGCACTCTCCATAATTGCACCTATGGTCTTCGGCCTTGCACTAGGGAAAGGCAGATTGAACATAAACCTGCCCTGTGGTTCAGTAAGGTTAATTTTTCGCTCTTTCCCGTCACGCCCCTCTCCTATCCAGATTACGACACTGCTGATAAATTGGCCGTAGCGAGCAGTGATAAAACGTACCCTCGCATTCTGTTTTTCTCTGACCTTTACAGATAATCTCTCCTTATGCGATACATCTGATTTTAACAGTCCAAGATCAATTTCCAGAGAAATTTTCTCCTCCGTAAGGGAATATCTGAAATAGGGTCGCTTCTTTTCATAAACCTCCTCTTTCATTACAATATGGAGTGAAGCCATTGCTTCAAGAAAATCCTGGACTGTCTTAACATGAAGGTTTAGCCGGGAAGCTGCCTCCGAGGCAGATACATTATGGTAAGTTTGAAGTAGCCGGAAGATATCTTTTGCATACTCTTTCGATATATAATGACCAAATATAGCTGCACTTTCAAAGTTCATTCCGTTATCGCGAGATTGGATGTATTTGCATAGTATTTATTCTCTCAATGATCCTGTTCGAATCCCCTGTACTAAAATGCTCATAAAATTCAATAAATAGCTTTCCCAGAGAAGCACAGAGCTGATCAAAAGATAAGGCATCTTTATACTTTAAATAGTCGGTTCTGGAAATGTATACAGATACGTTACCATCCCTGTCAAACCTGACCCATGTCGTGTCCAGATAATCTGTCAATATTCCAACCTGCCTGGTTAATTTTGAATTGACAGAAATCACAACACTCCCGTTCTCAAAATACGGGATAGCAATCAGGTGTTTGTGTAAAAACCGGGCAAATTCCTGGATTTCAGTTCCGGAGCTTGAAATCTTACCCACAGGAAGAGGCCTTTCAGTAAAACCTGCCTTTGTTTCATCCACCGGGAGGGCAGCAAGCTCAAGTATCTCACGGGAACGCCATGTGAGCTTTCGGGAAAATAGCAAAACAAGCACCCAAATTCCAAACACGATGAAGAAAATACCCAAAATGCTATTAAATGAATAGATCGGATGAAATCCAAACAATAAAACGGAGACAGAGAGTGCAGAACAGGTGAAGAGAAATAAGGTGAATACCAGGAAGCCAAAATTCTTTGTCCTGATGAATATTAAAAAAATAAGAAAACCATAGGAAAATGTGATCAATGCTACCAATGCAAAAACAAGAAACAGTCCCATGGCAACCATAAGAAGAAGTGCATAAAGACTGATTGTAATTCCAATTATTGATCCAATCCCAAGTGTTGCAGGTTTTAACTTATGAAAAATTTGCATGGTTCTAGCTATTTAGGTTACCGATCAACTTCTAAGAACATATTACTGACGGAAGAAGGAAACCTGTTCATGACTTGCATATTGTATCATAGGTTTTGAATTAGACTAGAACAATCCCAATGCAACTGGAATGAAGGTCAGAATTACTAGAAAAATAAAAACAGTCAGAACTGCAACCACAATTAAAAGAGCGGTTTCAGGTTTGGTTGGTTTGTTTTCTTCATTTATTCCCATCTGGTTAGTATTTTATATTATTATTCAAATATTTTATAATTTATATACTTTACGTTTTATAAACTATACAAATGTATAATATGACGATTAAAAATCCAAATATTTTCAAAAAAAAAGTCGCCAGACGATTTTGATTCGTTTGACGACTTATATTTACCCGTAATATACCTTCAGTTTATTAGCTTCTTTGCTGTCTATGATCCAACCTTAATAGTAATCTTTTTTGAATGTTTTCCTCCCATTTTTGATTCAACAAATGGTTCAATCCATCCGTTTGAACCATTCATTTTGACCAGTCCCCGGAATTTCAATGTTTCTTTACCTTTTAGCCGGAATTCTGTATCCTTTCCTGCAATGGATTGATAGGTTGAGTTGTTATCCAGTGGATCAAAGATCGTAACATCTTCCATCAGGTCAACGATTTCAATGTTATCCGATGAATGGATGGTCAGTTTATCTTTAACTGCTCTTTTGAGCTGCACGGACCGATCTGAGGCGGTTGGATACACCCGGTCATTCTTCACCCACACTTCAAGCCAGTAAAGATCGTCTGTTTCCGGTTTAATAAGCACCTTATCTATCTCTATTTTAGGAAACTGGCTGGCACAGTAGAGAACGAATTTTGTATTCTTTTCCGCTTCCATTTCAATGTACCTGGAAGGTGGCGTTCTACGCATGTGTTTTTTGGGTGATCCACCGATCCAGATTTCTCCCAAGTCGGGGTGGTTAACCTGATGCGGGTCTATCCAGCCTTCACCGGTCAGTTCAAGATCAATCCACGTTAACATTTCCTCATCAGAAACTCTTCCATCACCATCCTGATCAGCATCAAATGCCGGATTACCCCACAACTCAATCAGGTAGGAGTATGCACCCAGCATATAATAGGTTGCTGCGTGCGCCTGACCGGAAAGTCCTCCAATAACGGGACTATAATTTTTCAATATCCTGGCACCGGATGTTACTATTTCCGTCTGAACATCCATATCGTGCTGATAATCAGTAGTTACCTGCCGATTAAACAACTGGGCATATTTATTCGTTTTGCGCATTTGTTCCAGTCTCTGCTCAATTTGTTCCTCTGCTTCCTGGCGTTGCTCCCGGGAAAGATTTCTCCGGCTTTCCGGTGGTGCCTGAAACATGATCAATCTGCCGGTATTATGATAATGGAAAGAGGCGAAAATATTTGGATGCGCGAGTTGAAACTCAAACACATTTCGGGTTTCTGACTCAGACATGGGGTATGGATTACCTGCCTGCAGGTTCCATCCATAGGGAAAATTCCTGTTCGGATCGGGACCACCGATATCATCTTCATTGATCATCCCATCCCCATCGTTATCAAAACCTTCAGAGCCGATTCTTCGAAACCTCATACATTCCTCTTCAGGATCAGCTATCAGTAAAAATCTTCGCTTGTCCGGTGAAAGTTTAAACATACCATCCGGATCTTCAATATACATGTCTGACAATTCACCATCACCATCCACATCCTCTGTTTGATCTTCATCATACAAACCATCTCCATCATTATCTTCAGGACGGTAGGTCTCCCTTGGGTTATTTGCTGTATTCGGCTGCGTCACATAGGAATCATTGGCATCTACATTCAATCCCGGAAGGATATAAAATGTTGTACTATTAACCAGTTCATAGACATAGGGGTCGTAATCATAGCGTGAAAGGAGGTACCACATCAGGTAGAGTGAACAGGTTATACCGTTTACTTCATTCCCGTGGATTGCACCGTCGACCCACATGGCTGGTTTCGAAGCATGATCACCGGTGGATTTGGCAGTGATGGTAATCAGGTACTGATCCCTTCCCATCCTGCTTTTTCCAATACTTTCAATGTCAGAAAGATGTGGATATTTCTTCTGGATATCATGCATTATCCCGGTCCATTCATCAAAGGAATAGTATCGTTTCCAGCTGATCGGAAAATCAAGCTCCCCGTGATAGCCGCCCGGACTTTCCTGCTTTTTATCCTGTGCGAAGAGGGGCATACTCATCAGAAAGGCAAGAACGATCAGCACGTTATAAACAACCTTTTTTTGAAAATATGTTCGTTTTTTCATGGTTTGCCCTCCTGTTAATAGATTATTGATTTAACCTTTGTACCGCCTTTCTGGGATGACAGGATCACCTGTAAAGGGACATCCCCTTCAACGGCAATTACCCATTTCACCACCCGTCCGGGTCCGGTCTGTTTTTCTCCGGGCTGGTCATAACTTACACGTTGTCTCATGTACCGGTACATCATGGGTGAGTAGGGTGTAATGCTTCTTTGTCGGGCTTGACTGGTGGAGGATTGCTCCCTCCTGGGTCTGTATCCCGGGATTCTCATTTTCCCTTCCAGCACTCCCAATTTTTGATAAGGTGTACCCTGAAGAAAGGTTATTTTATCACGATCGCCCGTCAGCCAGATCACATCAGGCCGGTTGCCTGCCAGCTCCGCTCCCTGGCCAATATGTGTTGCCAGTTTACCCTGGTTCTCAACATTAACCGTAACCTCAACCACCTTATATTTACCAGTTCCACTACCTTTCTTGACAACAACATTATCTTCATTACCTGAAGCGGTAGCCATCTGAGCTTTATTGGTAGTGTAAAGGACTTTCGCTGTTGCATCCGTAATCTCTACCTCCGGGAGCAGGGTAGCCCGGAATAATTCGAACTGCCAGTGTTTTTCACATACATTGATCAAGGGTGTTCCCGGAAAGGCATTGTTCGTTCCAACGGGTGATTTCCATCCGCCAATCTCTCCCTCACCCAATTCGGGATGATTAAAGGTTTTCCAATCGATAAAATAATCTCCTCCGTAATGTTCGTCCTGATAGTTCAGCAGTTCTCTGTTCCGGTTCAAATAAGCATCGTCCCCTTCAAATTGAGGAAAACCATCGATATCATTCATGGGATTCCATAGTTCAGTAGTCACGGAATAAAGACCATATTGCATATACATCCAGTCGGATGCCATTCCGTAGTTGTATCGCTGATCCCTCTCCTCATTATAGCTAACTCTCCATCCACGAGGCAATTCATACCCCCGCTGTTTTGCATATTTGTTGGCTGAAGTCTTTTGCAGCTCTTCCTTATAATGAGCCAGTGAATCCGGATACAACCAGGCTTTGGGCACTTCCTGCCCAAGAATTTCAAGGTACTTTCTCCCCATGATCATGTCCATTACAGCCACATCTTTGGGGTGCAGATTTTGGTGGGGTGAGGTACCCAGAGGCCTGTAAGTAAAACCACCGGATGTATGATAATACTGTCCCATAAGGATGTTGGTGTGGTTTGTGAAAAACTCCGCGATTGCATGTGCTTCAGGTGATGAGGTAGGGTATTTGCCGCTACCACCTTGCATGCCATCCTCCCTGAACCACACTTCCGGGAAATTCCGGTTTACATCGATACCCCTCTCTGAATCTTCTCCCCGCTTACCATCCTTATCGTTGTCCTTATCTTCGGTTATCACGGAATACCTTTCTTTCGTTGTTTTTTCATTATTACCGAGTCTTACCATTAACCTCGGATCCACGTCATCTTTCACATACCTGCCGTTAGGATCTTTATACCGGAATTGTGTGTAATAACCATCATTGTTCAGGTCATCCGGTCCATCCTCATTGATCTTTCCATCCCCATCATTGTCTATTTTCTCGCTGTTTTGCCGCTGGGCAATTCCCACTTCCACACTATTATAGACACCATCCGGATTAACGACCGGGCAGATGTAGAACACTTTCCTGTCAATAAGTTCCTTTATTTGAGGGTCTTCTTCATAACCGGCAACCAGCTTATCAATGATGTAAAGACAAACTTCCGTTCCTGTATATTCATTTCCATGCATGCTGGCACAGATCCATTGTCCTGGTTTCCCCTGGTGCGGTTTCATGGCTGGAACATTTTTAACCCCCTCTTTCCTTATATTCCGCAAATCAATATGCCCGTCGAGGGTGGTTCCTGTCTGCAAATTGGTAATGACCAGCACATAAATCGCCCGGTCAAAATTGCTTTTACCAATTTCAATTAATTCCGTAATGGAAGGATACGCTTTTGCAATATCCTTCAGGTACTTCACAGTGCCCGTATATCCGTGGTACTTATCAAAGGATATGGGTACTTTTTGACCTGAGCAAACATTGGACTGGCCTGTACCATACAGAAGGAACAGTCCAATGAGCATTAATAGCTTCAAATGACGACTTCCCATAATTAAACTCTCCCTGAATTTTAAAAGTTAGAAATGACTCTGAGTTACTGAAGGCAAAAGGTTAAAAGTAACAATTATTTTAGTGCCGGAATATGATGAAGAACATATGCCTGTAATTCGTTGCCCGAATTCCGTATAGCGGTTCCTTTGGAAAAATCGAGCGACGAAAAGGTTTTCTTAAAGAATTTTAATATCAAAACCGACACACGAAAATTCTGGTTCGGGGTACGACTTAAGTTCGTGCCCCGAATAAAAAGACCATTAAAACATATATATTTGTTCTATGGAAAGAAAAAGTGAGATCTACTGCACAAACCGATCTGAGTGGCGCAAGTGGCTTACAAAAAATCATAATAAGGAGAAAGAGGTCTGGTTGATCTATTATAAGAAACACACCGGCAAACCAAGAGTTTCCTACGACGATGCCGTTGAAGAAGCCATCTGCTTCGGATGGATTGACAGCACCATCCAGCGAATGGATGACGAGAGATACAGGCAAAGATACACACCCAGGAACAGGGATAGTAAATGGTCAGCACACAATGTCAGAAGGGCAAACAAGATGATCCGTGAAGGAAAAATGATGAAAGAAGGTCTGTCGCTCTTCGAAGAATGGAAAGCACGTAATAAGGACCCGGTGTCCCGAGCCCCCACACAGGAAGAGCAGGTCCCCCCGGATGACCTGCTCAGGGCACTGAAAAAGAATAAAAAGGCAATGGATCATTTTAGTAAAATGGCTCCCTCACACAAAAGGAATTACTTCCTGTGGATCAACGATGCAAAAAAAGAGGAAACAAGAAACCGTAGAATTGACAAAGCAGTTGTGATGCTTGAAAAGAACATTAAATCGTTTATGTAACTTAATCCATGGTGCTATTCACTTAGAGTATGATGAAGAAACAATGGTATGAGGAACTTTTTCAGAACTACGCTGAAAATTATGATAAGGAACCGTTTACAAAAGGGACAACCGGTGAAGTTGATTTTATTGAACAAGAGATAAACTTTAACCGGGATCTGAAGATTCTGGATATTGGCTGCGGAACCGGCAGACATGCTGTTGAACTGGCAAAAAGAGGCTATACAGTAACGGGAGTGGATCTGGCAGAATCACAGTTAGCCAGGGCAAGGGAGAAAGCTGAAATGGAAAACGTACGTGTGAATTTTCAGCGGGCTGATGCAAGAAACCTTGCCTTTTCTGATGAGTTTGACCTTGTAATCATGATCTGTGAAGGGGGCTTCTCCCTCATGGAGACGGATGAAATGAACTACGCCATCCTGAAGAACGCATACACCGCTCTCAAAAAAGGAGGAAAACTGATTCTTACCTGCCTGAATGCCCTGTTCCCTCTCTTCCATTCGGTAAAGGAGTTCATGGAAAAAAACGACCAGAAATCAAGAAGTAACACCTTTGACCTGATGACCCTGCGTGATACTTCAACCGTTGAAATCACCGATGATGCAGGCATTGTAAGAAAATTGAAATGCAACGAACGATATTTTGTCCCTTCAGAAATAACCTGGTACCTCAAATCCCTGCATTTTAAAAAAATCGGGATTTTTGGATGCAAACTGGGGAATTTCAGCAGAGAAGAGGCCCTTACAACGGAAGATTTCGAGATGCTTGTTGTGGTGGAGAAAAGTTGACAGGAAGGGGATTGGTGAGTATAATGAGGAGAGAAGTGAGTGGTGAGGTGGAACAGTTATATGGTATGCCAAATGAAATTTAGAACCTGGTTATCAAAAATGAAAAAAGTACTCCTCTGGAGTTTAGTAATTGTTGCTTTATGGTTGCTATACATGGTTATAAACCTCAAACCAGTTAATAAACCTTTATCTCCACAAATAACTTTTTTGCAAAATCAGCCAGTGGTCGATGGTCTTCTGGATGAGAGCCTGAAAGAAATATTGCCCATACGAAAATATAACTTCAGATTTAATATTAACTTTCTAAAAGGATCGGCAGGTTCAAATTACCGCATTGCATATGGAACCAATTTTATTTATCTCTACCTTGAAGCCAGCGCAGATAGTCTTATTTGCCGTGACAGGGGCTATCAGAATGGCGACGGTTTCATTCTTACCATTTCGAATAGGATACCGGGTAAGAATAAAACGGATGAACATTATGTGATGGGATTTTCATCTCAATACGAACCGAATCAGGAGTGGGCAAAAAAAGTTCTATGGAACTACAATGGAAATGTTATGCTCTACAGACTGCCGGAGGATGTTCTTTTTGAATACCAGGCAAAAGATGGCAGGATTGGATTTGAAGTTGTTATCCCATGGCCGATTATTTACCCCTATCACCCATTTTTATCAGGGGATATTGGTTTTAACCTCTGGTTTGTAAAAGCACATCCTGGTAAACGTTTCCCGAATGTACAGGGTGTTGCCTTTGAGTTCCCCTCTGAAACCGGGGCAAGAAGGTATAGAAAAGTTGTTTTTGAACAGCCAAAAATTGATCAAGATTGTCAATCTTACCTGATACTTGATAAAAATCACTGTTTTCATGGTGAAAATATACAATTCAATGCAACTGTTTTATCTGCCCAACCATTGAAAGAAAAGTTTCAAGTAGTTGTTTTTGATGAAAGTAAGGAGTTGGTTACAAAAACGATATTCACAATAGATACGGAGGTTGGAATATCAAATAACCGGTTTATTTTCGATGCTCACGAAATATCACCGGGCAACTATAGTATTGAATGGTTGGGTACTGCAAGCAACTCATCGGGGAAATTGAACCTTACTGTTTTTCCTGAATTTGATTACACAACACTTGTTGAAAGACTGGAAAAGCTAAAAACAAATATCAAGGAAGGAAGTTACACCACTTTCAGGTTTTATATTGAAGAAATTGATCGAAAACTGAATAGGCTGAAAGATTATGAGAATTACCCTGAAGGTTTGACTGATATAACCGATTTACTGGATTACCTTAAATTCATGGAGTCAGGTAAGGACACCATCTCGGCACAGACCGGTATCTTCAGAAGAGCATTCTGTTCTGAACTGGACAGTACCCTGCGACCCTATAAAATAAAGATTCCTGAGAACTACAACAAATCCGAAAAATATCCACTGCTGGTTTTTTTACACGGAAGCGGGAGAACTGATGAAGACATGTTCGACAAGTACCATCGTTACCTCAGTCAGGACAATCTAATTCAAATTGCACCCAATGCAAGAGGAGTATCTCACTATTATGGAACACCAGAAGCTCAATTCGACATCAAAGAGGCAATTCAGGATGCTATCCAAAATTATAGTGTAGATACAGCAAATATCTTTCTTACAGGCTTCTCAATGGGTGGTTATGGTGTTTACCGTACATACTTTGAAAATCCAGGATTGTTTAAAGGATTGGCAATATTTTCAGGGATGCCTAAAGTTGGTCTGTTAAGAAAATCCAGAAAAGGGGAATACCCGAATTTCCTCAAAAAGAAGAACTATGAAAAACTGACCGGTGTGCCGATCTTTATTTACCATGGAAAGAATGACCTGAATTGTCCCTTTGAACTAACCAGGAAATTTGTTGATAAACTATTGGATTCAGATGCAAGTGTTCAAATGGCTTTCAATGAAGGTACCGGCCATTCTTCACCTGATAAAAGGGAAATATTAATCCAGTATTACAGCTGGTTAAACAGGTTGATCGCATCAAATGAGTGACAGGTGCCAGGGTAACATTGTTCAACGTTCCATCCTGACGATCATAAAATTCGGTCAGGGTTTCTGCCTGCTGGCAGGCAGAAATCTTCAGTCCCGAATTTCTAAGAAACGATACAACAAAAGAAAATAAATTCGACGAAAATGAGCTTACAGGAATACCTTCTTCCCTACATCATGTCAAATGCTGTAGGGCTGCTATCAATCTATATCTGTTACCGGTGGTTCAGAGCAGGACGGATCCTATTTGGTCTGATATTTCTTGCTGCAGGCGTTTTCAATTTTTATATTACCTGTAAATCGCCCGAAATTTATGTTGAAGTGTATGGAGCATCTGCAGTGTTTTCGTTTTATAAAAACTTCATCTACGGTTTTTTCAACCAGCATGTAGCGTTATTTGTCCGGTTAATAGCGATTGGACAGGTAACCGTGGGAATCCTGCTGTTCACGCGTAAGGTGTACTTTAAGATCGGAATTGCCGGTGGGGTACTTTTTCTTTTGGCCATTTCTCCCCTGGGGATTGGATCAGCGTTCCCCTGTACGGTATTCATGGCGATTGGTCTTTATCTGCTTTACCGGAATAAAATGAAAAATGAAACGTAACTTTACAGTCATTCACGTTCAAAAGATTAATTTCCATTGATGGAGAAAGATGCAATAGCTGATTTTATTCTGAAAAACTACGGTCTGCAAGGAGACATTATCCCCCTGGGTAGTTACATTGACACGAATTTCATGCTTGTAACGGATCAGGGGAATAAGTACATCTTCAAACTCTCATCTCCAACCGACTCAATAGAATTTCTAAAGGAGCAAAGCAGGATCCTGGTTGCCCTTGCCAGCAAACTGGGTCCGGGCAGGCATGTCCCCTGTGTGGTTCCATCCCGGGATAACCTGGAAATTGTGCCTTATAAGGCATCCGATGGAAAAACAGTAAATGGCCGGTTACTCAGTTTCATCGAAGGGGAATTTTTTGCAAACGTGGCTCATTCATCCAAAATCCTGTCTGATCTCGGAGTATTTCTTGGAGAAATGGATCAGATCCTTCAAAAAGAAACAACATCCCATATTGCAGATCGCAAGCTTTTCTGGGACCTTCAGAACTTTCCCGATATCGAAGAGTATATCATTTGCATTGAAGAGGTTTCTATTCGCCGGTTAGTCCGTTATTTTCTTCTTCAATTTCGTAGCATTGTACAACCGGTTTTACGGGATTTACGAAAACAGGTCATTCATTGTGATGCAAACGACTGGAACCTGCTGATCAGGGAAGGCAGGGTTACCGGTATCATTGATTTTGGAGACATGGTTTTCTCTCAGACCGTCAATGAATTGGCGATTGCTCTGACTTATGCAATCATGGGCACGAAAGATCTCATAGGCACGGCTATTGAGGTAATCAGGGGATATCATTCCGTTTTACCACTCGAGGAAAGAGAAATCCGGTTGCTCTATTATCTCATTGCAACCAGGTTGTCAATCAGTCTCTGCATGTCAGCCCGGACAAAAAAAGCAGATCCATCCAATAAACACGCTTCCATCAGTGAAAAATCCGCCATTGATCTCTTAACCCGGTGGATTAAAATCAGCCCGCTACATACAACGAACAGGTTCATGGAAGCGTGCGGATATTCCCTACCCGGGGAAGGAGATCATACCTTGCAATTGAAAAAACGTCAAACGTTCATAAGTTCCGCCCTCAGCCTGAGCTATGACAAACCAATCCGGATGGTGAAAGCAGCATTTCAGTACATGTACGATGACCGGGGATATACCTACCTCGATTGTGTTAATAACATTTGTCATGTTGGACATTGCCATCCAAGGGTGGTGGAAGCAGGACAGAAGCAGATGGCACACCTGAATACAAACACACGGTACATTTATGATGAGCTGAACAGGTATGCTGAAAAGCTCTGTTCCACTTTCCCCGATAAACTGAACAAAGTTTTCTTTGTAAACTCGGGAAGCGCAGCAACTGACCTGGCATTGCGATTAGCCAGAACCCACACAAAACGGGAAAATATAATTGTCGTAGACCATGCCTACCATGGGAATACATCCTCGGCAATTGAGATCAGCCCCTACAAGTTTAATGGGAAGGGTGGCATGGGTTGTGTTCCCACAACGCTTAAAACGATGATACCAGACACCTTCCGGGGGAGGTACCGGAAGGACAATCCAGATGCCGGGTATAAATACGCTGCTGATGTTGAAGATATCATCGGGAGATCAGAACAGCAGGGGAAACATGTTGCTGCTTTTATCTGCGAATCCATCATTGGTTGCGGGGGCCAGGTAATGTTACCTCCGGGTTATCTTCAGGAAGTATACCGGATGACAAGAGAAAACGGGGGGATTTGCATTGCAGATGAAGTGCAGGTTGGATTTGGCCGGGTGGGATCAGCTTTCTGGGGATTTGAACTTCAGAATGTTGTGCCGGATATTGTTATCCTGGGCAAACCGATGGGCAATGGACATCCCCTGTCAGCTGTGGTGACAACCAAAACCATAGCCCGTTCGTTCGAAAATGGAATGGAATTCTTCAGCTCTTTTGGTGGAAACCCGGTTTCCTGTGCTATTGGAGAGGCAGTTCTCGATGTGATCATGGAAGAAAAACTCCGGGAGAATGCGTTGGAAACAGGGAGTTTTTTACAATCCGGATTGATTGAAATGCAAAGAAAATATCCAATAATTGGAGATGTCAGGGGATCCGGACTATTTATTGGTATCGAATTTGTGTTGGATAGAGAAAGCCTTAAACCGGCTACAAGTGAGACCAAAAGAATTGTTGAGGAGATGAAGAAAAGGAAAATTCTGGTAAGTACGGATGGCCCTTACCAGAATGTGATTAAATTTAAGCCCCCAATGGTTTTTTCCCTCGGGAATGCAGGCTGTTTTTTAAATAACCTTGCTGATGTTCTCAAGAAATTTTAATTGTTGTTATTCATGAAACTATTTCGAATTTCATTCCCGGCTTTTGTATTGCTTTTTTTTATGGTTTCAGCTGATTTGGCAGAGACTACCGTTGTGATTCAATTCCATAATATCAGGGGTGAGGAGGGAAACATGTTGATTTCGATGTATGACGCTCCGAACCAATTCCCATACCAACCAAAGTGGAAGTACTTGATATCAAAATCCAGGTTAATGGAGCAGGGTAACCGGTTTCACATCAAAGAAGTTAAATCCGGGAAGTACGCCATTGCTATTTTCGATGATGAAAACTGTGATACGGTTATGCAAAAGAATTTCCTGGGTATACCAAAAGAGGGCTACGGGTTTTCAAACAATCCGAAACCGTCCATCAAAGGAGCTCCTGCTTTTGATGACTGTATGTTTGCTGTAAGTGAAGGGGCAGAGAACCTCGTGGAGATTGAGCTGCAATATCTATTCAGAAAGCCGGATGAAGAGATTCATTAGACCGGGTCAGTAATACTCAAAACAAAACAGGATCAGCAATGAAAAATAATTATTTGTTCAGAACAGGATTCAGTAGTATGCTGCCATTGATCTTCATGGCACTCATTCTCTTCTCCTGTACCAGGCAGGAGGATATTCGGTTGCCCAACGTAGTCATCATTTTCATTGATGATATGGGGTATGGGGATATTGGATCATTTGGCGCAACGGAGTATGCTACACCGCACCTTGACAGGTTAGCATCGGAGGGAATGCGGTTCACCAATTTTTATGCAGCACAGGCTGTTTGTAGTGCCTCACGGGCTGCGTTGCTTACCGGGTGCTATCCGAATCGCATTGGAATTTCCGGTGCGTTGGGACCAAATGCCAGGGTGGGTATCCACGATGATGAGGAGACAATCGCAGAACTCTTGAAGAACAAAGGGTACGCAACTGGTGTCTTTGGAAAATGGCACCTGGGGCACCATGTACAATTCCTGCCGCTTCAACATGGATTTGATGAATACCTGGGACTGCCCTACTCCAATGACATGTGGCCGGTTTACTACGATGGGGGAGCAATCAGCGATAGTTCCATCAATCCCCATCGCAGAAATTACCCGGTTCTTCCCCTGATTGAAGGAAACGAAAAGATTGAAGAGATCAGGACACTTGATGACCAGGCAAAACTGACGACCCTCTATACGGAACGTGCGGTTGATTTTATCCGGCGGCACCAGGGTGAACCATTCTTCCTCTATCTTCCCCATACCATGGTTCATGTTCCACTGGGCGTATCGGAAAAATTCAAAGGGAAAAGCGAACAGGGATTGTTCGGTGATGTGGTAATGGAAGTAGACTGGTCCGTCGGACAGGTGATAAATACATTAAAAGAACTGGGGCTCGATAAGAACACACTGGTCCTGTTCACCAGCGACAATGGTCCCTGGCTCAATTACGGGAATCACGCAGGTTCAACCGGTGGACTCAGAGAAGGCAAAGGAACCAGTTTTGAAGGGGGACAGCGTGTTCCCTGCATTGTACGCTGGCCCGGCGTAACAGAAGCCGGAACAATAAGCAATAAAATGGCTTCAACCATTGACATACTGCCGACACTGGCTGAAATAACCGGATCACCATTGCCTGACCATATCATCGATGGTGTAAGCATACTACCCTTGCTCCGGGGAGATGAAACGGCAAATCCACGGGACCACTTTTACTATTACTACCAGCGAAACTCACTGGAGGCTGTAAGGAAAGATCATTGGAAGCTGGTATTGCCTCATACTCATCGAACCTATGAAGGAGTATTGCCCGGAAACGATGGATTTCCCGGTCCCTATGCATGGAAGGAGGCAGAATACGCGCTTTATGACCTCAGAAGGGATCCGGGAGAACGGTACGATGTAAAGGATCTTTATCCGGAAATCGTTGCAGAACTGGAAACCCTGGTCGAAAAAGCCCGGCAAGACCTGGGCGATGACCTGACCGAACGGACCGGAAAGAATGTGCGGGAGATTGGCAGGCTGGAGGATGATGAATGACGAAAAAAGAGCTTTTTACGATCCAGATAAACAGAGGGTATGATATATCAAGCTCGCATTTAATAGCTTACCAACATGATCAAAGCACGCTCCAAAACAGGGTCTCTTTTTATCTGTTTCGTGAGTTATTTCATCACGCTTGGTTTTTGTATCCTTATCCTGCGACATACAGACAGGGGTAATCCATTGGTTAATGCTGCAATCCTGGATCTATTTGCCACACTCCTGATTTTTGCTGTGAGCTATACGTTTAACAATTCCAGCCTCTATGATCCATACTGGAGTGTAGCTCCCTTCCCCATTCTCCTGTATTGGAGCCTTTCAACAGGAAGTGACATGTTCATCTTGCGGCAAATGATCATACTGGTACTCGTGTTATTCTGGGGAAGCCGCTTAACGTACAACTGGATCAGACGCTGGAAAGGGCTGCAGGATGAAGACTGGCGCTATGTCAATTTTCGAAAGAAGTTTCCACGCTCTTACTGGATCGTAAGTCTTTTTGGGATCCATCTATTGCCCACGATTACGGTTTTTTTAGCCTGCCTCTCCATCTACCCGGCAATTGTTTTCAAACCCGATTCCCTGGATCTGTTCGATCTGGTTGCCATTGGGGTAACCCTCTGTGCCATATTGATCGAAACCATTGCTGACGAGCAGTTGAGGAAATTCCTGCTCAGACCAACCGGTCAATCCTTTTTATCATCCGGATTGTGGAAGTACTCCAGGCACCCGAACTATTTTGGTGAAGTCCTGTTCTGGTTCGGGTTGTTCCTCTTTTCTTACGAATCAGGTTCCTTCTACTGGTGGACCCTTCCAGGCCCGTTCGGTATGGTCGCACTCTTTCTTTTTGTCAGTGTGCCCATGATCGATAAACGAATGCTGCAAAGAAAAGAGGGATATGCAACGTATATGAGAAATACCTCGGGATTGGTTTTATGGTTTGTTAAGAAGATTGAGTAATGAGAAGTGAGTGGTGAGTATTGAGTTATTAGAAATAGGTACTCAGACCTAGGTCCTGGGTGCTCGGTAAAAGATTGGAATACATTTTTAGCTCCGTAGGCCGTGCCTGCCCTCCTGCGGCGGGTAAACCCTGCCAGTCCGGCAGGCTGGCGGCAGGCAGAAGCGAAATATTGGTAGACGTCAAACAACAATTCCGATATTGTATCGGACATTTTTGCATGTAGAGGCTGTCTCAAGAGTAAATATAAAAAGTTTCACGCAGAGAACGCAGAGAACTGCAAAGTACGCAAAAGTCTAATTATTAGGCATATAATCTTTGCGATCTTTGCGAACTTAGCGTGAAATCATCTCTTTGTGTATTTTTGACAGCCCCTGCTTCCCAAACGGAAAGCCAATCTGCAGTTCTACTAAAAGGTAAAAACGGACAGCCGGTGTTTTCGGGCTGTGCCAGGGTTGTCCGAGTTCGTCTTCAAGGTAATATCCATGTTTTGTTGGATAAGCTATTCCGGCCACACTACCTAAATTCATTGACCGGCGGGACTTAAAAAGCCATTTGTGACCAAAAGCAAAAATACCTGGTCCGTCTGCTCTTGTTTATGTTTGTAAAAAACATATTACCTTTAGTTATTTCAGTAAACTTACAAATCTTTATCCTTACTGCATTCTTAAGACGGCATATAAACTCCCAAAAAACAGTAATCCATTGATAAAAACTTCTACAGACAAGCTCCTGAAATACAGCCTCGGACACATGTTACCACCCATTGCGGTCTACATGGGATATTTTTTTATGCTGGTTGGTATTCCAAGTACTATTTTCGGGAATCCTTTTCTCGGGGGAGGTATAATTCTGTTGGGAATGTTTATCAGTTTTACTTTTCGGGGAGTGATCATTGATGTGCAGAAAAGGGAAGTGTTAACCTATACCAGCATTATCTGGATAAAAAGAGACAAACAGGTAAAGAACCTGGATGATTACAGGATCATTACGGTGAACCGATCCTCCATGAGCTACCGTTCCTATAGCTGGTCGAACCGGTCGGCTGTCTTTACCAATTACTATTATACCCTCTTCCTGTCAAAAGACACAAACAAAAAAGGAATTCCGGTAGCTACGTTTAAAAAGAGGGAAACAGCCCTGGAGGAGGCACAGAAACTGGAGAAATTGTTTGATCTGAGACTGCAGGCAACAAGGATGTAACTTCTCTGTTGGTAGAATTTGCAGATCGATTTTTTTCTAATTGAGTATTCGGTTTTCGCCTGCCATACGGCAGGTAAAGTTACGAAACCAATATCGTTAGTCGCCTGCCCAGCCGGCAGGCTGGGTAAAGAAGTTCGGGTTGCAGCTAGTTAATCGGTATTGGTAACGATACTCCCCCGATTGAAAGAAATTACTTTGATCCTTTGGATAGTTGTATAATGAGTTTATTTAATTATAGTATGTTTGTTTAACAAAACCGTTGATTATGCACTTTCTACATCCTCACCTCCTTCGGGCCGGCATCTTTTTGATTTTTACCGGTTTATTGCATTTATCCTGTAATCGTGCAGAAGAACAGACTCCACCGGAGGACAGGCCATACCTTTTTGTATTGGGAACCAGTCAGGACGGGGGATTCCCCCAGGCCGGATGCAGCAGGGAGTGCTGCAGGAATGCCTGGGAAAATCCGGAAATCAGACGGCTGGTTGCCTGCATCGCTATTGTCGATCCGCTGGATGGGAAGCAATGGATCATCGATGCAACACCTGACTTCAGGGAACAATTTTTCAAGCTGGGACAGATTTCAGGAAATTACGGCAGGCAGTCGATAACAGGTATCATTCTCACCCATGCCCATATCGGACACTATACCGGTCTGATACACCTGGGCAGGGAGGTAATGGGAACAGAGAATATCCCGGTGTATGCCATGCCAAGTATGAAAAAATTCCTGATGGAAAATGGTCCCTGGAACCAGCTGGTAACCCTGAAAAATATCGAGATTCAACCCATGAAGAGTGATTCCTCCATTCAACTGAACGAAAGGATCTCAATTACTCCAATCCTGGTCCCCCACAGGGATGAATATTCTGAAACCGTGGGGATACTGATTGAAAGTGATCAGAAAAAAGTCCTCTATATTCCTGATATCGACAAATGGGCAGACTGGGAAAGGGATATATGCACAATGATTTCATCGGTTGATATAGCTTTTCTGGATGGTACCTTTTACCGGAATGGGGAGATTCCCGGCAGGGATATGAGTGAAATCCCCCATCCCTTCATCGTAGAGAGTTTTAAACAATTTGAAGAACTTTCACCCGCAGACAGATCAAAAGTTCATTTTATCCATTTTAACCACACCAACCCTGTTGTTATTGAGGGGAGCGAACCCTATAGAGAAGTGTATAATAAAGGATTTAACATTACCAGGGAAGGACAAATAGTAATCTTTTAATTACATATTTCTATGAAAGCACTCACCTTTCAGGGTATCCGGAAGATAGTATTCCGGGAGGTACCGGATCCGATAATTCTCCATCCAACAGATGTTATCATAAAGAACATTTATTCAGCCGTTTGTGGATCAGACCTTCATGTATACCACGGGCGGGAAACAGGAATTGATCCCGGTACGGTGATGGGGCATGAATTTGTTGGTGAGATCATTGAAACGGGATCAGATGTCCAAAGGTTCACAACAGGCGATCATGTCATCAGTCCGTTTACAACCAATTGTGGTGAATGTTTTTTCTGCAGGAATGGAATGACAGCCCGGTGTGTTCATGGACAACTGTTCGGATGGGTAGAGAATGGCAGCGGACTGCAGGGTGTTCAGGCTGAGTTTGTCAGGGTGCCGCTTGCCGATTCAACGCTCGTGAAGTATCCCGGACATATTCCAGCGGAAAAAGCCATGCTGGCGGGAGATATTCTCTCCACGGGATATTACTGTGCAGATATGGCAAAGGTAAACCGGGATGGAAGCTATGCCGTGCTTGGTTGCGGACCCGTGGGGTTACTGGCGATCATGAGTGCAATTGAAATGGGAGCCGGGAAAATATGGGCAATTGATTCCATTCCCTATCGCCTGGAATCAGCTGGCTCTCTTGGTGCCGAACCGGTTAATCTCAAAAACGGATCACCGATTGACAAGATCATGAACAGCACAAAGGGTGTTGGAGTGGATGCGGTGATGGAAGCCGTGGGTAGCCACGAAGCCACGAAACTTGCCTACGAACTGGTACGGCCAGGAGGCATTATCTCCACTGTAGGTGTTCATACCGATCACCAGTTTGCTTTCTCCCCTATTCAGGCATATGATAAAAACATTACCTTTAAAATTGGCCGCTGCCCTGCTCGGTTCTATATGGAGAAGCTCTTGAAGAAAATGGAAGAAGATAAGTTTGACCTGGACAGGATACTTACTCACCGGTATCCCCTTTCAGCTGGTGAAAAAGCATACAAGGTTTTTGACAGGAAGGAAGATGATTGTTTGAAAATAATTCTCGAGACATGATACCTCTTTTTGAAAAATACCCAACGCTAAGAGAAAAACTTGCTTACGTCAGCTTGTGCGAGTTACCCACACCTGTCCTTCGTCTGACCAGGATCGGTGAACAACTGGGTATCAAGCACCTGTACCTTAAACAGGACGGATTGACCAGCAAACACTATGGCGGAAATAAGATCCGGAAACTGGAATTTCTGCTCGGTGAAGCAAAGCAGAAGGGATATAAAAAAGTGATGACTTTCGGGTATTCAGGCTCCAATCATGCCACGGCAACTGCGATTCATGCAAACATTCTTGGTATGAAAAGTATCTCCATGCTTGTTTCCCAGAAAAATGCCGATTACGTGAGAAAAAACCTGCTGCTGAGTTTTACAGCAAACGCCGAGATCCATCATTACCCCAACCGGAAAGAGAGAGCAAGGGGTGAAAAACTGCAAAAGCTCAAACACCTGATCCTGGATCGAAAACCGGTATACACCATCCCATTGGGCGGATCATCACCCCCGGGTATTACCGGCTTTGTAAATGCCGCTTTTGAACTAAAGTCACAGGTAGATAATAACCTGGTGCCTGAGCCGGACCTGATTTACATTGCATTAGGAAGCGCAGGAACTGCGGTTGGTTTGTTCCTGGGTATCAAGCTCCTCGGAGTGAAAACGAACATTGTTCCTGTTCGTGTAATCGAGCCTGAA
This sequence comes from uncultured Rikenellaceae bacterium, assembly GCA_964640125.1. Lineage (GTDB taxonomy): Bacteria > Bacteroidota > Bacteroidia > Bacteroidales > VadinHA17. The sequence continues at coordinate 33,287 of CAZXGG010000010.1, forward strand.
ATTACCGGAGAGGAGCGTATCCGTTCAGCATTTTCTGATACCATTGCATTTCTTCATAATCACGATCCATCTATTCCCCTTTTACCATTCAGCATGGATGATTTTGCTGTGCGGGACGAATTTCTGGGCAAAGGGTATGGGAAATTTACCGATGAGGGGATTCATGCCATACGCTTACTTGGAGAGATGGAAGGCATACAGCTTGACGGAACGTATACCGGGAAAGCCATGGCAGCCCTGTTGCAGGATGCAGCATCCGGGCTTCTGAAGGATAAAACCGTTTTATTCTGGAATACACTCAATGCACTCGACTTTTCAGAGAAAATAAAAGATATCGACTACAGGAGGTTACCCAAAAAAGTGCATTGGTTTTTCGAATCGGAAGTACAGGATCCATCCGTCAGATAATTAATCCAATCCCTCCATTTGGTTAATAGGTAGTGTGGAGAAGTAACGTATTCGGTTGTTTCAGACCCGCCGTTTAGGTATTGATCTGAATCCACCCAAACTAGCCGATACCAGGTAAAACAGGAGGTAGATGCCTTCTTTCATATCCAGGCTCCCACCAAAAATTTTGTTTTGCAGGAAACTGAAAATGGCGATTATAATCCCTACCAGGATCCCATGCAGGAGAAACTGTCCGCCTGCTTTTCTTGCAACCAACATCCCACCAAAGAAAGCAAGAATAATCGTTAGCAGGGGGCTAAGCCACATGCCCAGCCATTCGGCGAATTGCCCGATCATTTCGGTGTCAGGTGCTCCCCGCTCCCTGAATGCCAGGATAAATGCATAAACGGTTGCCACCAGCATCAGGACCAGGAAAGCGATAACAACAGCAGCTATTCCGGTGAGGACAGCCCGAAGCCAGAGAATTTTACTTGATGTTTCAGACATGGGTCAGTGATTTTTTATGGGTAATTTCTTATGAGTAATAAGGTTGTTCACCCTGGTGCCTTCCCTTCTCTGTCTCAGGACTTTTTCCTGCTCTTTCTCCTCAGGTATGAAGCAAGCTTCTTATTGTTTCCTTCCGTGGCATAATCCATTGCGGTTTTTCCATGGTTGTCCTTCAGGTGTATCTCTGCGCCATACTTCTTCAACAGAAAAAAGGTCCGCCGGTTGTCTGATGGATTGCCAGCCTTGTAAAACAGTACTGTTTTCCCATCTTTGTCCTGTATATTGACATCCGTGTAGGTTAACAAAACTTCCAATGCATGAAGGTGTCCCATTTTAAATGGATTCTTCAATGCATATAAACCCAGTGCGGTTTTTCCTGTATTATCCTGAATATTCGGGTCCGCTCCTGCTCCAAGCAAGAACAGGATCAGCCGGTGCTTCCTGTTCATCCACTCGGTGGTCAGATGAAGCGATGTCATTCCTGCATCATCTTTTGAGTTCACATCGGCACCCTGCTCAAGCAGTGCAGAGATAAAACCAAAGTCCGGGTTTCTTTCGCTGCAGGCCAAACGAAATTCCCGGTTGAGTTTCTTCTGTCCCTGTTCATCGGGTTTCCTGTTTTTCAGAATGATCTCGCGGCTTACTTTAGTTTCCCTCAATTTCTTATCCAGTTTCCTGAATCTCAGGGTGGGGGTACCGGCCCTCTTCCCGGCTCCTACCCTTCTCCTGAAAGAAGCTAACCTGATCCGGTAGAAAAATAAAAACAACAGGGGTTCGACAATCAGGACAGCAACGGGAATACCGACCTTCAAATACCAGAAATCAGTGATGGATTCTATGGGTTCCATATTCAGGTTATCCAGAATGACGTACAAGGCAACAGCAAACCAGGGAAGTCCAAAAAGCAAAACCACAAATTTCACCATCCCATCTTTCATCGAAACGATGAAAGTCACTAGAATAAAAACAACAATCCAAAGAGCCAGGTGAACCCATGAGTTCTCTATGATCGATTCAATTAATGTTTGTTCCATAATCCATTACATAAATAGACCGATTAAATTCAGATTTTGTATTTTAGCCCGCAACCTAACTTAGGATTTCCAGACAACAAATCGATTGAAAAATTAACAAAAAAATAGGGAAAAAACAACCCATAACAATCATCAGCTATGAAAGGTTATTATTTTGCCCCACTCTATGATCTGTTCATCAATCCATTCCTGAAGAACCTGCGCAAAAAAATCCTGAAAGTCATTGTTGAATTAGAACCTGAACGCATCATGGATGTATGTTGTGGTACCGGATACCAGGTAAAATTGCTTAACCGGAGCGGATTTTCAGCTGTGGGCATTGATCTTTCCAGTGAAATGCTTGCTGTTTCAAAAAGGGGAAAATGGAAGGCACCCTGTTTCAAGCAGGATGCAACTGCTATCGATTATCCGGATGAAAGTTTTGATCTGGTATTGATCACCATGGCATTGCATGAAAAAGATCCTGCTGCAAGGCAAAAAATCGTAGCAGAGATGGACCGGATACTCCAGCCAGACGGACATCTTTTAATTGCTGACTATTGGATGGTTTCAGACACTCCCTGGTTTACCGGGAAAGTAATTGGTTTTATTGAATTTCTTGCAGGAGGTGAGCATTATAAAAATTTCCGGGATTTTAAAAATTCCGGAAGTTTAAAAAACACAATAACGGACACCCGGTTCACCCATATCAGGGATTACTTTTTTGGCAATGGGGCCATCATCCTGCGGATTTTTCAAAAGAAGTACTAACGTTCAAATACCACCTTCCCCCCAACAATGGTATAATCAATCCTGGTTTTCATGATCTCCTCTTCGGGTATGGTCATCAGATCCTGATTCACGATTACCACATCGCCAAGGTACCCTTTTTTAATCATCCCCTTTCTGTTCTCCATGAATTGAGCATAAGCAGAGCCGAGTGTATAGAGTTTAATGGCTTCCTCCATGGTCAGTTTCTGTTCCGGGAACCAGCCATCTCCCTCCTCTCCCATCCGATCTTTGCGGGTAACTGCTGCATACAATCCTTCCATCGGGTTAAGGGGTTCCACCGAATAGTCCGTACCGAAAGCAATCTTTGCATCGGCATCCAGCAAACTCCTCCATGCATAGGCATATTTACTTCTCTCCTTTCCTATCCTTTTTTCACAAAACCGCTTATCGGTTATGCAGTGTGTTGGTTGCATGGAAGCAATAACACCAAGTTCCGCAAATCTGGGAATATCATTTTCAATGAGTATCTGGGCGTGTTCACTACGGTGCCTGCTATCCCTGCTTCCATTTACTTCAGCAGCTTTTGCATAAGCATTCAGGATCCAGGTATTGGCTTTGGGGCCAATGGCATGTATTCCGATCTGGAATCCCATCCGGTCACACGCGAGTACTTTTTCTTCCAGTTCTTCATACGACATCTGAGGTAAACCCGTTTTATCCGGCTCATCGAGAAACGGTTCATAAACCATCATGGTTGCTGATCCCAATGTTCCATCCATGAATCCTTTCAGGTATCCGAACCGGATCCAGTTTCCTTCCTGCGGATAATTCATTCTCAATTCATCGTATTTTGCCAGTTCCTCTTCATCGGCAGTAATCCTGCCTGCAACATCCATCCGGCATGTCAGTTCTCCTTTGTCCTTCAGTTCACTGTACAATTCAGCATCGCCTCCTCCCGGATGTTGAATAGAGGTAACACCCAGTTCAGCAGCCATTTTGAATGCAGCTTGCCAACCTTCCATTGCACGTTGCTTCTTCTCCTCTTCTGTTCTCTGTACCGGTATTGCCCCGGTTTTGATCAACTGCTGTGCTGATTCCTTCAGTATCCCGGTCGGTTCTCCGGTTGCCGGATCTCTCTGAATCTCCCCACCATATGGATCGGGTGTATCTTTTGTTATTCCCGAGTTCTTGAGAACATAACTATTGACCAGTACTGAATGGCCATCTGCCCTGCTCAGAACAACTGGATTATCAGGAGAAACAGGGTCTATTAACTCCTTGGTTGGCCATTGTTTGTCCGTAAACATCTCATGCTCCCAGTGTCCTCCGCGAATTAATTCACCGGGCAGGGATTGTTCCGCTTTTTCCCTAACCTTTTCTGTGATTATTGTGGGATCGGTGATATACCGCAGTTCGATATAATCGAGATTCACAGGTGCGAAATGGGCATGGGCATCATTAAAACCGGGAACAACCAGCTTTCCACCAGCATCAATCACCTTTGTTTTACCCTCTTCAATGTATTTTTCTATTGCTTTATTGGTGGTTACATCAACAATAGATTCACCAATAAAGGCAACGGCTTCTGCCCTGGGATTTTCTTTGTCAATTGTGACAACCTTGGCGTTCTTAATGACCAGGTCAGCCGTATCCCCTTCATCGGGTGTTCCACATCCAGAAATTATTAAAACCATAACTGCTAACATATTAATTAAAAATACAGACCGGTACTTTTTCATGGTATGAGTATTTGATTAATGATCATTGTATCAAAATGATGGCATGAATGATCTGCAGGAAGTAAAAAACAGATCTACCAGCATGTAAATATAAACACTATAATGGTATTTTCCTTCGGAAAAAAATTGTTATTTGTTAAATGTTTAATGGTTAATTAACTCAAGTTGCTAGTTACAGATGAAGTGCCAGACATATTGTATGTATAGAAAACACCTTTGGAGAACGACTTTCCAAGTCGTTTGCGCTCTCCAGAGCGCTCTGTAAACTCCCGCTGATGGCGGGAGGAGCGACTCGGAGAGTCACTCTCCAATGGGAAATTCTATAATTTAAGCAAATCATATAACTTTTTGCAATAGCTAGCAACTTGAGTTAATTAAATGTTTGAATTGTTTTTAATAGCAAAATGGGTTAATGTGTTACAATTGAGTTACTATCGAACCGGGCGTAGCCTGCCTGACTGCGGCATTTTCGCCCCCGCCAGAATGAAAGAACCATTCTTTCGGGCTGGCGGATGACCTCCGGTCGCCCGCCTGAACGATTTAGTCGGGCAGGGATGGGCAGGCGGGCGAGCTCACGGACGGCTGTAAAGCCGTGAGTAATTACCACCACATTACTATTGAAAGTACGATGCCGGCTTATAGATTCGTGAAAACAGTCCTTCGATATCGCTCCGGAAATAAGATTTGGGATTCAGGCTTGAATTGAGCACGTATTGATCATCCGGAAGCATAAAAGCCTGGATGGATAGCGGTGAGAAATTATTGCCTTCAATAGTCAGTTGAAAATCAGGGTTCAGCAGTGGTTTAAAATCATCTGCAAAGTCCGAATGGTTCATATAGGAGAGTGAGGAAAGGAACTGATCCATGGCTAACGAATCCACAGCGTTATCGTTAATCATCCAGAGGGTGTCTTTTTTAATGGCAATAAAACCGGAATCAGCAGGATAGGTAAATATTAGTTTGGTAACATCCTTTTTTGGGGTGTTTACTACCCGCTGGTCACGCCAGGTATTAAATTCCCGGTTTATGCTCATTGTGAGAAATCCATCAACCGCATACACCTCTTCTTCATCCCATAATCTCACGTAGGTGGTTCCCATTACGTTACCCCGTCCCCCATAGGGATTATTGCTTTGCTGATACGTAAATTTACCAATCATTAAATCAATTGTTTCTTTGCCCCCTTTTTCGATCACTTTAATTCGCGTAGCCAATGAATCGGTTAGCTGGAACTCTTCCCATTTATCCTTACTTCTTGCTGCCAGTCTTTTGGGTTTAACCTCCATCAGTTGAGCCAGCAGGCTTTTTACGGAGTTTTCTTCCGCATCGGTTGTTATTTCACCTTTTGTCACTGTCCAGTTAATACCATCGCGCGAAAAACGGATCTCTTCAAGATTTTCAGCTTTCGGATAGATCAAAATGGTCGAAACATCAGCTGTATCAAGGGTAAACAGTTCGGTCTTAAAACTCTTTTCGGTTTTTCCGGTTTTCAAAAACCTGGCAACCAGGAAAACAGCTACAAGCAAAACCAGAACGCTGAACAGAATTCTATTATCGAGTTTCTTAGACATAACTTTCCTCCAGTCGTTTAATTCTTATAGTACGGTTGCGTTGCATCCTGAATATTCCATAAAGGATAACCAGGACAAGGGGCAACAGGAAATTCAGGAGTTTCAGGAAGGTTTTGGTATCATCTTCCAGTTGATCGATAGGACGGTAAACAATTCCCTTGGTTCGAAGTTCTATTAAACCGGTATCATCCGATAACCAATCGATACTGTTTACCATCAGGCTCACATTGTCCGGTTGAAGCTGCTGGCTCTGTCCCCTGGGACCATTCACCACAAAATCACCATCAGAGACAACAACCATTTTTGTGGGTTCATCACCACCAAAATCTCCCTCAAGTGAAGCGGCAATGACCTGGTGGCTTAATGGAAAATCATTTCCTGTCCACTCTTTCTGGATGTCAAAATATAACGGAGTACGAAAGCTGCCCGATTTTTCAGAGGTCATAGCCAGGGGGGTGAATAATTTTGTGGAATCGCCAATGTAGTGAATTGAACTGGCAAATTGGAGGATTACCGCTTCCAATCCTTCTGTTATCGGATGTTCTCTAAAATTATTTATTACTGGCAGGTAGGGAAACTGAATGTTTCGGCTGATGGTAAAATACCCCTGTTGCTGCTGAACGGTTACGGACCCGCAATTGACATCTGTTATAAAATTATCCTCTACCTCAATGCCTTTGTTCCTTAACCAGGTTTCGAGACCGGTGGTAACAGCAGTACCATAGGCAGTTGAAAAATCGCCTTTCACCCGGTTCAAGGCAACAAACAGTCTGCCTCCTTTAGCCAGGAATTCGTCAATCTTCTGAAAATGTGATAGTGGGATGGAATCGGTTGGTCTGACCAGTGCTACCGTTCTGTAATGGTCCGGGATGGAAGTGGTATCTGTGAGTGCCAGGGATTCAAATGAATACAGTACATCAAGGTTGGCAAAAACCTGTTGCATCTCAAAGATTCCCGGCTCACCATGCCCCTGAATCAGGGCAATTGCTGGTTTTTCGGTTACCGATATTTTTTTAATGGCAGTTGAGAGGCTATATTCCATAGCTGCCCCGGGCTGAAGGAACGGGATACTCTCCTTCTGTTCTCCCAGTTGGATCAGGGCACCCAGAAATGCTTTCTGTTGCTTCATCTGATCTTTTTCACGAATGTTGATCATGACAGGCTGGATTCCATTTTGCACGGCTTCCATCTCCGTTTCTTCATCCTCATTTGGATTCAGGAATTCATACACCACCATTCCATCGGAGAGGTTTTCATATTCAATTAACATCTCCTGGAAATCCCGTTTTACTTTTGAAACATCCGGTGGGAGATCTTCTGAGAAAAATGCCCTGACGGTGACCGGTTCCTGAAGTTCTTTCAGTATGTTTTTCGTTGCTTTACTCAGGGTGTATTGATGGTCTTCGGTAAAATCAAGCCTGAGGAAAAACTGATTGGAAAACAGGTTTATTACAATTACGATTCCAACAATTAAGAATATGGTCAGATATACATTACTGGTTTTCATCATCGTTGATTTATTCAATTAGCAATATTACGGCGCGACAGGGAGATTTCTGCAAAAAACAATCCCATGAAGATCAAGGAGAGGAAATAGATGATATCTTTTGTATCCATCACACCACGCGAGATGCTCTCAAAGTGGACAGACAGGCTCAGATAATGAAAGACCTCCCCGAAAAATCCGTGGAATGTCGAGGCCAAAACATCAAAAATGATGTGAAAGAAAATCCCGATGAACAGTGCAATAAGAAAAGCAACAATCTGATTGGTTGTGATACTGCTTGCAAACAGGCCTATACTGAGGTATACGGCACTCATCAGGAACAGTCCCAGGTAACCGCAAATCACTCCACCATTGTCCAGGTTCCCAATATTTGCAACCGTTATAACATAAGGCAATGTAAAAGCAAGAGCGATGGCAACCAGGATCAGGGTTGAGAGAAATTTCCCCATAACTACCTGCCTGTCACTCACAGCCTTTGTGAGCAGCAGTTCAAGAGTTCCCGATCGCTTTTCCTCTGCCAGTAAGCGCATGGTTAATGCAGGTGCAAAAAAGAAAAGTGTCCAGTAGGCAATCCCAAAAAATGAACGGAGGCTTGCCTGACCAACTAAAAATACATCGGATCCGACAAGCCAGGTAAATAGTCCGCTGAATCCGAGAAACAATAGCAACATGACATAAGCGATCAGGGAATCAAAAAAAGATCCCAGTTCACGTCGTGTAATAATCCATACCGATTTCATATATCAAGTCGTTTAATTCATGGTTAATTCCCTGAAAATATCTTCCAGTTTTGTCTCAAGGGGGATCATTTCGGTGATGACCCAGTTTTTCTTAACGCAAAGGTTAAAAACATCTCTTTTGGAGGAGCGTTCAGGATGGCTCTGCACCTGGAAGAAGTTCTGGGTTCTCTCCAGGAAATCCACCACCGATACAGAGGGTAGCTTTTGCAATTCCGAAAAGATCGTGTTGGCATCACCATCTTCAATCCTGACCTTTAACATCTCCTGTCCCTGTGCTTGTTTACGCAGGCTGTCGGATGATCCGTCGGCAACGATTTTACCATTGTGTATGATCAGGATACGATCACAGGTGGCTTCAACCTCAGGAAGAATATGCGTACTGAGAATAACCGTCTTTTCACTCCCCAGTTCCCGGATCAGTTTCCTGATCTCAACAATCTGGTTCGGATCAAGTCCTGAAGTCGGCTCATCCATGATCAAGATATCCGGATCATGAATCATCGCCTGTGCCAGTCCAACCCGTTGTTTATAACCCTTCGACAGCTCACCGATTTTCTTGTGCTTCTCGGCAGTCACACCACAGATGTGAATCATTTCACGGACCCTGTCATCCATGTTCTTCTTTTCAATACCCTGCAGCGCTCCGCAGAATCGCAGGTAATCGATCACTGTCATCTCCTGGTACAGGGGATTGTTCTCCGGTAAATAGCCAATGTGCTTCTTTAATTCATCTGCATGATCCGCCAACAATTTGCCACCAATGGTTATTACTCCTTCACCAGGGGTAATATAATTGGTGATCATTTTCATCGTCGTGGTTTTGCCCGCACCATTCGGCCCCAGGAATCCGAGAATCTCGCCTGTCCGCACCTCAAAAGAGATGTTGTCAACAGCTCGCTGAACACCAAATTTTTTTGTAAGGTTTTCAATTTTTATGTCCATAAGTAACCCGTTTTGCTGGAATTATCCCGGGCGACAACATGAAATATCCAGGAAAGGTTCCCGAATGCCTCCTGTTTCCGGGAAATGTTGTGCAAAAATAAAAAAAATTGCCGATGGTAAAACCGCAACGTTTTCATTTAACATTATTTAACAAAGAAAAAATGTTATTGGGTTATTGGGTTATTATGGTGCCTGATTGAAAATCATAAGAGTCGGTGCAGGGTAATAAAGAATTCAAATAATATCAAATCTATACCTTTTTATCAAGGGTTTACACCACTGTACTCAATAATCCCGAAAATTAGAAAATCTATTGATTTTCGTCAATTTTCGAGGATCCTCGAGAATCATTCCCCGCAATTTGCGGAGTGATTCTCGGGACTTACTAACTACGAATAACTTAATAACTATTTTTAGAAGGGGAATGTTGAACGTTTTGCCGTAGGCATGCCTTTGGCAGATGTTGAATGTTGTTCGTTCATTCAAAAAGTCCTTCATCCCGGATCAGGAGAAGGATAGCAGAATGGGGAACAATGACATACTTCTCATTCTTGAATTCTATCTCGAACCCACTGCTCTGGATATACACCGCCACATCCCCTTCCTTGGGCTGCAGGGGAACATATTTTAATTCATTGCTTTTGTCTTTCCACGGCTCATCCTCATCACTGATGGCAGGAATGGGATAACCCGGGCCAACTTTCAGCACATATCCCGATTGTATCTTCTCTTTTTCCTGAACTCCTGGAGGCAGGTATAAGCCTGACTTGGTCTTTTGTTGCGGTGATTTGGGCTTGATCAAAACCCGGTCGCCAACAACAATGAATTTTTTCAGATCCTTTTCATCAATATTCAGCGACATCATCCTTATATTAATAGTATTGTAAATATAGTACTTTTATACTCTACTATTATAAAAACAAGATGATAATGAATTTGAGGAAATTCAATGCAATCCGAATAATCATAACTACTCTTGCCCTCGCGAATGGGACATTCCTCTTAGCCCAGGACAGAGAAGTTAAAATTGCCATCGTCCAGATATTCTGTCTCGATGGTGACCGGTCAGGGAATTTTGTCCGGATTGAAAATGCTATTGATGAAGCAAGTAAAAAAGGGGCAGATATCGTCATTCTGAATTTATTTCAGAATCTTAATCTATTGTTAATCAGAATTATGAGATCCTGAAACAAGTTCAGGATGACTGAAAAATCGACTTTTGATACACCCCCTATTTGTCGACTCTTCCAAAGGAATGCCTGCCCGACCGGCATGCGGGCCTTCGGCAAGGAGCCCTGCCTGCCAGGCAGGGTCGACCTACATTAATCCATTTATTTTTATCATATTCGTAAAATTTGGATATTCGATAAAAATCATGAATGTTTACTTCATACTTGTCAACCCTGGAGTTCCTGAAAACGTCGGAGCCAGTGCACGCGCCATGAATACCATGGGCTTTCGTGAATTGAGACTGGTCAATCCGTGTGATTACCTGAACGAAAAAGCACTGATGCTTGCCCATGGATCGCATGCGGTTCTTCAAGAAGCCAGTATTTATCATTCGCTGAAAGAGGCCATAAAGGACCTCGATTTCGTCATCGGCTCAACGGCAAAGAAACGATCGGCAAAGCAGGATTCCTATCCCGCTCAACAAATTCCCGATCTCCTGGAAAAGAAAGGAAAATCAATTGAAAAAATTGCCCTGGTATTCGGAAGAGAAGAGTCGGGACTGACTAATGACGAGATCTCACTTTGCGACCTGGTTACAACCATTCCCATGGATGCATCCTATCCTTCCCTGAACCTGTCGCAAGCAGTGATGATTTACGCTTACGTTGCTTCCGGGTATGCTTCACCGGGAAATGGCACTCCCCCCGCCCCACCCGATCCCGAATCGTATCTTTCACTGAAGCAACGAATCATTGAAATTCTGGATCAGACAGCGATCGGTGAGAACAAAACCCTCCTCAACAGGATCATGGAACGGGTTGCATTGCTTGAAGAGGATGATATCCACCTGCTTCATTCCATTACCCATGAGATTTCTTCGAAGTTAAAAAGCAGTGGACGAAACCGATCCTGATTAAAAAATTGCCGTAGAGACGCCATGCATGGCGTTTCTACCTTGCACACATTATTGTTGTATAGAGAATAAGAAAAACAAAACAGTATGGATCAAGTAACTGAATTAGCAAAAATGATTGATCATTCAATCTTGCATCCGACCTTTACAGATGCAGATTTAAAACGTGAATGTGAACTGTCTGTACGCTACAATACAGCTTCAGTTTGTGTAAAACCATATCATGTCAAGCTGGCAACAGAATATATAAAAGATTCTGATGTATTCACCTGCGCAGTCATTGGTTTTCCACATGGAAATAGCAAAACAAAAGTAAAAGTATTTGAAACCATTGAAGCGATAAAAGACGGAGCAGCAGAAATAGACATGGTGGCAAATATTGGAAAAGTATTAAGTGAAGAATGGGATTATGTGGAATCAGAAATAAAAGCCATTAATGATGCCTGCACCAAACATGCAGCAGTATTAAAAGTCATTTTTGAAAATGATTTTCTCCCGGATGATAAATACAAAATTAAGCTGTGTGATATCTGCAACAGATTGGAAGTTGCTTTTGTGAAAACATCAACAGGGTACGGCTTTGTGAAAGGTGCTGATGGAAAATACTCCTATCAGGGAGCTACTGTCCCTGATTTAAAATTAATGAGAAGCCACTTAAAACCAGTGATACAGGTCAAAGCAGCAGGGGGAATCAGAACCCTGGATGATCTTTTAAAAGTGAAGGAACTGGGCATAACCCGTATCGGAGCAACAGCAACAGCCAGCATCTTAAACGAAGCCATTAAACGCTTTGGTCATTGACTACCTTGGGGCAGATCCTTAAAACTATTCAACGTATAACTATTAACTTTTACCTTTGTTCTTTATTTCTGGCATTTTGTCATTCATCATGGAACAATGTTACCGGTTTTTATGACAACAATTGCATGGAGATTGTTTGGCATGAAATCTGAAAGTGAAGTGGCAAATTTTTATGTATTGTTAGAAAGAAGACGATTCATTCAATGGAATTCAAAAAAGTTACGTCACACGATCAATTGCTAAGAGAGGTCCGGGCCGTAGAGAAATCATTCGTTTTATTGTATAAGGAAGGGTCGGAAATAAGCGAGTGTGCAATAAACAATATCACAACAGCAGGTAAGGAGATTAACGATCTGCGCCTGTTTATGGTAGATGTTTCCAATGTAAAGGATGTTCATGAACGGTATGCTATCACCTCCGTACCCACCCTGCTTATTTTTGAGGGCGGGAAAATGGTAAATACCATCAAGGGGTGTCATGACAGTAACTATTTCAAATCGGTTTTTGAAAGCCTGGTTCCCCGGCACCATGGACCCGGTTCTGACACCAGGAAGAATGTTGTTGTCTATTCCACACCCTCCTGTTCATGGTGTGCGACCCTGAAAACCCACCTCAGGAAGCACGGCATTCCATTCCGGGATGTCGATGTTTCAAGGGATCAGCGTATAGCAGAAGAATTGGTACGCAGGAGCGGACAGCAGGGTGTGCCGCAAACAGAAATCGATGGACAGATCGTTGTGGGATTTGACAGGGGAAGAATCAACAAATTGTTGGGTATAGAAAATTAGTAAATCATAAAACATAACAAAAAATGAAAGAACTACAACCCGTAAATCAGAACGTTCTACTGGACATAACCGATGAGCCAGCAGAACAGAAGACTGCCGGTGGAATCATCATTCCGGATTCGGCAAAAGAGAAACCTAAATTTGCCCGTGTGGTTGCACTCAGCACCATTGAAAATGTTGAAATAGCGGTAGGTGATATGGTGTTTTTTAAGGATTTTTCAGGAACAGAAACGGAATTTGAAGGAAAAAAATACCTGGTGATCCCCTATGCCGACATCATGGCAAAAATTGTTGAAACGGAAAAGATCTAAAAAACGCCCTCACGAAGGCCGTTTTTTAATAAGCCATCGGAAGCGTTAGCAAGTAATGAACGATAATTGCGTTTCTATAGGTGGAATATCTTATTTTAATCCTCGATTCGCTCAGCTTCCTCAATTATAATTTGGATCCAGTTTCCCCAGGGAAATGGTGGTTCTCCATAGGTGGATAAGCAACCAAAATAAACAAATTCATTTTTTTTGGACTTGTGGTATTTAAACCTGATATTAAATTCATTTTGCAAGCTATCCGGGAAAAAATATGGACCTCCATTATTTAGATTATGACTTATTAACAATTCCGGTGAGAAATCAATCAAATCTTCGGGTAATGTAAAAGTTACAAAGGAATATTTATGATTTTCTATAATAATACAAAACCCATGTTCGGTTAGTTTACCAGTTCCCTGTCCGTCTTCCGTGAATTCGTCACACTGAACATGCCCAACGATATAACCTTCAGCAATAACAGACATTGGACCGTTCTCCTTGGTACAACCGAATATTATGAAAATAAGTGTTTCAAGTGCAATTATGAATTTGATTATTTTTTTCATGATCCCAGGTATTGTAATTCCCAAATTTAATGCCAGAGTCATTACTTTTATTGATATTTTATTATTAAACAACTCTGTTTATAAAAACAATTAACATTTAACATCTAACAAATAACATTTTATTCATTTTTATCTTTTAACTTTTTACTTTTATCTTTTATCTTTTATCTTGGCTTCATGTCCTATCTGGCCCTCAGCATTCTCTGTTCGACATTCATCCTGATCCTGTTTAAGCTACTGGATAAAAGGGGATTGAATACATTCAGTGCAATTATCATTAATTATTTCGTTGCATCGGTTCTTGGATTTTTCCTGGGGTATTCGGAGATGCATGTTTTTTTTGAAAATCCCGGAAGGTGGATGCTGTTTGCCCTGATCATCGGGGTCTCGTTTGTGATCATGTTTTACATCATTGCAATCACGACTCAAAAGTTGGGTATCACAGTCAGCTCTGTTTCGGGCAGGATGTCAGTCATCATCCCGATTGTGTTCAGTATACTCTATGAAAATGAGGTGGTGGGTATGATAAAAGTATCCGGGATTGTATTCGCGCTACTGGCACTCTTCCTCATGGTGTTCCGGGAAAGCGATCAACCCGTTGACCGCAAATTGTTATTCCTCCCATTTATCATGTTCTTTGGTATGGGTACGATTGATTCACTGATCAAATACTCACAGGCTGAATTTCTTGAAAGCGTACATCTGACTTCCTTCATGACCCTTCTGTTCGGAATCTCTGCTATTTCTTCCTTTTTGTTTCATCTGATAAGACCTAAAAGAAGCAGAACCTTCAGTAAGAAGACTGTTTTGTTCGGGCTGGTTCTGGGACTGGTGAATTTCGGATCCCTTTATTTCTTTGTGCTGGCTTTATCGCATAGCGGAGTTGACAGTTCAATAATTTTCGGGATCAACAATCTTGGTATTGTTACATTAAGCATACTCGTTGCCCTTTTGGTTTTTCAAGAAAAATTAAGCAAATTGAACTGGGTTGGTGTTCTACTGTCCCTTATCACCATCATCATTTTATCAATCAGTGGTTAAATGGGAACCACCAGTCAATATAAGAGCATATCGTCCATCTCCCGGGGAGAATACAAAGAGAAAGGGAGCCGGTTCATTGGTATTGCATACCCGGTCCACTCGGAAGATGAGGTTAAAGAGATCCTGACCGGTTTGAAAAAAGAGTACCACGATGCACGTCATCACTGCTATGCTTATGTTATCGGACCAGACAAAGAGTTTATTCGCACAAATGACGATGGAGAGCCATCCCATTCTGCAGGCAAACCGATCCTGACGCAAATCGAAACCAGGGATCTTACGAATATCCTGGTGGTCGTAATCCGTTATTTTGGCGGAACATTGCTCGGAGTGGGCGGATTGATCAACGCCTATAAAAGTGCTGCATCCGAAGCGCTGGAGAACGCAAACATTTATATCCGAACCGTGAAAGAACGTTACCGCCTGGTGTTTGAGTACCCTCAGATGAACCCGGTGATGTCCCTGTTAAAAGAAAAAGATCTGAATGTTATCAGCCGTAATTTTGAACTGAGCTGTTCCATTATCATTGAAATTCCGCAGGACAAGGCAGGCGAATTCATTGAACGGTGCAAACGGATCGAAAACCTGAAGGTAACGAGGGAATAGGAAAGTTCGGTATTCGCCCGCCTGACCGCTTGCCTGACGATCTCCGGGCGCCTACCCCGCCGGTTGGCGGAGTAGGCACGCAGTCAGGGACGGGCAGGGTAACGGCAAACGATTTCCCATATTCCTTTTTTTTCAACTATCTGTTAACAACCTGCACGATATTTTGCTCATCTTATGTATCTTTACAGCTAATCTAAACAGACTACCAATCCACAATCTGAATGAAGAACAGAAGCCTTGTATCCATCGATGATTATAGCAAAGATGAGATCATAAAAATCCTTGACCTGGCTGAAGAATTTGAAAAATCCCCTGCTCCAAACCTCCTTGAAGGAAAGGTAATTGCAACACTCTTTTTTGAACCGTCCACACGCACACGGTTAAGTTTTGAAAGTGCAGTGAACCGGTTTGGAGGCCGGATTGTAGGATTTACCGATTCCTCAACATCGAGTGTTACCAAAGGAGAAACACTGAAGGATACCATAAAAACGGTCAGCAACTATAGTGACCTCATCGTGATCCGGCATCCACTGGAAGGAAGTGCACGATATGCCAGCGAGGTCGCCTCCGTACCAGTAGTCAATGCCGGTGACGGGGCTAATCAACATCCCACACAAACCCTGCTTGATCTCTATTCCATCCGGAAGACACAGGGAACCCTGGACAACCTGAACATATTCCTTGTTGGAGACCTGAAATATGGCCGAACGGTTCATTCGCTGCTGATGGCCATGTCACACTTCAATACAACCTTCAATTTCATTTCTCCCGAGGAGTTACGCATGCCGGATGAATACAAGATCTTTCTGGATAACCTCGGTTTGAAATATTACGAACACCTGGATTTTACTGATATCATTTCAAGGGCCGATATTGTTTATATGACACGGGTGCAGAAAGAAAGATTCTCCGATCCGATGGAATACGAAAAAGTGAAAAATGTATATGTCCTGCGTAAAAAAATGCTAAAAAACACCAAAGATAATATGCGGATCCTGCACCCGTTACCACGCGTAAATGAAATTCATGACGAGGTGGACAGCAGCGAAAAAGCGTACTATTTTCCACAGGCTCTGAATGGTGTCTACACCAGGCAGGCAATTATTGCTTCGATTCTGGGTTTAACCTAACATCGCTCTCATGAAAGAACGGAAACAATTAAGTGTCAGTGCAATAAAAAACGGAACAGTCATTGACCATATACCCGCTAAAAACGTGTTCAAGGTCCTTCAGATCCTTGGACTTGACAACGTTGATGAGATGATCACGTTTGGGACCAATTTTGAGAGCAAGAAGCTGGGAAAGAAAGGACTCATAAAAGTATCCAATGTGTTCTTCCTGGATGAAGAGATCAATAAAATAGCCCTCGTGGCACCGGAAGCCAAGTTGAATATCATTAAAGAGTATGAAGTGGTAGAAAAAAAGGTTGTTGAAGTTCCAGATAAGATTATCGGTATAGCCCGGTGTGTAAATCCCCAATGCATTACCAACCATGAGACCATTACTACCCGCTTTCAGGTGGTATCGAAAAAAGATGTCTCACTGAAATGCCACTATTGCGGTAAAATAACCGACCAGGAAAACCTGGTGATTGTTTAAAGAGATGGTTACTGGTTACTCGGTTCTGGTTGCTCGGTAAAAAAATCGGTTTCAAATCGTTTCATGCAATTTCGCCATAAGCATCCTTTCGGATCAATTCTTTTCCAGTTCCTGTCGTTACTATGAACACTTAACAAATAAAAATTAACAGTTACTTTTTTCTTATCAACTTATACACTTATAACGTATAACTTTCCCACTCACTTCTCTCCGTCTCCCCCTCTCACTCCCTCTCTCAGTCAATTCATCCCTTCTCATCTTATCCGATCATATGACCGGATCAACTCCTCATCTTTCTTCACTCCACGTAATGCTAGATAGGTCAAAATAGCGGATACAATGGGAAGAACAGCATATAGTGTGAAGTAGGCATCGGCATTGAGATGCATCATTCCCTGCCTTCGGTAGAAATAGAAAAGGGCCAGTGAGCCGATCATTAAAACCATACTGAAGACAGACAACCGCATTTGCACCATTCGCTTCCTGAATGAGAACATCGCAACCAGCAATAGACATAGAACAACAAGGAAAAGTATTAAAAGCGGAATAGTACTGAGTACAACAGGTGGTGATTCTTTTCCAGCCTCGACAATACCCCATGTATGGAGTAGGTACACCTGCCCATTATCTCCGATAAAGCGGCTTACAGGCAGGAAAGCACCAAATGCCATGAGGATCGTTGCCAGAGCGTAATAAACGGTTTGAATGCGTTGTATCATTGTTGTAATCCTTTTAAGCACAGGTAAAATGAAAATGAATGTTCGTTTTGCTCTCATCTTCCCACTGAAACCAATCCCCATTTCTCCTAAAGTAATGAAATGGCGGTCAATTTTTAATGCCGCAAATCAATAACAAAAATGGATAAGAAAAAAAGCATCCCGTTGAGAGATGCTTCAATCAGGATTATCGATTATCAGTTACCTCCCAGTATTAGCGGCATACCTTCATTTCCACCACCAATGACCACAACTTTTGCATTGGCTGATTCAGCCAGTTTCAGTGTGGCATCTATTCCTTTCTGTCGCAGGATCATGGTTGTCAGACTGGCACTGATAATCCGGTTATAAGTTGCAATACCTTCAGCCTCAATTTCTTTCCTATCTGCTTCCAGTCTTTCTCTTTCATTGATGAAGGTCATAGCCAGTGCTTCCTGCTCACGGGTCAGCTTACTCTCAATGGCAATCTTTATATCGGCTGGCAGATTTATAGAACGAATCATGAGAGCCTTCATATCAATGAAGTTAGTCAACAGTACTGAAGCTGTTTCATTGATAATAGCATCTTCAACCTCTTGTCTCTTTGTTGAGTAGATCTCTTCAGCTGTATATCGGCCTGTAACCCGTCTTACAGTTGAGCGAACTTCAGGGATTACAAGACTATTGATATAGTTGACTCCAAACGTTTCATGCAGGTGTCCTATTTTATCATATGTTGGATTGAAACGAACCGTAATATCTACATTGACGGAAAGTCCATTCTTATCAAGGACATCCATGGTCTCTTCACTTTTTTGTTCCTTTACATTGTATTTGTCCAGGTCATTCCATGGGGCAATTACCTTCAGCCCGGTTCCAACAATATTTTCCTTATCGAGGAATCCCGATATTTTATGGAAAATAACAGCCCGTTCACCCGGTCTGACAATATAAAACATCCTGCTGCCAAATAACAATAACACAACAATAACTACTGCTGAAGTAATAATTAATACTTGCTTTCTTTTCATATTTCTGAGTTTTTAAAGTTAATTCGCGTTTACGAATTGCAAAAATAAAGGAATTATCTGTAAAGCACAGATTTTCCTGTTTTTTTTACAACCGTGAAGTCCTGGCCGGACATCTTCACTGACCAGAAAGAATTGTTGGTTTCGGAAAATTTAGATAGTTTTGAAACAACCTTGGATCTGTAAAGATCATCATGTTATCTTATGATCAAAACATCTGAGCTCATATTAAATCCAGACGGCTCTCTTTTTCATTTGCACCTGTTATCAGGACAGATTGCCGGGACAATCATTCTCGTGGGAGATCCGGCCCGGGTTGAAATGGTATCCTCACATTTTGACCGGATTGACGTGAAAATCCAGAACCGTGAATTTGTTACTCACACCGGAACATACAGGGGGCAGCAAATCACTGCCCTTTCTACGGGTATTGGAACAGACAACATTGACATTGTTGTGAATGAGCTTGATGCACTGGTTAATCTCGATATGGAGACCAGGAGACCAAAAGCTAAACTGAACAGACTAAACCTGATCCGGATAGGTACTTCCGGATCGATCCAGCCGGATATTCCCATTGGGACATTCCTGTTAACAGAAAAAGCGATCGGATTCGATGGTTTGTTGAATTACTATTCCCGATGCGACGATGCTTCGGATCTGGCATTGGAATCGGCTTTCATGGAATATGTTAGCTGGGATCCACGACTTCCCAAACCATACGTTGTAAGTGCAGATCAAGAGCTTTTAAAACAGTTCACAGGAAAGGAAGTAACCACGGGAATCACAATTTCTGCCTCTGGCTTTTACGGACCCCAGGGAAGGATTGTCAGATTACCATTGGCTCACCCTGGACTGAATGAAAAAATAATGAAGTTTCGGTTTGGAACGGAAAAAGTAACTAATTTTGAAATGGAGAGTTCAGCAATCTATGGATTGGCGTCTTTGCTGGGCCACCGTGCAGTAACACTTTGTGCAATTATTGCGAACCGAGCAACCGGAGAATTCATGGGAGAATACAAAAATCTGATGGAACGCCTCATTGTATTCTCCCTTAATCGAATTACAAGTTAACCATAGAAACATTGGAAACCAAAAAAGAAATAGAAGCCCTTATCAACCTGTTGGAAGATCCCGATGCAAAGGTATTCGAGGAGGTCAGCCGTAATTTGATGGATAAAGGAATAGGTATCATCCCGGAGCTGGAGGAAGCCTGGGAGAGTTGTGGAAACCAGCATCACCAGGAGCGAATCGAAAACCTGATACAGCAGATCCAGCTGAACTTTACCCGTGAACAACTGCTGCGATGGATCAATGAGGGAGCTTCAGATCTGTTGGAAGGGGCATACTATATCGCAAAATTTCAATACCCCGACCTGGTACTATCACAGCTGGATAACCAGCTTGAGAATATCAAAAAAGATGTATGGCTGGAATTGAACGATAACCTGACAGCTCTTGAGAAAGTGAAGGTCATTAACCAGATCATTTTTAAAATCTACGGCCTGAAACGAAACAGTTCGCAATTCTATGCACCACAAAACAACTACCTGAACATTGTCCTGGAAACAAAAAAAGGGAACCCGATCAGCCTGGCAATCATCTATTCCATCGTAGCTCAACGTCTCGGACTGCCAATATATGGGGTCAACCTTCCCAGAAATTTTATCCTGGTCTACATCGATGAACTAAAATCAGTAGAGACCTTTGATAAAGAACTGGAAGCGCATATACTGTTTTACATTAACCCCTTCAATCTCGGTGCAATACTTGGAAAGAAAGAGATCGATCACTTCATTAAACATCAGAATCTTACACCCCGGAAATCTTTTTATGTTCCCTGTTCAAATAGTGAGATCATTCACCGGCTCTTACTGAACCTTTCCTTTGCGTATGAGCAGGCAGGTAATGAAGAAAAAGTCAGGCACCTGAAGGAATTGCTTGATATTTTCGGGAATCCAGAATAGAGGGATGGCGTGGTATTGGAAGGCTTCAGATAACCACCTGTCCGCGAAACCGGTTACCGCATTCTTTTCCTGATCAGTGTGTACCAGAGAATCCTCATATCCTGCGCAAAATTCCAGTCGTCGAGGTATTCCATGTTAATTTTCACTTTATCCGGAAAGATCACCTCATTATTATATCGGTCAGGGTTATCAACTGCTGACAGGATCTCCTCCTCATTGATGTATTTGAGGGTTGCCGGACCGGTCATCCCCGGTTTCCACCTAAGGATCCTGGCATGGTCACCGGCCAACTTCTCAGCCATACGCGGGACATAGGGCCTGGGACCAACAAAACTCATATCTCCAATCAGGACATTCCATAATTCAGGAAGTTCATCCAGTTTCCATTTCCTTAAAAAAGCACCAAACGGTGTGATCCTGGGATCTCCCTTTACAGGAATTCCCTTCCTCTGGGTCTTATCGCACATCGTTCTGAACTTGTAGATTTGAAAGACCTTTCCATTTTTACCAACACGCTCCTGCTTGAAAATTATGGGGCCTTCGGAGCTGATTTTTACCAGCAAGCCAATGACAATCATTAGGGGTAAAAACAGGATCAAACTTATGGCAGAAAACAGTTTGTCAAATATTTCCTTCAACAGTTTATTCATTCAGGGTAACTTTATCCAGTTCGATCATCCGGTAATTACTCACCGTTTTGTATCGGTTTATTCACCACTTGATGTGGCTCATGAGGTTTGCGCTCCTTCGTCGCTCAAACGTTCATGAGCTCGCAACGCTCGGTTCTCCATAGGAGTCCTATGGACAGTGATGATCATAATCTTTGAACCATTGTATGAACCGTTTTACGCCGGTTCTGATATCTGTAGACGGCTGGTAATTCAAATCCCTTACCAGGTCTCTGGTGTCTGACCAGGTTTTTGGCACATCGCCCGGCTGAATCGGCAACAGATTCATGATGGCCTTTTTACCCAATTCTTTTTCGATAGCATCAATAAAATCCAACAGTTTCACCGGATTATTATTCCCAATATTATATAGTTTATAGGGTGCAACGGAGCTTGAGGGATCGGGATGCAGGCCATTCCAATCCTTATTTTCATCCGGAATACGAAAGATCACCCGGCTTACTCCTTCGATAATATCGTCGATATAGGTAAAATCCCGTTCCATGTTGCCATGATTATACACCTCGATGGGTTCCTCTTCAAGAATAGCTTTTGTAAATTTAAAGAGCGCCATATCCGGACGGCCATAGGGCCCGTAAACCGTAAAAAACCGAAGTCCTGTAACGGGTAAGCCATACAGGTAGCTGTAGGAATGAGCCATCAGCTCATTGCTTTTCTTTGTCGCCGCGTAAAGACTAATGGGATGATCGACCCTGTCATGGACAGAAAAGGGCATGCTGGAATTCAAGCCATAGACACTTGAACTGCTTGCAAATACAAGGTGTTTCACGGGTAATGATCTGCATGCTTCCAGGATATTAATGAATCCTACGATATTGCTGTCGATATAGGCATAGGGATGAGTCAGGCTGTAGCGTACACCAGCCTGTGCTGCAAGATGGCAAACCAGATCGGGTTTTTCCTCGCGAAAAAGTTGGCTGATCCCCTCCCGGTCCTCCAGATCAAACTTATAGAATGAATATCCGGGGTATTTTTCACTGGCAATGTTTATTCCGGCTTTGATTCTATTCCTTTCAATACCGGTCACCCCGAGTCGTGAATATTTCAATTCCGGATCATAGTATTCGTTTATATTATCTGTTCCGACGACCTGTTCACCGTCATCCAGGAGTCTCTTAACGAGGTGAAACCCAATAAAACCTGCCGCTCCTGTGACCAGTATTTTCATATCGTTCGATGTTATAAAAACAGCCCTTTAGTGAAAGGCGGATACCAATTGCCTGCAGATGAATGCTGCACTCTTTCCATCACCATAAAATTTGGGGAATGAGAGATCACGAACACTCAAAAAGTATTCATATGCATCAAAAATCTTCCGGGAATCAGCATCTGCCAGAAGAGCTGTTTTATTGTTGACCAGCTCAACCCATTCTGTTTCCGGTCTGAGTACAATACAGGGTTTCTCAAAAAAATGTGCCTCTTTTTGAACTCCGCCAGAATCAGTTATGATCATTTTTGCATGTTTCTCGAGTGTAATCATCTCCAGGTAAGATACCGATGGTATCAAAGATATATTTTTTTTAACTTTTTCAAGGAATAACCGGTTCATGTTCTTTTCCAAAGCCTGCAATGTCCTTGGATGAATGGGCAGGATCACAGGAGTATGACCTTCAAGGGTTATCTTTACCAATCCCTCAAAAATGGAATGAAGCCGGTCACTGTTATCCGTATTGTGATCACGGTGGATGGTAGCAAGAATATACTCCCCTGGCTTGGTTCTGAATTTTTCAAGTAACCCCTGCTGTCCCGTGGTGGTTTTCCTAAAATACAAACTGTTATCATACATGATATCACCACAATGAAAGATCGCTGGATTATCGGGTGAATAAGGAGGTGAGTTCCCGGCATGTAATCCTTCCCTTTCCAGGTTAGCCAATCCCGTTTCAGTGGGGGTAAAAAGCAGGGTTGATATGTGATCACAAACAATCCGGTTTATCTCTTCCGGCATCTTCTTATTGAAAGAGCGTAATCCGGCCTCGATATGAACGACCGGGTATCCCAGTTTGACAGAAGCAAGAGACGAGGCAAGTGTCGAATTGGTATCCCCATAAACAACAACGCAATGGGGTTTTTCAGCATTTAACACCGATTCAATTCCTGTTAACATTGCGGCCGTCTGTTTCCCGTGCGACCCGGAACCTACCTCCAGTTTATACTGAGGTTCAGGGAGCTGTAATTCATGGAAAAAGAGGGCGGATAATTCACGGTCATAATGTTGGCCCGTATCAACAAGTACTTCCTCAATTGTATCGGGAAAGCTGGTTCTGATTTGCCGGCTGAGCGCAGCAGCTTTAATGGTCTGCGGACGGGTACCTGCAATATGGATTGCCTTCACCATTTCCTGTTGAAGCTTATAAAAGAATTCTGATCGCTCCGATTCAGGGCGCGTATATTATTTAGCATAGCTTATTGCCCGGGTTTCACGAATCACTGTAATTTTAACCTGTCCCGGGTAAGTCATCTCATCCTGGATTTTTTTAGCTATATCGAAGGAAAGGCTTTCGGCTTCTTTATCGGAAATTTTATCCGAACCTACGATAACCCGCAATTCGCGTCCTGCCTGTATTGCATAGGTCTTCATCACCCCCGGATGGGAAAGTGCCAGAGCCTCCAGCTCCTTCAACCGTTTGATGTAGGATTCCACCACTTCTCTTCTGGCTCCGGGTCGGGCACCGGATATGGCATCACAGACTTGTATAATGGGAGCAATCAGTGTATTCATCTCCGTCTCATCGTGGTGCGCTCCAATGGCATTGCATACTTCCGGTTTTTCCTTGAATTTTTCGGCTAACTTCATGCCAAGAATAGCATGTGGCAATTCCGGTTCATCGTCCGGCACCTTTCCGATATCGTGTAACAACCCGGCACGTTTTGCAAGCTTTGTATTCAAACCCAACTCAGAGGCCATTATGGCAGAAAGGTTTGCCACTTCCCTGGAGTGCTGCAGGAGGTTTTGACCGAACGATGACCGGTATTTCATTTTCCCGATCAGGCGAATCAACTCCGGATGCAAGCCATGGATACCCAGATCGATGGCTGTTCTTTTTCCCACCTCAATAATCTCTTCTTCAATTTGTTTGGTGGTTTTCTGGACAATCTCTTCAATGCGTGCAGGATGAATCCTTCCATCAGTCACCAGTTGGTGAAGTGCCAGTCGTGCAATTTCTCTGCGGACAGGATCAAAGGCAGACAGAATAATGGCTTCGGGGGTGTCATCCACAATAATTTCCACACCGGTAGCTGCTTCCAGGGCCCTTATGTTTCTCCCTTCACGTCCAATAATCCGGCCTTTAATCTCATCGGTATCGATATTAAACACAGTCACTGAATTCTCAATGGCATTTTCAGTTGCTACGCGCTGGATGGTTTGAATGACGATTCGCTTTGCTTCTTTATTTGATGTCATTTTTGCCTCATCCATAATCTCATTGACGCAGGACATCGCTTCCGTTTTTGCTTCTTCTTTCAACGACTCGATCAACTGCTCTTTTGCCTCTTCAGCAGATAGTCCGGAGATTTCCTCCAGCTGTTCAACCTGCTGTTTATGCATCTTTGACAATTCTTCATCCTTTTTTTCAACCAGAAGTATTTGCTGTTTAAGGTTTTCACGGATCGTTTCCACATCCTTTCTTTCCCGATTTACCTCTTCAAAACGTTGAGATAACGACACTTCCTTCTGTTTAAACTTGCTCTCAGCAATAGCCAGTTTACTATTCTTCTCATTAATAATCTTTTCATGGTCCGCTTTCAACTGCAGGAATTTTTCCTTTGCCTGCAGGATCTTATCCTTTCTTATTACCTCTGCTTCCGTTTCTGCTTCCCTTATGATTGCCCTGCTCTTATTTCTCAATACAGTCTGCCATAGTAAGAATGACAACACACCACCAAGAACAAAAGCAACAGCAAACAATATCACTGTCAGCGTTATGGAGATTTCTCCTAAAATCATTGATAGTATCATGGTATTTATATATTAGGGTTAGTGAAAAAAAAACCCGCATTTGTTTCCCCAACTTTTATAAAACCCCAATTGACATGGGTGAAGATGCCACCTGATTTCTGATTTCCAATGTCTTCGTAAGAAGAACCCCGAAGGGTTAAGGCCTGTCATAGACCAGATGCGCTTTTCTCCAATTTAGTAAATGTTGAGTTTCAAAAATGAATGAAGAAACAATGCGGGTAAAACTATATTTATGTAAAAGAACGTTATTACTCTCTTTTAATGTATTCGTCTAATTCAGCATTTAATTCTTTTAATTCTTCGATGAGAGTTGAATCATTAAGTTGATTATCGCTATCTATAACTTTAATAACAAATTGTAAAGCAGCCATGGCCAAAAAATCCTGCACATCTTTATCGGTATATCTCTGCTTGTATTGTAATACCTTTTCATTGATCATCCTGGCTGCTCTTCGAATCTTTTCCTCATCTCTTCTGTCAATCTTCAATGGATAATACCGGTCAGCAACATTAACCTTTATTGAAAGCTTCTCTTCCATTAGCTGATTTCCATATTAACTACTTATTCAAAAGAGCAATACATTTATCAATCTCCCGCACAATTCTATTCACTTTGATCCTGGCATCATGGACATTATCATCTCCTGCCACGATCGATTTTGCTATTTTTTGGTTTGTGTATCTGTTTTTTAATTCTTCTAATTCAGTTTCTTTTTGTTTAATTTGATTGTTTAAGTCAGATATTTCTTGCTTTAAATGATCTTTTTCCTCACGAACCTGATCCACAAACGAAATGATGATTTTGATTTTTTCTTTTAACTCATTTACTATTTCGTCTTGCTCATGATCCATGGCAAAAGATTTAATACAAAGTTAACATAGCTTTGATAATTTCAAAAAATAAATCCCGATTTTCCCGAACCGAATAAAATTATAGTTTTGCATTTTATATACAAATTTTACTCAGTCGAGGATGAAAGGCTCTATCGTCTACCTTCACCCAGCAGGTATTATTCGAACGGTAATTATTTCCCTGCTCTTGCTTTTTGCATACCCGGCAAAAGCACAAATAAAACGTGAGATTGCATCGTTCGGATCGCCCGTTGAATTCCCAATTATACTATCCTCAAATTATGGTGAATTAAGAACCGACCATTTTCATTCCGGTATTGATATCAAAACGGAAGGAGTTAGTGGGAAGAAGATCGTTGCAGTGGAAACGGGTTATATTTCACGAATCAGTGTCTCACCCGAGGGCTTTGGAAAAGCTCTTTACCTCTCGCATCCAAACGGCTATAGTACAGTATATGGTCATCTCAGCAGTTTTACCGAAGAAGTGGAGGCATACGTTAAGAATCATCAATACCAGGAAAAGACCTTTCAAATTAATCTTTTTCCAAAAGAGGGAGAATTCCTGTTTGCAAAGGGAGAGATCATTGGGTATTCAGGGAACACCGGAAGCTCACTCGGACCCCACCTGCATTTCGAAGTGAGAGACAGCAGAACAGAGAATCCCCTCAATCCACTACTGTTCAATATTATTGTGGATGACACCATTCATCCTGTGTTTTACAGCATCTTTCTTTACCCTCTGGCGCTGAACAGTCATATCGATTTTAAATGGGAGAAAAAGAGGATGGTTGTGGTGCATAATAACGGCGCCTTTTCGCTTGAGGAGGAAAACCCGGTAGCAGTTGGAGGCACGATAGGAATTGGAATTGAAGCCAGTGATTTCTTAAACGGGGCAAGAAACCGATGTGGTATTTATTCTATTGAAGTACTGCTCGATCAGGTTCCTCACTTTTACCAGGAATTGGATGAATTTTCATTTAATGAATCCAGGTATCTCAACAGTCATATTGATTATGAAGAGAAGGTATTAAACAACCGTAACATTCATCAAACCTTCGTTGCCCCCAACAACAACCTTTCCATTTATAAGTTGCTAAAGGACCGTGGAAGATTGAGTTTTTTCGACAATGAAAACCACGAAATCACGCTCATCATAAAAGATGCTTACCAGAATGAATCCCGGTTGGATTTTATTGTAGCCTCAAGGTGGAATCAAGGACAAAAAATCGCCAGGCCCGAAAGAACCTATACCAGGGTCATGCTCCATGATGTACGCAACATATACCAGCACTATGGTTTTGAATTGAATATCCCTGCCGGTGGATTGTACGATACACTTTACTTCACCTATGCCAAATCACCCGGGATGCCGGGCAGCTATTCGGAAGTCCACCATGTCCATAATGAACTAACTCCGGTTCATCGTTATTTTAACATGCGCATTGTCCCGGATAGCGCTCCCACGGAAATTGAGGAGAAACTCCTCATTGCTTCATTGGATAAAAACAATGAAATCCATTCATTGGGAGGTGAATTTAAAAACGGGGCTGTTGAAGTCCGAGCAAGAAATTTTGGTCGCTTCGTAGTGGTTGCCGATACAATCCCGCCGGAAATCAATCCGGTGACACCTATCGATAATAACAATTTTTCGGGGAAACAATATTTAAGGTTCAGGATCAGTGATGAGCTATCAGGGATCGAATCCTATAATGGCTTCATCGATGACCAGTGGGTGCTTTTTGAATATGATCCGAAGAATGAATTGTTGACCTACCGTTTCGACCGGGAAAGGCTAACAAATAATAAGCCTCATGAACTGGTCCTTACGGTAATCGATAACAAGAAAAACATTTCGGTTTATCAGGGAAGATTCTTCTGGTAGATGTGTGCCTCTTCTTATCACTCCTTAAGCCATCAGAATTTACCGAAGTAAACCGGTTGGCAAGTCACTTTTAGTGAAGGGATTCAGGATAAATTCCACGGTCAACTAATAACCTGATCTTTCTGATCACTTCCGCTTTATCCTCTCTGTAGGTTACCCCAAACCAGGATTCATTGCTTTCCAGAACTTTAACCGTGGCTTTATTCTGGTTTATAAGTTCAAAGATGAGCGTGGGTATGTAAAATTCAGATTTGGGATTTCCTGATTCCAGTTTAAGGAAAGAGCTAAAGGAACGTTCCAGGTAGCCAAAGACATCCGGGTAAAATCCCCAAATGTTCATCGAAACTACATCTTTACCCGACAGGTTAATTACCCTGCCTGCCTCGTTGGTATAAACAATAACATCCTTCCGTCGCTCTATGTTCGTGACCTCAACAATAGACCGGAGAAAATTTTTCTCACCTGTTTTACAAATGCCCCTGGCAACCTGTCCGTAATCGGAAAGGGTTTTATCCAATCTGAACCCAACCATGGCATATTCATTATCGCTGCTTTGCATCAGGTGATCGACCATAACCTGGAAGGATCGTGCACCATAGAAATCATCTGCGTTGATCACAATAAAGGGTTCCCGTATTTTTTCCTTTGCAACAAGGATTGCATGGCCCGTACCCCAGGGTTTCTTCCGGTTATCCGGAATGGTAAACCCTTCAGGGATCATGGATAATTCCTGGAACGCATAGTCAATTTCAATTTTATGCCGTAACCGGGATCCTATGACCTCCTCAAATTCTGATTGAATCTCTTCCCTTATAACGAAAACAATTTTTTCTACGCCGGCTCTTATTGCATCGTAAATTGAATAATCCATGATGGTCTCACCGGAGGGACCAACCTGATCAATCTGTTTGAGTCCACCATACCGGCTTCCTATCCCGGCAGCCAATACCAGCAAAGAGAGTTTTGGTTTCGCCATATCTGGCTGAATCGTGATTAAAAGCTATAAAAGTAACAAATTTTCTTTTGGATCATGCTGAATTACTGGCTTTATATGGTCCTCCCAAGCAATATTCAATTATCTTTATACTCATCGGTGAATGCTGTTTTTTCTTGGCTTGCTTTATACCATGAATAACCAATACATTCTTGAAATCTGTGCCTATTGAAGTGGCAAAATCGATTGGCGTAAATGGAGTGGTGATGGGAATTCTTATGCCCAATGGTACTGTTGATGTAAAAAGAACCCAAATGCTGGTGGATCTGGCAGGCGAACGAATGATTATCATGCCCGGCAGTGGTATCAATGAACATACTGTTTTAAACTTTGTTGCTGCTACAGGTGCAAAAGAATTTCATATGTCAGCAAAGAAGAAAATCGATGGAATGATGGAATACCGGAACCCCGGAATCAGCATGGGGAGTGAAGGAGAGGATGAATACCATCGATGGATAACGGATCGTGAACAGGTAAGAAAAGTGGTTCATATACTGTCACAAATAAAACCCTGAAATTGCCATGAAAAAATATGGAGTAATCGGATTGATGTCAGGAACCTCGCTAGACGGGCTTGATATTGTACTCTG
>CAZXGG010000010.1:62974-71042 GCA_964640125.1 uncultured Rikenellaceae bacterium
GAGTAATCGGATTGATGTCAGGAACCTCGCTAGACGGGCTTGATATTGTACTCTGCCATTTCACCAAACAACCCGAGAAATGGAAGTATAAGATAATCAGCAGCAAGACAGTACCCTATCCACGCGAATGGAAATCCAGACTGGGGAATGCGGATTGCCTGACCGGATCGGACCTTGTAAAACTCGATCAGGAATATGGAGCATTCCTCGGCCATATGGTTTGTGATTTTCTTTTAGAGAACCCGGAAGATACTGACTTTATCGCTTCACATGGACATACTGTATTCCACCAGCCCGAGAATCAAATTACCCTTCAGATTGGTAATGGTGCAATCCTGGCAGCGGTTACCGGGATAAAGGTCATTTCCGATTTCAGGAGTGTTGATATAGCACTTGGTGGACAGGGTGCCCCGCTCGTACCCATGGGTGATGAATTTCTCTTCCCTGAATACGATTATTGCCTTAATCTTGGGGGGATTGCAAATCTTTCATACAACTCCGATGAAAAACGAATTGCTTTTGATGTTTGTCCGGTGAATATGGCGATAAATTCCCTGATGGAAAAAGTGAACCTGGATATAGACCTGAATGGAGAAAAGGGAAGATCGGGTAGAATCATTCCTGATCTGCTCGTCAGGCTGAATGCAATTGACTACTATCAGTTGAAAGGACCCAGGTCACTTGGAAAAGAGTGGTTCGAATCAACATTCCTACCCATAACTGAAAAAGGTGATCTTCCGTTAAATGATCTATTGAGAACCATATACGAACACATTGCAATCCAAATCGGAAAAGTAATGCCGGGCAATGAAAAACAAACTG
The DNA here is from genome assembly GCA_964640125.1 of uncultured Rikenellaceae bacterium. GTDB lineage: Bacteria > Bacteroidota > Bacteroidia > Bacteroidales > VadinHA17. The sequence continues at coordinate 63,797 of CAZXGG010000010.1, forward strand.
TTCTGGTTTCCGGTGGAGGTGCTCATAATAGATTCCTCATCGAACGGATTAAAGCCAATTCACCGATGCAATTCATCATTCCTGATAAAGAGATCATTGACTATAAAGAGGCCGTTGTCTTTGCCTTTTTAGGCGTTTTGCGTGACCGGGATGAGATCAATTGCTTCTCCTCCGTAACCGGGGCTTCACGAGATAGCATTGTTGGTTCCGTTTATGCCGGAAAACCGTAATCAGATTTTTCACTTTTGTTAGAAAAATTTTATCTTCGCCATTTATTTATCTATCGATCAGATTATGGAGAATTTTACAGCCTATAACCCCACAAAAATTCATTTTGGAAAACGGGTAACCGAAAAACTGGGGGAAGTGGTCCGGGATTATGGGAACCGAACAATGCTGATTTATGGTAAGAGATCAGCTGTGAAATATGGTTATTATGACCTGATCAGGCAACAACTGCAATCCGCCGGATTGGAGATCATTGAATTTCCAGGAATAAAATCGAATCCCATTATTGAGGTTGTAGATCAGGGGATCAAGATAGGATCATCGAAACAGGTGGATTCCATTGTTGCACTTGGTGGAGGGAGTGTGATCGATTCGGCTAAAATTATCTCACTGGGCATTCCGGGCAAGTACCCGGGCTGGGATATCATGAAAGGGAAAATTAAGCTGGATCAATCCGTACCGCTGATTACCGTTCTTACACTGGCAGCTACCGGTAGTGAAATGAATGGGGCAGCCGTTATCCAAAATCATACAACCAATGAGAAGATCGGATACGTGAATGAACTTTCTTTCCCAAAACACTCTTTTCTTGATCCTGAATTTACCCTGTCGGTTCCCCTTGATTACACTGCTTACGGCATCGTTGATCTGATTGCACATGCTCTTGAAGCTTATTTTAGCAAAGTGGAGGTGAGCCTTACCGATCGTTTCATCGTTTCAATAATCAAGGATGCGATGCACTGCGGCCCGCTGCTTTTGAAGGAACTTGACAATTATGAGTACAGGGCTAACATCATGCTCGATGCCATGTGTGCACTGAATGGAATTACAAGTTATGGAAGGGATAGAGGCGATTGGGGTGTCCATGCCATTGGCCACCAGCTTTCCCTTTTATATGATCTGCCGCATGGAGCAACCCTTTCAATAGCCTATCCTGCCTGGCTCAAACTGCAAACCTCGCGTATCGGAGAAAGGATCGCCGGATTAGGAAAAGATCTGTTCGGGGTCAGTTCTGCAGCTGCAACCATTGACCATCTTACAAAATTCTTCGTTTCCCTGAAGTGCCCGGTTCATCTTGCCGATGTACAAATCGACAATGGCAAAAAAACGGAGATCGTGCAGGTCATGAACCAGAACAAGGTATCGGGAATGAATCACCTGCTTTCAAAAGAAGACCATACAACCCTGGTGAACCTGATGATATAGGATAGTATTCATTCACCATCACCGGATCATACGGTTTGACAACTAATTTTACTTGTGGAATTATATTAAATGAAAAAATATTCGTAATATTGCGGTCGTTTTATAAAACCCTTTTATTCAATCGATAATACTGCGCAGGATGGAATTAATGAAAGTTGTTGATAAAGAATTTGCTTTGCAAAAGGATTTTCCCCACTTCAATGCAGGAGACACCATAACCGTTCACTATATGATCAGGGAAGGGAATAAGGAGCGGATTCAGCAATTTCGCGGAGTGGTCCTCCAACGGAAAGGAAGAGGGCATACCGAAACGTTTACCGTACGGAAAATGTCAGGGAATATTGGTGTTGAAAGGATTTTCCCTGCAGCATCTCCCTTTATTGAAAAGATCGAGTTGAATAAACGGGGTAAAGTTCGGCGAAACAGGATTTTTTACCTCCGCGAGCGCACCGGGAAAAAAGCAAGAATCAAAGAGAAGAAACTGTAAAACCCAACCGGAACCTGCTCCAGACTGCTTCCCTTCGCAAGTCCAGTACTTCTGAAATCTATAGCTGCAAAAGTTAGTAGGTTATTAGGTGTATTAGGTTATTTAGTACCTTGATATAAATCTTTGATTTTGATTTAAATTAAATGACACTGTTTATTGAATACACCATATGAAACACTTCACACTGCATACTACATGCTGCATATTTACTCTTTCTCTTAGTCCCCTCGTCACTTAGTCTCATAGCCTCCTAGTTTTATCGAGTACCACTCATCATTCATCAATCATAATTCGTAATTCCAAAATACCCAGTAACCAGCACCTTCTCTCTTACCTCCTCATCGTCTCCCTATCAACTCTGTACACTGAACTCTGTACAACTCACTTCTCACCACTCATCTCTCACCTCTCTTAGTCTTCCTTCTCCCCACTGCTGACTGGAGACTGCAGATCCCGAATTTCTTCAAATATCCTATTTGATTAGAAATTCGAGGATCCTCGAAAAAATATTCCCAATGGGATGTTTTTTAGGGACTGCGGACTCCCTAATCTTTTTTGATCCCTTCCACCTTATCTTTTGCTGCCTGAATAATCTTATCTCCTTGTTCCTCGGCTTCTTTAATGAGTTTATCGGCTTTTTCCCTGGTTTCATTTCGCAGTTTATCTGCTGCCCGTTGAGCGGCAAGTTCTGCAATGCGACCTTTTCCTTTGGCTTCATTTTCCAGTTTCTTTGCACTGGCATCTGCTTCCTCTATCACTTTCGCCGCTGTTTTTTCCGCAGCCTCGATAAGATCCGCGGCTTCTTTTTCGGCCTGTTGAATGATCCGTTGAGCCTCTTCATCGATCTTTTCAATAACCTCCTCTTTCTTTTCTTCAACCTCCTGTTTCACGGTCTCTTTCAATTGCTCTTTTACCTGTTCCACCGCACTTCCACCCGATTCTTTCATGCCCAGGCTGATTTTCGGGTTGGTAAATGTACCACCAACATTCACATCCACATTGACAAACTCACCTGGCTGAACGTTCAATCCCATCGCCCGGGCTTCAGCAGCCAGGTCATCGACTACCTGGTTTGCTGCTGACCCAAACGCCGATCGTGGAATTTTCATCTTAACCAGGTAGTTCATGGTTTGATCTAATCCCTGATCACCGCCAATCACCATGTCAATATTCCCAATGCTGGCTTCAAAGGGATCAACAAATACCCTCCCTTCCCGTATGTTAAAACTGATGTTCAGATTTTTAAACGTATTGGAACGCTTCTCACTCAGTTTTAATGCACTGGTTATCAGGTCAAATGTTTTCGAGCTGACAACCTGCACCGAATCGGATGCAAGTTTACCATATCCATTGATGGTTTCTATCACAGGCAGCATGTCTGATGCAAGCAGGCTGCTAAATTTAAGGTCTACCGACACATCACCATTGAGGTTTTTCGCAACCGGTAACAATGACTGTACGGTATTAAAGGTATTGAATGCAGAGGGTATTCCGATAGAAGAGATACCGAGGTCAAAACGAGCTTCCGGTTTGGCCATATCCTGTGTGTTATACTCACCGTTTAAAGCCATCGTCCCTTCCAATAGGTTCATTGTCAATCCTTCCATCACAGCTTTTCCATCTTTTATGAATATAATTCCGCGAATGTTCGACAACTCAATGTTATCATATTTGACCATGTCCAGGGCAGAAGTCAGCCTGAAATCGATATTATCGGGTATTTCGATAACAGACAGTGATGATGTATCTTCCTCTACCACTACCTTTTCTTCACTTTCCGGTATAAGCTCATTCAAATCCAGCAACGATGATGTAAACTCAAGGGTGCCTGAAACGGTTTCATCCTTGAAGATAAAGGGAATAAAATTCTCCAGTCGTCCTTTCATCTGAATATCACTTTGACCTATCTGAACATCAAAAGAGGAGAGATTGACAAACCGGGGTGAAAAATCAAGAACCACATCATTAATCAACACATCTTTTGGCAGGTCAGGACTCGTGTATTCAAAACCCGAAAGAGCCAGCCGTCCATCCGCTTTAAAATCTTCATATTGTTCATTTTCGATCATTGACATCCTGCCGCCCAGTTCAAGGTTCATATCCACCAACCCTTTCAAGCTGATATCCTCCAGTGGAATGATATCCAAAAAACTGGCAAGATTAAATCTTCCGGTGACCCTGCCCTCTACTTCAGGATCGCTGACCGGAGTTTTAAGATGGATTTCAGCATCGACAGGGTTTTCAGCAATACTCAGGTGAAACCGGTTCAGGTCAACGGTTGACCCGTCCAGATCATTTCCATCCAATGAGAGTACCATGTCGATCGCAACATCTTTAACTGATTTGGGTAGATCAGGGTATTTGAACATGGCATCGGAAACATTTAGTTCAAGTCCTATATCAGGAAGTGTACTGTCCGAAGCACTGTAAATGCCCCTGGAATACCCATTCAGTGCCAGTTGTCCTGATGCTTCCAGATCCTGAAAATCGTTCATATAGATAGCAGGGATAAGCGAAAGCAGGGTTTTAAAGCTTGTCTCCCCGGTTTGAAAGGTTAGATCCGTTTCAATGTCTTCAACGGGCATATTCAGGTTCCCGTCAAAACCGAATACCAGCTCATTCAAGGCAATCTCATTCTCACGGAAGGTGAAATTCATATTTTTCAGATCAGCTCCAATGTCAATGTTTAAGATTAACACGGCATCTTTCAAATACCGGATACCCCCCAGCATGAAATTAAGCGATTCGGTTCGTGAATAGATGTTCATATCGGTATAGTCCTGGGTCATATCTCCACGTAAAACGAAATTGAATCCATCCAGGGATGCCTGCATATCGGCTTTCGAATCCTGGAAGCTGATCGATCCGTTTCTGATCTCCAGCTTTTGCAGTTGAATGTGAAAAGAGGGTGTCTCCCCGGTAGTGGTATCGGCTACTTCTTCAACACCGCTCTCTTTGGCAATATCCCAGTTTGCCGACCCATCTTCAAGTACAAGAGTCATAACGCGGGGTTCATCGAGCAAAATTGAGCGAACCTTAATTCCTTCATCCCCAAATACACTGAAAAGATTCACCGAGAGACCGAATGAGGTGAATACAACCAGGGTATCCCCGTCGAATTCTTCAAGTCCGACTACGGAAAGATCGGTCATACCGACATACAAACGTGGAAAAGTGCGGATAAGGTTGAGCTTGAAATCCGTAAACTCAACTTTTGCATTCACATTTTTATTGATCTCATTTTTAGCAAGCTCCATCAACTGGGGTTTAAAAATGATGGGCAGCACAATTATTAATACCAGCAGTATGATGATAATAATAAGTAGTGTTTTTAGAAATACTTTTATGAACTTTCTCATGATCATAGAATTATGATGAAACGGATGTATAAAGGTAAACATCTTTAATAAAATCTCATCCGGAAAAGGGAGTATTTGATTACTCGAATAATACAACAGGGTAATGCAAAACGATCAATCATGCAGTCCCGGTTTATCATGGGAAGAAGTGGCCTGTTATGCAGGAAGGAATTCCCTTATCCCATAAAGCAATTCACTGGCATTCACCGGTTTTGAATAATATCCATCAAATCCCATCAGCAGGTATTTGTTCTTTTCTCCAGCCATAGCATACGCTGTAATCGCAATGATGGGTAGGTTTTTGTTCTCCTGTTTCATTGTCCGGAGGGCTTCAATCCCATCTATAACCGGCAGCTTGATATCCATCAGAACCAGGTCAACCTGTTCCTTCTGAAAAAGGTCAATGGCTTCTCTTCCATTTTTTACCCATTTGAGTTTTGCTCGTGTTGGGGAAAGAACCCCTTTAAGGTAAGCATAATTCGATGGATCATCTTCAACGATCAGGATAACATATTTATTCCATTTGTATTCTGTTATTGTCTGATCCTGGATTTCTTTATGAATCTTTGCCTTCTGTTTTTTCAGGGGGATTGTAAAGATAAATTCACTACCAACATCTCTTTCAGATTCGAGGCCGATGGATCCCCCCAGTAATTCAGCCAGGTTTTGAGATATTGCCAATCCAAGTCCCGTTCCGCTATACAGCCTCCCTTTGCGTTCCTTTACTTTCCAGAACCGTTCAAATACCAGTTTTGCTTCTTCTTCCGACATACCAATGCCTGTATCCCTGACAAAGAAAACTAACTGTTTTTTCTGTTCCCTGAAACCGAATGCAACCGCACCTTCATCCGTATACTTGAATGCATTGCTCAGCAGGTTTGCCAGGATCTGCTTCAGCCGAAATCTGTCCGTATAATAGAGGAAAGACTCGGCATATATGGGAAGGTCAAGATTTAATTTCATATCGCTTTTATTCATTTTCTCACGTTCACTTAAAAAGGTGTCGTACAGTTCCTGCATCATTTCAAACAGGTTGAAATAGGATCTCTCCAGTTTCAGTTCACCGGCTTCAATTTTTGAGATGTCTATGATGTCGTTTATCAGGTTTAGCAGTGACTCACCACTGGAATGAATGTAACCCAGGTATTTTGTCCTGGTTTCCCTATTGATGCTTTCATCCTCGAGCAACTGGCTGAATCCCAGGATACTGTTCATTGGGGTTCGGATCTCATGCGACATGTTTGCAAGAAATGCAGATTTCAACTGATCGGAAACCTCAGCTTTGTGTTTCTCCTCAAGCAGGTTTAACCTGGCGTAGGAGACAATAAAATAGATAATCAAAATGGTGGGTAACAGAACCGAGTAATGGTCAATGGCTCGGATGGAGGGATCATCATATGGAACAACAAGATCAGGGAACCATTTTTCAAGAAAATAAAGTACCAGCAAATTAAGGATCAGCAGACTCACCATGATAATTCTTGCACTACCGATATGAACAAAGATGAAAAAGGCAAGGATGGCAAAATAGATATAGGTCACAGGGCCGTTGGATCCGGCATTTGCGAGCCAGAGTAAACTGATAAGGATCAGTCCGGCAAGCGATAGGATATAGAGTGGGATGTGAAATTTCTGCTTGATACGGGACAAATAATAGAGACCAAACAGCAAGACCGTGGTAACGGCTGTTAACAGTTGAAGGTAGAGACCCAGGTGAAGGGCAATGTTGAAAACCATTGATGAGAATGCCGTAAGCCCTCCAAGGATTAATGAACCGTTCAGGAACCGGTGTTCCAGAGAGAATTTTTCTGATGTACCGAACAGCATATCGGCAAAAGCTCCTATGTTAAATGATTTACGAGCCGGTATTCCCATGAACGTAAAAATTGAAAAAATCTACTGGTCCTTATTCATGTGCAATTTAGCCATTTCTATTCACATAGATCAATTTTTTCCTATCTTTGCG
>CAZXGG010000011.1:0-68129 GCA_964640125.1 uncultured Rikenellaceae bacterium
GCCGTTGCTCCTATCTCTAAAGTAAAAGCCATTCGTTGTTAATTAATAAATTACCACTGTAATCTGTCCCTGATCATTCAATTGGATTCAATCACCTTTTGCAGCGAATCAAAGTCATTCTGAGCCCGTTTTTTTAGTTTTCCCCTGGCAAATACGAGAACCGACCGCCAGAAGATATTTTTCCCGGTCACCCTGTAGGTACCGGTTATTTCCGTTTTCATTTCCATTGGAGTGAACTGGTTCACATTTTCAATGGACATGAGATCATGATGTATACGCACAGAGAAAAGCTCATTCCACCTGAAATCAAGAACCTCCTCCTTCAGTGTAATCTCTTTCCCATTCATCTCCAGTATCAGGTTAAAGTAACTACCCGGGAAATTGGGCATACCACTGACCAGCTCAATCTTTTTAAATCCGGTTAACCAATGATCCATTTTGGAAGCATCGATAAAAACCATGAACGCTTTGTCAACCGGACGATCGACCGTTATTTTGCTCTTATACTGAATAGAAGGCTTGATCAATCCGATTGAAAAGAACAGAGCCACCAGGATAAGCAATGCCAGGATAATCCAAATTATCTTTTTCATATAAACAAATATAGACCAATCGATAAACATTCCAAAAACGGGTTCTTTCCTACCCGTTCCAGATTTCCCAGGACCGTTCGGCCTGGAGTTCAAGCATTTTTCTTCCGTTGACGGCGGTTGCTCCTGCTTCTCTGCCCTTTCGAAGGAACACCGTAACTTCAGGGTTGTACACCAGGTCATAGAGGAGATGGTCTTCAGTTAAACCATCATACGGTATATCCGGAAACCGGTTGTTGTCCGGATACATACCCACTGGTGTGGCATTGATAATGATCCGGCACTCCCTGATAATTTCGGGATTCAGGTCATCGTATGAAAGCTGGTTCACAGATGAGGGATTTCTGGAAACAGAAACAGGTTCTATTCCCAGGTCATTCAGGACATACAGCACCGCTTCGGATGCTCCTCCTGTTCCAAGCACCAGTGCTTTTTTCTCTGCTCTTCCGAGGTGAGGGATCAGGGATTCCCTGAACCCATGGACATCTGTATTGTATCCGGCAAGGAAGGGATGCATATCCGACCGCACTATTTTAATCGCATTCACCGCACCGACGATCCCGGATATTTCATCCATTGAATCGAGGTATTCGACCACCGGTTTTTTGTAGGGAATGGTAACATTCAAGCCTGCCAGGGAAGGGTATTGCTCCAGCAACGAGGGCAACATATCGATGGAATCCAGCGGAAAATTTTCGTACCGTGCATCCCCAATTGATTCACCCTGAAATTTTTCCTCAAAATATCTTTTGGAAAATGAATGTGACAGTGGTTTTCCAATTAATCCGTATAACCTCGGTTTTCTCAAAAGCTATTTCAGTGTTTGGTTACTCAACCGTTCCCTTCTTTTCTTCTGCCATCTTTTCGATCAGCAAAATGCTTAGTACTCCGATAATCATCAAACCCACTGCAATCACAACCTCCAGGTTAAGGGTTTCAGGAAGCACTCTTTCGTACCCCTGGACAACGGGTTCGCCGCTATGCTTAATCATGATATTCCCGAGTTCATCTGTCCGGTATATGTTTTCCTTCCAGGGCCAGAGCACTCCGAGTGATCCGAGGATGAAACCGGTCAGGAGCGATATCGTAAGGTCTTTGAATCTCCTGAAAATCCAGGAGAGCAAATGGGAGAATGCAATCAGGCCAATGATGGCTCCCAGCATTACAGGCCCCAGAATTTTTGCATCCAGGTCATTCACTCCTTCGATAAAAACCAGTTCGTAATTTCCCATCAGGATCAAAACAAATGAGCCTGATAATCCGGGCAGGATCATGCTGCAGATTGCAACAATACCACACAGGAACAGGTAATAGAAATCTCCATTTGGAGTGGCCGGGGTTATCAGTGTAATCGCCAGTGCAACAAATGCACCCAGTATAAAGATAATGACCACACCCACGGTGATTTTCTCGACCCTCCTCCCTACAAAATAGACAGAAGCCAGGATCAAACCGAAAAAATAGGACCAGATATAGATCGGGTAGTTATTAAAAAGGAAACCGAGCAATTTAGCAAGGGTAAAAATACTGACGGCTATACCAAGAAACACGGCAATCAGAAAATCCAGGTTCACATGTTCTGCAAATCGCTTCACCTTACCCGAAAACAGGAATTTAAGGGCAACCAGATCGAACGATTTAACGGAATGGATTAATTTTTCAAATATTCCTGTAATCAGTGCAATGGTACCTCCGGAAACACCCGGGATAACGTTTGCCGCTCCCATGCCGACACCTTTAAAAAAGAGACCAATATATTCCCTCATTGGCAAATGATATAGTCTTATTGATAAGATTAATGGGTGTTTACAGGAATTCGCTTAATGTTTCAGATCTTCCGGGAGGAATTCAAAAAAGGTATCGCCCCGCAATCCGAGCCGCAATGTTTCCAGTGAAACAACTTCACCGGGAGCGATATTTCCCAGGTTTACGCTGGCACCCAGCAATTTAATAAACCAGGCTTGCTGACTTTTAATGGGCGCTTCCCAGATAACATTTTCAATCTGCACCTGTTTTACGATATCATCGATCAATGTTGTATTTGCTGTACCATCCGGGTTGTATATCCCAACAGTGCCACTTTCTCTTGCTTCAGCAATCACTTTCCATGCACCGGCATCAATTTCAGCTTTCATCATGGCAACCCAAACGTTGGGAGGAAAAACTACATCGGCCTGTTTTGAACCGACTTCAGAGAGAACCGTAACCTCCTGGGCCAGCTTTTCGATATAGGAAAGCTTATCCGTGTGAGGAATGATCATAGAGCCATCGGAGACTTCCACCATGTCAAGATCGTATTTGTCGATCAGTTTCCGGTATTCATCAAACATATTCCGGATGATGAAGAGTTCAAAGAGCGTTCCTCCAAAATAGCACCGGAGGTTCCCTTCTTTATAGATCCGGATTTTTTCTTTCAGATTGGGGGTTATCAGTGCCGTGCCAAAGCCAAATTTTACCACATCAGTGAACTCTCCGGAGGAAGACACAAAATTCTCTGCTTCTCTCACACTCAATCCTTTGTCCATCATCATGGTTATTCCTTTCTCCCGTGGTTTCGGGTCCCTTTTAGGGAGGTGTGGAATCTGGTCAATCATATTTTTTTGTTTTTAAATTCGTGAATAAAACGCTTTAATTTTCGGTCTTTTTCACCTGACGGATACCAGGAGAACAGTTCGACGTGCTTATGATAATTTATCTCCAGGGCTCTGGTAAGACAGCTGTATGCCTCTTTGTCGTTTGAGAGAAGAAAATGGCATGCTGAGGTTCTGAACATCAGCCCTGCATGCTCCGGCAAATTGCTGCTGGCTTTCTCAAGAATGGAAAGGGTATCGAGCACTCTTCCCGATTTAATCAGCAGGTCACCATACTCGATCCAGGTGTAGTAATCATAAGGATCCAGGGTTAATGCTTCTTTGAATGCTTCCTCTGCTTTGCCTAAATCCCTGGTGGCTTCCAGAGCCATGGCAAGAGCAATCCAGTAATCGGGATCATCTTTATCCAGTTCAATGGCTTTTCTGAGGTAATAGAGGCTGTCTTCAGCCAGGTTCTCTTTTAGAAACAACTTACCCAATCCATACCAGGGCTCGGGAAAATCGGAATCTACCTCCAGGGCTTTCCGGAAATATTTAATTGCATTTATGGTATCGTTCAGGCTTTCGTAACATTCGGCTATGTAAGTTAATGCCTCACTGCTCTCTTCCTCAATCTTCATGTACTCAATGTAGGAATCAATCGCTTCCTTATACCGTTCAAGATTTGCCAGTATATTCCCTTTGTTGAAGTGTGCAAATGCATTCTGATCATTGATGGCCAGTGCAAAATCATAAGCTTCGATTGATTTGGCAAAATCACCATTCTTGTTGTAGATAATACCCAGATTATACCAGACATTATCCGAATAGGGTTCTATATCAAGGTATTGTATATAGAATTGGATGCTTTTATCTAACTTATTGAGCTTGTTATAGCAAAACCCCATCTCATAAAGAACAGCCGTGTTCGCAGGACTGGATTGATAGGCAGATTTCAGGTATTTTAGTGCTTCCCGGTAGTGACCAAGGTATTCAAATGAGAGCACGATATCCATTAACAGGTCCTCTTTATTCTCAGGATCGAGTGCCAGTGCCTGGTCGAAATTTTTCCGCGCACCATCAATATCACCCATCAGGCTCAGAGCGCTGCCTTTCATTGCAAATATTTCATAATTGGTTGAATCAAGCGCCTCCAGGCGTTCCAGAATTTGTATGGACTGAAGGGCTTCACCTTTATCTACCAAAACCTGAGCTTTTTTCAGCTGGATCGGGATTGAAGAAGGATGTTGTTGAGAAGCAAGGAAAACCGCTTCGTAAGCATGGGTTGACTCATTGGTCTCGATATAGTAATCGATGATATTCTCAAATTCGTATACATCGAAGAAATACATGGTCTTGTTTTTCTTCATCTTCTCATACCGCCGTACCGTCTTAAGAATCTCTTCTTTCTCAAATGTTGAATCTCTGTCGTCGTTCATGGCTATTCATTCACGCTGTAAAATTACGAATTATTATCATACTGCTTTTTAAAAAAAAATTAATTTTACGCACCTGTCATATGGATACTGCGCTTATACCGATATTGATCGTACTCTTTCTGGCTGCTCTTACACGGTCAACCTTCGGTTTTGGTGATGCCCTGGTCGGTATGCCACTGCTTGCAATCATTGCAGGTATGCACATTGCAACTCCTGTCATCCAAATGTTTGGCACCACGATTGCCATTTCCATTCTGATAAGACAATGGAAGCAAGTCGATCTGAAAAGTGCCTGGAAACTTATTGTCTCATCCCTCATTGGCATACCCATCGGACTATACTACCTGAGGGAGGTAAATGAGAACCTGGTGAAATTTATCCTGGCAGTTATCATCATACTTTTTGCCCTCTACCAGCTTACCAGGCCAACGATGATCAGATTAAAAAATGACCGGTTTGCCCTGCTTTTCGGATTGCTTGGCGGAATACTTGGAGGAGCGTACAACACAAACGGTCCACCGGTAATCTTCTATGGAACGTTACGGGAATGGGATCCTATGCGATTCAGGGCAACCCTCCAGGGGTATTTCCTTCCAACGGGTATCGGAATTTTAACCGGCCATTTTATTGCCGGGTTCTGGACTCCAACTGTAATCCGGTATTATCTTACAGGGCTGCCGGTGGTTATTATGGCTATCCTGCTTGGAAGTTATTTAAACAAACGGGTTCCAAAAGAAAAGTTCGTGCGTTATGTCTACCTCATATTGATTGTGCTTGGGGTATTCCTTCTGGTTGATGTTTTCAGGTAATAGTGAATCATCAGTTGTCGTGTGCACTGTCGCGATGAAACAGGATTCCCGTGGTGGTATCCAGTTCCGAAAACCGTTGTATGATCCCCTCTTTCTTTTCAGAAAGTTCTTCAACCAGTTTCGGGTTATTTTTCAAATTGCCCGAAAGGTTTGAATAAAGAATATGCAGTTTCTCTGAAAAAAGCTCTCCCTGTTTTGATAGCTTGTTCGATATACTGCCCTCTTCGATTTTCATGCAGATATCGGTTAATCCATAATAGGCATCATTGAACTCAAGCAGCTGCCTGGTAATGTCTTTGCCGAAAAGTGCAAGAAGGGCTTTATAGAGTGACATATCCGGATCGTACGCATTGTTATTCCATTCAAAATCAGCAACCGTGGTATATTTTATCTTATAGAATTCACTGGAAGCGGAGCCATTAACATACATGTGTGGACCATCAACATACTGGTAGAAATTTTCAGGCACGTATACATCATACGGTTCAAACAGGTTACACATACGGACTTTCCCGGGATAGAGGGCAGCATACCCTCCATAATCAGATTCCAGTGCCCTGGCATATAGTGTATTGTCCCAGATCATCGGTTTGCGCCCGATCAGTCCTGTGTATTTTTCAAAATCAATCTTGTCATAGTATAGGGATCTGACTGTGGGACCGGTCCAGATGATGGAGATGTCTTCCGGAATCGCTGGTATCAGTTCTTTGAAATAGAACTCCGCCCTTCCCATACTACGATCAATAAATTCATTCAGATACCATGGAGGGCAAAACTCAAATCGTGTTCCCGGATAATTCATCTCCACCCATTGATGAAGGGAATTGATCATGTATATATGCGCATGCTGGAGGTTTCCAAAAGCTTTTTTATCCTCTTCTGTATAGAGGGTGTAGAGTTTTCGTGAACCGTTTTCATGGGGAACAAAGTCATCTGCCATCAGCATAATCGTTGTGGCACCTGCATCCAATCCCCACCTGAATGCCTGTTTCAGCTTTTCCATACTTCCCGGATCACTGTGTGTCCAGGCATACCGGAGGTCATGAGAGATCGAGTCAACATGCATTTCATAGTCAAGGTGATAATAGGGATTGATCATGATTGCCAGGTCAATGGCCCCGTTTCTTCGACACGCCTCACCGATCATCGTAACGCCCTGCTTATAAAGGTCGTCAGGGTTATACCACTCTTTTCTGCCCCTGGTCTGACCGTACCCGATGTAAGCTTTGTTTAACTTCATCAGGCTCATGCGATCAATATTCGCCAGATCATTGTTCAATGTTGCTTCATCCTGCCAGGAATCGAACAGGTACGATCGCCCCAAAAAATCCGGGTAGTCGGATATAGACACGCCGTGAAACTGCTGGTTCTCTGTGTCAAATAATTGCAATGCAGTTGCTGAGGCATAATAATCACCCTGAGGGTCGCTTCCAACCAGGAAAATAACCGGTGTAATGCCCTGCAATACATCCACCAGGTACGATTGAGGTTTTCCACCTGGGATGCTTACAGTGAGCTGCTCAGATGATCGGTAATAGAGATCCGTCTTTCCAACATTGAACACTGCTGAATATTCATCCAGGTTTGGTGGGGTATAACGGGAGACAGACACCTGGACTGAGTCATTTTCCTCCATTATTTCTCTGATCAATCCGGCAGCCTTGAGGGTTAACGCGGAAGGATTGGGCGGGATGATGATCAGTGGATCTTTTTTCCCCGCAACGCCAGCTCCGGAATAGGTTATAACCTCCCCTTTCCGGAGCTGTTTTGGTGTGGGTAAAATGAGATCAGCCCGGGAGAATGTCGAATCAAAAAAGGGTGTGACTCGTTCAAGGGTTGTGAAATTCCATTTCGAAAAACGATAATCCACGTTGTCAACCCACATGGTACCGGTGCCTTTGAGCCCAAAAAAGATCCTTACAAACTGTGCATTGTCGGGGATATCTCCTTCCGAAAAGGGATAATTGTATGTTCTGCCCCTAACGTTCCCATAGCCGAAGGTGTCAATAAACCAGAAGTTTGAAAAAGAGTACCCCTTGAATGAATTATCGAGAAATTCATCCAGGTAAGGATAATATTGTTTTCCATCAACCTCAATTTTATTCTTATCGTAGAAAAGGATCCGGATGTTTACTGCATCATGCAGTCTGGTCCCCAGACGGGATTGATTGGGGTGAATGCCTTCCAGCCGTATATCGAAGGTAAAAAGATAATTTCCGGGAATAACCTTAATAAAATCACTGATTATCCCCTCCCCTGTTTCATCCATTTCACCGGATTTTCCCCTGTGAATTTTAATGGCATGGGTTCCCTGTGTGACTTCATTATACTCGTAAATATTATTTGAAAGGTCTACCCACTCCACATGTTCACCCACTCTGGTCCAGCCTCTGACAAAAAAAGCGTTGTCCTCTCCCTCTTCGAAGAAAAATTTGCCGGTTTCGAAAGATGGGTTAAACACCAGGTTCCCTTTGTGTAACTGATTCAAACGAATGTGATAAGGAATTGTCATGGGATCCATACTTGACCATAGTGCCTGGTTCCTGATCGATTTCTCTCGCTCAATGCACCCTGTAATGATGATCAGGGAAACAGTGACAAACAAGCCGGTGATCCGGACTTTGAATTTGTTCTTCATCTTTCGTGCAGAAGGATTGTATTATTTTTCAGGGTTTTAACTTTATAAACGCAACCATTCATCCAAAATTTGCATCTGTTATACAATGATAAGGAGAATACCCGTTACCCCCTAATATATTTACCCTAAAATTAACCTAAATTTTAGTGGAGGAAACCAGGTCCATTCGGTCCTGGTTTTTTTTAAAAAGAAACTTGCGATCTTCAAGCGTAGATGGCTTTTTTTGCCGCAAGCAAGGTATTTTTCAGAAGAGCTACTCGTGTCATGGGTCCTACACCTCCTGGCACGGGTGTGATAAAACTGGTTTTTGGAGCCACTTCATCGAATTTTACATCACCGATCAGTTTCCAACCGGATTTGGTCTTGTCGGAAGGAACCCGGGTAATACCCACGTCGATAACCACTGCCCCTTCCTTTACCATATTCGCCGTTAAGAATCCAGCCTGACCCATGGCGGCAATCACGATATCCGCATTCCGTGCTATTTCATCAATATCCTTTGTCTTGCTATGGCAGACGGTAACCGTTGCATTCCCGGGATACCGTTTTTGGGAAAGCAAGATGCTCATCGGTTTGCCCACGATATTGCTTCTCCCGATTACTACACAGGACTTACCCACAGTATCTATCTTGTACCGCTCGATGAGTTCCAGAATACCGGCGGGTGTTGCAGAGATATAAGAAGGCAGGCCAATGACCATGCGTCCGACATTTACCGGATGAAATCCATCCACATCTTTCCGCGGATCGATGCGTTCGATGACCTTCTGTTCCGAAATGTGATCAGGAAGCGGCAGCTGAACGATCAATCCGTCGATCTGGTCATTCCGGTTTATTTCATCGATCTTATCCAGAAGTTTTTCTTCTGTAAGCTGCTCTTCATATTGAAAAAGGGAGGATTCGATGCCAACCTGGGCACAATCTTTTTGTTTATAGGCAACGTATGTTTCACTGGCACCGTCATGTCCGACAAGAATAGCGGCAAGGTGAGGGATTTTTCCACCCTGCTCTTTGATAGAATTAACCTCTTCGGCAATTTCAGCCTTGACCTGTTCGGCAATTACTTTTCCTTCAATTAGTTGGTACATAATAATTTATTTTAGCGTATTAGGATTTATTACCGTTTCATGCCCTGCATATTTCTCATCATTCTGGCCATGTTTTTCCCACCGGACATCATCTTCATCATCTTTCTGGTTTCATCAAACTGTTTAACCAACCGGTTTACTTCCTGGATGGTTGTCCCGCTTCCAGTGGCAATGCGCTTCCTCCTGCTTCCATTCAGGAGTACTGGATTTTCACGTTCTTCAGGAGTCATGGAGGAGATGATGGCTTCAATGCCTTTGAAAGCATCATCATCAATATCCAGGTTTTTCATTGCTTTCCCCACTCCGGGGATCATCGATGCCAGATCCTTCACGTTTCCCATCTTTTTGATTTGCTGAATCTGGGAGATGAAGTCGTTAAAATTGAATTGATCCTTCGCGATCTTCTTCTGAATTTTCCTGGCTTCCTCAACATCGAACTGCTCCTGTGCTTTTTCCACCAGCGATACAATATCACCCATGCCCAGTATACGATCAGCCATTCGTTCGGGGTGAAAAACATCCAGCGCATCCATTTTTTCACCCGAGCCGACGAATTTGATGGGTTTATTGACGACAGACCGTATGGATAATGCCGCACCCCCACGGGTATCGCCGTCTAATTTGGTAAGGACAACTCCTTCAAAATCGAGCCGGTCATTAAACTCCCTGGCTGTATTAACAGCATCCTGACCGGTCATGGCATCCACAACAAATAGGGTTTCTTGCGGATCGATCGCTTTTTTGACCGATGCAATCTCCTTCATCATCTCTTCATCAATGGCAAGCCTTCCGGCTGTGTCAATGATCACCACATCGTTCCCCTGTCTTTTTGCAAATTTGATAGACTCCTGGGTGATCTTGACAGGGTTTTGATTTCCTTCTTCCGTATATACCTCAACATTGATCTGCTCTCCCAGGACTTTCAGCTGATCGATAGCAGCCGGTCTGTAAACGTCCCCTGCTACAAGTATCGGATTTTTCCCTTTTTTATTTTTGAGCAGGAAGGCGAGTTTAGCGGCAAATGTTGTCTTTCCGGAACCCTGCAACCCGGCAACAAGAACAATGGCAGGATTGCCCTTGAGGTTAATGTCCTCCATGCTGCCACCCATGAGAAGGGCGAGTTCATCGTGAACGATCTTTACGATCATTTGCCCCGGCTTAACTGAAGAGAGAACATCCTGTCCGAGAGCCTTCTCTTTTACCGTATCCGTAAATGACTTGGCGATCTTGTAGTTCACATCCGCATCGAGCAGAGCCCTTCGAACCTCCTTCAGGGTCTCTGCTACATTGATCTCTGTAATCCGCCCTTCACCTTTCAGTAGTTGAAACGACCGTTCCAGTCGGTCTGTCAAATTCTCAAACATATCTTACGGTTGGTTTTCGTTGGCACAAAAATAAATAAAAATCCCTTTTCTCTGAGAAGCCGTCCGGCAAAATCAAGCGAACCATTGAAAAATCGAACCGGTACGCTCAATATTACACCTCCTGTTACATCCTGTCAGGCATTTCAATTCCCAGCAACCTCATGGCTGAATGAACGATATTGCCCGTGGTCTCAGAAAGGATTATTCGCAGGTTCCGGAGATCATTATCCTGCTCTTTTAAAATCGGGTAATCGTGGTAAAACTGATTGTATTCACGTGCAATCTCATAACAAAAGTTGGCGATTAAGCCCGGGTTATATGTTTCTGCTGACTCGCCAACAACATGAGGAAAATTTTCCAGCAGCTTGATCAGTTCAATTTCCTTGGAAGGAGGATCCGCTTCCACATTCAGATGGCAGCCATCCAGCATCCCGGCTTCTCTTGCCTTCTTAAGTACGGACTGAATCCGGGTGTAGGTATATTGTACGAATGGGCCCGTATTCCCATTGAAATCAATGGATTCCTCCGGATTAAATGTCATGTTCTTTTTGGGATCAACTTTCAGGATAAAATATTTTAATGCACCCAACCCGATCATTCTGTAAATCTTCTTTTTCTCTTCCGGCTGGTATCCATCCAGCTTCCCCAGTTCTTTTGACATCTCCCGTGCAGTATCGATCATTTCCTGAATGAGATCATCCGCATCAACGACTGTTCCTTCCCTTGACTTCATCTTACCAAAGGGAAGTTCAACCATGCCATACGATAAATGGTACAGGTCCTTTGCCCAGGAGTAGCCAATTTTTGAAAGTATTAATGCGAGAACCTGGAAGTGATAGTTCTGCTCATTGCCTACGACATAGATGTGTTTGTTGAATTGATACTCCTTGTATCGTAATACTGCAGTACCGAGGTCCTGGGTGATGTAAACGGCTGTACCATCGGACCGGAGAAGAATTTTCTCATCCAGCCCGTCTGAGGTAAGGTCTGCCCAGACTGACCCATCCTGTTTTTTTTCCAGGATTCCCTTCCCGAGAGCATCCAGGACAATTTTTCTCCCCAGCTTGAAGGTATCGGACTCATAATATATCTTATCGAACCAGACACCAAGGGCTTTATAGGTTACATCAAACCCATCATAT
This sequence comes from uncultured Rikenellaceae bacterium, assembly GCA_964640125.1. Classification (GTDB taxonomy): domain Bacteria; phylum Bacteroidota; class Bacteroidia; order Bacteroidales; family VadinHA17. The sequence goes on from CAZXGG010000011.1 coordinate 11,641, forward strand.
ACCCACTGGTTCATTATTTTCCAGAGGTTAACCGTCTCAGGATCATCCGCCTCCCACTTTCTCAACATCTCCTGGGCTTCATCCATCAGGGGAGCCTTCACCCGGGCTTCTTCCAATGATTCACCGGGCTGTACAAGTTTTTCAACCTGTTTTTTAAGCTCTGACTCAAACATGACATAAAAATCCCCAACCAGGTGATCCCCTTTTTTCCCGGACGATTCAGGAGTAATACCCTTTCCCCATTTTTGCCATGCCAGCATGGATTTGCAAATGTGTATGCCCCGGTCATTAACTATATTAACCCTTACAACACGGTTTCCTGCTGCCTCAAGGATCTCAGACATGGAATGTCCCAGCAGGTTGTTCCGGATATGCCCGAGATGTAACGGCTTGTTGGTGTTTGGGGATGAGAATTCTACAAGGACAGTTTTTGAGTCGCCGCTCCTCTCCTTTCGTCCAAAATTTTTTGCAGTAATCCTGTTTTTAAAAATATCCAGCCAGTACTCCTTCGAAAGTTCGAAATTCAAATATCCTTTGACCACATTGTAATTTTGAATTTCCGATACCTTCCCCTTCAGGAAATTACCAATCTCTGATCCAGCTGCTTCAGGAGATTTCCTGATCAGTTTCAACAGGGGAAACAGCACAAGGGTATAATCACCCCGGTGTTCCTTGCGGGTCTTTTGGATAAGAATTTCTTCTTCATCAACAGTGACCGAATATAATTGGGATAAAGCATCTGCAATTTCTTTGGCTAACCTGTTTTCCATACCGGTATTTATTTCTCCCCTTTATTGATGTTGATCCTCCTGAAAGCCATAAAGATAATATATTATGAACAATAGAGAGAGCTATAATACAATAGTTTATACAGATCGAACAACAGTAGGTTCGGTCTGGATGAGATCAGTCTTCTTTCGGTCCATCTTGACAGTTTTCGGGTAACCGGTACCGGAAGATTCAGCAGACCGGTTCTTTTCAACCGGTAAAAAACCCTCAGCAGTCTGACCTGGTTGATGAATTCCCTGCTTTCTTTGTACAGCATTGTTAAATGATACAAATTATTCAACCCGGCTGTTGTTTTCTCGATAAACAGATGGTCCGGTTCCAATCCAAGGTGAAGCAATGGATTTTCGATGTGAACTACCTTCACTCCACGCTTTACCAGTTCATATCCAAAAAGGGTATCCTCATGTCCGTATTGCTTCAGCTTTTCATCAAACTGAATGCTTAGGAACAGATCCTTATCGATCATGAAGTTGAATCCAGAAAATCCGGCATTCGGTTTTTTATTTCTTTTTTTTACACTCAGTGATTCCCGGGTTTTACCATATTTCCAACGAAAGAGGAGTTCCTTCTTTTCCGGAGGAGCAGGTTGATATGTCGTTCCTCCACAGACAACTGCACCCTTATTCAGGTAATTCAGGTAATGATTGAGGTACTGATCATGAATAACCGAGGCATCGGAATCGATGAACAACAGGTAGGGGTATCTTGCCAGCCGGGCCAGTTGGTTCCGTGCTGCCGCCCTCCCGATATTGCTGTTCTGTGTCACGAATGTGACATTTTCAAACTGCCCGACAACCCGGTTTTGATCAATAAACCGGGCGTCCGATGCATCATCCAGCGCAATGATCTCAAATGAAATGTTCAATCCTTTCCCCTGCTTTATCAGGTCATTGACAAGATCAACAATGTTGTGATTAAAAACTGGTATTAAAATTGATAGCATGCTATTCTGGGTGTGATTGCTGTTTAGAAAAAGATCCTGGTTTTTCTAAAATTTATAAAATTTGTAAAATTCTTTCAATATTCTGTTATTTCAACGGGTTAATTATCATCTTTGGAGACATTAATTGCAAAAATTATTACGAATGAAATTCTGTGCCACACTATTCGGTTTTCTTTTTCTGATGGTTGCCGTTGTAAAAGGAGAAGGTTATACCATTGACATCCAGATCAAAGGCCTGTCAGACACCTCCATTTTTATCGGTTATCATTTCGCTGACAAGAAATATGTAAAGGATACAATCCGCCTCAATTCCGACGGAAAAGTCATCTACAGTGGGGATGAAGATCTTCCAGGAGGAGTTTACCTGCTTGTTTTTCCTGGTATGAATTTTATCGAATTTATCATTAGCGATGATCAGAATTTTTCGATCATGACGGATATTGCAGATCCATTGTACTCATTGAAATTTATCGACTCTGATGAAAACTCCAGTTTTCTGGCTTATCAGAAATTCATGAGGGAACATCAAACAGTTGCTAATGAGCTGCGGAAGATCAGGGAGCAATACAAGAATTTACCGGATTCTGTTGAGGCGATCAATGGGAAGCTTCAGGAGATTGATAACCAGATTAAACACTATTGGGACAATCTGATCCGGGAGAATAACGATACGTTCCTTGGACATCTGGTTAAAGCGCTTCGTAATCCGGAAATGCCGGATTTTGAGGTTCCTGATGGAATTGAAAACATTGATTCAGCAAAATGGGTATTGAGCTATTTGTACAACAGGGATCATTTTCTGGATAACCTTGAATTTTCAGATGAGCGCCTGCTTCGCACACCCATTGTTCATAGTAAGCTTGACCAGTACGTAAACCGGATATTGATTCAACGACCGGATTCCATTATTCCACCCATTCATAAACTGGTTGAACGAAGCAGGGAAAATGAAAAATTCTTTCAATTTGTTGTCGTATTCCTGATAAACAACTTTCTTCAAAGCAACATCATGGGAATGGATGCGGTGTATGTTGATCTTGCGGAAAAATATTACCTGTCCGGAGAAGCAACATGGGCTGATTCCAGCTTTCTTGCAAGCCTGGAAGATCGTGTCAGCAAAATTAAACCGAACCTGATCGGCAAAACAGGAAAGGATCTGATCATGGAAACCAGTACCGGAGAGTGGGTGTCACTCCATGAAATTGATGCCACATATACCGTGCTCTATTTCTGGGAACCGAATTGCGGACATTGCAAGGAAGCAACACCGGCACTCTATGATATCTATCGAAAATACAAAGAGAAAGGCCTTGAAGTAGTTGCTGTTTATACACAGGATAACGATGAGGAGTGGCTCAATTACCTGAATAAGAATGGCTTTGACTGGATCAATGTACATGACCCAACCCAGAATACCTATTTCCGCTTCTATTACGATATCTACAGCACACCGGTGGTCTATCTCCTGGATGAACAGAAGGTCATTGTTGCCAAAAGGATCAGCGTGGAATCCCTGGGGAAGATGTTGGAAACATTATTGTAGGATTTAGGATTTTTGGGCTTTCCTAATTCTCCTGCTTTCTTGCAGTTATCCCTATGTTTTTTATGTTATAAGTTATTAGTTATTAGTTATAAGTTGTTTTCAACTAATAACTTATCAACATATAACGTATAACTTATAACGATCGTTACTCCCCCTTCTCCGGTTCCTTAATCAGGACGGCAAAGATAAACAACACAACAGCTGCTGCAGCAAAGATTACGATAAGAGAGGACATGATTTTTCGTAGCACGTTATCCAGATCGATAACCTCCCAGATTCCAAGAATAGCAATGACAGTAAAAACCAGAACCAGGAAGATAAGCAAATAGGAAACAATCTTTTTTACGGTTAACATGAGTTTACTTTTTATCCGGTTAATCAAGCTTTAAACGCAAAGATAGGTTGTATATTGAGTTGCATTCAACTATTTCACCTCTTTTTTCAACAATCCAGGTTGGTTTTTCCTTCCCGGGCTCAATCCGAATCCAGGTGTCGCAACTGTTTCTTGCAGAAAGGCTGTAACCCAATCGTTCCAGGGCACGGCGTGTCCACATACCGGTTATTCCTTCACCGTCAAGGTATATCATTTTTCCCGTCTCCCTGTTCATCCGGATTTCACCCTTTTGTTCATCAAATTGCAACCTTGTTTCTTTAAAGATAGAGCTGAAGGAATGATTCAATACGAGGTCTTCCGGAGATCCGGTAATAATGCCATCTGGTAACATCAACCATACCTTATCGGCTTCCTGGATAGCAATGTTCAGATCGTGGGTTGAAAAGATGATGGTTTTGCCTTTCATCCTGGATAGTTCAGTCAACAGGTGTACAATTTCATACCTGTTGGGAAGGTCGAGGAAAGCCGTTGGCTCATCCAGGACAATGATCTCCGTATCCTGTGCCAGTGTTCTTGCGATCATCGCCCGCTGCCGCTCACCATCCGATACTTCATTGATATTCTTATTCATCATATCTTCCAGGCCTACCTGGTGGATTGCTTCCCTGACGAGGTGAATGTCATCTTCCGTGAGTCGACCAAGCCAGTTCGTATGCGGGAAACGACCCAATCCGACAAGGTCAAAGAGTGTCAGGTTACTAACCTGAATGATTTCTGTGGATACAAAACTGATCGATCGGGCCAATTCCTTTCTTTTGTATTGGTACAAATCGGTGTTTTTAAAGAAAATGCCGCCTCCCATCGGTTTTTGCAACTGCACCAGCGTTCGCAACAGGGTGCTTTTACCAATACCATTTTGTCCGAGTGCCGCGATGATTTCGCCTCTGCCAGCACTGACATTGATGTTGCTGTATACCGGCAATTGCTGCTTCCCCGGATATCCGATTTCCAATTCAACTGTTCTTAATATATCGTTGCTGTCATCCATTATTTATACAAATGCAGAGATCTTTTTGCTCCTGATCACAATAGCAATCACTACGGGTATCCCAAGCAAAGCAGTAACTGAATTTATGGGCAAGGTAACATCATAACCCGGAAGTTGCGAAATCATGTCGCTGATAAGCAGCAACACGGCTCCGGTAACCATGCTTCCCGGTACCAGCACCCTGTGGTCTGCCGTTTTGAATACCATGCGTGTGATATGCGGTACAACAATTCCGATAAAGGCAATGGGACCGCAGAAAGCCGTTACCGTTCCGGCGAGTACGCTGGTGCTGATGAATATCATGGATCGTGACCACCGGATATTCAATCCCAGGCTGCTTGCATAGTTTTCACCCAGTAACATCAGGTTCATGCTCTTCATCATCCCAACAGCGATCAGGATTCCGGCAAAGGTGGTTAGGGATAAGATCCGGAGTTGCGAAATAGAGACGTTTCCCAGACTTCCCATGGTCCAGACCACAAAGGCTTTTAACATGGTTTCACTGCTGAAATACTGGAGTATGCTGACTACTGCCGATGTGGCACTGCCAAACAGAATACCTAAAATCAGTATGGTCATAATATCCCTGACCCGGATGGATACTGCCAGTACAAGGAAAAGAATAATCCCGGAACCGATCCATGCTGCCAGGGCAATCGCCCAGTTGCCAAAACCGTACAATCCTGAAAAAACAACTGATGCTGACAGCCCCATAACCAGGATGGCAACTCCAAGGCTTGCTCCAGCGCTTATGCCGAGGACAAACGGTCCGGCAAGGGGGTTCCTGAATACCGTTTGCATCTGCAACCCGCTAACCGACAGGGCAAAACCAGCGACAATGGCTGTTATTGCCCTTGGTAACCTGAATTGAAGAACGATGGTGCTGTATTCCGGATCGCCAGAGCCGGTGAACAGGGCACGAACTATTTCCACAAATGAAATCCGCACCGATCCGAGAAAAAGATCCAGCAGGAACAGGCATACCATCAGCAGGATCAATACCGGTAAGATCATTGCACCACGCTTTCTTGTTATACTCACCGCTTCCAATTTTCCTTTGGGAAATTCTTTCATAGATAAATCGTATGAAAAACATTCAATAAAGCTGTATTAATTGATCACCCGCCTCAATCTTCTGATAGTATACCAGCTGATGGTCCGGGAGCAGTCCGGGATGAAAGATCTTTACCAGGTCCATCAGGATTTTCTGGGGATTCATGATCCCGGACTCCCAGTAATCATTTCCCCCCTGATCATTCAGTATGCGGTTGTTGTTGTACACCGAACCCACGCGAACCGGTTTAAAATTAACCAATCGCTCGTCAACGGAAACGATATCTTCCAGCGATTCTGCTATACCGGGATTGATCCAGATATCTGCATCTTTTGCCGCTTCATAAACCGCTTCGATGTTAAAGGGAATGGCTTCAACAGAATGTTTATCCTCCCAGATGTATTCACCACCTGCATCCCGTATAAAATTGGCGGCAAACGAGTTGCCACCCGGAATATACCATGTATCTTTCCAGGGAAGACCGATCATCACCTTCGGCCGTGCTGTCACATCCGTGGCAAGCATTTTTACCTTCCGGTACTCTTCCGCCACTTGCTCAAACTTTTGGTTCACTGGATCATCCAGCTCAAACAGTGCAGCAATAACCTTCACCCATTCGGCTTTTGCCATCGGTGTTTGTTCGAGGTAATCACCATTTATGATAACCGGGATTCCCACTTCATGCAATTTATTTACATACCCTGCCACTTCGCTCCCTATGCCATAGGTCATCACCAGGTCAGGTTTCAGGGTGATCATCTCTTCATATTGTATGTTCTGTTCATACCCGATGTCGATGATCCGATCGTTTTCAAGCTGCTCTTTTACCCAGGGATGATTGATGTACATTCTGCCGGATACACCCACGAGGGTTTCCAGTTTACCCACAAAATCGAGCATCCCGATATGGGTGGTAGACATACAGATCAATCGCTGGACTGGCGTTTTTATCACCCGGGCATCTTCCGGCAATCCTTCCGGTGTTTTCCCTTCACTCACCAGATAATACCGGATAATGATATCCTGCGCTCCCTGCCAGGGATTATGAACGGTGATACGCTTGTAATCGTCAAACTGTTCTATGGTGAAGCCTTTTGCATAGTGAATGCCCGAAGAATTTCGAACACTATCGGCAGGATTTTCTGCTCCCCGATCACCATCATGCCGGGTACAGGATAATCCTGCCAGCAGGAGGAGGTTAACCAATAAAAATAGTGATGCCCCGTTCTTCATCTTTCTATTCAGGGGGTTACTCATTTATTTTTACAATTTTCCTGGTAAATACGGAATTCCCATCCGTTATCCGGATAATGTATACGCCGGCAGGGAGCCAGGAGATATTGAGCCAGGCTTCCGGCTCGCACGAAAATTTTGTTGAAATAAACAACATTTGGCCGGAAAGATCATAAATACGGAGCTCAACCTCTGTCCTCGAATCCCTGAACTCAATGGTTACATCCCGTTTGGTAGGATTGGGAAAGATCGTAAGGGTTGCATCTGGAGTACGAGTGGGATCCTGACCCGGCATGGCAACCCTTCCGTTGCCAATGGGATCAAGCCAGTATTTAAGCTGGCTCAGGGAATCAGGATAGCTATCCCAGGCAACAGAAAACCGGGAAAAATAATCCGTTACCGGATTAATGCAGGTGGCTAACCCTCCGGAAAGGATCCCGATCACATAATGATCCGTACCAAAAAGTGGAGAACCAGATGATCCTGATTCTGTGGTTCCTGCTTCCCAGCGGTCAATCAACCAGCAGGATTCGTCATCAAATCCGGAATACGTGGAAATGAACGGGGGATCATTGTCCAGCGCAATTTTTTTTACATCTCCCTGGGGGTGATGTATACAGACTGTTCTTTGAGGAGCTGTCGAACTGCGGTTCCATCCGGCAAAATAGGGCTCATAGGAAAAGGGTGGATCCTGATCCAGCTCAACCAGGGCGAAATCAATCTTGTCAGATGTGGCAAGAAGAGTTGAACCGAACAGGGAGTTTTTGTTCGATCCATCCGGTCCGTCACACGAGGGACTTTCATATCCGAAGAAAAAAACAGCATTCTCTGCTTCATACCCGTTCTTTATGCAGTGGTTGGCTGTTAACAACAAGGGCCGATTATCATTTCGTGTGTTGTTTACCAGGACACCTGAACAAATTTCCATCCAGCGAACAGTATCTCCGGGGTGCAATACAAAAAATTTATGTAAGAGTATCCGGCAAACAGCACGTTTTTCAACCTGCCAATCATATCCTTCAGGACAGTTTATATCAACCTGGCAGAATCCGGAAAATTGCGCAAGGCTATCAGCTTTGATCTTTTCACCGGCAGGATAATCAAATCCATGGGATACCATGCCTACAGTTAACGTGCATTGTTGAACCTTGGACGTGGGGACCTGGAATTCAATGAAAAGTATATCTCCTGTAACAGGCGCAACACTCAAAACATTATTCCTTCCACTGCTTCGCCGGGTGAATGCTCCCAACCACTCCGTGCCATCCCGGGAGTGGACAAAAACCTTTCCTTCCGAAGGAATATCAAATGTGCTGAATGAAACTGCCATGGACCGGGCTCCCGGTGAATAAAACCCCAATCTCCAGATGCTGTAACCATCGGCTGTCGTGATCCACAGACCGGAATTACCGGTGTGATACGAAACCTTGAAGTCACGTGCAAAAAGAAGTGTTTTAAACCAGGGATTGCCTTTTTCAATCTCATACCGAAATGCCATTTCATCAAAAGAAGGCAGGGTGATGACAGGTACATTATGCTCTGTTGTCTGACCTGCAAAAATGGGCCTTCCGGAGTAACTCAGTTGAGCCTGTACAACCATAGTGCCTGCAAATAGTGAAAAACTGGTTAACAGGATCATCAACCTGACTCGATAGAGACCATATGAACCGGATTTCTTCAAGGAAATATAGAATGATTCTTTAGAATAGTTTATATACAAAGATTGAAATTATTTCCAATTCTTCACAGTCATTGGATGATTATGATTGGATGTTTCAAATCCAAGACGTAACCTAATTGGTTACTACACTATTTGGGCCAACACCTACCTTCAATGAATCGATCAGCACACCGGAAGAGGTATAACGGAACAAATAACCGTCTGCTGTGAAGTTATTGGCAGATAATCCAAAGATCGTTCCATCATTCTGATCAACATCGATGCCATAAAATGACCTGGCGATCAATGGCGAACCGGGGGGATTGGTATCTGAAATATCCATTGCATAGATCCCGTCTGCTTCCAGGTAATAGATAACATTGCCATCGTGACTGCAAGCTAACCGTACCGGATTGAAATAGTCCCCCGTTTGTCCAACAGCAAATGATTTTGTTACCGACAGGTCATCACTGCTGATAACATAGATCTCCGAATCGGTTTCATCAATGATGTTCCAGTCCTGATCATACACCACGTTCCCTTTGCATAAAATCCAGATATCACCGTTCCTGTCAGCAGCAAGATCAATCGGATTGTCCCCTACTACGACACTGTCCGTAACCACATCAGCATCAACATCAATAACGCTTATTGTATTATCGTATGTCCACCCGCCACTGTTTGCCACGAATACTCTATCACCCCATCGTATCAGGTTTTCAGGTCCGTTGCCAACGGTTATTTCGTCACTAACAGTTAATGAGTGCAAATCAATTACGAGTACGTTGCCTTCAAATGAACCATCCGTCAGGTAGCCTTTGGATTTGTTTATTTTCAGGAAATACCGGGGGTAATCGGTCCCGGTAATGGTACCGATGGAGAGGAATGTTTCCATATCAACCACTTCAACCTTTTGTGAATTGTTGACTACAATAAATCCTTTATCATCAGCCACTCCAAAGGATTGCACCACATCGCCAAGAATCCTCTGGTTGATGGTTTGGAACAGTTTATTCACCAGCTTTGCCGAATCGGGATCGTAATAACTGATAGAGCCGTTATTACTCAGAAAACTCCCTTCATTAACAATATAGAGTCCATGGAGAAATCCCGTGTCTGTTGGTTTGTTCTCCTCCTCTGAGCAGGCAGCCAGAACGGCAATGAACAAAAACAAAATGCAAAATTGAAACGTGATTTTCATGATGGTTATCAGTTATAAGTTAATAAGTTATAAGTTAATAAGTTATAAGTTATAAGTTATAGGATATTGGATAATGGAATGGTGTGCCATAGGCACGCCTTTGGCAAATGTTGAACGTTTCCTTTTTCCACTCACCTCTCACTTCTCATCGCCTCACTTACTTTTATCTTTTTACTTTAATCTTTTATCTTGTTTTAAATTCAAAGCCACATTTACATAAAACCCCATTCCGGGCATGGGATAGGAACGCAAAACATGGTAGTTGATATTAAACAGGTTGGTTATCCTGGCTTGAAGCGTGACCTGATCTCCCGGACCAAAATGAGCTCCGACCAGGAGGTTATTCAGGTTAAACGGATCCATTTTTTCTGACGGATCGTTTTCCTCGGTGGTATACCGGGCACCCGTAAATTGGTTGGATAACACAAAATATACTCCTTTATACTGTACTCTCAGGGATCCATTCACTGCATGAACCGGGACGTATTTCAACTGGTTACCCGGCTGGCTCAAACCATCTGATGAATCTTCGGTTGTTGAGCGTGTACAGTCATATCCGGCTGTAAACTTGCAGGAAAATCCCCCCCATTTTTTATCCAGGATCAACGAGGTTTCGACACCCCGTGTCCACACCTTCTTGTAGTTTACCGGGCTCCAGATGCCGTTTACCTCTGAAGGTACCCATTGAATCCAGTTGTTAATGTGTGAGGTATAGGCATCGGCATCAATGCGAAGATTCCCTGTTCCGTCATCCGATTTCCAGGTCAGCCATTCAGCCCCCAGATTGAGACCCCATCCCTTTTCAGGTTTCAGATCCCTGTTCCCTCCGGGTTGCCAGTATTTTTCATTAAAACCGGGTGTTCTGTATTTATTAGACAGGTTCGCCCTTCCGGTAACCCGCTTTGAATGCGAGGATACCTTTATGCCGGCAGAATAGAGTAAACCGGGATCCTTATAGGGTGTGAAAACTTTCCGTAACGTAAGGTTCGTTATCCAATTGCCCAGCTGAGCCTTGATGCCACCGAAAATGTCTCCCTGCATTTCACCCTGATCGGATCGGTAGTTGCTGGTATGAACGGTAAGGTAACTGAATGTGCCTCCTATATCAAACGACACAAAATGATTCAGGTATACTTTCAGGTTTACATCATTCAGTAACCGGTGGCTCTCTATTTTTGAATCAATGATATAATTCTCGTCTTCTGCATCAAGCTTATCTGTATATCTCAAAAAGTCCATCAGGTAAGCGGACTTGATAATGAGGTTTGATCTTGCTGTCCGTTTGTTCCATTGAATGTATCCTTTCAGCAGGCTGTCTTTTTGTACCTGGTTTGAAACGCCATACGACCCCATGATCTCAGGGATCTCCTTCTCTTTCTCAAGATACCAGATTCCCAATCCAAGCGTGTTATTTCCCGGAAGCTTCACCTGCAGGTCCTGCAGGACACTGTACGATACCAGCTTATTGTGATCCAGTTGCACTTTCGGATTCCCTGATTTCTGGGTATCTGTAAACCAAAAATCATCGTCAGACCGGTTAAAAAATCCAGAAATGCTGTACTGGATCCAGTCATTTCCAACAGCACATTCCAATCCATACCTCCGGTAGCCGAAGCTTCCTATTCCTGTACTCAATCCCCCGCTCAGTCTGTTGGTCCAGTCCGTCCTGTTTTCCAGCATGATTGATCCCCCGATTGAGCTACTGCCATAGAGTGATCCTGAGGCACCATATACCAGGCTGATCTTATCAAAGATCCCAACCGGTATCAGGGAGAGGTCCACCCCGCCCGTTGTCAGTGAATTGACAGGGAATCCATGCCAGGTAACGAGTGTATGATTGGATCCAGTGCCCCGGAATGAGATTGAGGTGAGTGAATTGAACCCTCCATAGCTCGACACGCTCAAGGTTGAATGCTGCGCAAGAAACTCACCGAGGTTCATTGTAAAGTTCCTTGCCAGTTCAAGTGAGTCGATGGATACACATTTGGTATCTTCCGAAAAGAAGGTAACCCTGGGGTTTGTAATCGTAACCGGGGCAATAAGCAACGTGTCGGGATCACCTGCAAAAACCAATAATTGCAGGGAAACCAGGGGAAAAAGGGCTAATTGTAAGATGAGCTTTTTCAATGAGATACCCAATCTGTTTAATCCCGAACATATTTTAAACAATGGCAGGTCTTCTGACTTATTCCGATCTTTGATTACCTTCCCCCCCACCTTTTTTGATCACCGCGGTGATCCTGGTGGAAAGTGGTCTCGAGTTTTCAAAGATCCTGGCCCCTGAAATACAATGGGACCGGAACTTACAGCAGCGGGTACTGTTCAGGTCTTTCACCTGATTCCCTTTTAACAGGAATTTCGAAAGTTCTTCCTGTTACCATTGCTTGAACAAATATACTGTTTTTTTAATTGCTCTTTTGGGATTCTCAATTTTTATTTTTCCATTTCCCCTTGAAAATTGGTTGACTTTTCCGTATTTTGTTATACGTAGAACAATGTCAACCTTGCAATCATTTGCCTTGCTATGGATAAGGGATCTGCTGAAGAAAGAATTAAACGACTAAGAGAAGAAATTGAGAGACATAATTACAACTATTATGTTTTAGCTCAACCTGAAATCAGTGATTTTGAATTTGATCTGATGATGAATGACCTGATTGAACTGGAGAAACAGTTTCCTCAATTTCATGACAGCAACTCCCCGTCTCAGCGTGTAGGCAGTGATCTCAACATAGAGTTCGAGCAGGTAGAACACAAATATCCGATGCTCTCACTGGGGAACACCTATTCCCGTGATGAGTTAAAGGAGTTCGATCTGCGGATCAGGAAAATGATCGGTGACCGTTTTAAATATGCCTGTGAGTTGAAATACGACGGGACTGCAATAGGATTAACCTACCGTAACGGTGTTTTTATTCAGGCAGTAACCCGCGGGGATGGTATTCGTGGCGACATTGTATCAGCAAACGCAAAGACCATCAAAAGCATTCCTCTCCGGTTGAGGGGCACGGATTATCCGGAAGAGTTTGAGATCCGGGGTGAGGTTTTTATATCCAGCGAAGGATTTAAAAAATTAAACCAGGAGAGGGAAGATCGTGGAGAAAACCTTTTTGCCAATCCACGGAATGCAGCATCCGGAACGCTGAAAATGCAAAAATCCGCCCTGGTGGCACGCCGGCCGCTGGATTGCTATTTATACTTTCTTCTGGGTACCAACCTGCCCTCTGACAGCCATTTCGAGAATTTACAAACAGCAAGCAGCTGGGGGTTCAAGGTCTCTGCATACATGGAACGGTGCGATAACCTCGAACAGATTTTTGACTTTATTGACCGGTGGGATAAAAAAAGAAAGTCGCTTCCCTTTGCTATTGACGGAGTTGTGATTAAAGTGGATTCTTTGCACCAGCAAAAGCAGCTCGGATTCACAGCCAAATCTCCAAGGTGGGCTATCTCTTACAAGTTTAAGGCAGACCAGGTCGAAACCGACCTGATCAGCATCGATTACCAGGTAGGACGAACCGGTGCAATCACACCCGTAGCGAACCTGAAGCCGGTCCTGCTGGCGGGAACAACGGTCAAAAGAGCATCGTTACACAATGAAGACCAGATCCGGCTGATGGACCTTCATATAGGAGACAGGGTATTTGTTGAAAAAGGTGGTGAGATCATTCCTAAGATCGTAGGCGTTAACAAAGAGATGAGGAGCACAGATAGCCTGCCGGTTGAGTTTCCTGAAATATGCCCGGAATGCGGTACACCGCTTGTACGTTATGAAGGAGAGGCAAACCATTACTGCCCGAATGAGATCGGTTGCCCTCCCCAGATAAAGGGACGGATAGAACATTTTATCAGCCGCCGTGCAATGGATATCGATGGACTGGGCGAGGAAACAATTAACCTGCTCTTTAACCAAGGGTATGTACACGACGTGAGTGACCTGTACCGCCTTGAAAAAGAACAACTCATCCCCCTGGAAAGATTGGGTGAGAAATCAGCCGATCGGATATTGAAGAGCATCCGCGAGTCACAGAAAATTCCATTTCCCAGGGTAATCTTTGCACTGGGCATTCGCTATGTCGGAGAAACAGTAGCCCAAACAATCGCCAAACGGTTCGTTACTATCGATGCTCTGAAAAATGCCGGATTGGAAGAACTGACATCCGTCCCTGAAATCGGTGAACGAATCGCAAACAGCATCATTCAATACTTTTCCGATACTAAAAACCTGGAATTAATAAACAACCTGCAAAAAGCAGGCTTGCAGTTCGAGATCAACGAGGCTGAACTCAAAAACAGGTCAAATAAACTATCCGGCAAGACATTTGTGATCTCCGGAACGTTCCAGGAACACAGCCGTGATGAATTGAAATCGATGATTGAACAACACGGGGGAAAGTACTCGGGATCAATTTCCGGAAATACAGACTTTCTCCTGGCAGGTGAAAATATGGGACCAGCCAAACGGTCAAAAGCCGAAAAACTGAACGTAAAAATCATCTCTGAAAAGGAGTTCCTGGAGATGATTCGTTGAACCTGCCCATCAAGAATTTTCCCCCTGGAAATTCCACCTGGCGGCTGAAGTCCGCTTGGTGGATAAATGCCCTTCGTCGGACGAATAATAAACTCATACTATGAACTTGCCAACGCATCTGCCAGTGCTTAATCATAGTATGAGGATTTGGAATCGTCTGACGGATAGTAACAGTTAGTTGAATCCCTTAACCACCGGTCCAACTGCCCGGTATTACTCACCGCTTTACAGCGGGTTCGTGAGCTCGCTTCGCTCGGTTCAGCAGGAAGGCGCTTCATGGACCGTAATTCTCCAAGCGCACAATAGAACAAACCGGGACCGGGAACCGAGAACTGGGAACTGAATTCCCCAACGGGAAATTCCCCCATAGACCAAATAGCTCCAGGCTTTTTTTACCAGTTTTTTATCCACCGCTAGCCCAGTGAAATAGCGGCACAGATGATAATGCGAAGCATTATTTCACAGGGCAAGTCATTTTCACTGTTCGCTCCCGATGCGAACAGGTTACTTTCTTCCCATGATGAAGAAAGTAACCAAAGAAATCGCCGCTTCTGGGAAATTTGCTAACATTTTGCTCATTCCTCTAAAAGAAAAGAACTCGCCCTGAATATCTGCACATGCAGATATAAGATGTCAGGGCTCAGACAGCTTTTCTTTATTAACGATTCATTCGCAAAATTTTTTAACGCAATTTCCCAAAGGCGGATTTTTCGCCCTTCGGGCGATTGAGGATAAAAACTCCGAAGGAGTTAAATAATGAATAACCACCGACTGCCGTCGGTGGCTAATACGAACAAATATACACGGTCCAACCGCTTCGTTATTTAGTAGGAAAACCTTGAATGGACCGGAAGATGTCAGACGTCAAACTACAATTCTGATAATGAATTGGAAATTTTTACATGTAGAGACGCCATGCATGGCGTCTCTACGTTGGTATAATAATTTGCATTGCGTTTTATTGTATTGTCGGTCTTAATCAATCTTTATTTTTTAACGAACAATTAATTTTTCCGGTGAAAAAAGATAACAACCGGTAGAAAATCCAACAGCATTTTTTAGTAATATTGTAAAGTGGAACTGTTTTCAAATATCAGACTCGGAATTGGAAGATTGGTTCTTCGCAAAAATCTTAAAAACCTCCAGCGAACCAAGAGAGTTTATAACTTAACAACAGCCAGAAAAATTGGTATCCTGTTTGACGGAACCAGGGAAGAAAATTTCGACCGGGTGCTGGAATTCTATAAATTTCTGAAGGAGAAAGGGATCAATACCCATGTGCTTGGATATGTCCATTCAAAGGAACTGCCGGATAAATACCTCTTCAAGAAAGATTTTTACTTCATCATGAAGAAGAATATCAACTGGTATTACAGACCTGTATCTGAAGATGTGGAGAAGTTTGTTAACAGTAACTTTGATATTCTAATCGACCTTAACCTGGTTGAGGAGTTTCCATGCCAGTTTCTCATCGCTATATCTCATGCACATTTCAAGGTGGGTAAATTTACGAGCACCGAAGGATTCTATGACTTCATGATACACATCGATAAAGGAAAAAAGATTGATTACTTCATCGAACAGGTCAAACACTACCTGGAAGTGATCAACAGGCCTGAATTATCGTCAACACTGCTGCAATAAAATTGCTATACATCCATGAAAAAGTTTATCGGAACAGGCGTAGCCATTATCACCCCGTTTAAAAGTGATTCCAGCATCGATTTTCAATCATTAAGCAACCTGGTGGATTTTCTGGTTAAAAACAAAGTCAATTACCTGGTTATTCTGGGTACAACGGGAGAATCCGTCACACAGGCAAAAAAAGAGAAACGGGCTGTAGTCGATTGTGTGATTGAAGTCAACAATAACAGGGTACCTGTCGTTGTGGGAATAGGAGGAAATAACACCCTGGATATCGTAAAAAATATTAAAAAATGCCGGTTGGAGGGTATCGATGGAATCTTGTCGGTTGCTCCCTATTACAACAAACCGGGACAAAAAGGGATTTACCTGCATTATAAAGTCATTGCCGAACATTCACCCGTCCCCGTTATTGTTTACAATGTACCCGGAAGAACTGGCATTAATATTACAGCAGAGACGACATTGAAACTTGCGCACGATTTCTCAACGATTGTTGCCGTTAAGGAAGCTTCCGGAAATTTTGAACAGATGGGCATGATCATACGGGACAGGCCGGATGATTTCCTGGTTATATCCGGCGATGATTCTACAACCCTTCCGCTGATCGCCCTCGGAGGAGATGGTGTTATCTCAGTACTAGCCAATGCCTATCCGATGGAATGGTCAGAAATGGTCACGCTTGCGCTGGCGGGCAAGTTTGATGCTGCCCGGGACATTCATTACCGGTTTACGGATCTTATCCAGGCACTCTTTGTTGAGGGAAATCCAGCCGGGATCAAAGCGGTTATGGCAAATGCTGGTCTGGTCAAGAATTACCTGAGGCTTCCGTTAACTCCTGTCAGCCGGGGGACTTACTCTAACATTTCCAGGCTGGTTGAAGAGATCGAAGTTAGCCGGAAATAAAATTGGGATTGCCTTTGGCAGTTAATTGTTAATTGGGTGAAATCCGAAATAATAAAATCCCTTCCTTTTAAGGACATTCTCAAGAGGCTGTCTCAAAAGCCAAATTTTTAGTCATCCTGAACTTGATTCAGGATCTTATACGATTGATTATTAATATGTTGAGATTCTGATCCGCCGATGGCGGACAGAATGACGATCTTTGGGACTTTTGAGACAGCCCCTTGATATATTACGAGACATTTCGTGTAAAAAAAAACAAACCTGATGTTTCTGGTTAACCGGATATTAAGACGCCCAGGTTGGGCGTCTCTACAATAGTTGAAAAGGCGGCACTCTCTCACAACTCACTACTCACTTCTCTTCGTCTCAAAGTCTCACAGTCACATCGTCTCTCCGTCCCCCAGTCACATCATCTTTTTTTTTACCGAGAACCGAGCACCTGAAAAAAGTCATTTGGTTAGTAGTTATTAAGTTATTGAGTACATCGATGTAAACCTTTGATTTAAAGGTATTTGTCTGATTTTTTTGTTTAATACCTTGCCACCAATTTTCAAGTTTTCCATTCAGACACCTTAATAACCTAATAACTTAATAACCCACTAACTTTATCCATTTATTTCACACTTCTCCTCTCTGACTCACCGTCTCTCAGTCACTTCGTCACACAGTCACTCACCTCTCACTACTCTATGCCACTTGCCCCATACTCTATGCTAATGCCTCACTCATCATTCATCATTCCCCCTCATCTTCCCGGTGGTGCCGTAGCCTCTGTCCCTCCCGCTCTGCCATGACAATGTTTATATTTTTTCCCGCTTCCACAGGGACACGGGTCATTCCTTCCAACCTTCTTATCAGCTCTTACGGGTTGGGCTTTCTGCGGTTGTGGGGGACCACCTGCGGTTGATTCACCTTCAGAATAGGAAGGAACATCGGTTTTTGTGGTCCTGAGATTGCTCATATCCAATTTTCTTCTCCGTTCGGCTTCACGCACCTGGTTCGGATCAGTGATGGGTATATGTCCCTTCATCAGGGTTGCGATCACATCCCTGTTGATCCGGTTTATCATGATTTTGAACAACTCGAAGGATTCGAATTTATAGATCAGCAACGGGTCTTTCTGCTCGTAGGTTGCCGCCTGAACCGATTGACGCAGATCATCCATTTCCCTGAGGTGTTCTTTCCACGCCTCATCAATGGTCATCAGGATTACCGATTTCTCATAGGATTTTACCAGCTCCTTCCCTTTCGTCTCTGCAGATTTCTGCAAATTGGTAATCACCTGGAACACTTTTGTTCCGTCAGAAATAGGGACGACAATATTTTCATATACGTGCGACTGTTTTTCATACACCTCTTTGATTACCGGAAAGGCTTGTGCTGCTATCGCCTCTTCTTTCCGGCTATAGGTATCGATCACCACATTGTTGATGGCTTCAACAATCTCATCGGGATTAACCTTCAGGAACTCTTCAGCCGGCATGGGGGACTCAATGGAGAGGGTACGCATCAGCTCAAAGCTGAAATTCTCAAAGTCTCCAACGCCATGGTGTTCATCAACCAGGTTTTCGGAAACATCATACATCATATTGGCGATATCCACTTCCAGCCGTTCACCGAGCAGGGCATGCCTTCTTTTTGTATAGATCACCTCGCGTTGTGAGTTCATCACATCATCGTATTCCAGGAGTCTTTTCCGGATCCCGAAATTATTCTCTTCCACTTTTTTCTGTGCTCGTTCGATGGATCTTGAGATCATCGGGTGTTGGATCACCTCCCCTTCTTTCAGTCCCATCCTGTCCATGATACCGGCAATTCTCTCCGATCCGAACAGGCGCATCAGGTCGTCTTCCAGCGAGACAAAAAACTGGGATGAGCCCACGTCTCCTTGTCTTCCTGAGCGGCCGCGAAGCTGCCTGTCAACCCTTCGGGATTCGTGCCTTTCCGTTCCAACGATAGCCAGACCACCTGCTTTTTTTACTTCTTCGGTCAGCTTGATATCGGTACCACGCCCTGCCATGTTGGTCGCAATGGTTACTGTTCCGGTTTTCCCTGCTTCAGCAACAATATCTGCTTCGCGCTGGTGGAGTTTGGCATTCAACACGTTATGCTTTATCCCCTTCATTTTCAACATCCTGCTCAGCAGCTCGGAGATCTCAACGGAGGTTGTACCCACCAGTACCGGTCGCCCGTTATTCACCAGGTTGACGATCTCATCAATAACCGCGTTGTATTTCTCCCGTTTTGTTTTGTACACAAGGTCTTCACGGTCATCCCGGATAACCGGCCTGTTCGTAGGAATAACAACTACATCCAGCTTATAGATGTTCCAGAGTTCTCCGGCTTCTGTTTCAGCGGTTCCTGTCATTCCGGCAAGCTTCTGGTACATTCTGAAATAGTTCTGCAGGGAGATGGTGGCGAAGGTCTGGGTGGCAGCTTCCACCTTAACCCTCTCCTTCGCTTCAATCGCCTGGTGCAATCCGTCCGAATACCTTCTGCCCTCCATGATCCGCCCGGTTTGTTCATCGACGATCTTCACCTTGTTTTCAATGACAACGTATTCCACATCCTTCTCAAACAGGCTGTATGCTTTCAGCAGTTGGTTCATTGTATGCACCCGCTCTGATTTGACAGCATAATCCTGGATAAGCTTGTCTTTGGCTTTGAATTTTTCTTTTTCCGGGATGTCCGACTTTTCAATTTCAGCAATCTCTCCACCGACGTCAGGCAGGATAAAAAAACTGGCATCTTCAGAGGAGGTTGTGATCAGATCGATGCCTTTCTCCGTCAGTTCGATGGTATTCTGTTTTTCATCGATGATGAAATAGAGGTCATCCGTCACCTTGTACATCTCCTTGCTGTTGTTCTGCATGTAAAAGTTTTCCGTTTTCAGCATCCGCGATTTCATTCCCTCCTCGCTCAGGAATTTGATCAGCGCGCTGTTTTTCGGAAGTCCTTTAAATGCCCTCAGCAGGAGCAATCCGCCCTTTTCGTTATCGCCATCAGCGATAAGCTTTTTAGAATCTGCCAGCACCTGGTTGACCAGTTTTCGCTGGGCACTCACCAGTTTTTCCACTTTGGGTTTGAGCTCATCAAACTCGCTGGTATCGCTTTTGGGTGTGGGGCCCGAAATAATAAGGGGTGTACGGGCGTCATCAATCAGGACTGAATCGACCTCGTCCACAATGGCATAGTTGTGTTTCCGTTGCACCAGGTCTTCGGGGTTTATCGCCATATTATCCCGCAGGTAATCAAAGCCAAATTCATTGTTGGTCCCATAGGCTACGTCAGCCTGATATGCTTTTCTGCGATCGCTGGAATTGGGCTGGTGTTTATCAATGCAGTCCACCGAAAAGCCGTGAAATTCGAAAAGTGGTCCCATCCACTCCGAGTCACGTTTCGCCAGGTAATCATTCACGGTAACGATATGAACACCCCTTCCCGTCATCGCATTCAGGAATACAGGCAGTGTGGCGACCAGTGTTTTCCCTTCACCGGTTGCCATTTCAGCAATTTTCCCCTCGTGTAGAACCACTCCCCCGATGAGCTGTACATCATAATGTACCATGTCCCAGGTGATCATGTTGCCCCCTGCTATCCAGGAGTTTTTCCAGATGGCCTTATCTCCTTTAATGATGATGCTATCCCGGTTTGCTGCCAGGTCACGGTCGAACTGGGTAGCAGTCACTTCCACCGATTCATTCTCTTTAAACCGTTTGGCAGTCTCTTTTACAATGGAAAAGGCAACCGGCAGGACCTCATCGAGCACTTCTGAAAGCTTCTCAACAATCGCTGCTTCAATCTTATCAATGCTGTTGTATATCTCTTCTTTCTCGTCCATACCCGTCTCTTCCGCCTCCAGCTTCTCCTTCAACTGCTTAATTTCCTGCTCTTCTTCCTGGACGCTGTTGCGAACATATTCCTTTATTTCCAGGGTTTTCTTTCGAAGATCATCGTTTGATAAAACGGTGATCTTTTCATATTCCAGGTTGATCTTCTCAACGTACGGGCTGATCTGCCTCAGGTCTCTTTCTGCTTTATTTCCAAGGATCTTACCCAGAAAACCATTTAAAATGCTCATTATATATGGGATTTTTTCGTCTGATGTTAACAGGGTGCAAATTTAACTCATTTTAACGGATAATAAAAAGGGGTGAATGCTTCTTTCTTCTATGCCAGCAGGCTCACCCGGCAGGCATGCAGGAAGATGTGTTGAAAAGGAAATGTCAATTCGATTTTATTATTTTCAGGAGAGCCATTTTATCTCCCGATGAAACGGTGATGAGATAGATACCGGGGTCATTCCCGGAAAGATCAATCCTTTCCTGGAAGGTTTCGCCGGTCACTCTGAACTCCTTGCTGAACAGCTCTCTTCCAAGAATATCGGTTATAATCACGTTCACACCCTGGATGCCCTGTTCCAGGCGCCCCTCAAGGGTGACGATCCCGGATACGGGGTTTGGAAAAACGCGGATATCATGATCCACAAACAGATCGTTCCCGGTGCCCGACAGATCACCCTGGATCCTGATGTTATCAATCACCCAGCCCCAGCCATATGCAAAAGCATCCGAGTAGAGGCGGAAACGGATCAGGACCTCCTCTCCCCCATTGAATTCATCTTCAGCCAGCAGGTTAATCATGCGCTCACGGTACATGTTTGAAGCACCCAGTGCTTCTGAATTACCATCATTCAGGGTCGAATTGTATGTGGAGAGCCAGAGGGTGTTTATCCTGGAATCATAACCCGGAAATAGCGGATACCAGGTCGATCCCATATCCTTTGATCCTTCCACAATGATATAATCCCAGAACTCGTAATCGCCGAATACCGTTCCAGTCTCACCCGGCTCAACAAGGACGATCTCATCGAACGCCATCCAGGCATCGCTCTCTTTCAGGATGATCGGATAGGTCAGGATCGCTTCGTATTCGATTGACTTATTGGCATCACCGGTCTGTTCATAAGGGTGCCGGGTGTGTAATGCCGGATTGGTAAAACCGGCCGGGGAATCAATGGAAAAGCCGTTCTTTAGAAAATCATCCGCTGCTCCATCGAAATCATTCTCATAAGCATCCACCGGGTCATTAATCTTTTCAACGGTAAAAACATAATATCCTGAATCGGGAATGGTTGCCGAGTTCCCTGAGGCCGAAGCGTCGACCGCTGTGATGCGGTAGCGTATCGTATCACCCACGGCAAGGGTTGCCCCTTCAAAATTCAGGTATCCCTGGTATGTGGGCTTAAATGCAACCGGCATCGTGACCGGATCCATCGCTGTTTCATTGATCAGGTAGTCGATATAGACCGAATCAACTCCCAGGTTATCCCTCACATCAGCCCTGAATTTCAGGGAATCCTGGCTTAGCAGCATGTAGGGAACCGGTTCGTGCTCAATGACCGGTTTCACGGTGTCCTTACCAATAAAAAAACGGTGGTTTATCTCCGGTGCTGTCGCCGGATCGCGGTAAATGCGGTCGAAGTAATCGGTAACGGCAAGGTAATAAGAAACATATATTCCTGTATCGGAAACCGGGATATCAGCCGTGTACTCATCCGGGTTTCCGGTTTCGGTTAACATGATGCTATCATGCGTGGCAAAACCGTCAGTTGAATAATAGACATACCCGCCATCTGACGTGATGGATGTATCGCTGGTGATCGTTGCCGTGACGGTAAAGGGCTCCTCCAGGTTCTCCACATCCAGCAGTGTGTCGTGTTCAATGTAGGTGTGTACCCATCCGATCTCAGCAAACATGGCCAGGACAATCGGTCCCGGGTTGTGTATCGCTTCCCCTCTATTGATAAACGGGGTCATCAGGGCGTTCTGGCTTGCACCGGGAAAGGTTCCTTCATTCAAATGCGAAATGCTTGATCCCGGGTCAAACTCCCCGGGTGCATATAACCTGGGAGCCTGGCCCCCATTAGCTATGCGTGCAATGGGACTGCTGAAATAGAGGTTGTTGCTTTCGTACTGATCCAGCAGTTCTGCGGACGGGTTCTCGAACAATGCAGTATCGATCAGCTGCTGCCCCCCTCCATTCTCAATGAAATGGTCGAAATAGATGGTTAAACCCGAAGTGTACCCCCAATATCCATTTCCGTTATACTCCCCCATGGTGCTGTAGAATCCAAGACCATGACACATTTCATGAAGGGCAACCGTTACCAGGTCAAATTGATCCACCGGTGTATCTCCGTCGGTTCCAAAATACCAGTCCTGGTCACTGTTTAACACCATTTCAATCTCAAAATCATCCGGATCATTCAGCTCCCTCCTTGCCATCTTCTCAGCGATGGGGATGGGATAGAGTGCATTGGCTTCATACGCTCCGACGGTACTGCCCCGAATAATGTTTGAAGGATTCAGATAGGTGCTTCCCAGGGTTCCGCTTCCTAAATTAGACCATGTTGCAGTGACATTGATATCCACCGGGGATTCAATGAGGGTTGACCAGATAGCTACAGCAAACAGATATGCATTTTTTGCTTCAATGGGAAAATCGTATGTTTTTACCTTGATGGTACTGCCCCCTTTTGATTTCTCCCTGGCTTTGTAGAACTGTTCAGGCGGCGGGATGTATATCCTTCTCGGATTATTACCGGCATAACAGCTTCGTACGATCAGATCACTGTTGCTCTTCAATCGTTCACCCTCGGGAACGCGCTGTCCATGCAGTTCCCTGGTTCCTGCGATCACAAAAACCAGCAGAACAATCCCGGTCAGAATATCTCTGTTTCGCTTCATGCCTGTTATCTCTTCAATCTTCGAGCCAAAAATACGGAAAAAATAATTGCAAGATAAAAGATAAAAGTAAAAAGATAAAAGTAATAAGAGGCTAAGGCGAAGGCTAAGGAGAAAGAGACGTATTTTGGATGCGCCATAGTCCCAAAGGTGGCATAGTCATTCCAACGGAAGATCACTATGTGAGCGTGCCTTCGGCAAAGGAGACGATGAGAGGGAAAAGGAAACAGGTGCTGGGTAAAAGTGGTGAGATCCGCCCTCGTTACCTCCTTCGTTAAAACTACGGAGGGCAAAGCTGGTTGCTGCCCTCCCGACTGAACGTCGTTCCCGACCGGATGAACCGTTCGGACGGTCGGGCGGGGTTGCTGGGTGAAATCAAAATCCATGAAATACACCGGCGGGGTATAAGGTATAATAATAAATAGGGGGCTGTCTCAAAAGTCCCAAAGATCGTCATTCTGAAATTTTTTCAGAATCTCAACATATTAATAATCAATCGTATAAGATCCTGAATCAAGTTCAGGATGACTAAAAATTTGGCTTTTGAGACAGCCCCGTTGTTGAATTGCACCAAACAAACGGTCAACTGCTCAGCGCTTCAACAGGAAATCGCTCCATGGACCGGCAAATGCCAAACTTCAATTAGAAAAAATAACATATCCTGAATGTTTTTGACAAAACAACATGGAACCACTTGGGACAATTTGGAACGACCCATTCCAAATTCAACAATCACTGGCTAGCCGCTTCCACATAAACCATATGACTATTGAACCGAACGAAGTGAGCTCACGAGTCCGCCGGTAGGCGGATGAGTAATAACCATTGTTTGACAAACGTATGACTATTGTTTGACACGTGTTGCAACAAATCTTATTACCTTTACCATATGAACCGGACCTTAAACAGCATAACAATCCTTAGCCTGATCCTTGGGATCTTACTTTTCTCCTCCTGTGCGAGCCAGAGGGGGTTAACGGAAAAGAATATCGTCATATCAATAGAAACCACTCCTTGCATGGGGGATTGTCCGGTTTTTCAAGCAGCGATCTACACCAACGGGCAGGTCATTTATGAGGGCAAGGAGCATGTGGAAAAGATCGGGCGGTATACCGGCAGGCTATCCCGAAAGGAGTTGAAACAGCTCCGGCTTTCATTTGACGAAGCCGGTTTCTTCTCCTTGCAGGATGAGTATGTCGAACCCTGGACAGACCTGCCGACTACCTGGATCCATTACTCCGATGGTAGCCGACAGAAAAAGATCAAAGACTATTCCGGCGCCCCGGAGGCGTTGAAGAAACTGGAGGAGAAGGTGATGGAGGCGCTGAACCGGGTTGCCTGGGAAAAGGTAAGTAAATAGCATGTTAATCGTTAAATGATAAATATCATAACATCGTTAATGGTTAATTGTGTTTGTTGCTGGGTACAAAGTGACGAGTGACGCGTGATGAGTATCGAGAAAGGAGAGGTGAGCAGTTTCACGATACGAGTTAAGGGTTACGGGAAAAGTCCACAGTAAAATCCGGAATGACGAAAGATAAGATTAGATGAACCCGTAGAGACAAGGCACTGCCTTGTATAATACAAACCAAACGGCCATTTCCTTATTTATGAGTATGAAAGCAATGCCTTTGTGCACTTATATAAGCCACTGTGTCATGATTATATATATTAAGACATGGAAATAATTATGAAACGAGCAAGATTAATTATTACCAATATTTTCAGTATTCCTTTTATAATTGTTTTTTTAGGTGCATTGCTTTTTCTTCCTGCAGGGAATTTTCATTGGATTAATGGTTGGATGTTCATTGCTTCTTTAGTTATATACCTTCTTCTTAATTCCATTTATTTTATTATAAAAGATCCTTCTACATTAGAAAAGCGAAGCAAGCTCTCCACTGAAAAAGAGGATAATTTTACCATAGCACTAATTGGAATCCTATTCTTAGTTCTTCTTCTTTTACCTGCCTTTGACTACCGTTTTAGTTGGAGTCAGATTCCTTTTTTTCTGTCTTGTGTCGGTTTAGCTTGTTTGACCATTTCTTATTTGATATTGTTTTTTGTGATGCGGGAAAATTCCTTTGCATCAAAAGGGCTCCGGATTCATAAGGACCAAAAAGTTATTACAACAGGACCTTATATGCTTGTAAGGCATCCTTTGTATATGGGTGGTATCATTATGAGTATTAGTATTCCTCTTACATTGGGTTCATTGATAGGTTTCATTCCAGTATTATTTGTACCATTCATTTATGCAGTTCGTATTCGAAAAGAGGAACAAATGTTACTTAGAGATCTTAAAGGATATGATGAATATCAACAAAAAGTAAAATACAGGCTTATTCCTAAAATATGGTAATAATTAATAGTGATATTATTCAAAATTATGATACAATGGCTTATAACAGCGCATACAACTTCGCTTCCCTTGGTCGCTTCGCCCTTGGGGACATGCCCTGCGGGCACGTCTTGTATGCGAGTAACATTAGTAAGAAGAAACATACATGAGCTATGCATTTATTAAAAAGAAAAAGCATCATTGTAATTACAATTATAGTTTGTCTTATATCTGCCTGTAAAACTGTTGATGATGATGCTGATAATGGTTCAATGCAGCCAATCGATGGCTATCCATTTTTTTCCAGTAAGGAAGAGATAAAAAATATGCTCAAAGACAGGGGTATTGATACTATGATGTTCAGGAAAGGTGAAGTAGTAGCGGATATAGGTGCTGGCAACGGATATATTGAAGCAATGTTATCCATTTTCAATGATAGTTTAACCTTTTATATTCAGGATATAGACACATCTGTTTGTAATCAAAAAACCATTGATGAAGTGGTCGATTTTTACCAGAAAGTCAATGGTGCTCCGTTCACAAACAGGTTTATAGCAATAAACGGAACGGATTCCACAACCAATTTACCTGATAGTACATTTGATAAAATTCTGATGATCTATACATATCAGTACCTTAAGGAACCCCGGAAGTTCATTATGGATGTTCGGGAAAACTTGAAAAACGATGGATTGTTTTATGTCATCAATCCCCAGAATGATGATTATGAATACCTGAACTCAATCAGACAAAAATATGGATGGAACGCATCACCTCTTGAAAAAGAGATCTCTGATATAATCGATTGCGGTTTTGAACTCAGGCGAATATCCCGGAATTATGAAGGATATGAGCAGTGCTATATCATGGTGTTTAAAAAAAATGGAGATCAATAAAGTAAATCTATTCGCTTCAAGCTTATCGGCAACAATTCTTGTTATTTGTTGCTTGGTTTTTGTATTCAGGTTAACGGGTCATCAAAAAATCGAATATTGGCTTGGAATTGTTCTAATAATTACGGCAATACCGTTGTCGTATCTTATCCTTACCGCAAAACAATTTCAAAGACCACCGATTTACTATGTTCAAATCGGTTTAATGATCTCATTTCTGATCATTGTACTATTTTTTGACTACATTTTCAAACTGGAATTCAGAAAGGTAACCTGGATGGTTATTTTCTATCTAATCTTCTTCTTTGGAGGAACTGGTGGGATGTTAGGCGTCGCCTCCCTCTCCGGGAAAATTTGGCTGATCGTTTCTGTGATTCTCTTTCTTATCATGACAACGTTAGCCTTTTTCCAGCGGGCAATTACTGGAATGTGACTATTGACAAGGTAAGAGAAAGGATGTACAAAATAAACATGAACAGTTAATAGTTATGTGTTAATAGTTAATAGGTTGGGTATATGATTTATTTGATTTATCCACTTTAAATTCAAAATGCACCCGGTCAGACGTATCGGTACGTGACCTTCGTCAGACGGATACGTTACTCCACCTGGCGGCTGAAGTCCGCCCGGTGGATAAAACCCTTCAAATAGAAAAAACTGAGAACCTTAAACTGCCCCGAAGGTCCATAAGGAGTACTTCGGACCTTTGGGAAAGGCATTTTTCCTGCTCACTGTTCACTGCTCACTTCTCTATGCTAATTCATCATTCATCATTCATCACTCACCTCTCACACATATTCTCCCCCCTCCTCTTGACTCGTATCTATCTACATCGTATATTTATTTATTCATCTAAGATCAAATAAATCCAATAACCATGAAACGAATACTACTTTTACTCATCACTCTTCACTCCTGCCTGCCGGCAGGCAGGGCATCACTCCTGCCTTTCAGGCAGTTAAACCTTATTCATCACTCTTTTTCTTTTAACATGTTGTCTCTAAGACTAGGTTTAATTGTGTCTCCACGAAGAATATTAACTTTTATCTTTTTACTTTTATCTTTTATCTTCCTGAGCAAGGCACTAGCTCAGGCACCACAAGGCTTCAACTACCAAGCCGTTGCCCGGGATGATGGAGGAGAATTACTTGCCTCACAGTCCATTGATGTGAAGATCGGTATCCGGGCAGGGAGCGAGAGCGGTACCCTGGCATGGGAAGAGACCCATACGGTAACAACCAATGAGTACGGACTCTTTACCCTGGAGATCGGTGATCCCAATGCCCAGCAGGGCTCGGGATCAGCAGCAACCTTCAGTGAAATCGAGTGGAGCACCGGGGCACATTACCTGGAGGTCTCCATTAAGGTTGATGCCACTTTTATTCCGATGGGCACTTCAGAGTTACTCTCTGTTCCGTTTGCCCTGTTTGCAGAGGAGGGCAACGAGGGCCCACAGGGTCCGCAGGGACTCCAGGGTATCCAGGGGCCAAAAGGAGATACCGGTCCGGTGGGCCCACAGGGTGATCAGGGGCCGATCGGTCCGACCGGAGAGACCGGACCGCAGGGTCCCTTTGGAGATAAAGGGGACAAGGGAGATACCGGGGAAACCGGACCTGTAGGACCACAGGGTCCGAAAGGAGACAAGGGAGATCCGGGAACAGGTCTGACCAACCGTGGTGCATGGATCAACGGGATGATAGTGAACGAAGGGGATTATGTGTTTGACCGTTCCACAGATGATCCGTTGATCAATACGATGTGGATTTTTCAGGGTGCTCCATCCTATACTTCCACAACACAACCCTACCTGGATCTGGCTAACTGGATAGAATTTGAGGCACCTGAAGGGCCTGAGGGTCTCCAGGGACCGGTCGGACCACAGGGACCGGAAGGACCGAAAGGGGATACGGGAGATACCGGACCGCAGGGACCTGTAGGTGCAACGGGACCGACGGGACCGCAGGGACCACAGGGAGATCCGGGTTTGCAAGGACCGCAGGGAGACCAGGGACCGCAAGGGGACCAGGGACCACAGGGCACCCAGGGTATCCCGGGAGAACAAGGACCTGCAGGGCCGCAAGGGCCAAAAGGAGATAAAGGAGATCCTGGAGATCCGGCAACCGATGACCAGGACCTGAACCTGTCAGGGGATATCCTGACTATCGATAACGGGGTGAATAACATCGACCTGTCCTATTATCTCGATAATACCGACAACCAGGGATTAAACCTGACAGGAGATGTCCTGTCCATCGAAGGAGGATCGGGACTGGTCGACCTGTCACTTTATCGCGAAGATGCCGATCCGGACCCTGCCAACGAGTTGAACACAGGTGCAACCCTGGCAGGAACTACCCTCCAGATCACCGATGCCGGGGGAACCATACCTGTAGACCTTAGTTCACTTAGGGATGAAACAGATCCAGTTTTCGGCATACATGTGGCAAGCGGGATTTTATCCAGTGATATTACTAACTGGAATAATGCTTTTAGCTGGGGCAATCATGCTACAGTTGGATATCTTACAGAATTCATAGAAGTTGATGGTGATATTTCCAATGAGCTCCAGGACCTTAATCTAACCGAAAATACCCTTAGCCTGACCAATAGCGGAAGTACCATTGATCTCTCAGGCTACCTCGACAACACAAACTACTGGGTGGAGAATAGTGATACCATTTATTACCTGGGCGGCAATGTAGGGATTGGAACCACATCCCCACAGGGAAAGCTTGAGGTGCAGGGTGACGGGCTGGAAGTACCCGATGAACCCCTGTTTGAGGTGAAACGACAGGACGGACAAACGGTCTTTGCCGTGTACCCTGAGGGTGTTCGGATCTATGTTGAAGAGTCAGAAGCAAAAGGGACCAAAGGGGGATTTGCCATTGGTGGATTTAACCCGGCAACAAAAGACATAACCAACGAATACCTTCGCGTCACACCCGACAGTGTGAGGATATATGTCAACGATGAAGATACAAAAGGAACGAAAGGAGGATTTGCCGTGGGCGGATACAGCCCTCTGACAAAGGGAATTACAAACGAATACCTGAGAGTATCCCCGGACAGTGTTCGTGTGTATGTCGATGGTGATGCAACAAAAGGAACCAAGGGCGGATTTGCAATCGGTGGTATCCGACCGTTTAAGGGTCCCGAAGAGGAGTACCTGCGGGTTACTCCGGATAGTGTCAGGGTCTATATCAACGACGAAACTGTTAAAGGAACCAAAGGAGGATTTGCTATTGGCGGGTACAGTCCGTTGACAAAGGGTATCACCAGGGAATTCCTGCGTGTTACGGATGACAGTACACGGGTATACGTTGATAACGAATCAACAAAAGGAACAAAAGGAGGATTTGCTGTAGGAGGTTACAGCCCGGTCACTAAAGCACCTGCTACTGGTTTTATGCATATGACAAAGGATAATTATTTTATCGGGCATGAGAGTGGTAGTGCTACTACTGCAGGACTTTACAACTCATTTATTGGTTATGAAGCAGGTCGTTCAAATACACAGGGAAGTAATAATGTATTGTTGGGTTATAGAAGCGGATATAATAACCTCTCGGGTAACAAAAACGTATTCCTTGGAACCCATGCCGGGTATAACAATAGTTCTGGATTTGAAAATGTTTTTATTGGTGATAGCAGTGGTTTCAACAATGCAACAGGGGAATTGAATATTTTCATGGGCAGGGCGAGTGGAGTTTCTAATTCTGATGGTGATTATAATATTTTTATAGGATCGAAAAGTGGATATAAAAACACAAATGGATATATGAACACCTTCCTGGGTACCTGGAGCGGGTACAGGAATACAACCGGATACGATAATGTATTTATCGGCAATCTATCAGGATATATGAATGACCCGGGTTATCAAAACGTTTTTATTGGCAGCAATAGTGGCGTATATAGTGTTAACGGGGATAATAATGTGTTTTTGGGTTGTTATTCAGGTCATCAGAATTCCTATGGAAATTCCAATGTCTACCTGGGATTTGCTGCAGGATATTCGAACGGTTCAGGCAGCCAGAATATTTTTATCGGTAATTATGCCGGATCCAACGAAACCGGATCCAACAAACTTTATATCGATAACAGTTCAACCGCTAACCCCCTGATTTTTGGTGACTTCAGTTCCAATAGCCTGATCATTAACGGCAGTTTTCAAGTAACA
Source organism: uncultured Rikenellaceae bacterium (assembly GCA_964640125.1). Taxonomy (GTDB): domain Bacteria; phylum Bacteroidota; class Bacteroidia; order Bacteroidales; family VadinHA17. Next base: position 42,687 of record CAZXGG010000011.1, read on the forward strand.
GGAACCGTATATGACGATGATGGGGACGCCGGGATATCAGGGCAGGTGCTTTCCAGTACTGGAGCAGGGACAAACTGGATCACTGCTACCGGGGGTTCAGGTGACGGACATTCTCTTGATGCTGCCGATGGTTCCCCGGTTGATGCAGTATATGTGAATAACAATGGTGATGTAGGTATTGGCACAACATCACCTGTCAGCAAAGTGGATGTTGCCGGTGCAATAAATCTTAACAAGGGTATTCTTGGGGCATCAGCACTGTTTGTCAATTCAGCCCAGGCATTATGGTACAATGGAACCTATTTCAGCTGGGGTTATGGAGGTCAACATAACTATTTTGCCGACCGGGTTGGGATTGGTACTGCATCACCAACCTACAACCTTCATGTAGAGGATAATACAGCATCAAATGATAATCCGGCAATATACGGAAAACATGCTGTTACCGATTACTATGGAATCGGGGTACAGGGTGAAGGAAAGTACATAGGAGTATACGGTGTCAATAATACAGCATCGGTGTCAGGGTATGGTGTATATGGTCAGGCATATGGCAGCGGCACAGGTACCAGGTATGGGATTTATGGAACAGCAAGCGGCGGAGATGTAGCATATGCAGGTTATTTTGCAGGAAACGTGCACGTTACGGGAACACTTTCAAAAAGTGCCGGATCATTTAAGATCGATCATCCCCTCGATCCGAAAAACAGGTACCTCTCCCATTCATTTGTTGAAAGCCCGGATATGAAAAACCTGTATGATGGGATCGTAGTGCTGAATGGAGCCGGGAAAGCCATTGTGGAACTTCCCGTTTGGTTTGAAGAACTGAATATGGAATTCCGCTATCAGCTCACAGCCATTGGAGGGCCAGGACCAAACCTTTATATTTCCTCGGAAGTATCCGGCAACCAATTTGAAATTGCCGGAGGTGAACCGGGCTTGAAAGTATCCTGGCAGGTCACCGGCATCAGAAAAGATCCCTATGCAGAAAAATACAGGATACAGGTTGAAGAAGAAAAAGCACCCGGGGAAAGGGGATATTACCTGCACCCGGAGTTGTATAATGAAAGTAAAGAAAAAGGATTGGATTTTGCAACACGGAAACCGATCAATAAATAAGTGATTTGGGTGTAATTCAAAATGCACCCGGTAGCTGTTGCTATTTATAAATTTGGTGCTTCTGCCTCGGTAAAAGCTTGGAATGTATTTTTAGCTCTGTAGGAGCTTTCTAAGTCTTTTCCTTTGCCTTTGCCGACGATTGGAGGCAAATGTAGAAACCTTAGCCTATTAGACCATTGTGATATCCAGGGTTGTAATCTTCTCCTCCAGGATTTGTAAGCTTTTCAAAGAACGCACAAAAAGCCCACACCGACTGAACTCCTTCGTTAGAATCCGCTGGCCCCACCCGAAACAATAAATTTCATTATGTCTCCGGATGATGCATTAAGGGGTCTTACATGCTCAATGGGTACAATAAACAGCTCTCCTGAAAAATTATATGAATGGGGAAAATAAACAGCCACTTTTTTATCCTTAACTCCCAGGCTTGAAAGGTCTTCCTGTGTAAGAAAGCCCAGTTTCTCCAAATTGGACAGGTGGTTTACCCTTACCATAACGGGATTACTGAATTTTTTTCCCTTACCCACAAAAGCGGATAACAGATCACTGATAGCTACATAAATCCAGTTAATCAGAGGAACTTTTTCCAGGAGTTCTGATGCCAATAACTTAACCGGCCTCGCAATGATGGTTTGTCCGATAATTCCAACAAGTATGATAAGCAGTATCACGGCCAGCAGGTTAATGCCAGGGATGTTGACCGGCAAAAGGGGATCGATGTATTTATCAAGTAACCGGTCAATAAATGTAAAGACCAAGTAGACAATATATGCAGTCACTCCCAGTGGTGCAATGTAGATCAATCCCTGAATGAAATACCTTACGATTTTTTTCATGATATGGTGTTTTATCTGTCAGTATTCTATTAATGCAAATGCAATTCTGTTGTTTTGATGCCTTATGGTGTTATTCTGTGATAATTGTGATCGGTCATTATCTCAAGGTTGGATAAAATGTTCCTTCACATGTTCTAACCCGAACGATCCGGGAAAGAACACCACGCTGATAACATCCATGCGATTTATAAGGCTTTTTAAAGTTATAAAAATCCTTCCGTTTTTTTATCTTCCGTTACATAACATTGTAATGATAAAATGAGTAACTTTATATGAAATCACAACTTTAATATAAGCCCAGTTTAGTTCTGATTTATTTTACAACACACAGTGAAAGTACTGAGTAATAAAATTTTTGTTAAACTAAAAACCTGATTGAACATGCATGGAATAGGATTATATATTGTAGTTATTGTCGGGGCGTTAGTCCTCCTGTGGATCATCCTTTATTTTATCCCGATCGGATTATGGTTTCAGGCATTGGTTTCGGGAGTAAGAATCTCCCTATTGCAATTAATCTTTATGAGATGGAGAAAAGTCCCTCCATCGATGATTGTAATTGCCCTGATTGAAGGTACAAAGGCTGGATTGGTACTTAACAGGGATGACCTTGAGGCTCACTACCTTGCCGGAGGAAGAGTTCAAAAGGTTGTCCATTCGCTGGTTTCTGCTTCCAAAGCGAATATCGATTTGCCTTTCCAGATGGCAACTGCCATCGACCTGGCAGGCCGTGATGTATTTGAAGCCGTGCAGATGTCTGTTAATCCGAAGGTTATAGATACACCGCCGGTTACAGCTGTTTCAAAGGACGGTATCCAGCTGATTGCCAAGGCCAGGGTAACTGTACGAGCCAATATTAGGCAGCTGGTTGGCGGGGCTGGGGAGGAAACCGTCCTGGCCCGGGTTGGTGAAGGAATCGTTTCCTCCATTGGTTCATCCAATTCACATAAGTCCGTACTGGAGAATCCTGATTCCATATCAAAAGTAGTTCTTGAAAAAGGCCTTGACGCAGGAACTGCTTTTGAAATCCTTTCAATTGATATTGCGGATATTGATATCGGTAAAAATATTGGTGCAGTTTTACAGATGGACCAGGCGAATGCCGATAAGAATATTGCCCAGGCAAAAGCGGAGCAGAGAAGGGCCATGGCTATAGCAGTGGAACAGGAAATGATAGCAAAAGCACAGGAAGCCCGGGCCAAGGTGATTGAAGCCGAAGTCCAGGTCCCGCTGGCCATGGCAGAAGCTTTCCGCCAGGGAAACCTGGGTATCATGGATTACCCGAGGATGAAGAATACCCAAGCGGATAGCGGGATGAGAGACTCCATTGCCAGGCCAGGCCGCGGTAGTTCGAAAAAAGATTAATGGTTAAGATTGCCGTTAAAGAAGCTGTATTAAAAGTGAAATTAGCCACGGAGAACGCAGAATCGGGTTCTCCGTAGTTTTTGGGGGAGTATTGTTTTGTCAATTATAAAAACGGACAAATAAGAATCCAACGTAGGCATAACCCACCGGGGTCGGTTTTGATGCCATCGATAGGCCATTTTTCCCGAAGTAATTATTCTCAAAAAGCCTAATACCATTTTCTTTCATAACTTCGTTACACAGTCGCACCTATTGCCTATGTGTCGTTTGAAAGCCGCGTATGTTTCACAACTCAGCTGAGAATTTTTCCTGAATGAGAGATTACCCACCAGGCTGATCAGTGGTTGGCGTCGACCCCACAGGTTGCCCCAAACCCGGCGCAGAATGCGCGGCAAAGAATAGAAGGTCCGGTCGCAGGAAAGCATCTCGTCACAGATACCATCTAGGGACAGATGCTTATACCGGGCAACCGGGAAAGTCAGCGTGTAATATTTCCAGTCTTCCGGGAATGTATCGAGAGTGATGCGGCCCTCCGCTTTCATCTGGTCCCACAGGCGTGTGCCGGGCAAGGGTGTCAGAAACAGCGTGTTGAGATTGTCCAAGCCATACTGGCTGGCCGCCTTGGCGATGCGTTTTCCGATGCCCGGTTCATCCACGTCCAAACCGATGATAAAGGAACCCACAACCATGATTCCGTACTGTTGGATGCGCCGCACAGAGGCCCGAGAGTTCCGGCCCTTCAGAAAATTGAACTTCTTGCTGAGTTCCCGAAGCCCCTCCAACGTTGGTGACTCGAAGCCGATGAAGATGCCCCGGCAGCCCGCCTTCGCAGCCAACGCCAGGAGTTCTTCGTCATCGGCGAAGTTGATCGTGGCTTGTGCGACCCATTCTTTATTCAGTTTCGCCTTCACCATGGCTCGAAACAGGTTCTTGGCGCGGGCGATGTGTTCAGGACGCGTGCCCACGAGGTTATCGTCCACTACCAGTACGCGTTTCTCTCGGATCAGCTGAAATTCCCGAACGACGTCCTCAATGGATCGCATTCGGTAGTGGGCCCCGTTGAACGCTGTTACACTGCAGAAACTACAGTTCAAGGGACAGCCGCGCGTGGTCTGAATAGCTCCGAAGTCATATCCTGTAGCCAACAAATCATGACGAGCGGCTGGGATATCGCTTATCTCAGCGAGCCCTCCGTCATACCGGCGTTTCAGGCAGCCATGCCGAGCGTCCTCCAGCACCTGAGGCCAGATGCCTTCGCCTTCCCCCGTGACAACCGAGTCTGTATGCTCCATGGCTTCGTCCAAGCACATGGTTGCGTGAATGCCGCCCATGACGACGGGTACACACAGACGCCGGAAGTAAGCGGCCACCTCATAGGCCCTGTTCGCCTGTGAGGTGAAAGCAGTGATGCCCACCAGATCTGGTAGAGGCATCGATGGATAATCCGGAGCACCGAAGTTTTCGTCAACGATCGAGATTTCCCACTCCGGCGGGGTCAGGCCTGCAAGAACCATAAGGCTGAGCGGTTTCCACACCCGGTAACGATTCCAGCGATTTTCCCTGATTCTGAGGATGTTGACTAGCGGGTTCGAAGGATTGATCAAATATAGTCGCATAGCTTATATTTTCTCACAGCTGATGATTAACTTGTCTCCAGCTTTCGCTCACTGTCGTTTTTGTGCATGGATTGTCGTAATTCATATTCATTGGCCTGACATATATTCTGCTACCAATTTATATATAATATGATTGTTTACAATAAAATTCATTTTATTAATTCAATCATCGAGAATTATTTGTTGCTCAATTACCCTGAGCAATCTTCTGAAATTAAAAGCTGCAGTGGATAAAATAGCATTCATATCATCCCCAATCGTCCCTCTCAGATAGTTCCTGGCTATTCTCTGATAAATCCCCTAATGACAGAGAAGGCACAGTAGACTGGCAGCAAGCAGAGGCGGGGGAGTTCATTTTATCTGTGGTTGCTGTGGCCCCTGGTTTTCAGTTAAAAAAATTTCTTTATTTGCAGTGCAAGTACGAAGGATTATTTCACAGGGTCGCCATGGGCTGCAATATGACGCTCTTGCCTCCGGCAGACAGGCCGTTGGAGGTAAAATACAAATAATTATTATTAAAAAAAGATATCATCTACCAGACAATCATTCGATTCGTTACCCTTCAAGATTGCATTGTAGATAATTAGCCGATACCTCAATCGCCCGCCAGGGCGAAAAAATGGCTTTACTTCCCGTTCCACCCTGCGATGCGTGCCCAGAGATGCCAGGCGGCATAGGCCTTCATGTTGGCGTTAAGCGGTTGACTGTGCGCTGAGCTGCAACTGTACCAGTCGACACCCAGGGTGTGCGTATTCTGCCATTCAATAGCCCAGTTGGCATCCACCGTACCATTACCATCGCTATCATAATCACAGTTATCATTTGGTTTTTTATCACCAAAATACATCCCGTCAGGATTATAGGATTCGATGTCTGCGAAATCATAGAGGAATTTCTTATTGGTACTGCAGTAATCCCTGATCTGTTCATTTCGAAGGTGGAGGTTGCCTGTTAGTCCCGTACCGTCAAGATGTCCGGTCATGTAGACAAACGTGACGCCTGGAAAATCTTCTTCAAGACCTGTCATCAGGTTGAGGTAGGTGTTTATATCGGCTTCCGTAGCCGTGGATACCTGTCCGCACCACGACCAGATGATGACATTCACATCTGTATTTTCCGCCAGGTACGTTCTTGTCCTGTCAGCCCATGATGTCCGGTCAGGATTACCCAGATCTCCCGTCATAGCATAATCATGCAGATCCAACACCCCGTTGGTTCCCCCGTTATTCCAGGCATAGGTATTGCCTTTGAATGATACCAGTCCTGTCATGCCATCCGTAACCTGGCTGCCGTGTGAGGTGTGACCGTAAGCAATGTGAAGATCTGATTTTGCGGCAGCGATCCAGTCGGAGGGAATAACATCAAGGTCAATGCAGGAATGGTCAATTACCGGGTCTTGTACAACCGTGAGATCATCGTCCTCGCTGCAGGCAGTAAAGAGCAGCATCATTAAGATGATCAGGAAAGATGCCTGTTGTTTCATGGTGAAAATGGTCATTTCTAAAATTGATATCATACTGTTCAGTTAAACGCTGGAAACAACCCAAAGGTTGCATAGGGGAAATTCAGTTTTCGGTTCCCAGTCACGAGAAACTCTGTCCGCCTTCGGTGGATCACTTATTTTCTCGAGGATCCTCTGCCAAAGGCATTCCTTATCGCCCGAAGGGCGAAAAAAAGGGCTATGTCTCAATTAACTTATCCAGGGATGCCTGCCCGACCGGCAGGCGGGCCTATGGCACAACTTTTAACAAATAACCATGCTATCGCAAGGACACCCTGGGCTGTTATCTTACGACCCCTTGGCCATGTGAAATAACGTTAATCCTGAGCGCTGTGTTATTGTAAGGCATTATTTTACATGGTTGGGGCTTTTTATGATACTATTCCTTAGCCTTCTTTTATGCATTTCAGGCATTCTACCGAAGGCATCTGCTATGGAACATGGCAATGCCACCTTTTTAAGAGTCCTTCGGACAATAGTAATTCCATAGTAATTCAATGGTAATTCTCCGTAGGAGTCTCCCAAAGGATCCCGGGACAATCCCAGTTCTCAGTTCCTAAACCCTGAACTCTGTACTCTTTTTGTCTCATCGTCACACAGTCCCCCAGTCACATCATCTCTTTTTTTTACCGAGCACCGAGGACCAAGTACCGAGTACCTTTTTCTTCTCACCTCTCCTCCTCCCAAAGTCTCACTATCAACTCTGTACACTGTACTCCCTCATCCCTATTCTTCAGCGGATTCTTCTTCCCGCATGCTCATGATATCGCGGTCGAACATGTACATGTTCTTGTCACCAATCAGGTTCAGCTTGTCAATGATTGCCTGTACGGAAGATTCTTCTTCAATCTGCTCGGCGACAAACCACTGGATCCAGTTGTGGGTTGTATAATCCTTCTCTACCATACAGAGTGCGACAATATCGTTGATGGATTTTGAGATGTACTGTTCGTGCTTCAGGATATCCGCAAACATCTGCTTGATGCCCGTGTACTCTTCGGGCGGTTTCTTGAAAGCGGGAATAACCACACGACCTCCCCTTTCATTGATGTAGGAGATGAATTTCAGCATGTGCATTTTTTCTTCATCTGCCTGGGCATACAGCCATTTTGCAACCCCGGCATACCCTTTGTTCTCTGCCCAGGCAGCCATTGCCAGGTATAAATGGGATGAGTATCCCTCCTTTTCAACCTGCTTATTGCAGATTGTTTCGATTTTTTTTGATAACATGGTTTATTTAGTTTACAGTTTATAGTTTACAGTTTTCAGTAAAAAAAAATTGTTCTATTTGAAGTTTCACACATTCTGGTTCAGGAAGCAGTTTCCTTTTGAATAACAAAGCAGATGGACCCGGATTTTGAAATGCATAAAATCCCAGGCTTTTGAGGATATTTTCAACGTAGAGATGTAAGATCTAACGTCTCTACATTGGTTTGAATCATTGAACTATGATCTGGTGCTATACTGGCAATTTCACTGGAGACTGCAGACTGCAGACTGCGTACTCATCCTCTCCCACCTTAGCCTTACTCGAAAACTACATATTCTTAATAATCTCGTCTCCGAACTCGGAGCATTTCAGCTTCGTTGCACCCTGCATCAGCCGCTCGAAATCGTAGGTTACGCGCCTGGCTTTAATGGCATCCTTTATTCCACTGACGATCAGTTCTCCGGCTTCCTGCCAGCCTAAATATTCAAACATCATTACACCCGAAAGGATCAGCGACCCGGGATTGACTTTATCCTGACCGGTATACTTGGGAGCTGTTCCGTGAGTTGCTTCAAAGATTGCATGCCCCGTTTCATAGTTGATGTTTGCACCCGGGGCAATTCCGATACCGCCCACGATGGCAGCCAGTGCATCGGAAATATAGTCGCCATTGAGGTTCAGTGTGGCAATCACCGAATACTCGGCAGGCCTGGTAAGGATCTGCTGCAGGAATGCATCGGCAATGAAATCCTTGATCAGCAGGTCTTCCCCCGTGTTTGGATTTTTCATCATGCACCATGGCCCGCCATCCAGCACTTTGGCTCCGAACTCCTCTTTTGCAACCTGGTATCCCCAGTCCCTGAAAGCACCTTCGGTAAACTTCATGATGTTTCCTTTATGGACCAGGCAGACCGATGGTCTGTTGTGTGCAATGGCATAGTTTATGGCTGCCCTGACCAGGCGATGTGTCCCTTCCTGGGATACCGGTTTTATTCCGATGGAGGTGGTTTCCGGAAAGCGTATTTTGGTGACCTTCATCTCCTTCAGCAGGAAATCCATGATTTTTTTCACTTCATCCGTTCCGGCATTCCATTCAATGCCTGCATAGATATCTTCTGAATTCTCCCTGAAAATTACCATATCAGTGGTTGTCGGATCTTTCACCGGGGAGGGTACACCTTCATAATATTTCACGGGTCGGAGGCAGACATAGAGATCGAGGATCTGCCGCAGGGCTACGTTCAGGGATCGGATGCCCCCACCCACCGGGGTTGTCAGAGGTCCCTTGATTGCCACCAGGTACTCCCGGATGGTATCCAGGGTTTCCTGTGGCAGCCAGTCACCGCTTTTATTGTAGGATTTTTCTCCAGCCAAGGTCTCTTTCCACATGATCTTACGTTTACCCCCGTAAGCTTTTTCAACAGCTGCATCGAAAACCCGAACCGATGCGGCCCAAATATCCGGGCCTGTCCCATCTCCCTCAATAAAAGGAATGACTGGATGATCGGGTACCTGTAACTGCCCATTCTGAATGGTAATTTTTTTTCCGTCCATAATATTTTTTTTGTTAGTTGATAGCTGGAAGCAAAAATAGGAAAATTCATATCCCGGACAAATATATCATTACCGGAAATTTCCTATTTCACAGCATAAAAAAGTTAATCGAAATCGAGGTTGAATTGTTGTTTTAGTTTTCCGAGGTTTGGATTGATCTGATTCAGGTGGTTGAACTTTTCTTCATCGGTATAGAGGGAGTTCTTGCTGTTCTCTTCTTCCACAACATAGGCATTGATCTGGATGGTGTCGTTCTGCAGCTCTTTTCTCAGAAAACCAAGAAGGTCTGCCTTGATTGCCCGGTCAAAATCTTCCTTCTGTGCCTGGTTGTCCATCTCCACCTCAATCTGAAAATTATCTCCCAACACCGGGAGTTGTGTTTTAAGTGTTGAGGAAAGTCGTGGTTTTTCCGATTTTATAGAATCGGCAAAAGTTTGCCATTTACCGATCAATGTGTCGCTGTCAAATGGTTTTTTAGTGATCCCTTCCGCGGGTTGGTCAGGGGTTGCATACTCGCCTTCTCCCCCACCATTGTCCACGTTATGCAAACCGCTCAGTGCATTTTTGATGGATGTTGTCGCCGGTTTGTATGGCTCGGGTTCCTCCTCTTCACTGATCACATCATCCTTTGTCCGCTTTATCCGCCCATCTGGCGGAGAAGGCGGATCCTGGATTTCATCCGGCTCATTTTCATCAACCGTTTCCTCTCCAACCCGGTCATCTTCTTCCCCGGTTATTGTCTCCTCTTCTTCTGCTTCATTATCCGATTCCGCCTCTTCGATCGCATCCTTCTTCGGCTCTATCTGCTCATCTTTTGGCGAAGGCAGATCTTCCTTCGTCCCCTGAAGCTTTGGCGAAGGCGGATCATCCTGTTCCGGTTCGATTTTCTCCTCCGGTTTGGTTGTTTTTTGAACTGATTTATCGGGTATCTCTATTTTGCCGGTGATCTGGCACATTTTAAACAAGGCAAGCTCAACATGCAGTCGCTGGTTATTGCTGTTCTTATAGGATATATCGGTTGCAGTGCAGATGTCCAGCGCGCGATATAAGAAATCGACCGGACAGTGCTTTGACTGCTTCAGGTAGTTTTCAGCAATGGTTGCGCCTACTTCCAGCAGCTGAACGGTCACCGGGTCCTTGCACACCAGCAGATCCCGGAAATGGGAACTCAAGCCGGTGATGAAATGGTGTCCATCAAAACCATTTTCCAGGATCTCATTAAAGATCATCAGGCTTTCGATGAGGTTATTTTGAAGGAAGGATTCAGTGATCCGGAAATAGTAGTCGTAATCCAGAACATTCAGGTTCTCGATCACCTCTTTGTAGCCGAACGAGGTGCCTGCAAAGTTAACCATCTGGTCGAAGATGGAGAGTGCATCGCGCATAGCGCCATCGGCTTTGTTGGCAATGACTGTCAGCGCATCGGGATCGGCTTTGATCTTCTCCTCCTTCGCCACGTACTGCATGTACTCAACCATATCGTTCACCTTGATCCGGTTAAAATCAAAGATCTGGCAGCGCGAGAGGATGGTGGGAATGATCTTCTGCTTTTCGGTGGTTGCCAGGATAAAGATGGCATGTGCCGGGGGTTCTTCGAGTGTCTTAAGAAATGCATTGAAAGCAGAAGCGGAAAGCATGTGGACCTCATCGATGATGTAAACACTGTACCTGCCAATCTGCGGAGGGATCCTGATCTGGTCGGTGAGGTTCCTGATATCGTCCACCGAGTTGTTTGATGCAGCATCCAGTTCGTGAATGTTGTAGGAGCGGGATTCACTGAATGCCTTGCACGATTCACATTCATTGCACGGTTCGACCCGGTCAGTAACCTGCTGGCAATTGATTGTTTTTGCAAAGATCCGGGCAACGGAGGTTTTTCCCACTCCACGAGGACCACAGAAAAGATACGCATGGGCAAGGTGATCGTTCTTTATGGCATTTTTCAACGTGCTGGTTATGGCTTCCTGCCCCACAACGGCATCAAATGTTAAGGGCCGGTATTTTCTTGCCGATACAATGTAATTTTCCATAAGATCCTCTCCGGTTGTTATTTAAGATACGTGCGATACCTGATTTTCCTGAGAAAGCAGAATATCAACGGACACAAACTACAAATATACTGAAAGAGATCCAATTTCATGATCCATTTTATGAACAGGCAGAAGGGTTAACCCGGATTATTCATAAATAATGCGTGTAAATCACCGCTTTGGTTTTCAGTGTATTGAAAATTCCGAATATATTTTGCTTTGCAGGAAAAAAATTCTATTTTTGCGCTCCGAAAGTAAAAGAGAAGCGACTCGGAGTGTACCACTCAGGTAGTCGTTCTCCAGAAAAAATTCAAACCATAACATTATGTTGAACCAGTACGAAACCGTTTTCATTGCAACTCCCGTTTTATCTGAGGCCCAGATAAAGGAAGCGGTAAAAAAGTTCAAGAAGATCATTACCGATAACAAAGGGAAGATCGTTCATGAAGAAAATTGGGGACTTAGAAAACTGGCCTACCCCATTCAGAAAAAATCAACAGGATTTTATTATTTAATTGAATTTCAAGCAGAAGGTGCCTTGATTGAGAAGCTGGAGATTGAATACCGGCGCGATGAGAGGATCATCCGTTTTCTGACGTTCAAGATGGATAAATATGCCGTTGAGTACAGTGAGAAAAAAAGGAAACAGTCGGAAAGTGAAAAAAAATTGGAGGACTAAGCCATGGCACAAAACGAATCAGAAATCAGATACCTTACACCGCCAACTGTTGAAATAAAAAAGAAAAAATACTGCCGGTTCAAGAAGAACAGGATAAAATACGTGGATTACAAAGATCCTGAATTCCTGAAGAAGTTTCTGAACGAGCAGGGGAAAATACTGCCGCGACGACTGACCGGGACATCACTGAAATACCAGCGGAAAGTAGCTCAGTCAATTAAAAGGGCACGGCATCTGGCATTGCTGCCCTACGTTACCGATATGTTAAAATAATGCAGGAGGCAGGAATATGGAAATCATTCTGACACAGGATATGCCGGGTTTGGGGCATAAAGACGATATCATCACCGTAAAGACAGGATACGCGAGGAATTACCTCATTCCAAAAGGATATGCACTGCTTGCCACAAAGAGGACAAAAAAGATTCATTCCGAGAACCTGAGGCAGCGGGCACACAAAGAGGAAAAAATTAAAAATGAAGCCCTTGAGCTGGCAAGCAAGCTGGAAGGAACGGCATTAACCATCGGTGCGAAAACAAGTTCTACAGGAAAGATCTTCGGATCGGTCAATACCATTCAGATAGCCGAAGCACTGCAGAAGGAGGGATTTGAAATCGACCGGAAAAACATTACCCTTTCGGAAGATAGCATAAAGAATGTCGGGAAACACAAAGCTGGGATAAAACTGCATAAGGAAGTCACGGTAGAGATCGATTTTGAAATTGTAGCTGAATAGACCAGCAGGACCGGAGTGCAAATAACAAATCATAACCCACAAATTACAAACAAATATAAAATCACAATATTCAAATAAATTTGATCCATATTGTAATTTAGGATTTTGGGATTGGAATTTATTTGTAGATTGTTATTTGTACTTTGTGATTTGGAGCCATATTCAGTTCATGATGGGATATAATAAATACAATGATCCCACCAACAAACCCTCACGGTCCAAAACCATCAGGATCTATTTCACTGCAATCGTTTCTATTTCAATCATCACTCCCAGCGGAAGTTTCACCACCTGGTAGGCAGCGCGGGCAGGTGGATCCTCGGGGTAAAATCCGGCATACACCTCATTCATGGCTGCAAAATTATTCATGTCATCCAGCAGACAGGTTGATTTTACCACATCCTTTGGGGTATACCCTGCTTCCTCCAGGATAGCATGAATGTTTTTCAGTACCCGTCCGGTCTGTTCCCTGATCCCCCCTTCAACAACCTTTCCCGTCTCCGGATTGATCGCTATCTGGCCTGAGATGAACAGCATCCCATTTGTTTCGATTGCCTGACTGTACGGACCAACCGCTTCAGGCGCCCTGGAAGTATAAATGACCTTTTTCATGGGTTCACGCTTTTTATTAGAGAATCAATAAAGATACGGAAAGAATGTTAAAGGTTAAATGTTAACAGCTATTAGTTGATAAGAAGTGAGTAGTTCCGAAAATCACGAATTTTCTTTAAAAACTCGTAATCATTATATATCAGAAATTCACGTAATGTAGAGACGACCAACCTGGGTGTCTTTATAAATTTCGAAAAACAAAATTTGAGTCTCAGTAGTTTTTTCCGAAGGCAGGCCCATGGCAAAACTTATTCCGAAGGAATGCCTATGGCATAACATTAAACCATTAACATTTCATCACTGATCATACCAGCTCTTCCGTTTCTCGTATTTCAAATCTTTCAGGATAGCCGATCTGACGTTGATCTGGAAGGAGTAACTTTGATGATACCCGATGGGGATCCAGGATAAACTCATCTCCCAGCAGTGCAGGTCCCGGTAGATATTCACCGATGTATAGGTGAGTTTGTTTGATTTGAAATCATACCCGGAGCTGAATCCGATCTTCCATTTTGCTGTCAGGCTCACATTGCCTGAGAAGTTGAATGTCTGGGTTACCTTCTTGCTCATTCCGGTATTGGTATAATTGTAATTATACCGCAGGGAGAGGTTCCAGGGAATACTAAAATCAACGTATTCCCCTGTGTAGAATTCCTGGGGTACTCCCCCCTCTTCATCATTCTCCATGGGAATGCCCTGCTTACTCCCCGGCATGCCTTCAGGCGTTGATTGTCTTGTGCCGGGCTCTTCCGCGGGACTTTCCTGAGCCCGCGAGTTCAGTGAAGCGTTTATGGAGAAGTTAAAGCGGGTTAGCCGCGCCAGTTTACCAGTCTCTGTAATTTCAGCCTTATTGATCTTTCTTCCATCTTCTGACAGGGCATAGGGATCAAATGTACCGCCAAAAGCCAGGTCCACTTTATTGGCTAGCCGGGTGCGGCCGGACATGGTGATGGGTGACCATTTCAACGAATCAGCAAACAGGTTGTAATTGGTATTGAAGGAGAGGTTTTCAAGGATCTTCACCTTTTTGGAAGTTTGAACCGTATCGCTGGTAGAACGCACCTTCATTTCAATGTTATTGCTCAGGCGTATGTTTACCGATCCGCTCCTGCCCGGCAAAGTTGGTGTGCGGTAGATCTCTTGCTCAAACAATGAATACTCCCGCATATTCCCCAGGGTATCCACCTGCACTGTGCGGTAATAGTCTGGTGAAACACCGGTCATATCGGGTGTGTAGGAGAAGGATACTGAAGGGGTCATAACATGCCGGACTGCTTCAATGCGGCTGTTGGGATTTTTGAAGACATACATTCCATAAATTTTGGGATTCAACCCCAGGGATATGGTGGGCAAGTAGGAATGTGCATAACTCAGGCCCCTGATCGTATCGGTGATCAGTGTGGCATAGGTGGAATCGAGTTCGGCATCATAGTAGTTCTCTTCCCACCTTTTTTCTATGTGTTTTGAATAGAGAACCCCGGAATATTGAAGGGAAGGAGAGATATAAAAACTGTTAAAGGGCCTGATCTGGGTTGACAGCGGGATATCGTGTTTAAATGCATTGTTCATATCATCCCATACAGCAGAGGTAAACAATAGTGAGTCGGTTGTCTTAATCTGGTTATCCAGCATTGCTTTGTAGCTCAGTTCAATGTTTTCATACCACTTTGCTTTTCCTGTCCTGTTTTTTCTTTTCATCGGATAGATCCGGTTCATGTTAAAATTCATCTTTGGCAGGTTCAGATCGACCGAATTTGTCTGGCTGTTCTGCCGGTGGTTCATGCTGGCAGACAGGTTGAACGGGCTTCCTGCCCACCGTTTTGAATAGGATATGCTGGATTGTTTCGTGTTCGTCAGGTAATCGTTTGCATTGAAGCTGTGGTTGCGGTCAAAGGAGCTTGAGCTCATGTTTACATTGGCATTGAAGGTCCGGCTCGGGTTCGATTTCGGATCCTGCGAATGGGACCAGGTGATGGAATAATCTTTTTTTCTTGTGTAATCGGGCAGTTCTTTTTCACCACTCACGTTTATGTAGTACCTTGCTCTCAGGTTGCCGTTGAACCGGTAACGAACGCGGTAATTGGATCCCAGGGAAACGCCCCAGGTGCCATTGGTGTAGATATCTCCGGTAATCCGTGCATCGAAATAATCACTCAATGCAAGGTAATAACCGCCATTGCGGAAGAAGAAACCCCGGTTCCGCTCTTCTCCATATTCGGGAATAAGGATCCCGGAAGAGCGGGATTTCTGATTTGGGAAGAAACCGAATGGAAGGGCAATGGGCAGGGGAATGTCTGCCATGACAAGATACGCCGGGCCCGAAACGATCTTATCATCAGGGATGACTTTTGCCTTGGTGAGGGCAACGTAGAAGTGGGGGTCTTCCAAATCACACGTGGTGTATTTTCCGTTCTTGACATGAATCTCACCATTTTCGTGTTTTTTTGTTATCCCACTGTGCAGGTACCCTCCCTCCTGCTCGGTGATAACACCCTGGATGATCCCTTTTTTCGTTTTGAAATTATAGGTCAGCGTTTTTGATTCGAAACTTTCGGAACCGTCTTTAAATACCGGTTTTCCAATTTCCCTTCCCAGGCTGTCCAGGGTTCCCCTGGCAAAAACAACATCCCTGGCTCTGTCAAGCTCAATGTATGCAGCCCTCAGCTCGATATCCTGGTAGGTGACAAATCCATTCCCGTACAGGTACACTTTATCGTTCTCCAGATCAAAGATCAGGGAGTCATCCGCCTCATAATCAATGGGAGCATCAATTTCCGTGGTGGTTGGCTTTTCTGCCTCTGCCTGCACGGTATCTATTACCGCTGTATCCTGCCTGACCAGAACCGTATCGGGAATAGCAATCCGTTCCTGCCCATTGGAAACTGAAACAGACAAAACAGGAAAAGATAAAATGAAAAGGATTTTTGGAAATTTTAAATACAACGTTTTATATACTATTTTTGTGAGATCATGGTTTACACAGAAACAGGTCAGCGTCATTTCCTGATCACGAAAGGTATCAGACAAAACTAATTAAAAATAGACATCAAAGAATGACCTTTTCCAATATATCTCCCATTTTTCTTCAAAAACGGTTAATAACCGTATTTCTTGTACTTTGCGGGGTTTATTTATCGGTTACTGGCACAGCAGGGATGCAATCGGAAGGCACGAAAAGGGTATGGAAAGTAGTGATTGATCCCGGGCATGGAGGGAAAGATCCGGGTGCGCTGGGAAAAATAAGCAGGGAAAAGGACATTGTGCTCGGAGTTGGATTGAAACTGGGGAATTATATCTCTGAAAACTTTGATGATGTTGAAGTAATCTACACCCGGACGACCGATCTGTTCGTTGAATTGGATCGCCGGGCTGAGATTGCGAACAAAGCCAAAGCCGACCTGTTTATTTCGCTGCATGCTAATTCCTGGAAAAACAGAAATATCCTCGGATCGGAAACCTATGTGATGGGACTTCATACGGATGAGAAGAACCTGGAAGTAGCCATGAAGGAAAATGCCGTGATCACATTTGAGGAAGATTATACCACGAAATACGAAGGATACGATCCCAATTCCCCCGAATCGTTTATCGTATTCTCACTGGTTCAGAATACTTACCTGGAACAAAGCCTGAACTTCGCATCGTTTGTGCAGAACCAGTTTCGCGAACGAGCCAAACGCATCGACCGCGGAGTAAAGCAGGCAGGTTTCCTGGTTTTGTGGAACACGACCATGCCGAGTGTACTCGTTGAAATCGGGTTCATCTCAAATGCCGCGGAAGAAACATACCTCCTCTCCGAAGCCGGTCAGGATTATATTGCATCCGCAATATTCAGGGCATTCCGTGACTATAAAATTGCGGTGGAAAACAGAAGCGATTTCAGCAAAATTCCAGCAGAAACCAGTTCCGTACGCTTCATGGTCCAGGTCATGGCTTCCAAAAAACCCATACCCCTCGATTCGGAATATTTCAAGGGGTTTGCGCAGGTGAAAGAGTTTAAAACAGAGGATATGTATAAATACGCCGTGGGTAACGAATCCAGCTACGATGAAATCATGCAGTACATCCAAAAAGTAAAAATTCGCTATAGCGATTCATTCATCATCGCTGTAGAAAATGATAAAATAATCCCGCTAAATGAAGCATTGAAGAAAATTAATGAGTAAATTTATTCAGTAAATCCCAGTTATCATGCCGAAAATCAGACACGAAATAAAAATAGGAGTGATAGCAATAATCACCATCGCTCTGTTTATATGGATTTACAATTTCATGAAGGGGAAAAATATTCTCCATGCTGCCAAAACCTACACGGTGGTTTACGACAAAGTCAATGGATTGGAAGAATCAAACGCCGTGCTGATCAATGGTTATCGAGTGGGTTTGGTGGACAATATCCAGTTTGCTACCGATCAATCCGGAAATCTTATCGTGACACTTCTGATCGAGGAGGACTTTGACATCCCCAAAAATTCCATTGCACGGATCTACAGTTCGGACCTGATGGGAACGCGATCCGTGGCCCTGATCCTGGGAAATTCGAAAGAGATCTGTGAGAGCGGCGATACACTGATCCCGGAAGTGGAAGGGACCCTGCAGGAGCAGGTAAGCGTTGAGATGCTGCCGCTGAAAAATAAAGCGGAAAACCTCATGCTCTCGATTGATTCGGTGCTGGCTGTGATCCAGGTGACCTTCAACCAAAGTTTCAGGGATAATTTTTCCGCAAGCTTTGGACACATCCGCGAGACCATTATGCACCTGAACCGCTCTACCTATACGCTCGATACCTTATTGACCAATGAAGATGGCCGGTTTGCAAATTTTCTGAGCAATTTAGAATCCATTTCTGGAAACCTGAAAAACAACAATGAAGAGCTGACACAACTGTTTCAGAATATGGCAAGCCTGTCCGACTCACTGGCTAAATCCCAGATTCGCAGTACGATAGATAACCTGGATCGAACCCTGGCTAACATGGATACAGCCCTTACACGAATTAACCGTGGAGAAGGAACACTGGGAATGCTGATCACTGATGATTCACTCTATATCAATCTTGAAAATGCAACAAACAGCCTGGATGCCCTGCTGAAGGATGTGAAAGAAAATCCAAAACGGTATGTCCAGGTTTCTGTTTTTGGAGGAAAATCTTCGAAATGAAAAATCAAATCCGGATATTCAACCGGATCCCATGTTGACCGTTTACATATTCTGTATTTCGGTTAAACAAATTGACGGAATTCTCTTTTTCCGGAACTGGAAATTTTGACAAACTGCTGTTTTTTTTTGATGAAACTTTTCAGCAGCGAATGAATTTTTAACGCTTTACTTTAAATAATGTACTTAAACAATTAACTAACAATTTATTAACAATGATTTAACTTATAATATTGAATATCAATAGGTTAGATAAATAAATAATTTTCTGATTTTTTTTTAATTTTTAACGGGTTGATTTTAAAACCAATATAATTTTTTTGTAAAAGTCAAGTGAAAATTAATTTTTTTTTTACTTTTTTTTTAACAACCTTGCTACTTCTAACCTAAAATTAAAATAAAGTAAATTGGGAAATTTCTAAATGAGTAGTTCGCATCAAGAAGTATGGAATAATTGTTTAAAGATCATTAAGGATAATGTTCCATCGATTAGTTACAGAACCTGGTTCGAGCCTATCGTTCCGGTGAAACTAGAAAAAAATATTTTAACCATACAGGTTCCCAGCCCTTTCTTCTATGAGTATTTAGAAGAGCAGTATATTGATATACTGAGGAAGACCCTCAGAAAGGAGCTGGGTGTTGATGCCAAGCTGGAGTACAATGTGGTCATGGAAAACAATGCGTTTTCCAATTCCAAACCCTACACGGTAAAATTTCCCACAAAGAATAAAGCAGAGCTTAAGAACCGTCCGGTTTCCATTCCCCTTGAGACTGAACAAAACACCATAAAAAATCCATTTGTTATTCCGGGGATAAAAAAATTGCACGTTGATCCCCGGTTAAATCCGGATAACTCTTTCGCCAATTTTGTAGAGGGTGAATGCAACCGGTTAGCCCGGTCTGCAGGATTCGCTGTCGGAAACAAACCCGGTGGAACAGCGTTCAACCCCCTCTTGATCTATGGAGATTCGGGATTGGGTAAGACACACCTGGCACAGGCAATTGGAATACTGGTTAAGGAACAGATGCCTGAAAAGACGGTTCTTTATGTGAATGCAAATAAGTTCCAGACACAGTTTGTGGAATCGATCCGCAATAACAACAAAAATGATTTCCTTCATTTTTACCAGATGATCGATGTGCTGATCCTGGATGATGTACATGAGTTTGCCGGAAAGGAAAAAACACAGGATATCTTTTTTCATATCTTCAACCACCTGCACCAATCGGGAAAACAACTGATTCTCACTTCAGACAGACCTCCCGTTGAACTCCAGGGCATGGAGCAGCGGCTGCTTTCACGGTTCAAATGGGGATTATCAGCTGATCTGCAGCCGCCCGATTTTGAAACCCGGATGGCTATCCTTCTGAAAAAAACCTACAATGATGGCATCGAAATGCCGGAAGACGTCCTGGAATACATTGCAACGCACATCACAGATAATATCCGGGAACTGGAAGGTGCACTGATCTCCCTTCTTGCACAGTCAACCCTGAACAAGAAAGAGATCACCCTTGATCTGGCAAAGCAGATGATCGACAAGTTGATCAAGAACACGAAAAGGGAGATCTCCATCGATTACATCCAGAAGATTGTATGTGACTATTTTAACATACCCATTGATTTGATGCAGAGTAAAACAAGAAAACGGGAAATTGTTCAGGCAAGGCAGGTTGCGATGTTTTTCTCAAAAAGCCTCACAAAATCTTCCCTTGCCACCATTGGCTCTCAAATCGGTGGAAAAGATCATGCAACGGTTCTCCATGCCTGCAAAACGGTGAACAACCTGATCGATACCGATAAGCGGTTCAGGGTACAAATAGATGAGATTGAAAAAAAGCTGAAGATCTAGGACTAACCGGCACGATCTTTAGTTCGAGGGTGTCCAATAAGCAATTAAACGACACCCTCTTTTTTTACCGGAAAATAGCTTGCCTGCACTGAGAAATTATCTTATTTTTAACCTCCCTATATTTTATATGAATCCCATTTTTATCACTTTATACTTGTTACAGCCATGAAAAAAATAATCCATTCTTCCATGCTGTGGTTAGCGTTTATAGCCATGCTGGCATTAACCAATGCATCCGCCCAGAAGAAAAATTTCACCTATGACGAGGTGTTTTCTGGCCGGAGTCGGATGTTTTCAAATCCATTGCCAATATTATCCGGTTGGTGTGATGCCACCCATTACCTGGAAAGCAAAAGGGAAAACGGCTCCCGGGTTGTTATGAAAGTTACAGCTGAAAGCGGAGAATCAACACTCTATCTTGATTATGAAAAATACTATACGATTCTCCCGGAAGGATTTTCATTGTATAGAAGTGAAACACGAACAGAGGATCTGAATCATTTTATATTAGAAAAAGAGAATAACCTGTACTATTTTAACCGGACTATAGAAGAGTTCCGGCAGGTTACTTATTCGGACTCAGAGGAAAACAATGCCACCTTCTCACCGGATGCAACAAAGATTGCCTTTACCCGGGATCACGACCTTTTCATTTCTGACCTGGCTACCGGAGAAGAGACCCGTCTTACCTTCGATGGTAATAAGCGCATTTACAACGGCTGGGCATCCTGGGTTTACTATGAAGAAATCCTCGGTAGGAGATCCCATTACAAGGCATTCTGGTGGTCCCCGGACAGTAGAATGATCGCATACCTCCGGTTTGATGACAATCCCGTGCCTGAATTCACCATTGTAACAGGAGAGGGTATACATGGCAGGGTGGAGATTACCCCCTATCCGAAAGCTGGGGATCCCAACCCGCTGGTAAAGCTGGGAATCGCACACCTTGAAACGGGCAAAACCATCTGGATGGATACCAACGAAGGGGTTGACCGCTATGTGGCATGGCCATTCTGGACAAAAGATTCGAAAGAACTGGTCTACCAGTACATGAACAGGGGACAGGATGAAATCACCCTGTATGCTGCCGATCCGGCAACCGGTGAAAAACGAGAGATCTACCACGAAAAACAGAATTGCTGGGTCGAATTCTTCGAGGATCTGTATCTCTTTGAGGATGGCAGCGGTTTCCTTGTGCGGAGTGATGTTGATGGATGGAGAAACCTCTACTACTATGATATGAACGGAGAGCTGATCACCAGGGTTACTGATCTTGACTGGAGAGTGACGGGCATAGAGCGGGTGGTGGAAAAGACAAAAACGGTTTTCTTTACAGGAACGGGTGGTGAATCGACAGAGAATCACCTGTTCTCCATCAATCTGAACGGGAAAAAATTCACCAAGCTTACTTCCATTAAGGGAACACACAAACCTTCCGTTTCACCTAACGGGGACTATTTTTATGACAGGTATAGCAATATCCATACCCCCACCCGGCTGGAGCTGTTCACCAGAAAAGGCAAATCAATCCGGTTGCTGGGAGATTCAAGAAAAGATGCATTGGAGGAATACAACCTCGGAACGGTGGAACTGTTTACCATTCCCACTTCAGACGGCTATGACCTGCCTGCCATGTGGACCCTCCCACCCGACCTTGATGAAACGAAAAAATACCCCGTTATTTTTTCAATTTATGGAGGTCCCGATTCACCATCGGTAGTGGACAGTACCTCTTTATACCTGCGTAATCACTATTATGCTCAAAACGGGATCATTACCATCGCCGTGGACCATCGGGCTACCGGACATTTTGGTAAATCGGGAGTGGAACTCATGCACCGCAACCTGGGCAAATGGGAAATACACGACTACATCGAGGCGGTTAAGTGGCTGAGAGAAAAACGCTTTATCGATCCGGAACGAATAGGCATTACCGGAAGCAGTTATGGAGGATATATGACCCTGATGGCATTAACAGCCGGCGCTGATTATTTCACACATGGCCAGGCTGGTTCTGCCGTGACCGATTGGCGTTTGTATGACAACGTTTATACTGAACGATACATGGATACACCGGAAGAAAACCCGGAAGGATATAAACAGGGTTCTGTCATGACATACATTGAAAATTACAAAGGGTATTTGAAAATTACCCACGGAGATATGGATGATAATGTTCACATGCAAAATATCATTCAGTTGATCTCCCAAATGCAGGACCTAAACCAGGATTTTGAACTGATGATCTATCCCGGAGGAAGACACGGCTGGAGAGGCCCGAAACGTGCCCATTCAACCCGTAAATCGGTGGAATTCTGGTTTCACCATTTCCTGAAGGAGGAAATTGAAAAGTAAGCAGGTATGGAAAAGATGGAATATTGTTGATAAGTCTATCTCCCTCTGGGATAGTTATAAGTTGATAAGTTATTAGTTAATGGTGGTTGGTCCCCTCCTTCGTTAAAATTACGGAGGGCAAAGCTGGGTGCTGGGAATGATGAATTTAACATGAAGCGGCTAAACGGGATCAATATCCGTTTGACGGCTTGGCTGTAAAGTGCGTGGAGCCGTCCGACGGATAAAGGTTCAACTATTCGTCAGACGAACTCAAGTCGTCTGACGAAGGTAATACAGACACCCCTAAACGGGTGATGCCGAAAAAAATTCACCGGGTAAAAACCTGACAGGGTCTGGCAGACCTGTCAGTGTTTGTAAGAAAAGACGCCATTCAGTCTTAAGTAGGAAATAGGGATTTAATTCAAAACTAAATAGCACAGCGGATAATATCATATTTTGTTTAATCAATAAAAACAAAATGGACCAGACACAGGTAAATAGCATCAATTCCCTGTCGGAAAAGTACCGGGATTATACGGTTTCCAATCTTTCCCGCATGGTTCGTATACGTTCCATGAGCTGCCAGGAAGAACCGGTGATGGTTGAGCTGAAGCAAATGATGCAGGAAGCCGGTATCGGTGATGTAAAAACGGATGGACTCGGTAACCTGATAGGAAAGATTGGCTATGGCAAAAAAATCCTTGCTTTCGATGGCCACATGGATACCGTGGATACGGGGCAGGTGAGCAACTGGGACTTCGACCCGTTTTCCGGAAAGGTTGAGAACGGTTACCTTCTCGGCAGGGGGAGTGTTGATCAGAAGGGGGGACTCGCCTCGATGGTTACGGCAGCCAGGATACTAACCGAAACGGGGGTGCCGGAAAACCTGACCATTTACTTCACTACAACCGTCATGGAGGAGGATTGTGATGGCTTGTGCTGGAAATACATCATAGAAGAGGATCGCATTAAACCCGATGCCGTGGTAATTACCGAACCGACGAACCTTACCATTTCAAGAGGTCAGCGTGGCAGGATGGAGATCCTGGTTGAATTCTCGGGGATATCATCTCACGGCTCCGCTCCCGAACGGGGTAAAAATGCCATTTATATGGCATCGGAAGCCTCTCTTACCATCCGTGACCTGAATCAACGGCTTCCGCAACACGACTTCCTCGGAAAAGGATCCATCGCTGTCACCGAAGTTAAATCCGACAGTCCTGCATTGTGTGCCATAGCCGATTATGCTTCACTTTATATCGACCGGCGCCTGACTGTTGGTGAGACAAAGGAGTCTGCAGTTGCCGGATTGCAATCCGCAATAAATGACACTGATGCCAGGATTACAATACCCTATTATGAGGGAAAAGCTTACACCGGAAACCGGTACGGAATGGAAAAGTTTTACCCGACCTGGATCATGCCGGAGGATCATAAAGTCATAAAGGATGGGTTAGCGGTTTTCGCTGCTCTGTTTAACAGGAAGCCGGTAGTCGGGAAATGGTTGTTTTCAACCAATGGAATCTCCATCCAGGGAATGTATGGCATCCCTGTTATCGGATTTGGTCCGGGAGAGGAAGCCATGGCACATGCCCCGAATGAGAAAGTCCCGGTGGACCACCTCGTGAAAGCATCGGCATTTTATGCAGCATATGCACTGGGATTTTCTGAAAAAACATAATGCAAATCATTATACCGACGCAGAGACGCCACGCATGGCGTCTCTACATGCGTGAATTTCCGATGCATTGTTGGAATTTGTTTGTTTAACGTCTTTCTCATTACGGTCCATGGTGGAATTTCCCGGTGGAAAATCGGCGGTCGGTTCTCGCCTGCCTGGCGACAGGCAGGGTACTTGGTTCTCGGTGTACCAACATTTCGTTCCTGCCCTCGGCACGTGCGGACTACGGAGCTGAAAAATGAATCTGTATGTACCCGTTTGATGTGAAAAGCCACATCGAGGCGAGATGTTTTTAGCCCGGGGCCTCAGCCCCGGGTTAATGTGTTTGACCTGTTTTTCTCCGAGCACTTGGCTGCGATGAAAAACCTTGCATGTCTGTCGGAGAATTGCGTGAACCAACCTCAGGATAATGAATTTATCCTGTCGTTTCTGATTAACCGGATCAAATCAAAGCGAAGCCATAAGACATCGCTATGGTAATATTATTCTTATCCTTAAATTGACTTATCCTGTTGATTGATGTGTCTCCCTGGATTTTAACCTTCTGGAAGAGTTCTTCGTAGTCATGGAAAAATTGAAAGGTATTGTACAGTTGGATCTTTTTCAAATTAAACTGCTTTACGGCTTCCCAACTGTTTGTGACCTTCTCTTTTTCGTCAACAATGTATGCCCATTCTGAATCAGGCCAATGGTCAGTTATAAGAACTGCAGGAGCCATGTTCAAAGCATGATTAATGGCTGTTTCAGGATTTTTCATTTCATGAAGACAAAATTCAAACATCACGACATCTCCTTTCTCTTGTACCAGGTAAAAATCTGAATGAACAAGCGTAAATTTATCTGAAAGATGTGATTGCCGGAGGTTATTTTCAAGTCGGTTAAGCGCCTCTTTATCATTGTCAATGGCAATAACCTGTTTCGAGGTATGTCCATATTCAATAAATTGTCCACCCCCTGCACCCACTGAAATTACGGTTTGATCGGTAAAATCATAGAATTGAAAAAGGTTTTCCAAAATCTTCTTTATATCGGTTGCCATAACTTAAAAACATGATAAACGATTATGATCTATTGCTTGTTCATTTTATCAAAACAATTTTTGAATTGGCTACTTCAGAATTATCCAAAAGCAATCGGGCAAAATAAATCCCATCAGGTAA
>CAZXGG010000012.1:0-47443 GCA_964640125.1 uncultured Rikenellaceae bacterium
TGAAAATAGCCAGCCACTTCAGTGGCTGGAACAAGAAGAAAGATATAGAACGTCCTGGAGGGACTGAAAGAGAATCAGTTTAAGCAAAACATGGTTGGCCAGAATGGCAAAACATTCAACGTATCAACATATAACATATAACTCATTCTTCGGTTAGAGCCTGCATACTGCTTACTGCCTATTGTCTACAGGGTTGCTTTCCACTGTTCACCATTCACCCTCAAATCCCAATGCTCCAACATACCCCGTATTGGGGAAACAATGCTCAAAAAGGGAATTCTCCAGGAATTGGTTCAGAGCGTTCTGAACCCGCACGATATCCAGCCGGTTTTTCCGGATGTTTTCATAAGTACTGCGGTCACTTGCTGCATATTCGCTGATCAGATGATAATCCTCCGGCTCCTCAAAATTCATGATACCCCGTGTGTTGTTCATCTTTTTATAGGGCCAGAAACACCAGCCAATTTGATGCTCATCCAGCAGTGTTCTGAATTGCGCCACCCATTCGTCCGTGTTTTCACCGGTTTCCCCGATATACACGGGAACCTGATGCTCTTCCCTGAAATCAAGATAAGTCTGTATTGCTTCCTGGTTAACATCAAACCAGTATTTGTGAAATTCATATACAATGTTTTCGCCGGGCAATTCACTGAACACATCGAAACTGGTGCTCCAGACCGAACCGTTCAGGAAGATGGCATGATGGGGATCAACCTGGCGGATTTCTTTGACCACCCGCCGGTAGATTGAAAACAACACCTGGTTTAGTGTGTCTAATTCGTCAGTAAAATAATGTGCAACCGGTTCGTTGATAATGTCATATCCTATTATTGTCGGTTCGTCTTTATACCGGCTTGCGATGTTCACCCAGATCTCAACCAGCATATCCTGGGATGACTCACTCTTAAAAAGGTAGGGATAGCCATAACTGTCGTCGATGTTATCACCGGTCTGTCCGCCCGGAGCACAATGCATATCCAGCAGAACATAGAGGTTTTCTTCTTTACACCATTCTACCACCCGGTCAAACCAGGTAAAACCGGCGTTTCTTTTTCCCATGTAGCGATCGTCCGTAAACAATTTGTAATGAAACGGCAGGCGAATGTGATTGCATCCGATTTGTTTCAGGTATGCAATATCCTCATGGCGGATATAATTCTCCAGGTAGCGGTCCCAGAATGCTGTCAGGCTGTCGGGTCCGATCAGTTCATACAGCAATTCATCGATCTTTCTGGGCGAATTCACCTGTCCCATTTTAAACATATAGCCTTCGGGAACAAGCCAGTTGCCCAGGTTGGTTCCTTTCAGAATAATCGGATTGCCTTCCGGGTCAATCAATGTACTACCATTCGTATGTAATACCTTGACCTTCCCGGTCTCTTTCTTTTCAGCAGGGGTGCCTGCGTTCTGGCAGCCGGTTAATAATGTAACAACAACTGCCAGCAGGATCAGAATCATTCGGTTTATTGCCATAATAGTATATGTTTTTTATAAAAGTGGTTTGCGCTATCGAATTTTGACTTTAACTCTATTCGATTATAATTGCTTATTAAGTATTTAGCTCCAAAGGCCGTGCCTGCCCTCCTAACGGCGGGTGAACCGGCAGGCAGGAGCGACATCTTGGCAGCCCGGTGCGAAGCCCCGGTTCTGCAGTAATCCAGAAAAGGCGGGCCAACTGGGATGTTTTATAACGTGAAATCCTCTCATGGACCATACATTTGCCAGACGTTCATTGCATTAATACACCAATGTCTGAATAGCATGAGGTGGAATGGTTACTTCAACTGCCATGGATCCGATGAACAGCTTGTATAATATCTCCTCATTGCTCCGGTTCATCACAACCGTTGCGATCTTTCCATCTACATTCATAAAGGAAGTACATAACAAATGACTTCTGCTGCTTGTCGTACTAACTCGTTTAGCATCCGGCTGAATAAATTTGGAGAAATGTCCAATATAATAGTAGGAGGGGGTAAAAATCAATTCTCCTGTCGGAGTATCCGCATGGACCGGGGCAAAACAAAAGTTCTGAACGTGGTTTGGCCCCCCGGTTTCGTCCAACAGGATATTCCAGTCGGTCCAACCCACTGCCCCACGATTAAAATCGTTGATCATGGACCGGCCGTACCGTTCAGCATTGGGCCAGTACTGGTATCTTTCGGGGCTGAAATTCCCCACGCAACCCTCTGTAAACAGCAGGTTTTTTGAGGGATACGATGCTTGCACGTTGCTCAGGTTGTCATACATGGGCTGGCCTCCCGTCCATGTTTCATACCAGTGAAACCCCATGCCCCATGCATATTTTGATGCCTCAGGATCCTCAAAGATCGTGTTGGCTCTGTGGCTCATTAAGTCCCGGTTATGATCCCAGACAATGATCTTCCTGTCTCCAAGACCTTCCTGTTCCATGGTCGGACCCAGGTAATTTTTCAGGAAATCCCGCTCTTCTTCAGCGGTGTAAATGCACGACTCCCACCGTTGAGTTGCCATCGGTTCATTCTGAATGGTTATTCCCCACACCGGGATCCCCTCGCTTTCATAGTCTTTAATAAACTTCGTAAAATAGAGAGCCCATGCCTGGTAATATTCCGGCAATAATTTTCCCCCTCTGAGCATGTGGTTGTTGTCTTTCATATACCCGGGAGGGCTCCAGGGACTGGCAAACAGTGTGAGCTTACCCCCGGCAGTTTCGATGGCTTTTTTGATCAAAGGGATACGATACTGTTTATCATGGTCAATGCTAAAGGTTTTTAACTCCTTATCTCCATCCGTAACATAGGTATAGCTTCCACTGCTGAAGTCACAACTGTGGATGGAAGTGCGCGCCAATGAATATCCTACGCCCTCTTCGCGATCATAATAAGCCTTTAAAAATTCCTCCTGCTTATTCTCCGGTAACCGGGCAAATACCTCTGCCGATGCATCGGTAATGGCTCCCCCGATTCCCAGGAAGGTCTGAAACGTTTTAATGGGATTTACAAACAGGGCAATTTCTGTTTCCAGCGGTTGTTCGGCTGGTTCAAAAACCCTGTTCCCGGTGAGTGAAATTCTGAGATCTGTACTGTCGGCTGTGGTGTAAACCTGTACCTCCCTTCCTTCTGTTGTAAATTCCTGGTTTACTGGTGGAGGTTCATTACTGGTAGTGCATGCTACTGCGAATAGCAACACCACTAAAATTTTAATACCTTTTTTCATCTTTGTTTTTTTTATATAGACTTCATAGAAATAGCTAAAAATATAAGGGTCTGAAACAAATACCATCAACCCGGTTGATTTCCATTGCAGGGAAGGGAATTTTTATCAAATTTACGTATTTAAAAATTGTTTTAACCCATTTCCTCCTGGAAGGAACTCTTGACAGGTCAATATCGAGAGAAAAGATCCATTGACGATACCGGTCAAGATCGGGGAAGGGTTCCCCATTGTAGTAATCCGGATTTTTGAATTCTTTTATCATCCCGTTACCACTGTACCCAACAGCGAAATTTAACCATCCGGGTAGTTTTTGTATCCCTGTTATCTTTTTCAGGTTTGCCGACAACCAGTAGGTATGTCCATTGTAATCGAAAATAAAATTCTCGATGGGAGTTTCACCCAGGATATCATGATACCTGGGATACCCGCTGGGGGAGTAGGAGAATTTCATGAGAACCACCTGTTCGTCAAAACATATCTCCTGAACTGCAAATAATGCAGAGCCGGCTGTATTGGCCACTATGTCCCACCACGAAAATCCCCAACCCTCATACAATCCATCATAGATTTCAATGGGTGCCTGGAATAAAAATCCGATCGGGGCACCAAAAATAAGTGCCTTTCTTTTATCAACACCGGCCCACCGCAAAGCATAATAGGCAGAATAACTTTCATGATAAGCAGCATAGGCATGACCGGCTTTGTCCACCTGCAAGTATCCCTTCAGGTCGTTGTAGAAATGGAAGGGGACAAGTTCCTTGTCTCTA
Organism: uncultured Rikenellaceae bacterium; assembly: GCA_964640125.1. GTDB lineage: Bacteria > Bacteroidota > Bacteroidia > Bacteroidales > VadinHA17. The sequence goes on from CAZXGG010000012.1 coordinate 3,966, forward strand.
TACCAGTAAAAACTGAGAAAGGAAAGTCCTGCCGCATAGGTTGAAACTTCACTGATGATAATTGTAGTGAGGCGTTTTTTATTCAGCGTATCGGGATAATGATCAATGAAAGCCGGTTGGGCAATCCCTTCCAGGAAGAGAAGGTGCAAACACAGGAATATGGGTATCCTTCTTGTTTTTTTCATGATTCCCGCCACACATTCATTGGCCACTTAACCAGCTAACCTTGATTTTATCCGCAGCATGGTTCTGGTTTGGATGGTTAAATTTAAACCACCCGGTGAGTGTTTAAAATACCCCGCGCAGCTCGACTTCAGTTCGGGCTGCGAGTCTTTGATTAACTCAAAATCCTGTCTATTCGATCATGATCAGACTCCGGTAGGTTTTTGACCCCCTGAGTTCAAGGATATAGATTCCCGCAGAAAGGGACTCCCTTCCCAATTCAATTCTTTGTGCATTGATGTTATTCACAATCCGGACAATCTTTCCCGATAAATCCGTTAGGGTAATCTGGAAGGATTCATTAAAAGGATTCTCAAATTCAACCCATGTCTTCTCACTAAAAGGATTGGGGTAAATGCGAATATTACAGTTTTCGTTTACTGGCATCATGCCGGCAGTGGCATCATTATAGATCTTTACACCGTCAAATGCGAACCCGTCGTTTTCATAAAGGCTATTTGACACAAAAAGAATCCGGAAGGTGAGCCCTCCATAATTAGCTGGTCCTGCAATGGAGGCACGGACAGTGACCCATTCATTGCTTCCGGTTCCAAACGTGCCATTCCCTGACCAGCCTTTTCCTGAACCGGTAGCATTCAATAACCCGATTACATTGGAGCTGTTGTACCAGAGATAGTTGGTGACTTTCTGAAGCGTATGCCAGGTTTTTGCCGTATCTTCGGAATATTGAAGGGTTGCTCCATCATAGGTCCCTTCACAATCCCACCATACCTTCATCTCAATGGCGGGATTGGCGAGCAGAGAGAGATCGAAGAGGGGACCTTCCACCCAGGAAGTTTCATTCGCGTTGTAGTTTGCCGAAAGATTTGTCATCCAGGCATTGGACCCTGATGCCGGGATATTGATCGTTGCACCGGAAGGTGTTCCAAGTTCCCAGGAGGAGTTTGTTCCACCGGTTGTCCAGTATTCAGAACCACTTTCAAAATCTTCAACATAGGGTAGCTCATTCGTAACGATGATATAATTGTCTGCAGGGATAACATGAATTGGCCGACTGATCAAAGTTAACAGGGGAGCCACACTGTTGGTGATCACACAGTGGTAGCTTCCGTAATCTTCCTTTTTCACTGGATCGAGGGTATATGCATTCGCATCAGCACCAGAGATTAGCGTTCCGTTCAGGTACCACTGGTACAGATTATTTAACCCACCTAACTCAATAATGACCGTATAAGTGGAATCAACTGCAACAGTGGCAATTTTTTCTATTCCAACACTATCCTGGGGGGAATAAACAAATGTCAGATCCGGAACACCGATATTCGGCTCAATATCTTCAAATGTGAACCTGTTCGCATCAATTTTCAGTTCGTGCAGCGAAGTAAGCGCCGAAAGATCGGGAAGGTTTGCTAATTGGTTATCGTTCAGGTGCAGCACTTCTAACTTGGTGAGTTTATCCCATTCAACGGGTATTGGATCAGTAAAGGTGTTGTGCTCAAGCCACAACGAAGTCAAATTGGTCAGGTTGCTGATTTCAGCAGGGATCTGACCTCCCAGGTTATTGGAAAAAAGCTGAAGGTCTGTCAGAGTGGTGAGATTCCCCAGGGATGCAGGGAACGTCCCGGTAAGCTGATTGGATGCCAGGTTGAGATGGGTCAAACCAGCAAGGTTGCTTAGTGCATCTGGAATGGATCCCGAGAACTGATTATTGCCTAGCGACAGCTCCTGCAGGTTGGATAAATTTCCAATCTCCGATGGGATTTCCCCCGACAGTTGGTTTATGTTTAAATCGATCAGCTGCAGATTCACTAGATTGCTTATCCCGGTTGGGATCGTTCCCGAGAGCTGGTTATCAGGAAGAATCAACTCCTGCAGCTGATCGAGTTGACATAGCGATAACGGAATTGTTCCTTTCAGGTTGTTGTGATCCATGTTTATGGAAACAACCCGATCAGCCGATACCGTAATGCTATACCATGTTGAGATCTTTCCTGTAAACCAGTTGCTGTGATCAGTCCAGTTTGCCCCGTCTGTGCTTTCATACAGGGTTACCAAAGCCAGCGAGTCGGAATGAAGATCAAAAAGGACTTCACAATGCACTTCATTGGAAAAACCACTTTCATTCCCGTAACTGTCTAGCACTGTAATCCGGTAGTAGTAATCCATCCCAGCGATTACGTCGTTATCAATATATACGGTATCGGTGGGTGAAGGTGTGACGATGCTTTCCAGCAGGGTTGTTGCTGGAGAAGATAAATCCCGGTAAATGTTGTATTTTGCCAGGTCGGGTTCATCTACCTGGTTCCATGCCAGTGCAATGGTGCCATTGCCATAGGTTGCAGAAACGATCTCAGGAGATTCCATGCCACGGGTAGTAAATGAACGGGTTGAAGAAAAAAGGCTGGTTCCCACAGGATTGGTTGCCCTGACGTGCCAGTAATAGGTTGTCATCTTTTCCAGTGCTCCCAACGGATGTAAAGTGGATGAAATATCAGAGATGTTGAATACCAGGTCATTGAATGAAATATCGGTGGCAACCTGAAGGTCATATTTTTCAGCATTTGCGGATTCGTTCCAGCTCAGGATTGGCGTGATATCAACATTAACATCACCGTCGACAGGTAAAAGTAAGGAAGGAACAGCAGGCACCTGGTGGTAATAGGGTACGTTAAAACGGTAAATGGTAAACTGATCATCGGTAGCATACCAGAGTGACTGACCATCCCAGGCCAGTGCGGCATAAGAACCAGAGGGTGGACTTAATCCAATGGTTCCCAGATCGAACTCATACAGATATGCTCCAATGGTTGAATATTTGAAAATATCATCGGTGAATCCTTCGCTCGAAGTACCGACCCAAAGGTTAATTCCATCATAAGCCAGACCGGTGGGATGACCGAAGATCTCATTCAAATCAAAGTTCAGTATTTCAGCCCCGTCTCTGTCGTGCTTGTGAAGTATACTTGAGTTGTAATTTCCAAACCACCAGTATTTACCATCCCAGTCCAGGCCACTATGCCACCAGTGCTGCACATCCAGTGTATCAATCACGTTCCCCAGGGTATCCAGTTTATAGTTATGCGCGCCCACAACAATCCATAAACCGGTTCCATCCCAGGTCAGGCCCCTGTCGTCGGAATACCCAAGAACCGGGAAACTGGTGATCACGTTCCCGGCCGCGTCCATCTTGTACAGGTTCCTCAGGTTATCCACCATCCAGAGGTTTCTACCATCCCAGGTCAGTCCGCTGGGCCTGCTTCCCGGTGAGGTAAATGAACTCCGAATCGATATTGTCGTGTTTTGGGGTGCTTCCAGTGTGCGAAAGCTTAATGGATTGGAATAGGAGCTCCAACCGTCTGCATTTTTAGCCCTCACGCGCCAATAAACAGTTCGGTTGCACGGTAGTGCACCCACCTGCCGTGAATTTTTGGTGATGGTTGTGTCGTCGTAAATGGTTTGAGAAAAGGATTCGCTCAGGGAAACCTGAAGATGCCAGGCAGTTACTCCTGCTGAAAACTCCCAGGTAAGGATCGGACGGGTGTTGATACCCGATGATCCGTTTGCCGGTGTGAGCAATAGCGGAGGATCGGGAGCCGATTTATCTTCTGATACCGAATAAATACTATTATCAGAGAAATTGAGAAATTCAGTAAAATAATTCATCGGTGTGAAATGTGGATATGCACAACGATCATTTACGGAAGTGAATATTCCTATCGTATATATGACAAGAATGAACCTTGATATAATCCGTTGCATGGGTCTGGTTTGGGTAGTTAAATGTACACCATCCGGCGATCAAATACAAAAAACCTGTCAGGTTTAGTAAGTAAACCAGTGATATGATAACTCTTGGCGAGCCCCTCCAAGTCATCGTATCACTATCCACGATAATTGTATAAAATAACTCACCGGGTGATTCCAAATCACCCGGTGAGTGTTTAAAATACCCCGCGCAGCTCGACTTCAGTTCGGGCTGCGAGTCTTTGGTGCATATTACTTTTCGGTCAACCGGTTTATCTCCCTTTCCGGCACCAATGCTTTCGAAACCATTCCGGCTGTTAGAGCCTCCTCCAGGGTGAAATCGTAGGAAGCTTTTATCTCTTTTGAGGATGCTCCGATCTTAATCGTATAGGTACCAGCCTCCGCGGTCCATGTTGAGGTTGCTTCATCAAATGAAGCGAGATCTCTGGTGGTAATGATAAAACTCAGAGTCTCGGTTTCACCCGGTTCCAGGAGCCTGGTTTTTCCGAAAGCCACCAACTCTTCCTCGGGCTTGTTCAGTTTCACTTCCGGCGCACTGGCATAGACCTGCACCACTTCACGGCCGGCAACATCTCCTGTATTCGCAACCTCAATTGAAACAGTCAGCTCACCTGTAAAATCGGTTGAACTGAGTTCCAGGTTATCATAGGCAAAGGTGGTGTAGGATAATCCATAACCAAATTCATAGGCAACCGGTACATCAAATGTGTTATAATACCGGTAGCCAACATAAATATCCTCCTCATAAACTACCTCCCATGGTCTTCTTCTCATGAATGAAAAACCCGATTGATCCGGACGGTCATCCTCCATGCCTTCCATCTCCACGGCTTGACCCGGAAAGTTTTTTACCGAGGGAGAATCTTCATACAACATCGGGAAAGAAATGGCCAGCTTACCGGAGGGATTAACTGCACCACTCAGCACATCAACAATGGCATTTCCCGCCTCCTGTCCGGGTTGCCATGCACAAAGAACAGCATCTGCGAATTCCCGCCAGCTGGCGGTTTCAATCACGCCGGCAATGTTCATTACGACAATGACTTTTTTATTGTTAGTATGAAACGCGTCGGATACATTCCGGATCATCTTTTTTTCAACAGGAGTCAGGTAAAAGTCCCCTTCAACCGCCTGTCTGTCACCACCCTCGCCCGCGTTACGGCCAATGGTGATCAATGCTATTTCTGCCTTTTCTGCAAGCTGCTGTGCCAGATCATTCGATACACTCATTTCCGGCAGGAGTACATTTCCTCTCATAAAGGCTTCAAACATATTCCTGGGCTTTGGAAGTTTTTCCCTTTCCGCTTCAATGTATTGATTGTACACCTCCGCCAACTCCGCATCAGGAGTATATCCTCCATTCCCCAGCCCTTCAAATAAGGAAATGGTATAGGCTTCATTCACATCGCCGCTTCCTGTTCCACCGGAAATGATATCATACGAGGTATTTCCAAAACATGCCACACCTTTTATAGCAGGATCCATTGGAAGAGCGCTTTCACTGTTTTTCAGCAACACCATACCATCCGCTGCTGCCTGGCGGGCAATTTCAGCATGTGCCTCCAGATCCGGAGCACCGGAGAACGGGTACTTGTTGTAACGGGGAGTTTTCATCATAACACGCAATGCCCGTGATACATTCCTGTCCAGTACTGATTCGTCCAGCATACTGTCCTTCACAGCAGTAATGATTTCCCGGATCTGTTGCGGTCTTCCCGGCATGATGACATCGTTTCCCGCTTCCATCTGGGCAACCACATCGCTGCCACCGCCCCAGTCGGTCATTACATACCCTTCAAAACCCCAGTCATCCCGCAGGATCTTTGTCAACAGATCGTGACTCTCGGAAGTGTAGGGACCGTTTACCTTATTGTAGGAAGACATCACCGTCCAGGGCTGAGCTTCCGTAACCGCGATCTCAAAACCCCTCAGGTAGATCTCGCGGAGTGCCCGTTCACTGACGATGACATTCACCGACATCCGGTTGGTCTCCTGGTTGTTGACCGCAAAGTGCTTTATCGATGTGCCCACGTTGTTCGATTGAACTCCCTTCACCATGGAGGCTGCCATTTTCCCAGTTACCAGCGGATCTTCTGAATAATACTCAAAATTGCGCCCGCAAAGCGGATCCCGCTGTAAATTCATTCCCGGCCCTAAAATTACATCAGCGCCATATTCCAGCACCTCATTACCCATCGCCTCGCCTACAGTATATACCAGCTCCGTGTCCCAGGTGGAGGCAAGTAACGTGGCTATTGGAAATGCAGTGCAGTAATAGGTATGCTCATCACCTTCCCTGGTAGGGGAGATCCTCAATCCGGCAGGGCCATCCGCCAATACCTGGCTGGTAACTCCTTTTTCAGGGAATTCTGCCATAAACCCGGCTGCACCGGGAAGATAGGTTCTGACCCGGTCAACCATGTTGGTATAGGCTGTGTCTTCTTCAGCCTCATCACGTCGGCCGAACTGCCTGCGTATGGAATCCGGCAGGTTTATAAACATACCTGTCCCGACCAGGTATTGCACCTTCTCTTCGAGGGTCATCGTGGAAACAATTTCCTTGATCTTCTTGTCCTGAGGGCTTTTTGAATCACCGGATGTGCATTGAATCATCATGCTGGCAAAGACCAGTGAAAAACATGCAAGTAGAATTGTTGATGATTGTATTCTTTTCATGTCGTTGTAATTTTATGTTATCCCATAAAGATAACCCATCAGAATAAAAAAAACCTAAAAATAGTTGCATTACAATTTTTTTGTATTATGTTTGTAGTACAAACAATAATGCAATACAAATAAAACTGATTTGCCATGTATAAAAAATTAGATCCAAAGCAGATTGAAAAGAGTGTTCTTTTCCTGCAAAGCCGTGACGGCATCCTGGATATTTTCTTTGGTTTGACGCTCGGGGCTGCCGGGATAAATGGCATGTACACATCCTTGGAATGGAATATTCCCTGGTACATTCGTTTTCTGATCCTCATCCTGCTGGTCCCGATGCTGCTTGCCAAGTACTTCATCACCACTCCCAGGATCGGTTATATAAAGATGCAACCGGTAAAAGGGGGAAGGCTGATTATACTGAAGATTTTTCTCCTGATCAGTTTCGGATTAACCATCCTGATGCTCGCTGCTTCAATTTTCAAAGTACAATTCATCCATGGTCAGATGCTAAGCATCCCTCCGGTTATTCTTTTCGGAGCGATCCTGTTGCTGATGAGTTTTGTTGCCTGGCTGATTGGTTTGTACAGTCTGTACGTAGTTGGACTGGCAGCAGGGATTGGCTTTTTCCTGGACAAGCCATTGGGTCTGGATACGATTTTTAACCTCCCGGGAGATCTGTTTATTTTCTGTATTCCAGGAGCATTGATTATCATATACGGAACGATCAGACTTGCCCGGTTTCTGAAAACTCATCCATTACAAAACGTTAAAGCTGACTTCGAACATGAGTGAAGATCTGATCATAAAGCAGGTTATCGGGACGGATAAGATCATCCACGAACCTGCCCGGATTGTTCTGCTGGCCATACTGAATGCTGCAGAACAGGTGGATTTTACGTTTCTGTTGAACGAAACCGGACTTTCCCAGGGAAATTTATCGAGTCACCTGAGCAAGCTGGAAAAAGCCGGGTATGTTTCTATTGAAAAGACCTTTTATAAGAAACGACCGCGGACCCTCATTTCGATGAATAAAAAGGGAAAGTCTGCCTTTGAAGAATACCTGAAAACAATGAGGGAGTTTTATAAAAAGCTTTAACGGTTGTATCCGAAATTACTACTTTGCGTATCGTTCTTCCAACTCTCCTATCAATTGCAATGCTTCATCAGAAAATGGCGGATATTTTCCATTAGAGCGACAAGCCATGTCACTGTATCTTCGAAAGAATGAAAAAGGATTTCCAAAATTTTCCACCAGGCTTTCAGGACCTGCATGGTCCAATAATGCGTTGGCCATGTAATAGCCGGTGGGATGTCCGCTTTGGGGAACTAATCCGGATATCTTCAGTGCATTTTTTTTCGAGGGCATATAGGCTAGCGTATAGAATTTTATAAAGTAATCATGACTGAATTCATGTTCATTGCCGGTGATATATCCCGGTGTATTAAAGAGCTCATCCCATTTATCTTCTGATGGCATGATATCTTTCTCAAGGCATTCCATGATTTCCCAAAAAACTTTCATCCCGGAGAAGTCCATACCCTGGGGATAACCAATTGATCGGAAAAGAAATACTATTACAATAGAAATGAATACGAATCTCATTGCGTTTTCTGCTTTTAAATCCTGCGAGCGCATTCCCCGCTGCTTGCGGCGGGTTTAGCGAGCGCAAAAAAATTAACAAAAAAAGCTGCTTCGTGGTGAAACAGCTTTTTTTGTGGATTGAAAAAAATTATTTTATCTTATCGACTTTTGTTGAGGAGTAGCTGATTTTCAGTGCATTTGCTCTTCTCAGAGCCATTTTAATATCGACAATAATTCCCATCTTGGTTTTTTCATCGACTTTCAGGGATACCAGCATTTTGTTCCGGTCGTTTTCATCCATTGCATCGCGTTCCTGTGCAATAAAATCCTGGATATCTTCCACCCGTTTAAACTGGTCGTTCAGCTGAATTCTGGGTTCAGTACCGAACATTGCCTGATGCTGAGGCAGTGGTTCTCCGACATAGATAAAGCTAACCAGTGATTTCTTTTCCAGTTTTTCAGCTTCGGTGGCATCGGGCACTTTCACGGTGATCTTCAGATCCACTTCCCGCATGACCGTCGTAGTCATAAAGAAGAACAGCAGCATAAAGACGATATCGGGGAGAGAGGCGGTATTTAAAGCGCCAACACTCTTTTTTCCTTTCTTTTTAAATTTCGACATTAGTTTCGTCCTCCAATTTCTTTTGGTTCTGCTTCTGACAGTACAGATGGGTAATAGTCCTTAACCGCTTCCATTCTTTCCTCATCCAGGTCAGCATATTTCATTCCGAATTGTCGTCGGGAGATTTCATCCCGAAGCTCCTGTTTTGCTGCGAGCAGTTCATTCTGAACTTTGATATACATACCATAGGATGTACCCCGGTCGTTTTGAAGCGAGATTACAGCGTTCTTGGTTACCATTGTCGTACCAAAAAATGGAAGATCTTTTTCCACTTTTTCGGGCAGATTGGATTCATTTTCAGGATTTGCGATAAACTCCTTGGCCAATTCACGCAGTTCAAAAACACTGGTGGGTTTGTTTTCAACAAGGAGTTCATCGTTTTTATTGATCAGTACAACAAACACGTTCCTGTCATGGATCTCATCCGTTTGTTCCGGTTCATTCTCGTCCGGCAACTGTGGTAAACCCCTCATCAATCCGGTATCCACGTCCATTGTTGTAGTGACAAGGAAGAAGATTAGCAGGAGAAAGGCAATATCTGCCATGGATCCTGCATTTATTGGTTGTAGTTCCCTTTTTGCCATATCTGGTCAACGTTTGGGAAGCCCGGGAGCTTCCTGATTATTTAAAATACTTAGCTATCTCTGAATACAGAATAGCAAGAACTGCCAGGCCTGCCAGGATATAGGTTGTAAACAACCCGGTGCCGGCAAGTTTCAGAATCTTTGGCACATTACCTTTCCCTTCATATTGTGGTAAATACAGCACAGCATCGGATGCCAGCATCCAGGCAATAAAGATCAGGACGGCTACTCCCACCAGGGTAATCAGCGTCCTTTTTATTGCTTTTGGATTGGTTACTATATTAATAATAGGAAATGCCAGGGATAATAATGCGGTTACTCCTGCAAGAATTCCTGCCCAGAGAAGCATGGTTTTCGTGATCACCGGCTCATGCATGTTCGTTCCTTCTGTTCCCGGGACGACTTTACCGAAAAAGAATAGCACGGCCAACACGACAGACACGATCATCAGGGCATACAGGACATAGGTTACTATTTTTGCTAAATTTCTGGACATGATTGATTATTTTTTTAGATTATACTTTACAAGCATATCAATCAGGGAAATTGATGAATCCTCCATATTATTGACGAGGGCATCAATTTTGGTCAGGATATAGTTGTAAAATATTTGAAGGATTACGGCAATGATCAGACCGGTTACAGTGGTAATCAGGGCGATTTGAATACCACCGGCAACCAACTGTGCAGAAACCGTACCGGCAATCCGGATCTTGTCAAAAGCATCAATCATCCCAATCACTGTCCCCATGAATCCCAACATCGGAGCGATGGCGATAAACAGGGAGATCCAGGAGAGGTTCTTTTCGAGCAGGCCCATTTGAACACTACCATAAGAGATGACAGATTTTTCTGCAGCTTCAATCCCCTCCTCGGCACGGTCGAGACCCTGGTAAAAAATGCTGGCAACGGGACCGCGTGCATTACGGCAAACCTCTTTTGCTGCATCAAGCCCATCGGATTCCAGTGCTGTTTCCACCTTTTTCAACAGTTTGTCGGTGTTGGTGGTAGCCAGGTTCAGGTAAATGATTCGCTCGATGGCCAGTGCAAGTCCGAAGATCAGGGTTAACAGTATTGCTCCCATGAAAGAGGCACCCCCTTCAATGAATTTCGCTTTAATCTTCTTGTGCAATTCACCTCCTTCTTCGGTCGTTGCTGTAATCTCCTCAGCCGGAGTCTCTTCAGTTACCGCAGTAACTGCAGTTGTGTCAGCCATTTCCTCCATAGTAGTCGTATCGGTCTCTTCGTCCTGAGCAATTGCATTGAGTGATGCCCCCAGAAAAAGCATCCCGAATACTGCTACAAGTGCAAATAATTTTTTCATGATTTGTTGTTCGTTTAATTAATAACAAAAATTTAGTTTACAAAGTATTAAAAAAAAATTGAAAAAAGCTTCTTTACGGGTTACCAAAAATTTGATACCGGCCATCCGTTTTCTGCATCCGGAATCCCGGGCTTTTTCATCCTGAACATTACCCGGGGATTTGAATCCCCTTTTTCCCCTCCGTCTTTTGCGGAGAGAGAGGGATTCGAACCCTCGGTACTGTTCCACACAGTACACACGCTTTCCAGGCGTGCACCTTAAACCACTCGGTCACCTCTCCGGAAAGATAACTAATATCAAAGAATTTCAGCGGCACAAAATACGAAAAAAATATGAAAAACAACCAATAGCTATTCTATTTATACCTGATTAGAATAATTTAAATAAATTTTACTTTTTCCCCTGTATGGCTTTTGTCACAGCAATAGCAACGGTTCCCTGAAAGGTGTTGTGAATGATGATTTAGTAACATGAGGGATCAGTTCATGTTGTTATTTTACCGGGCTCTTCGGAGATGCCAAACAATGACATCGCATTCATTGTTGTTGTTTTCGCCACCCGTGCAACATCCATGGAATGAAGTTGAGCAATTTTCTCTGCGATGTATACGAGATAAGCACTTTCATTTCTTTTTCCCCGCTTTGGAACAGGTGCAAGATAGGGAGAATCGGTTTCCAGGATGATGTGAGAAAGGTCAATATTTCTGACTACAGCATCCAGTCCGGAGTTCTTAAATGTAACAATACCGCCAATGCCCATTTTAAATCCAAGTGAGATCGCCTTTTCAGCTTGCCGGATATCGCCGGTAAAACTATGGAATACACCCGTTAATTGGGGGTTATATCCTTCAAGGATCGTTGCGATCAGGTCAAATGAGTTGCGGGAATGGATCACGAGGGGAAGGTCATGAGCAAATGCCAGGTTAACCTGTTGGTGAAAGGCATCGATCTGTTCTTTTTCATAGGTTTTATCCCGGTAAAGATCGATCCCTACCTCCCCAACAGCATAGAATCGTTTGTTTTCCAGTTCTCTTCGAACCACCGCCAGTTCTGACAGGTAATTCTCCTTAACCGATGTGGGATGAAGTCCCATCATCGGGAAACAATGATCCGGATAACGGGTGACAAGCTTTAGCATCTCTGCAATGGATGAACTATCGATATTCGGGAGGAAGAATTTTTCCACACCACAATCGATCGCTCTCATGATGACATCATCACGGTCAGGAATAAACTCGTTCAGGTACAAATGTGTATGTGTATCTACCAGTTGCATCATTTGGATTTGAACAAACATAGATATTTTTTCTAAAACCGGAAATAATAAAGAAAGAACTCCGCAGGGTTGATCAATCGGTCAGGGTGTAGACCTGTCCGGGGAGACTTCGGACAATACCTGAGAATTCAAGGTCCAGCAGGATCGGGGAGATTTTACTTACCGGCAATTTCGACCGGGTACAAATCTGATCAATAGTCAGTTGTTTGTGTTCTTTCAGTAGCGCAACCACGCTGTTTTGTTCGGGAGAGAGCGTTTTAAACAGTTCTTTCTGAACGGGATTTTTTTGTTTCAGTTCAGGTTCCCATCCCATGATGTATTCCAGGTCGCGAACTCCTTCAATCAGTGCTGCCCTGTTGGTTTTAATAAACCGGTTACATCCCGTGGAGAAGGGATCAGAAATCCTGCCGGGGAAAGCAAAAACATCACGGTTGTAAGAGTTTGCCAGGTCAGCGGTGATCAGTGCTCCACCGGTCAGACCCGATTCGATTACAATGGTAGCATCGGCAAGGCCGGCTATGATCCGGTTGCGTTTCACAAAATTGTTCCGATCCGGCTTTTCATCACTCAGGAAATCAGTGAGCAATCCACCCTGTTTTGTGATATCCCGGGCTATTGATTTATGCAGGGAAGGATAAATTGTGCTTAATCCATGGCCTAATACCGCGATCGTGTTCAGTTCTCGTTTCAGTGCAGCTTTGTGGGCACAAATATCTATTCCATAGGCCAGTCCACTGACAATTAGCGGATTGTGATCCCTGTCAGTAAGATCATCAATCAGTTGCTGGCACAACTCCTTACCGCGCTGGGTGGCACTTCTTGTTCCAACAATACTCAGGACTTTTGACTGATTCAGTTCGATGTTCCCCAGAAAATAGAAGATTACCGGGGCATCCGGACACTGTTTAAGCCTGTCCGGATAGTCAGGATCAAGATAAAAGTAGGAGCAAATGCGATTTTTTTCAAGAAACCGAATCTCCTGTTCTGCACGTTTCAATACATCCTGAGTGGCAATATTTTTTGCCAGTGAGGTCCCAATTCCCGATAGTTTTTGAAGGTTTTTTTCCTTTTCATGGAATACGCCTTCGATGCTACCGATATGTTCGATCAGCTTTTTTGCTGTAATACTACCCACGCCCGGGATCAGGCTTATCCCAATCTTATAGAGCAGGGAGTTTTCGGTCATGCATTGAAAGTTTTGGCGGAATCAAATCAATCCGTGATCGAGCATCGCATCAGCAACCTTTAGGAATCCGGCTATATTTGCACCTTTTACGTAATCGACATACCCATCTCCGGTACCGTAATTAACACATGCATCATGGATATTTCGCATGATCTGGTGCAACCGCTGATCAACCTCTTTCTCAGGCCAGTTCAGCTTCATCGAGTTTTGTGCCATTTCAAGTCCTGAAGTAGAGACGCCACCGGCATTAGCAGCTTTCCCGGGCCCAAACAAAATCTTGCTTTCATGAAACAGTGCTATGGCTTCGTGGGTAGAAGGCATATTGGCTCCTTCACATACGCAGATACATCCGTTTTTAATAAGGGTTTCAGCATCTTGCTTATCCAGTTCATTCTGGGTAGCACAGGGAAGGGCAATATCCACCTTCACCTCCCAGGGTCTTTTTCCCTGGTGAAAAGTGGCACCCGGAAACTCCTGTGCATAGGGTGCTACAATATCTTCATTGGTTGCCCGTAGCTCCAGCATATAATCAATTTTTTCACCGGAAACACCATCGGGATCATGAACGTAGCCATCGGGACCTGAGAGTGTAACTACTTTGCCTCCCAATTCAGTGGCTTTTGTAACAGCACCCCATGCCACATTACCAAACCCGGATACTGCGATTGTTTTTCCTTCGATACCTTCACTCTGTGTAGCCAGCATCTCACTGGCAAAATATACATTTCCAAATCCTGTTGCTTCAGGCCTGATGAGACTGCCACCCCAATTCAGCCCTTTCCCTGTCAGCACACCGGTATTTTCACGGGCAAGCTTTTTATACATGCCGTAGAGAAAACCGATCTCCTGACCACCCACTCCAATGTCACCGGCAGGTACATCCGTTTGCGGTCCAATAACCTTCCATAATTCAAGCATAAAAGCCTGGCAAAACCGCATGATCTCAGCTTTTGACTTTCCTTTGGGATCGAAATCACTTCCCCCTTTTGCACCACCCATTGGCAGGGAGGTCAGGCTGTTTTTGAAGATTTGCTCAAATCCCAGGAACTTAAGAATGCTGAGGTTTACACTGGGGTGAAAACGCAACCCCCCCTTGTAGGGTCCAATGGCATTGTTAAACTGGATCCGGTATCCAAGATTCACGTGTATCTTCCCTTCATCATCAGCCCAGGGTACCTTGAAGGAGAGAATCCTGTCAGGCTCAACAATCCGTTCTATGATACCGGCAGATTCATACTGGGGATTCTCATTGTATACGTCTACAATGGAATCGAGCACTTCGCGGACTGCCTGAAGAAATTCCATCTCACCGGGATGCTTCTTCTCAAGATCATTCATGAATTTATCGACGTTCATTTTTTATGGATTTAAATTAGGGTATCAATTTTACGCAGAAATAGATAAGAGTACAAAAATAAGTCGGTTATCTCCTTATTATTTATGATATTCCTCATACTTTTTGAACATGGCGGGACAGGGAATTATGAATGGCTGTCCTCTCATCTTTTGTCAGGGAAGTAATGGGGATTGGCGGGTATTTTGCAACGCCTGATCTCATCTGCTGGTACAGGTACAGTTTACGTTTTAGTCCCAGGGAGTTCCGCTTCATCTCGAACCGGACAAAACTGTTTTTGGGGATCTCGATTGAACTTTTTGTGCCCGAAAAAATCCGCAAGGAATAAAACCGGAAGATCAGGTTCGTCTTTTCATCGGAATAGTAAATGTAGCACAGGTTGAGGAAATATTGAAACAACAGGATCAGAGCATATATCCCGACCAGGATCGCTGTGATGTAGTTTTTGTGTAATCCGAAGAGGGGTGTATCCAGTAAACTGGTCGTATAAATAACAATGACCAGGCAAACAAAAATGAGGGTAAGGACAAATGTCCTGAACCGCACCATAATCGCTGTTTTACGGTTTTGCAGAACCATCTAAGTTGCTGAATAAAGGATTTATTCGTTTTGACTGACTGAGTTATAAAAATAGATCAAATCGATCATCTCCTCTTCGCTCCTGAGCTTCAATTTATTCTCCTGAATGAATTCAGACAACTCCGCTTCATGATCCCCCAACGCTTTCAGCATGCTTCTTGCCCCTTTCTGGATTTGAACAGCAGGTGCATCACCTTTTTTCAGGAAATATTCCTCTGTTGTGCGGAAATAGTCCCTGAAATTTCCCCCAGACATGTCCGTAGGAGGTTTATCTTCCCGCTTAACAATTGTATTCCGCCGAAGGAGTAGCCTGGTATTTCCCCAGGCCAGCACTTCAAAATAGCCTGCATCCTTTTGCCTGTTTTGAATGAAATCATAAAAGGCGAACGAGCGGTGCCCGAAAGTGACGTGATCAATTTGCCGTGGCATGGCAAAAACCAGGATTTTATCATCCAATTTAAACTCTATCTCATCCGTATGATGATTCAATCTCATTAAAACATTATGTGTCATTGAGCTATCCATGTGGATTACTTCACCCTCTTGAAACTCCTCCTCGATAAATGGATTACCACTAACATCGATATACCTGTCGGGTCCGATCATTACACCACCACGCATTATTTCGTCAAACCTGACATTAGGTGATTTTGGAGTTGTTATCTGAGCACCTGCTGTAAAAAAAATACACATCAGGAACGAAAAAACAAGAAGCAGATTTCTTCCGCTAAAGTTCATTTTCTTTTTGTTTTGATTTTCTGTTCAAACTTATGAAAAAACCACGATTTATTCAAAATTTGAGAAGGATCAAAAATTATTCTTTTTCTTTATTTTTCCGTTTTGTAGTAAAGAATGTCTGCATCAATTGCCGGCAATCCCTCTCAAGAATTGCAGGGATCACCTCTGTTTTGGGGTGAAGGATATTTTCCTGCATAGATGAATACCCTCTCTTTTCATCCCTGGTACCATACACGAGGGTCCCCAGCTGGCTCCAGAAACAAGCTCCGGCGCACATGATACATGGTTCAAAGGTAACATATAGTGTACAATCGCTCAGGTGTTTTCCCCCGATGTAGTTGGTGGCTGCCGTAATTGCCTGCATTTCTGCATGTGCGGTAACATCATTTAAGCCCTCGGTCAGGTTGTGTGCCCGGGCTATAATCTTTCCCTTGCAAACAACAACAGCACCAACAGGAATCTCATTTTTCGAAAGCGCAACCCGTGCCTCCTTAAGGGCTTCTTTCATAAAATGTTCATGAGATGGAGGTGTGAGTTTCATAGAATAGCATTTGTAAATTCAGGATCCCTTTACGCCCAAATTAGGACTTTTTATTTGATAATACAAACCATAAATTTTTCCTTACATTTGCTCAAGAAAAAAAACAGATATGTACAGAACACACACCTGTGGGGAATTAAATCGTGACGCAATTAACCGGAAAGTAACACTTTGCGGATGGGTTCACCGATCACGTGACCTGGGAGGGATGACATTCATCGATCTGAGAGACCGATACGGTATTACACAATTGGTCTTCAACATGGAAACCAATCCAGACCTTTGTAAGGAGGCAAGAAAGGTGGGACGCGAATTTGTACTATCAGCCACCGGACAGGTCACAGAACGAAGCAACAAAAATCCGAATATTCCAACCGGAGATGTCGAGGTATTCGTTGATGAACTCAGGATCCTCAACCGGTCGGAAATACCTCCGTTTACCATTGAAACGGAAACCGATGGAGGGGAAGAATTGCGTATGAAATACCGGTACCTTGACCTGAGAAGAGAACCGGTGAAAAAAAATATCCTGCTTCGGCACCGGATGGCTCAGGAAGTCAGGAAATACCTCGATTCAAAGCATTTTATTGAAATCGAAACGCCGGTCTTGATTAAATCAACTCCGGAAGGTGCCAGAGATTACGTTGTTCCTTCCCGGATGCATCCTGGAAGGTTCTATGCGCTGCCGCAATCGCCACAAACGTTTAAACAACTGATCATGATCGCCGGGTATGACCGCTATTTTCAATTGGTTAAATGTTTCCGGGATGAAGATTTCAGAGCCGACCGGCAACCTGAATTTACGCAGATCGATTGTGAAATGTCCTTTGTCGAAAAGGAAGATATTTTGGAAACTTTTGAAGGATTGGCAAAGCATCTGTTCAGTACAATACTGGGGATTGATATAGAAGAGACCTTCCCCAGAATACCCTATGATGAAGCCTTGCGTGATTACGGGACCGATAAGCCGGATATCCGCTTTGGAATGAAACTGTCAGAACTCACTCCTCTCACCAGGGGAAAGGGGTTTACCATCTTTGATGATGCCGGTTACATCGGTGGAATTTGTGCAGAGGATTGCTCGGAATTCTCAAGAAAACAGATTGATCAGCTGACGGAATTTGTAAAGAGACCTCAGATCGGGGCCAAGGGATTGATCTATGTCAAATACAATGTTGATGGTAGCATTAAATCCTCTGTCGACAAATTTTTCTGCGAAAAGGATCTGAGGGAATGGAGTGATTACATGCAGGCTAAGAAAGGTGACCTGTTGCTGATCATGGCAGGTGAAAAAACAGATACCCGGAATGCCCTTGGTGAGTTACGGCTTGAAATGGGTAAACAGTTGGGATTACGTCAGGAGGGTGTATTTGCACCCCTGTGGATTGTGAACTTCCCGCTGCTTCAGTGGGATGAAGAGAGCAACCGATTTTACGCCATGCACCATCCCTTTACTTCGGCTCTGGAAGAGGACCGGCATTTGTTCGAAACCGACCCCGGAAACGTGCGGGCCAATGCTTACGACCTGGTGATCAATGGAGTGGAAATCGGTGGCGGATCTATCCGGATTCATGATAAAGAAAGACAAAAAGAGATGTTTGAACAGCTTGGTTTTACTCACAAAGAGGCGGAAGAACAATTTGGATTCCTGATGAACGCGTTTAAATACGGAGCACCACCGCACGGGGGTATCGCCTTTGGATTTGACCGTTGGGTTGCCCTGTTTGGAGGATCTGAAACGATTCGCGACTTCATCGCTTTTCCAAAAAATAACGCCGGGAAAGATATTATGATCGATTCCCCCTCACCCATCAGTGATGAGCAATTAAAAGAATTGGGATTAAAACTTCGGAAGTAACTGGCCTCAAAAGATCAATTTTGTTTATCCATCGGGAGATTTAACACATTATTTACCTGATTGGAACACTTTTTGTACTTTCATTATTCACTTATATTTTCTAGATTTAACACATTAAGCGTTTACTAACTTCAAATTTCTAACAGCCATGAACAAAAAAGCATTGCTCGGCATACTGGGCATTTTCATTTTAATGCTATTCTTCCCAAACTCTCTCTGGTCGCAGGACCTGGATAAACTCACCGTGGGGTCAACATACCATGTGGTTCTGAAAGATGGATCGGAACTGCATGGAGAGTTGGTTCAGAAATCAGCTGACCAGATCGTCATCAAGACGGCTGCAATGGGTGAGATTACGATTGCAGCAGGTGATATTGAAAAAATTGATGAAACCACTGCAGCCGATTACAAGGGAGGGAAATACCGCTTTCCGAATCCAAGTTATTCCAAATACCTTTGGGGACAGACCGGACGAAACCTGAAGAAAGGGGATGGGTATTATCAGAACGTACTGATTGTCTTTAACTCGGCACATTACGGCATAACCAACTGGTTTTCTATCGGTGCTGGTTTTGAAGGCATTTCAACCTTTATGGGCGAACCCATATTTTTTGTTATGCCTAAGTTTGGCTATGAATTTTTTAAGAATTTTTCGGCTGGAATAAGTTATCTGTATGGGAACGCAGCAGTGGCAATCGAAGAGGGCGGCTTTTCAGGGATCGGTGTTATATACGGTACGGTTACCTATGGGAATATGGACTACAATGGCACCGTCGGATTCGGATGGGCTCATGCAGAAGGGAGTATGACAAATGATCCACTCATTACGGTAAGTGGAATGGCAAGAGTTGCACGAAGACTCGCGCTTGTTACAGAAAATTATCTGATACCTGCCGATCCATACTATGCAATCTTTTCCTATGGGCTCAGGATACTCGGCGAACGGTCTGCTTTTGACATATCCTTTTTAAATTCAAAAGATATTGCCGAGGTATTCCCGGTTGGTCTCCCGGTTTGGATCAGTTACAGTTTCCATTTCTAGCTGAAGGTGTCTGAAAAGTAAGAAACCATCACTCCTTTCCAAGAAGGGTTGCAGCCGTATATGCGTTGATCTTTACCTTCACAAGATCTCCAATGTTATTGTTTCCTCTGGGGAACACAACCACCTTGTTTTGAGATGTTCTGCCAAATAGATCCTGGTCCGACCGTTTGGATTTTCCCTCAACCAGCACCTCAACAATCCGGTTGAGATCCTTGCTCTTACTCTCGACCGAAAGGCTGTTCTGGAGTGTAATGATATCGTTCAGCCTACTGCCTTTTACAGCTTCAGGAACATCATCCTCAAGATCCGAGGCAGCTATTGTTCCGGGACGTTCCGAGTATTTGAACATGTAGGCAAAATCGAAGCCTGTCCACTGCATAAGCGATAAGGTATCCTGGTGGTCTTCTTCCGTTTCGGTACAGAAACCGGCAATGATATCGGTTGTAACCGAACATTCGGGAAGAATAGTACGTATTGCAGAAATCCGGTCCATATACCATTCACGGCTATAACCCCGGTTCATCAATTTGAGGATGCGTGTACTTCCCGATTGTACCGGCAGGTGGATGTGTTTGCAGATGTTCGGATAGGATGCCATGGTGTGTAAAACAGCATCAGACATATCTTTCGGATGTGATGTTGAAAACCGGATCCGCAGGGTCGGAACCGATGCAGCAACAACATCGAGCAGCCGGGCAAAATCAATGCTGTTTTTTGCTCCCCTGGTGCGCCACCTGTAGGAATCTACATTCTGGCCAATCAGCGTTACTTCTTTGAACCCAAGGAGTGATAACCGCTGGACATCAGCCAGGATCATTTTCGGATCTTTACTGCGTTCAATACCCCGTGTGAAAGGAACGACACAGTAGGAGCACCGGTTATTACACCCCCTCATGATGGTGACAAATGCAGAAACGGTATTGGTGTCCTGATAAACAGGTGGAATATCACCATACATCTCTTCGCGGGAAAGCATGACATTCACTGCTTTCTGTCCGGTCAACGCCGTGGAGATCAGATTGGGAAGATCCCGGTATGCATCGGGGCCAATGACCAGATCAACACCCGTTTCATTCTCCAACAATTTCTCCTTAAGCCGTTCAGCCATGCAACCAATAATTCCAACCAGCAGGTCAGGCTTCGTCTCTTTTGTTTTTTTCAGGGCAGCTAATCTCCGCCATATACGTTGTTCAGCATTTTCCCTGACGGAACAGGTATTGATCAAAATAATATCTGCCTGCCCGATCTGGCTGGTTACCGCATAACCATTCTCCCGCATGATGGAGACCACAATCTCGCTGTCGGCAACATTCATCTGACAACCGTATGTCTCCAGGTATAGTTGAGGAAGATGTGGATTATTGCATGGTTGTGCGAACTGACCTTTCGACATGTCTGCCATTACATCCTGATTTGTGGAATTGAACTCAGCTGACAAATGTACATCCAAAATAAGGATTACCAAAAACAGGCAGGACAGTTCATTGTAATCTTCTATTCAGGAAGATGAAAAGTTT
The DNA here is from genome assembly GCA_964640125.1 of uncultured Rikenellaceae bacterium. Taxonomy (GTDB): domain Bacteria; phylum Bacteroidota; class Bacteroidia; order Bacteroidales; family VadinHA17. Next base: position 24,780 of record CAZXGG010000012.1, read on the forward strand.
TAAAAATCGAATCCAATTTATAATTTTGCCCTTGGAATAAAAACCGTTCATAGTATGTCAGGACATAGTAAATGGTCGACCATAAAACGGAAAAAGGGCGCTGCCGATACGAAAAGATCCAAAATCTTTTCGCGAATTGTGAAGGAGATCCAGGTATCCGTTAGGGAAGGTGGTCCGGACGCCGATGCCAATCCCAGGCTGCGTCTGGCAATCCAGAATGCCAAAGGGGTAAACATGCCAAAAGATAACATCCAGAGAGCTATTAACAAAGCCGGTAGTGACGGTGCTGGTTTAGAGCCGGTTACATTTGAAGGATATGGCCCTGGAGGCGTTGCTATTTATATCGAATGCCTTACCGATAACCATAAGCGAACCGTGGGTAGTATCCGGTCTATCTTTAATAAGAAAGGTGGCAATCTCGGGACCAATGGATCGCTGAGTTTCCTGTTTGACCGGAAAGGTGTTTTTACCGTGCCGAAAGGAGATCTTGATCCCGAGGAGTTTCAGCTGGAAATCATCGATGCCGGAGTTGAAGAATTTGAAACCGAAGAGGACGTTTTCGTGATTACAACACCACTCGAAGATTTCGGTAGTGTCCAGAAAAAACTGGATGAAATGGGCATAGAACCGGAGAATGCCGAGTTACAAAGAATACCTAACGATACCAAAACACTTGATCTGGAAACTTCATTGAAAGTCCTGAGGATGGTAGAAGATTTTGAAGAGGACGATGATGTACAGAATGTTTACCATAACATGGAAGTTACGGATGAAATTGTTCAGGCACTCCAGGATTGATAAACCTGGGGATCCGTACCATAATGTTATACAAATAATACCTTTTCGTACAGATTAACTTTTTCCACTATCTTTAATCCAGCATTTGTTAACCTCCTGCCTGATATGGGAAAATATTCTTATATTTGATAGTATCCAAATTCTTCTAAAGAACACATTGTGATGAAAAATATTCTTGTTCCCGTTGATTTTTCAAAAGATGCCATGAATGCATTTATGCATTCCATTCTGTTTGCAAACAAGCTAAAAGCAAACCTGCGTATGATCCATGTCAGGAAAAACAAAGATTATGACGAACCTTTTGTCTTGGATGGAACGGACTCGGGATATAGAAAGACCGTTGAGGAATTTTGCCAGGGTATTGTATCCAGGTACCTTCAAATATACAATGCCGGTGGAAAACTTGATTTTATAATTGAAAAGGGAAAGATCTATAAAGCCATTGTTGATCAGGCAAAAAAAGATAAAACCGATATCATCATTATGGGGACACACGGGATCTCCGGTTTTGAAGAATTCTGGCTGGGAAGTAATGCCTACCGTGTGGTTTCAAAAGCACCCTGCCCGGTATTGACCATCCGTAATGGATTTAAAAAGAAAACCATTGAGAAGATCGTTTTGCCAATTGATGCCCACCGTGAAACAAGGCAGAAAATTCCCATTACGGTGGAACTGGCAAAAGAGTTTGATGCAGAGGTTCATGTAGTGGATGTAAGGACAACCAACCGGAAGGATATTAAGAAAAGACTGAATCAATATGCAGACCAGGCTATGCGCTATGTGGAGGAGCATGGTGTAAAAGGAGTAAGAGGTTCGAAATACGGATCCAATATAGCAGATATCACCATTACCTATGCAGTTCATGTGAATGCCGAAATAATAGCCATTGTCAGCAACCAGAGAGGAACACCTTCCAATATGCATTTGAGTACCACAGCCCAGCAAATAGTGAACCATTCTCCAATACCGATTCTAAGTATTTATCCGGATTTTTAATGTTGACAACAATCAAGTATCGGCTTCTGTTGGGATTATTCTTCATTCCCATTATAAATGTGTGGGGGCAGGAGTGGTCTGACAGGACGGCTCCTATGGATTCAAACCAGTTTCAGGAAGCCCAATTGCAAATATTCCAGGACCCGAGGCTTGAAACCCTTCTCCAACGGCACATTGACTATAACCGGAAGAAGCGAGGTATGAATGGATACCGTATCCAGATATTTTTTGGATCAGGCAGAACCGCACGAGCTAATGCCAATGAAACCAAAGCAAAATTCTTATCATACTTCCCCGATACCAAGGCTCATATACTCTATCAAAGCCCTTTTTATAAAGTCAGGGTGGGAGATTTCAGGACCAAAAATGAAGCCCTTAAATTCTATCGAAGGATACAGCGCATATTTCCAAACGCATACATCATCCCCGATACAATTGAATTCCCGGAGTTGGAGGATTGACCTGTTAATAAGTTCTTGATATTAACTCAATCCGTCGATTGCTGACGGATTGAAATAATGGATAAATTAACCTTCTCAATCACATAATATACTTCCTGATGGGTGGATTTTTTGGCACAATTTCAAAAAAATCGTGCATTAATGAATTGTTTTATGGCACCGATTATCATTCACATCTTGGTACTCGCAGAGGTGGAATAGCGGCTTTCGGTAAAGAGGGATTTACCCGGAGGATTCATAACATAGAAAACTCCTATTTCAGAACCAAGTTTGAAAATGATCTCTCTGATTTTAAAGGAGAAAGTGGAATTGGTGTAATCAGTGATACCGAATCCCAACCCGTTCTGGTCAATTCTCATCTTGGTAAGTTTGCCATTGTTACGGTTGGGAAGGTGGTTAACCTGGATGATCTGGAGAAGATGGCATTGAAAAAGAGATGGCATTTTTCAGAGACGGGTTTTAATGGGGCGAATCCATCCGAAATGGCCGCCATGCTGATCAATGAAGGGAGTACCATGGAAGAGGGAATAAAGATCGTACAGGAAAAAATTCGGGGTTCCCTTTCTCTATTGATACTCACTGAAGGTGGGATCTTTGCAGCCCGTGATAAATTGGGAAGAACCCCGATAGTTATTGGTAAAAACAGTACCTCCTATGCCGTTGCATCTGAGTCAAGTTGCTTCCCTACACTTGGCTATCGGGTGGAGAAATACCTTGGACCGGGAGAGATCCTGTTTTTAACCGCTGAGGGATATGAACAACGGGTGCCACAACGGGAGAAAATGCAGGTATGTGCTTTCTTATGGGTCTACTACGGATACCCTGCTTCCAGTTATGAGGGAATAAATGTAGAACAGACACGATACAATTGCGGTGCAGCTCTTGCAGCCAAGGATGATGTTGTGGCAGATTATGTATCAGGAATTCCCGATTCAGGAATAGGTCATGCCATCGGGTATGCTAAAGAAAAAGGAATACCCTATATGCGGCCATACGTAAAATATACGCCTACCTGGCCCCGAAGTTTTATGCCAAGCAACCAGTCAGACAGGGACCTGGTCGCTAAAATGAAACTGATACCTGTTCAACCCTTGATTAAAGATAAACGAGTTGTCTTTTGTGATGATTCCATCGTACGGGGAACGCAACTGAAAGATAATGCTCAGATATTTTATGAATACGGAGTGAAGGAGATCCACATGAGAATTGCCGGTCCCCCGCTCTGTTATGCCTGTGAATTCCTCAATTTCTCTACATCCCGGTCCACGTTGGAATTGGCTGCCAGAAAAGCCATCCATCAGTTGGAGGGGAAAGATGATAAATACCTTGATGAGTATGCCATTTCGGGAACAGAGAAAAACAGGGAGATGGTGGAATGCATAAGGAAACGATTACAGCTTACCAGCTTGAAATATCAGCACCTGGATGATCTGATTGATGCAATCGGTTTACCCAAAGAGAAAATTTGTACCCATTGCTATGATGGTTCCAGTTATTTTTAAAAAATCTCTTTTTTATTGATTACTTTTGTCTTCTTGTTGATTATCATCAATCCGTCCCATGAGTGAAATGATCAAACATGAGTGTGGCATTGGATTACTCCGGTTACGCAAACCCCTGGAATACTATCAAGAGAAATATGGTACATGGATGTATGGTTTGCAGAAGCTTTACCTTTTAATGGAAAAGCAACATAACAGGGGACAGGATGGAGCAGGAATTGCCAACCTGAAACTGGATCTCACACCGGGGCATAAGTACCTTTTTAAGCAACGTTCGAACGACCCAAATCCCCTTAAGCGGGTGTTCGACAAAATCTACAGGGGATTTGAAGAACATCAGATCTACCATCCCGAATTAATGAACGATACCCGGTGGGTAAAGGAAAACCTTCCCTTTGCCGGGGAACTCTTTATTGGCCATCTGCGTTATGGTACGTATGGTAATTATGACATTTCGTTTGTCCATCCCGTAACCAGAGAAAATAACTGGAAATCCCGTAACCTTGTCCTTGCCGGAAACTTCAATCTGACCAACGTGGATGAATTGTTTGATATTCTCGTTGACCTGGGACAAACGCCTAAAAACTATTCCGATACGGTTACTATTCTTGAGAATGTGGGGCACTACCTCGATGAAGAAAACCAGGAACTTTTCAGGAATTATAAGAAAAAGGGATTACAGAACATGGAGATATCCCCGTTGATAGAGGAAAACCTCGATGTGGCTAAAGTCCTTTTCCGGGCAAGCAAGAAATGGGATGGTGGGTATGTTATCGCTGGCATGATCGGTCATGGCGATGGATTTGTTTTCAGAGATCCGTGGGGAATACGCCCCGGATTTTATTATTATGACGACGAAATCGCCGTTGTAGCTTCTGAAAGACCGGTTATACAAACGGTCATGAATGTACCGGCTAATTCAATTCACGAGATCCCTCCAGGCTTTGCCTTTATCGTAAGAAAATCCGGCGAGATCAAAATGGAGACCGTAAGAGAACCACAAGAAAGAAAATCCTGTTCGTTTGAAAGAATTTACTTCTCCAGGGGAAGTGACAGGGATATCTATGCTGAACGGAAAAAACTGGGTGAATTGCTAACACCAGCCATACTGGATGCCGTTGATTATGATGTTGAAAATACGGTCTTTTCGTTTATTCCGAATACTGCTGAGACGGCATTTCTGGGAATGACAGCAGGTGTTGAAAATTACCTTAATCAGATAAAAACGGAGAAGATTCTTGCCCTGGGAAACAAATTGACCAAGGAGGAACTGAATAAACTGATGGGATTGAAACCACGGGTAGAAAAAGTAGCGGTTAAGGATGTTAAACTGAGGACCTTCATTGCTGAAGATAAAGGCAGGGACGATCTTGTAGGTCATGTCTATGATATAACCTGGGATAGTGTGAGGGAAGGATCGGATAACCTGGTGATAATCGACGATTCCATTGTTAGAGGTACTACATTGAAATACAGCATTATCCGAATACTTGACCGGTTAAATCCCAAACGGATATTCGTGGTCTCTTCCTCTCCCCAGATCAGGTACCCCGACTGCTATGGGATCGATATGGCAAAGCTTGGCGATTTTATTGCATTCAGAGCAGCCATTGAATTATTGAAAGAAACCGGACAGGAATCAATCATTAATGAGGTGTATCAGAAAGCGAAAGAACAGGAAAATTTGCCCAAGGAGGATGCCATCAATTGCGTCAGGGATATTTATGCTCCCTTTTCAGCAGATGAAATTTCTGATAAGATTGCCAGTATGTTGAAAACCCCTGAAATCAAAGCTGAGATTAAAGTGGTATATCAATCCATTGAAAATCTGCACACCGCTATTCCGGATCATCCGGGCGACTGGTATTTTACCGGAAATTATCCCACACCGGGAGGCAATAAAGTGGTCATTACATCCTTTATAAACTTCATGGAAGGCAGGGATCAACGGGCTTATTGATAAAGTGGAGTCAGCCCCCACTATCCCGATGGGAGCTTGTAATCTTTTCTGTAGGAGGAAAGATGCCTGTTTACTTTCGAAATGTACATGTCTTTCAGAGTAATCATAATCCCGGTTTCCTGAACATTCCCAAAATTCTTGCTGATTACCGTACCAAATGTTTTCATCGTGGGGGATAGATTCATATACGCATTGATCAGCGGAGGTATGTTTTCCCCTTTTGCTCGAACTTTCTGGGAGAGAATCTTGTAATCTTCCAGGTAGGTCTTCCCGCAAAAGAGTGTTTTTAAGTGTTCCAGGTCCCAATCCAGTTCAAGCGGTTCAATGGGGACAACCAGCTGTTCTTCATCCCTGAAATGCTTCATGAGAAAATAGAGGATATAATCCCTGCCCTCCTTGTTAAACTGAGGATACATGGTGACCTTACCAAAAAAATAATGGATTTCGGGATTATCAATCATCAGTGCACCCAATCCGTCCCAGAGATTGTCCAGGGCAAACAAACCCTTCCTCGATCCGCTGGTCGACTGATAGGCCGGTTGCACAAAAGATCGTCCTAACTCCCCCAGGTGTGGCAAGTAATCCCGGATGAATTGATCGGAAAAATGAAACAGCTCCGAGGTTGCTAACCGCTTGATGCCATCAAAATCCCCCTTCGTTTTATTGCATAAGTAAAACCGGTATCCCCCCAGGATCTCTTTCTCCTCCGGATCCCAAACAATCAATTGCTGATAGGGATCATCGGATGTGTCAAATTCATCGATATCAAGCGCTTTCCCGGTTCCACCTCCCGCTGCCCTGAAGGTTAACTCCCTTAACCTCCCAATCTCTCTCATTAAAAAAGGGGAATCATGATGCGTGAAAACATACACTTCTTTGTTCCCGTTGTTTGTTTTCCGGACGAATCGTTCCGGGGTTAATTCCTTTTCAAGATCCACCCTGGGTACAGTAGATATTATTCGTTCCATAAAAAACTGGTTTGAATTACTAAATTTAATAAAATAATTGATGACACTTCATCTCAGAAAATCATAACGAAATTACATTGCACCCCCCAATTCATAAACATGATCTTTTAACCAGTTGGCCCACTCCTGATGGGTTGCGGATTTATCAAAGGTTGTGTATGGAATTGGCTTCCCAAATTTCATCCTGATTTTTTTATCTTTCTGCATGAACATTTCATCAAAAAGATAAAACATTTCAATGTTTATTTTTAACCTTAAAAACTTTCTGATGTTTGCAAGGGTATAAAAGAAATTTGAATTTTTTCCGGAAAAATGGACCGGGATAATATCCCGTTCATGCTGTATCGCTTTGATGATAACATGTTTTTTCCATTCCACATCCATAATTTTTCCGGAGGTCTTCCGCGAACATAAACCGGCCGGGAAATAGAGTATCTGAGAGTCCGACCGGTAGCCCTCCTCCATCTGCTGTACTGCTTCCCTCGATTGTCCCCCCAATTTATTGATGGGAAGGAAAATGGTCCGGAGGTTTGGGATGTTGAACAGAAGATCATTGACGGGAAAAAGCAAATCGGGAAATATCTTTCCAACCTCCTTAATAAATACCATGCCATCCAATCCACCCAGCGGATGATTTGCTACAAAAATAAACCGGCCCTCTTTGGGGACATTCTCCAAACCCTCAACCGTATGGGTTATCTGCATGATATCAAGCGCCCCGTTTATAAACTCCAACCCCTCAAAGTCCTTCTTTTCCGTGAGGATAAAGTTAAGTTCATCCTGATGGATCACTCGCTTAATGTATCGAAGTAGGAATCCAGGCAGTATCCGATACAATCCTGGCTTACTCTGACGGATTATTTGATCGATATATATCCTGTTATCGTTGGTGGTTGATCCTGTATTGTTCACACGTTAAAAATTTGACCTGCAGCTAGCAAGATTGAATGCAATACAAAATTATTAAAAATTCACGTGTTGTACTATAGATAAACCTTTTCGGATATAAAGTTTTCAACAAAGTGGTAAAAAATGGGTAAAAGTGGTAGAAAGTGGGAAAAATTTCTATATTTTTACATTTTAAGATGATTTTGTTATGACAACTTTCATTGGTGAATATTCGTGCAAAGTAGATGCAAAGGGGCGAATCATGCTGCCTGCAGCATTTAAAAAGCAAATGCCCTCAACGGCCAATGACAAATTTGTTGTAAAGAAAGACATTTTTGAGCAATGTCTTGTCATGTACCCAATGGATGAATGGGAGAGGCAGAACAAACTGATAAGAAGTAAGTTAAATCCTTATAATAAAGAGCACAACCGGTTCCTTCGAAATTTTTACCGTGGTACGGCAGAGTTGATCCTTGACAGCAATAACCGGATGTTGATTCCCAAAAGGTTACTTGAGCTGGTGGGCATAAGGAAAGAGGTCATTCTGGCAGGGCAGGATGGTAAAATAGAGATCTGGGCTAAAGATATATACGATAGAGCAGCGGAAGGTGAGGATGAATTTGCATCCCTTGCTGAAAAGATCATGGGTGGTACCTTGAACGAACAGAATGAATAATGACATATCATACACCGGTTCTTTTAAACGAGAGTGTGGATGGATTGGAAATTAATCCGGAGGGAATCTATGTAGATGCGACATTCGGGGGAGGAGGGCATTCAAGGGAAATCATTCAGCGACTAAAAACCGGTCGTTTAATTGCGTTTGATCAGGATGAAGATGCTGAAAGAAATGTAATTAAGGACGAACGGTTTTTGTTTATAAATCAGAATTTCAGGTATTTAAGAAATAACCTGAAATACCATGGCATCCAATCCATTGATGGTTTATTAGCCGATCTGGGGGTATCTTCTCACCATCTGGACGTGCAGGAAAGAGGATTTTCATTTTCCCACAGGGGAGGGTTGGATATGCGCATGAACAGGAGAGCTTCTCTGACAGCCGGGAAAGTGCTTAACAGCTATAGTGAAGAGGATCTCCAGGGCATCTTTTCCTCTTATGGAGAGATCAGGAATAGTAAAAAGCTGGCACACCAGATTATTCAGGCGAGGAGGGAGAGGACGGTTGAGGAGGTACAACAATTTGTCGAATTGATCGGACCTTGTATGCCAGCGAAGCATGAAAGTAAATATCTGGCTAAGGTTTTTCAGGCACTCCGTATTGAGGTTAACCGGGAATTGGATTGCCTGAATGAATTATTGGTGCAATGTGTAGATCTGATTAAAAAAGAGGGTCGCCTTGTCATGATCACCTATCACTCACTTGAGGACAGAATTGTCAAGAATTTTATCAGATCGGGTAATGCAGATGGTTTGTTAGATAAGGATTTTTACGGGAATATTAAGGTGCCTTTTGCTCCGGTAAACAAGAAAGTTATTGTTCCGGGAGCGACCGAAATACGCAGGAATAGCAGGGCACGAAGTGCAAAATTGAGAATTGCCAGAAAGGTGATATGAGAAAAGGAAGAAACATAGAGTTTATTGAAGATCAACATGCACAGAAAGAGACAAGAAAAAGCTCTTTCCGGAATTTTATCGATGGTACGGTGCTAACCAGGGAGACGGTCATCAAACAACTACCCTATATCATTTTTGTTGTGTTTCTGGCAATCCTCTACATCGGGAACAGGTATCATGCCGAGAAAGTAGTCAGAGAAACCGTTTCTCTTCAAAATGAGGTAAAGGAACTGCGGGCGGAAGCCATTACAACATCTGCCGAGCTGATGTCTAAAAGCCGCCAATCTGCAGTGACAAAAATGGTAGAAGAGAATGATTTGGGTTTGGAAGAGCTCCTTGATCCACCCGAGAAGATTGTATTGAATAAAAAGTAGATCGATTCACATGTCGTTAAAAAGGGATATCGTCTGGAGAGTCGCCATCATCTACATCGGGGTTCTATTATTCTCGATCGCCATTGTGGGGAAGATCCTCTATTTGCAATTTGTAAAGGGGAATGAGTTAGCTGCAAAAGCCGAAACATTAACACTGAAGGAGTTCATTATTCAACCGAATCGTGGTGATATTTACGCTTCGGATAATCGACTGCTTGCTAGTTCCATTCCCTACTATGAAATCAGGATGGATCTAAACAGTAATGCCATGTCAGCAGAACTGTTTAACCGTAACATCGATTCTCTGGCCTACTGTTTATCCCGGCTTTTTAAAGATAAATCCAGTTATGCCTATAAACAGGAGTTGATGACCGCGCGAAGGAATGGGGAAAGATACCACCTGATCCAGCGGGGAGTGAATTACACAAAATTAAAAGAATTAAAAACGTTCCCCATATTCCGTGAAGGACGATATAAAGGTGGATTCATTTATGTGCAGGACAACCAACGGATATTGCCTCATTCCAACCTGGCTTCCCGCACCATTGGTTACCTGACGAAAGGGAGTTCGGGCAACGTGGTTGGCATAGAAGGAGCCTATGACCATGAACTTAGTGGAAGGGTTGGAGTAAGACTGATGCAAAAATTATCCGGGAATGTCTGGATGCCGGTTACGGATAAAAATGAAGTAGAACCCAGGGACGGGAATGATATCATTACCACCATTGATATAAACCTGCAGGATGTAGCTGAAAATGCCTTGCTCAGTCAACTGATCAAGCATGATGCCCATCACGGATCAGTGATCCTGATGGAAGTGAAGACAGGCGAAGTAAAGGCAATTGTGAATCTTGAAAAAGGGAGGGACGGAAAATACAGGGAAAATTACAATTATGCCATCGGAGAAAGCACTGAACCCGGTTCGACATTTAAACTGGCTTCTCTTCTGGTTGCCCTGGAAGATGGAGTGGTTCAACTGGAAGATACCATTGATGCAGGAAATGGCGTGGTTCGTTTCTATGATAAAGATATCCACGATACGAAATGGGGTGGTTATGGCAAAATTACCGTAAAAGAAGCATTTGAGGTTTCCTCGAATGTCGGAGTCTCCAAATTGATCTATGAAAATTATCACAACCGCCCTACTGATTTTGTCGACCGGCTGTATGCCATGAGGTTGAATGAGAAACTGGGAGTGGAGATTAAAGGGGAAGGCCTGCCACAGATCAAATACCCGGGAGATCCCTATTGGTCGGGTATATCATTGCCGATGATGTCTCATGGATATGAATTGAGAATGACACCACTGCAGATCCTTGCATTTTATAATGCCATTGCTAACAATGGCAAAATGGTAAAACCAAGGTTTGTAAAGGAGATCCGGTACCATGGAAATGTCTTAAAGCGATTCGAGACTGAGGTTCTCAATCCCTCCATCTGTTCGAAAGAAACCGTTAAAAAAGCAATCAAGATGCTTGAAGGGGTCGTGGAAAATGGCACGGCGAAAAACCTGAATAATTCCAACTACTCGATTGCAGGCAAGACAGGAACTGCACAAATTGCGAACGAGAAATATGGATATACCGTCGATTCCAAGGTCTCTTACCAGGCTTCTTTCGTGGGTTTCTTTCCCTCTGATAATCCGATGTACTCCTGTATGGTCGTTGTGAATTCTCCTTCGAACGCAGTCTACTACGGAAACCTGGTTGCCGGGCCTGTATTTAAAGAAATTGCCGATAAAGTATATGCAACAAAAATCTATTTACAAAGAGATCAGATATCCGGTAATCAGGATGAATTTGATTATCCCTATTCAAAGCACGGATCGAAAAAAGACCTGGCACTGGTTTTATCATCACTGGGTATTCAGGTTGAAGGAGGGGATGAAGAATCTGATTGGGTTGCCACCCATAAACACGATACTCATGTTGAAATTCAGAATATAGAGATAAACAGGAACCTCGTACCCAATGTTGTGGAAATGGGGTTGCAGGATGCCATTTATCTTCTGGAAGAACTTGGATTAAAAGTGGTGGTGAATGGACGGGGAAAAGTGATAAAACAATCGCTTGTTCCCGGAGCAGTAATCCATCCGGGGCAGGTAATTCAATTGGACATGAGTTTTAGTTAATCCATAACCGATCGATGAAGCGTTTATCAGATATTTTGGAAGGAGTTGAAGTTGAGCAGTTCATGGGGAATAAGGATCTCATGATCTCCTCGATGGAATTTGATTCCAGAAAAGTGGAAGATGGGTGCTGTTTCATAGCCGTCAGGGGTATGCGGGTAAACGGTCATCGCTTTATCCAGGATGCCATCCGGAATGGAGCAAATGCAATCGTATGCGAGGAGCTGCCAGAACCAATCAACGAAGGGATCACATACATCCGGGTAATCAGTTCAAGCCGTACACTGGGCGAAATGGCATGCAACTTTTTCGAAAAACCTGCTGAAAAATTAAAACTGATTGGGATTACCGGAACAAACGGAAAAACCACAACGGCGAACCTGGTGTATCGATCATTGAGAAAACAGGATAAAAACGCCGGATTGATCTCTACCATTGGAAATTTTATCGGTGATCAGGAATTAGAGACTACCCATACTACTCCCGACGCGATAATGCTCAATTCACTGCTACACCGTATGGTTGAAGAGAATTGTGAATATGCTGTCATGGAAGTCAGTTCTCATGCAATTAATCAAAACCGTATTGCCGGGTTAACGTTCCATGTTGCGGTGTTTACCAACCTGACCCACGACCATCTCGATTATCATGGCAATTTTGACGAATACCTTGCTGCCAAGAAAAAACTCTTTGATGGGTTGGAGGGAAAATCCATAGCCCTCTATAACCTGGATGATAAGCACGGGAAAATTATGGTTCAAAATTGTCCTGCCGGATTAAAATCATTCGGGTTACATACACTCGCTGACTTTAAAGGGAAGGTCATCGAGAGTCATTTCAATGGAATGCAGATGCGAATTGATCAAGCAGAGGTCTGGACACGATTTACCGGTGAATTCAATGCATACAACCTGCTGGCCTGTTACGCTACCTGCAGAATACTGGGTTTTGAGAAAACCAAATCCCTGCAAATCCTGAGCGACCTGTTGCCTGTTCCCGGACGTTTCGAAATCATTACATCCGATAACGGTGTTATAGCTGTGGTGGATTATGCACATACTCCCGATGCGCTGGAAAACGTACTGGAAACAATCAATAAAATAAGAGAAAAACATCAGCAGGTCATTACCGTAGTCGGAGCAGGCGGGGACAGGGATAAAACAAAACGGCCGGTTATGGGTAGCGTTGCTGCCGCTGCAAGCGATAAACTAATCCTTACTTCTGATAATCCCCGAAATGAAAATCCGAATGATATTATTCAGGATATGCTTGAGGGAATTCAAAAAAAACAGAGAAAGAAAGTGGTGAGTATTCAGGATAGAAAGGAAGCCATTCGAATGGCTTCCCTTCTTGCCGGGAGAGAAGACATCATTTTAATCGCCGGTAAAGGTCATGAAACCTACCAGGAGATAAAAGGCATAAAATATCAGTTCGATGACAGGGAAGTGATCCGGGAATTATTTGAAACAACGGATTGATAAAACGTTAATGAATTCATGAAAAAGCAACAATAAAGGATCTGATCCATGTTCTATTATCTGTTCGAATATCTTGAAACACTTGATTTTCCCGGAGCAGGGATGTTCCAGTATATATCCTTTCGTTCTGCTTTGGCCGTCATATTTTCACTGATTATTTCACTCCTGTTTGGGAAGAAAATTATTCATGCCCTGCAGAAAAAGCAGGTTGGTGAGGTAGTTCGGGATCTTGATCTGGAGGGACAGTATCAAAAGACAGGAACCCCCTCAATGGGAGGAATTATTATCCTGACTTCAATTCTGATTCCAACATTGCTGTTTGGGGACCTTGGAAATATATATGTGATCCTGATGCTTATCACTACAGTATGGCTCGGATTTGTCGGCTTTGTTGATGATTACATTAAGATATTTAAAAAGAATAAAGCAGGATTAGCCGGTAGATTTAAGATCCTTGGCCAGGTATTACTCGGATTAATTGTTGGATTAACCCTTTACCTGAGCGATGATGTATTTATCAGGGAACGCATCCCCGTTGAACAAACGGAGACCTCAACACAGGTTCTGCAATCCGCAGAAGAAGAACCGGGAACCATGAAATACATTAACAGGGATGTGAAATCTACCAAAACGACAATCCCCTTTTTTAAAAACAACGAGTTCGATTATGCCTATATCGTGGCATTCCTTGGAGAACAAAGCCAAAAATGGGCATGGGTGGTTTTTGTTATCGTGACAATTTTCATTGTAACGGCAGTATCCAACGGGGCAAACCTGACGGATGGACTGGATGGCCTGGCAACGGGAACATCAGCGATCATCGGTACTACCCTTGGAATCCTTGCCTACGTGTCAGGTAATGTGATCATTGCCGATTATCTGAATATCATGTATATCCCCAATACCGGTGAACTGGTGATTTTTGCCAGTGCCTTCATCGGGGCAACAATCGGCTTCTTATGGTATAATTCATACCCAGCACAGGTTTTTATGGGAGATACCGGAAGCCTGGCAATAGGAGGCATCATCGCTGTATTTGCTATTGTTATCCGGAAAGAATTACTGATCCCTATCCTGTGTGGGATATTCTTAACCGAAAGCCTCTCCGTGTTGATCCAGGTTAGCCATTTCAAACGGACAAAGAAAAAATATGGGCAGGGTAGACGGATTTTCCAGATGGCACCCATCCATCATCACTATCAGAAAAAAGGATTCCCGGAACCGAAAATTGTTATCCGGTTTTGGATCGTTGGGATCTTATTGGCAGTGATTACAATCGTGACACTGAAGATCAGATAAGGTGGAAAAAATTAATCGAGATGCAGGATGAAAAAGAAAATTGCAATTCTGGGCGGTGGAGAAAGTGGTGTCGGAGCTGCAGTACTGGCAAAAAAACAGGGGTTTGAACCCTTTGTGTCGGATAACGGCACCATTAAGGAAAAGTATAAAACGGTTCTTTCAAAATATGGAATTGAATGGGAGGAGAGAAAACATTCCGGTGAATTAATCGACGATTCAGTTGAAGTAATTAAAAGCCCGGGTATCCCGGATGACGCTGAGATTGTTGCATTCATTAATAAGAGAAGAATACCGGTCATCTCAGAGATCGAGTTCGCGGGAAGGTATACCACAGCCAGAAAAATTTGCGTCACCGGAAGCAATGGAAAGACAACCACAACATCATGGATCTACCATATGTTGTGTAAAGCTGGAATGAACGCTGCACTGGCTGGAAATGTGGGTAAAAGTTTTGCCCTGCAGGTGGCCGAAGGGAGCTATGATTACTATGTTATTGAACTGAGCAGTTTTCAACTCGATGGAATGTTTGACTTCAGGGCGGATATTGGAATCCTGATGAATATTTCTGCAGATCATCTTGACCGGTATGGATATGATATGCAGCGTTATGTTGACTCTAAATTCAGGATCACGCAGAATCAGACTCCCGATGATTATTTCATCTACTGTTATGATGATGAAATAACAAGGACCAATATTCACCGCACCTTGGGGAAGGCGAAAAGAGTATCCTTCTCCCTTGAAATGGTCCGGGATCAAACGGCATATTTGAAAAAAGAAACAATTAATTATCATTTCCAAAAAGAACACATAACCATGTCAATTCACGATTTAGCTCTTGAAGGAAAGCACAATGCTTTAAATTCTATGGCTGCTGGGATCGCCGGTCAGATATTAAATATCAGGAAAGAGATAATCAGGGAAAGCCTGAGCGATTTTCAGGGAGTCGAACACCGGTTGGAACATCTACTGTTAGTGCATGGAATTCGATTCATCAATGACTCGAAAGCAACCAATGTCAACTCAACATGGTATGCACTGGAAAGCATGCCGGAAAATGTTATCTGGATCGTGGGTGGAATCGATAAAGGAAACGACTATAGTGTTTTGAAAGAACTGGTAAAGAAGAAAGTGAAAGCAATCATATGCCTCGGAAAGGATAACAGCAAAATCTACAGGGCGTTTGCGGAATCTACCGAAACAATCCTGGAAACAACCTCCATGACCGATGCAGTGCGTACTGCCTATTACCTGGGGAAAAAGGGAGATACGGTTTTATTGTCACCCGCATGTGCCAGCTTTGACCTGTTTGAAAACTATGAAGACCGGGGTAGACAATTCAAGGATGCTGTAAGGTATTTATAAAACATCATGAGAGAACGAATTGGGAAATTCCTGAAAGGAGATAAAGTGATCTGGGCAGTCATTATTGTGCTGTCCTTATATTCTATTCTGGCCGTATATTCTTCTACCGGAACCCTTGCATATACGCAGATGGGTGGAAATACTACCTATTATCTGCTGCGCCATGGAGTGATCCTGTCAATCGGTATTATCATTATCTTTGTCACTCATCTTATCCCTTATAAATACTATTCCAGGCTATCCCAGCTCTTTCTTTTTTTAGCCATTCCTTTGCTGTTACTTACATTGCTGCTTGGAACCAGCCTGAATCAGGCAGCCCGCTGGTTGACCCTGCCGGGTCTCGGCTTTACCATCCAAACATCAGATTTTGCCAAACTTGCCCTGATCATGTATGTCGCCAGGGTGCTGTCGTTGAAACAACATGAAATCAAGAGTTATAAAAATGCGTTTATCCCAATAGTGATCCCTGTGATCATCATCTGTATGCTTATTCTTCCGGCCAACCTTTCCACAGCAATCATCCTCTTTGCTACATCATTGATCCTGATGTTCATTGGAAGGATCAACATGAAACACCTACTGGCATTTGGCGGAATAGGAATTCTTGTGGTGGCTGTTTTCATTAGCAGTGCAATCCTGTTGGATAGAAAAGGAAGGATCGGTACATGGCAGCACAGGATAGAAAATTTTGTTGTGGGAGAAGAGGAAGAGAATTACCAGGTTGAACAGGCTAAAATTGCAATTGCCACCGGAGGATTGTTCGGGAAAAAACCGGGAAAAAGCATTCAGCGAAATTTCCTACCACACCCCTATTCAGATTTTATATATGCCATTATCATAGAGGAGTACGGACTGTTTCTGGGAGCGTTGCCTTTGTTACTGGCATACCTTTTTTTGCTGTTCAGGGCCGGAGTGATTGTGAGAAAGAGTATCCGAACCTTCCCGGCATTTCTATCCATCGGACTGGCGATCAGTATTGTTTTTCAGGCAATGATCAACATGGCAGTTGCAGTAAATCTGTTACCGGTCACCGGACAAACCTTGCCGTTTGTGAGTATGGGCGGTTCATCGTTATTGTTTACGAGTATTTCTTTCGGGATTATACTCAGCGTCAGCCGGGGAGCTGAAAAAATAGAACTGGAAGAAGAAAATGAAGCAGCATAGGAAAATAATTATCAGTGGGGGTGGAACAGGAGGCCATATTTATCCGGCCATTGCCATTGCTCAGGCTCTGAAGAAGAAAGATCCTGGAATGGATATCCTTTTTGTTGGTGCTTCAGGAAAAATGGAGATGGAGAAGATCCCGGCTGCCGGGTTTGAGATTATCGGACTTCCGGTTACCGGACTGAAAAGAGCATTTACGCTGAAAAACGTGGGGGTGATGATTAATCTGCTGCTCAGTATGATTAAAGCAAGAAACATTATTCGGGTTCATAAACCCGATGTGGCTGTTGGGGTGGGGGGATATGCCAGCGGTCCAATCCTGACCATTGCTGCACGAAAAAAAATTCCAACGTTGATACAGGAACAAAATTCATACGCTGGAATAACCAATAAAATCCTGGCAAAAAAAACCGATAAAATATGCGTCGCTTATGAAGGAATGGAAAAGTTCTTCCCTCAAGATAAAATCATTTTGACCGGGAATCCTGTCCGCGAAGAGTTGGAAAATATTGAAACTAAACGGGAAGAAGGATTGAAATATTTTAATCTTGATCCCGGCCTGCCGGTTATTCTAATCCTGGGAGGAAGCCTGGGAGCAAGAACAATTAATGAAAGTGTGTGGAAACATCTGGACCTGATTGCCGGCAGTAAAACCCAATGTTTATGGCAAACTGGGAAATTATACTATGCCCAGGCGCTGGAAAAAACAGCGACTCTGGTAACAGAAAATCTGAAAGTGTATGAGTTTATCCAGGTTATGGACCTGGCTTATGCAGTAGCGGACCTTGTAGTGTCGAGAGCAGGCGCCGGTACAATCTCAGAATTATGCCTTGTGGCAAAACCGGCAATATTGATCCCTTCACCCAATGTGGCTGAAGACCATCAAACAAAGAATGCAGAAGCCCTCGTGGAGAAGGAAGCGGCAATCCTTGTGAAAGATCAGGATGCCGAACAGGTATTAATCCGAAAAGCCCTGGATCTGGTTGAAAATAAAAACCTGCTCACAGATCTTGCCCGTAATATCGGGATGAGGGCAATAAAAAATTCAGCAGCGAAAATTGCAGGTGAGATCATAACATTAATGAATCAGTGACCGGTGGATTTAAAAAAGATACATAGGGTATATTTTATTGGCATCGGAGGAATTGGAATGAGTGCCCTGGCCAGATATTTCCTGATGGGGGGATATGATATTGCCGGTTATGACCGAACGTCAACACCTCTAACCGGTGAGTTATCAAAAGAGGGGTGTCTCATCCATTATCAGGACGACCTGACATCGATTCCGGATGAATTTAAAAAGCCTGAATCACGGAATACAACATTGATCGTTGTTACCCCTGCCATACCACCTGACCATACCGAACTGACATACTTTAAAAGACAATCGTTTACCATACTGAAACGATCCGAACTGCTTGGATTGATCACCCGGTATGCAAAAGGTATTGCCATTGCCGGTACACACGGAAAAACTACGGTTTCTACAATGATTGCTCATATTTTAAAGCAATCGGAACTGGATTGTACTGCTTTCCTGGGCGGAATATCAAAAAATTATAACAGTAACCTGATTACCGGGAAAGGTGATCTTGTTGTCATGGAAGCGGATGAATATGACCGTTCATTCCTGCAGCTTTATCCATGGATCGCTGTCATCACATCCGTGGATGCAGATCACCTGGATATTTATGGAAATTATCAAAACCTGGAAGAGGCATTCCTCAAATTCGTAAATCAGGTGAGTGAAGAAGGTAGTATCCTGTTAAAAAAAGGAGTGAAGATCAGCAGGAAAATACCGGAAAGGATCACCACCTATAGTTACTCGCTTGAAACAGAAGCGGACTTCTATGCAGCAAATATCAGGAGAAGAGGTTATTACTATCTGTTTGATGCAGTAACCCCAAATTTCAGGATTGAAAATATCCACCTGGGCTACGCTGGGCTGCTGAATGTTGAAAATGCAATGGCGGCTATTGGGGTAGCATCACTCTTGAAAGTGCCGCCTGAAACAATCAAAAAAGCACTGCTTCATTTCTCCGGAGTGAAACGAAGATTCGATATCCAACTGTGCCATGAAGATCTGGTTTTTATTGATGATTATGCCCACCATCCGGAAGAAATAAAACGATGTATCATGGCGGTACGTGAACTGTTTCCGGGAAGAATGATAACCGGGATTTTTCAACCACACCTTTTTAGCAGAACGAGAGATTTTGCTGCTGAATTTGCCCGAAGCCTGGAACTTCTGGATCGATTGATCCTCCTGGAAATATATCCGGCAAGGGAAAGCCCGATGGAAGGGGTTAACGCTAAGCTGATTCTGGATCAAACGAACATGGTAAATAAATTGCTCTGCTCAAAAGCAGAGTTGATCCGGATCATTAAAAAGGAAAATGTTGATGTAGTGGTTACTATGGGTGCTGGAGATATCGATAAGCTGGTTGATCCAATACGGAAAATTTTGATGAAACGGGAAAAAGGGAAATAGATTGTTACGATGAAAAAACTGAAAAACATATTGATCGCTTTCGGTATGCTGTGTTACCTCATCGTGGTACTGGGATTAACGGGTGAAAATTCAAAAAGCAGGATCTGTAATAAAATCGATATCAACATCACCGACTCAATGGAAAATGGATTCATTACTTCAAAGGAGGTATTGGAACTGGTTCTTAAAAACAATGAAAAATTGTTAGGATACCCGATCGGTCTGATCAATTCGGAAAAAATGGAGACAACATTGAAACAGCATCCATCGATAAAAAGTGCCGAGGTCTTTGTCTGTGCCGACGGATCACTCAATATTGATATTGAACAACGTAAAGCAATATTACGGATCATTGATAATAACAAGGAAAGTTACTATCTCTCTGCCGATGGTTCAATAATTCCCTGGTCCGAGAGATTTCCCATGCGGGTACTGGTGGCTAACGGCTATATCACCGATAACTTCAATCATAACAGGGTGAACTATGTAACCCAGGCAGGGGAAGAAAACAGGACCAAAGGACTGTATGATATAGCAAAATACATCGATAACAACCCATTCTGGAAAGCACAAATTGAGCAAATTTATGTAAGCAGATCAGGAGAGCTTGAGTTGATACCACGAGTCGGACCCCATATCATACAATTCGGTAGTCCGGATGATGTGGAAAAGAAATTCCAAAAACTGCTTGCCTTTTACCAGCAGGGACTTAGCAGAACCGGCTGGAATAGATATGAAATCATAAACTTGAAATACGAGGGGCAAATCGTTTGCACCCTGCGGTAAAAAAAAATTCAAAATATTGAAGTAATAAGATAAAAACAGATCATTATGAATGCCAATGAACAATTCGTAGCTGCAATCGATATTGGAACAACAAAGATTGTATCCATTGTCGGACAAAAAAAGGAGAACGGTAAACTGGAAGTCCTTGGGTTGAGCAGGGCTCCTTCAAAAGGAGTCAAACGCGGAGTGGTCCTTAACATTGAAGAGACTGTTAATGCCATACAGAGTACGGTTGAGGATGTTCAGTTACGCTCGGGTATCATGTTTTCAAATGTGTATGTTGGCATCGCCGGTCAGCATATTAAAAGTGTAAGAAACCGGGGCTATATCAACAGGGATAGTCGTGATGAGGAGATCACAAAGGAAGATATTATTAAATTGATAGAAGATATGTATAAAATCCCAATCGATGTTGGAGAAGAGATTATCCATGTGTTGCCCCAGAATTTTATCGTCGATAATGAAACCGGTGTGAAGAATCCTGTAGGCATGTCGGGCCGTCGGCTGGAAGCCAATTTCCATATTGTGATTGGTCAGGTTGCCTCAGCAAAAAATATTGAAAAATGCGTGAACCGGGTTGGTCTGGAAATCAATGAACTGATCCTTGAACCACTGGCATCTTCAGAAGCGGTATTGACTGAAGATGAAAAGGAGGCCGGGGTCGCATTGGTTGATATCGGTGGGGGAACAACCGATGTCGCAGTCTATTACGATAGTATTGTCAGACATACTGCCGTCATCCCGTTTGGAGGAAACGTTGTAACCAAAGATATTAAAGAGGGTTGTGCTATACTGAACCGCCAGGCCGAATCCCTGAAGATACAATTTGGCTCAGCCCTCGGCGATATCGCCCCGGAAGATAAAGTGGTTACTATTCCCGGAATCAGTGGCAGGGATCCGAAAGAGATATCGTTTAAAAGCCTTGCCTATATCATCCAATCCAGAATGGAGGAGATTATCGATGCAGTTGCCTTTGAAATTGAAAATTCGGGATACTATGAAAAATTGTCCGGAGGTATTGTCCTGACCGGCGGAGGTGCATTATTACGCCACTTGCCTCAGCTGGTAAAATTCAAAACCGGAATGGATGTAAGAATTGGATTTCCCAATGAACACCTGACCGGTGAAGTGTCCGACGATATCAACCACCCCATGTACTCCACAAGCATTGGACTGGTCTTGAAGGGGTATGAATACCTGAGGAATAAATATGGACTGGAAGGGGAGCATGGGTCGGGTGAAAAGAAAGGGAAAAAAGAGAGGGGAGAGCCGCTGGAAGGAGGAAAGCTATTTGAAAGATGGAAAAAGACACTAACCGAAATATTTGCAGAAAACGACGCTAAAATGGATTGAAACTCATTTACCCGGATTCTGCAATATGAATGAACAACATAATGCCCATTCTGAATATGAAACCGTAAAACAGTATAACCATGGCAGAAGATTTAATGAATTTTGATCTACCGGTTGAACGATCCTCCATAATTAAAGTAATCGGAATAGGAGGAGGAGGAAGTAATGCAGTAAATCATATGTTTCAGCAGGGGATAAAAGATGTAAATTTTGTGGTCTGTAATACCGATGCCCAGGCCCTGAATAATAGCCCTGTACCGTTGAAAATACAGATTGGGGAAGCGATAACTGAAGGTAGAGGTGCCGGCAATAAACCCGAAATTGGCAGACAGGCTGCCGTGGAAAACCTGGATGACATTATGGAAGCCATTTCCAGTAACACCAAAATGGTCTTCTTAACGGCAGGAATGGGAGGAGGTACCGGCACCGGAGCTGCCCCCGTAATTGCTGAAGCTACCAAAGAAGCAGGTATCCTTACAGTGGCTATTGTTACTATTCCTTTTCGGTTTGAAGGACAACAGAGAATTAACCAGGCCATTGATGGAATTAATGAGCTGAAAGAACGTGTCGATTCACTCCTGGTGATCAACAATGAAAAACTCAGGGAGATCCACGGAGACCTGAAACTCTCCGAAGCATTTTCAAAAGCAGACAATATATTGACGATCGCAGCAAAAGGAATTGCCGAAATCATAACGGTCCATGGATACGTTAATGTTGATTTTGCAGACGTTGAGACCGTAATGTATAACTCGGGCGTCGCAATTATGGGATCCGGAACCGCCGAAGGAGAAAACCGTGCAATATGTGCTATTGAAGAAGCACTGAATTCTCCATTGCTTAACTCAAACGATATTACAGGAGCGAAAAGCATCCTGTTGCATATAACATCCGGTGAAAATGAAATCAGCATGGATGAAGTGGGGGAAATTACAGATTATGTAAATGGGGTAGCCGCGGATGAGGCATTGATCATCTGGGGAACAAGCCTCGATAATACCCCCGGAAATACAATCTGTGTGACCATCATTGCAACAGGTTTTGAACCACATAGCATTCCCGAACTTTATGCCCGCCG
>CAZXGG010000012.1:47543-60700 GCA_964640125.1 uncultured Rikenellaceae bacterium
CCATCATTGCAACAGGTTTTGAACCACATAGCATTCCCGAACTTTATGCCCGCCGGAAAACAAAGGATTTTGTACCCCTTAAGGAGAATAGTAAAACCAATGTTAGGGATGAATCGCAGAAAACTATTGATTTTGATTTGACCTACACGGATGAAGATGCTGAATTAAAGAAAGAGAATCGGAAAAGTAGCAGAAGTAACGCTGAAGAGATGGAGGAACAATCCACCAGAAGAATACAGCAGTTAAAAAGTTCACACAACCTGTTAAAAGAGAAAGGGCTGAAATTAAAGGAAGTAGAAGACAATATCGATGAGCTTGAGGATGAACCAGCTTATGTCAGGAAAAATATCAGGGTCCGGGATACTGAACATTCATCGAAATCGAAAGTCTCAAAATATTCTTTGAGTGATGAAGAAGAAGACAAAGAGACCAGATTAAGATCTGATAATGCCTATCTTCACGATAACGTGGATTAAAAAGCGTATCCTGCAGGTACAAAATGGTACCTCTAACTATGCGTGCATTCGATATACGATTGTAAATCCCTAATAAAACTTTGACCGGCTGTCAACAATATTAGCAGCCTTTTTCAGGGCTTCAAATACCTCATAATTTGCCCTGACCCTGAAACTGGAAGCTAATCTTAAACGCATGTTTTCAAGGTTATTACTCTCCGTCTCTTCAATCTCTTTTACCTCAAGAACATATACCCCATTCGTTCCCTTGATCGGTTCCGAAACAGTGTTCGGGGGAAGATTTACTGCTGTAGCAATAACAGCGGGTTCAATCCCTGCACCAGGAATTGAAAACGAGTTAAATGTTATGTCATTGGCTTCTGCAATATCAAGGTTCATGGTCGATGCAAGCTCTTCCAGGGATTCAACACCCGAAAGATTCGAACGGAACTCCTGAGCAATCATTTCAGCCTTTTTTTCTTTCCTGACATTTAATTCAACATCAGCACGAACCTGGCTGAAAGGAGCAATACCTTCTTTCTTAACCTCTGTAACATAAGCAACAATGAATTTATCTCCCAGTTCAAAAATAGCCTGCTCGTTGAAATCGAGAACAATCTCCCCTGGATCGGTTTCAAAAATAGCCCGTATCAAAGGACGTGGTGATTCAAGACCCGGTATGACTTTATCATCCCGTTTAATGTTGTTTGCTATTCTTTTTTCTAACTGCTCTTCAATGATTGATTGATTGAAGTCTTCGTAGGAATAGGATGATCCTGCAAATCTGCTGGCTTCAGCATAAACATTCTGGTAAGTGGTTGTGCTGGGTTCAATTTTACGCTCAATCGTACCGATCTTATACTTCGTAACGGAAGGACCCTGTTCAAGGATCTCAATGATATGAAATCCATACTGAGTTTCTACAACGGTAATATCACCCGGTTTGCTTTCGAAGCAGGCATCGTTGAAAGGTTGTATCATAAGTCCTTCCCTGAACCAGCCCAGATCGCCATTCAACTGTGCTGATCCCTGATCATCAGAATTCAGCATAGCCAGTAATCCAAAATCCGTCCCCTTCTCAATAAGATTTTTCAAGCTGTCTGCTTTCTGCTTTGCCTCTTCATAAGGAAAATTCTGATTTGGAGTAATTAAAATATGACGCGCATGTACAGAATCGGGACGTGTGTTTATCTCAATTAATTTCGAAATCTTGTATGTTTCATTTTCAAAGTAGGGTCCGTAAACATCACCAGCAGAAGCCGTTGCAACAAATTCACGAATCATCTCAGGGACTTCACCCAATGTTAAATTTGTGTTATTAAACGGATTGTCAGAGGAGAGATTGATAAATTGCTCCACATCATTTGCCTTCCGAAATTCATCAACAATGCTGTTGATCCAATTTTCTGTAGATTCTATATCAGCCGCTGATGGGACTACATCAAAGGCCACATATTCAATGTTTCTTAAGGCAATCTGTTTGTAATCCTTTTGATTATTTCGATAGTATTTTTGAAGTTCGGCCTCAGTAAATGTGACTGAACTATCAGGAATAGAGGTGAGTCGTTTTACTATATAGCCGAAATTTACCTTCTTATTGCTTGCCATCCCTTCTTCTTCAGCTTCCAGACCGGTAACATAGAGCCCTTGCCTGATCAGGTTGTTGTATTTGGTGAATTCCCGGTCCTGGAGGATCTCATTTTCGAGGAACAACCAGTATGCTCTTTGGGCAGGGTCACTGTCAAGCGTTTTTAAAAATTGCATTAAAGCAGCCCTGTTAAGCTGCCCTGTTTGGGGATCGGTAAACAGTTGCTGAATGAAAGGATGTGGTTCCGCACCCTGCACCAGGTCAAACATCTCGTCTGCACTGACCGTTACGCCAAGCTCCTCCAATTCCTCATTGAGAACATATTCACGGATCAATTGCTGCCAGGTCTGTTCCCGGATACTTTCAACCATTTCTTCATCCATGGTTGTCTGTCCGGTAAGCTTATATATTTCTGTTAGGTTCTCCACTCTTTCATCAAATAACTGATACGAGATCGATTTCCCATTAATCTCAGCAATCTCATAGATCTTTTTCGTTCGGAAGGCAGGACCGCTTCCCTGTCCGAAAAAGTCACCCAGAACAAAAGCGAGCAATGCCAGTCCAATAATTACTGCTACCAGTACGCCTGCTCTATCGCGAATGGATTGTAATGTTGCCATAAAAACGTCTTTTTACTCGAAAATTTCAGCCAGCAAATATAAAAAAATTTAACGGTATAATCTGTTTTTCCTGAATTTAACGAGTTCTAACCGGGTCTCAGAAACCTGAAGAACTTTGATTTCATAAAGTCCAATGATGATCCGTTGATTCAGTTTAGGAATGCTTTCGTGATGATAAAGAATAAAACCTGCAAGGGTTTCATACTCTTCCTCCTTCGGGAGATCCAATCCATACTTTTCATTCAGGTAGTCAATCTCTAACCGACCGGAAAAAATAAATTCCGATTCACTGATCTGCTTGTCGATTAATGCTGATGTATCATGCTCATCTTCAATCTCACCAAATATTTCTTCAAGAATATCTTCAATGGTTACCATTCCGGAAGTGCCTCCAAACTCATCAACCACCACGGCGATGCTCTTATTTTCTTCGACGAATAATTCGAGCAGTTTGTTTGCCGGCATGGTCTCGGGCACAATGGATACCGGAATAACTTTTGTTTTGATGCTTTCGGGGTTTTTGAACAGATCTTTTAAATGGAAATAACCGATAATATTGTCGATGTTCTCTTTATAGATCAGGATTTTTGACAAACCATTATCAATGAAGGCAAGTTTGAGCTCTTCCATGGAGCTGTTCTCTTCAAGTGCAATAATCTCAGTTCGGGGTACCATGCACTCCCTCATTTTAACATTCGAGAAATCAAGAGCATTTTGAAAAATTTTGATATCATGCGCTTCTTCCTCCTCCGCCTCAACCATTTTCTGACTCTCACTGAGCAGGGAATCCAGATCCAGTTTGCTGAATACCTGAATCTCCGGTTTTTCCATATTTTTTATTTTGAAAAAGAACCGTAACAGGATACTTCCCAAAAGAATCGTCAGTTTACTGATTGGATAAAAAAGAAAGAAAAAGAACAAAACAGGAAGACTTAACAGATTTAAAAATCCATTTGGGTTCAGCCGGAATAATGCTTTTGGCAGGAACTCTGCTGAAATAAGGATAACAAATGTGGATAATACCGTTTGGATGAGCAGGATACTGATTTCCGATTCAGTTACCAGGGCAATAACGGGTTTAAGCAGAATCGCCATGAAAATTCCAAAAATTACAAGGGCGATATTGTTCCCGATCAGCATGGTTACAATATATTGTCCTGGATTGGCTGTAAAAATGGAAATGATCCTGGAGGTAAAGGTATCCTGTTTCTTGTCCAGCTCAATTCTTAACTTATTGGCGGAGATAAAAGCAATTTCCATACCGGAGAAGAAAGCAGAAAACAGGATGGCGATAAGAATGATGAAAATCCCACTCATGTTGAATCAGATTTGTTGTTCTTCTTTTCACGCTTTCTCATACTTCTTCTGAAAAAGAACATCAGGAATGCGATGAGGGTGATGATAAAAAAGGGATAACTCTCGCGGAATGATCCATCGATGTATGTTTTATGGATTCCTGCAACGATACTGATGATTGCTACAACAAACCAGACCGTTTCAAGAATCTTGTTCCGATTAAAATTCTTCTTCAAGGTAAATGGTCCCCTTTGGTTTTTTAATGACCCAATCTGTAAAATCCTGATTCGCTTCAAGCCCCTCACCGAAAAGAACTTCGTCAGATGTGGTGATCTTTACAAACCGGGTGGAGTATATTAATCCTTTCTCTTCATCCCAGAAAAGGAGGTCCGTATTCAGCAACTCACCATTAACATTAATGGCAACGACACTATCCCTTGCCTCCCAGAGCTTCTGCATTTCATAGTAGATTGCAAAGTTGGCTGTAAGCTGTGAACTCACATTAGCCTGATCATCATAGAATAGGACCTCTATTCCTTGTGGAAATTCCATGTAAGGTTCACTTGCATTCCCGTAACGCCTCAACTCGACTGCCTTAATACGGATTTGGATCTTTGCCGAATCGCTATAAATACTTTCGACATGATGAATCGATTCGGTTGGTAAGTCAGTAACACGGGTCAGCGTATTGATTACTTCAATATCGTTTTTACAGGAAAAAAAGAGACATGTACTCACCAAGGTGAGCAAAAGGACACTTTTTGAATTCCATACGGTAAGAGGATGATGGGTTGATCTATCCAACACTATCTTGCTCTGACTTTTGTTTTTTCATTGATCCAGCATTCAATTAGATACTCATCCCCTTCTTTATACCCATGGAAAAAGATGGTTTCAGTATCCGGGAAATGCTGTGAGTAAAGAGAAATGTTCTTGTTGGCGATTTCTGCTAGTTCGGGATCAACATTTTTGGCCTTGATAAAATAATCAACGGATAGCCAATATACCGCTCTCTCCCCCAGATCATCTTCACCACAGGCTTTACTGGCAGCATAAATGCTACCAATAAGAAGGTATGGATGCCCGGAAGAGGGATCGCACTCTTTTGCCCTAATGGCGTAAGTTCGTGCAAGCGAATGGTTCCCCAATTCCCGATAGGTAATATCACCAAGCTTTAAATAATATTTTGATTTCTCAATATTATCAGTCTCCAATTCAATGGCTTCCTTGTAATACCTTGCTGCAGCTTCATATTTCTTGCGCTCATAATTCATTTGGGCCAGTAAATAGGCAGACCTGGCAGATGGTTCCTGTTTGTGGTATGCAGTAGATACCTCAAAATAAAATTCCGATTCCATGCATTGTGTCTGCCCTAGCAGCTGAAGGATCTTTTTCATCAGGTCAAGATCACGTGGTGATTGCTTGAATTTCGGCGAAAACAACGCGATAAGCCCTTTACAAGTAGCTGCACCGCATGTGGCAAACATATTATCAACTGCCTCTTTCGCTTTTTGAAGGTTTTCATCATCCGGATCATCCGTGATCTGCTTATCCATAATTTCACTGATTAACGCGTAATTCTCAATGACCTTCTCCCCATCGATTTTTTCACCTTCAAATAGCGTGGCCGAGGCAGTCATAAAGATCACAAGAATGTCAATCTGTGACTTTTCATTTTGCAGCGAGATCGACCGCTTGATCATATCATACCCTTTCTGAACGTCATCCAAATTATCTCTTCTAACATCAAGGAAATCCTTGCCTTTTCTTCCAAGAACATACCCCTCCCTGCGGAAATACTTGATCCGTTGGTCATAGATCATCATGATGGTATCCAGGTAACTGTATTTGAGATCAAGATCTTTCTCTTTTGCCATTTTAGCATCATACATTTTAACCCCATGAATGTAAATATTGGAACTTACTGTAGGACATTCTGCAAAGACTATTTTCCAGTATGGTAATGCATCCTTATAATTGTCTTGTTTGTAATACTCAGAGTAAAGAGAAAAATTACGAACACACCGGATGCTGTCTTCACCATGTCCATATTTGGAACCATCTTCGACGCCCTTTTGACCCAGTAAAGGGAAAGAATAAAAAGAGAATAACAGGATAAATAATGTGGTATGTATTCTTGCCTTCATTTTTTAAATTTTTAATCAAATTTTCGTTTCATGAACCAGATATCATATAAAGTTAAGCTAAAACTTATTATTCCGTATCGCTCTTCAATTAAATTTCCCCCTTTTATACCCCTTTTCCCCAACTCAAAAGAAAGGTTAATCATTGAACGATTACGGTTCAATGGTAAACCAACCCCAAAACTTATGCCAAAATCTTTCAATTGCTCTCCTTCAAGCTGCAGGTAACTATTAGAATAGTACCCTCCAATCCTGTAATTAATGCGGTTCAGGTAATTTCTTAAAGCAAACCGGTTGGGTACGAATTCCAGCCCTGCATGGAGTGAATTGCTGTTGATCAGTGAATCGTTCTCTCCGAAAAAGATGGCATCCGACCAGTTTTGCCAGAAATAATCTGCACCAAACGTCAATTTATCACCGTAGCGAAAGGTAAATCCAACACCCAGGTTTCTTGGGATTACGATCTTTCCCCTCACGCCACTGATAAAATCCAGCGTGTCAATAAAGAGTATCCTGGTTGAGCTATAAAGAATATCCCGGGTTAGTGATTCAGTCTCTGCCTTGATGTTCCGTTCATTATTCAAGACCGCACCAACCGTTAACTCAAATTTTTCTTTAAATGGAACTGTATATTGAATTCCCAGATCAAACCCCAGATCTCCAAATATCGATTTTTCAGCAACTTCTATAGAGGATGAATAATCCTGGTCAACAAATCCAAGCGATCTCGATCGTTCAAGGTTTCCGAAAAGATAGGAAAGATTCATTCCCAAAGATAACCCCTTGAACAGATCAGCGCCAAATCCGACAAAAAATTTGTGTACTCCACCTGAACCCTCATAAAGGTAGTTGATACCGCCAATTTCAGGATTGTATTCCGGATCTATTTCCCGTGTCTGGTCCTCTATTTTGTAACTCAATGAGGAATAGGGAACAATTCCTGCAGCTGCCCCAAGCCATTTGTTTATGGGAAATGCAATAGAGAGGTTTTTAAAACTGATGTCTTTGCTAACGGCCGATTCCCCACTCATCGATAACTCAGATTGCTTCCCAACCATCCCAAATTCAAACAGGAAAGATAAACTATCACGGGAACTCAATGATGCAGGATTTTGAAAATCAATGAACCCTGGATCCCGCATTCCCAGTGAAATTCCTCCCATCGCAATGTTCCGGGTGTACCCCATCCTCTGCTGATCACCTAACCCGAACCTGGAGTAAGGGGAATTGGTGGCTGCCTGCCCGAATGTTAATACCGGAACAAGAAACAGTATGGGGAGAAATATCCCTTTTTTATTGTTGAACATTGAAATTCAGAATTTCATTTAACCCGATGAGAACCAGATTTTGGTTCACAAAGATGCTATTTTTTAGTTTTTTATCAAAAAAATTTGAATCTCCACCGGTCAGGATTACCTCCGGTTCTTTATAGATCGCTTTCATCATATCAATGAATCCATCAATTTCCAGGATCATCCCCTGCTGTACCCCTGAAACAATTGCCGCTTCGGTGGTGTCTCCTAAAACTGAAAATTTATCCTTTTCAACACAGAGGGGTAAAGATCCTGTAAAGTGATGTAACGATTTGAATCGCATTTTCAATCCGGGAGAAATATTGCCACCTAAATATCGATTGTCTGCAGTAACCAGATCAAAGGTAAGGGCTGTACCGGTATCAATAACCACAACGTCCTTTCCAGGAAAAATATTGTTTGCTCCAACAGCAGCGGCAAGGCGATCCATACCCAGTGTGGCAGGTGTCCTGTAGGTATTGATGATTGGAAGGGGAGTATTCTCAGTTAGCCGGATAAAATGGGAGAATGTGCTCTCAAGGTAATCGATGAGGGGGGGATCAACCTCCCTGACAGCTGAGAGGATCGAGTGTTTAATGCCGGCATGCTCTGATTGTATGCGATTCAATATCGAAATGGTCAGATTTTCAACCTGTTCTGATTTTCTGATCCTACCATTGCTAAATAGGGCCAGCTTGGTATTACTGTTTCCAATGTCGATGACAAGATTCATAGTGAGCTGAAACAAAAATATAAATAATCTTTTTGAAATGTTGGTTTTATCTTGAAAGAGTACCTTCTTGATCAGCAAACGACCGGATATTGAGTAAGACTTTCCGGGCATCCTGAATCCCCGAAACACCTTCAACCCGAAGAATTAATTTCCCTTTTACCTCCTTGACCCTGAATCGGTCAGGATTTCGCCCGATGTATTGAATGATCTTGCTGAAAACAGGGGAGCTGAAATAGGGGGAACTCTGGTCAGAAACAAAATGCAAAATCATGGTGTTGTCCCGGATTATGATCTTCTCAAATCCTGATTGGATTGCAGTCCAGCGAAGAGGAACAATACTTAGCAGATCTTTTCCTGACTCAGGAACCGGCCCAAAACGGTCGACCAGCTGATTCTCATACTTCAATAAATCATTTTCATTACGCAAATTGTCCAGATCCCTGTAAAGCCTAAGCCTTTCTGTAACGTTGCTGATGTAATCATCCGGGAACATGAGCTCCAGATCTGTATCAATCAGGCAGTCTTGAACAAAAAGTACTTTCCCCAGCTCTTTTTTTACCTCCTTGTCAGTACGTTGCTCTCTCGTTGGTTTTTGAAAATATGCGCGAAACTCTTCCTCTTTAAGTTCCCCGATCGCTTCATCCAGGATCCTGTGATAGGTTTCAAACCCGATGTTGGTTATGAAGCCACTCTGTTCGCCCCCCAGCAAATTTCCCGCACCTCGGATGTCCAGATCCTGCATGGCAATGTTAAAACCACTTCCCAGATCCGAGAACTCTTCAATCGCCCTCAGGCGTCGCCGGGCATCGGGAGTAAGCATCGAAAGGGGAGGAGCCAGAAGATAACAAAAAGCCTTCTTATTTGACCGCCCTACACGACCACGTAACTGATGAAGATCACTCAATCCAAAGTGGTGGGCATTGTTGATGATGATGGTGTTGGTGTTTGGAATGTCCAGACCAGCTTCAATGATCGTTGTTGCTATAAGTACATCATAATCACCGTCAATAAAATCCAGCATGATGTTTTCCAGCCTATTGCCCACCAACTGACCGTGGGCAACGGCTGTTCTGACCGAGGGAGAGATCCGGTTTATTAATGCCTCCATCTCACCAATATTCTCAACCCTGTTATGTATGAAAAATACCTGTCCGCCACGGCTCACCTCATAGTCAATCGCTTCTTTAATCAAATCCTCATTGAATGTGTGTAATTCAGTAATAATGGGGTGACGGTTTGGAGGTGGTGTGTTGATTATGGACAAATCCCTGACTCCCATCAATGAGAATTGAAGTGTACGGGGAATGGGAGTTGCCGTTAATGTTAAGGTGTCAACATTGAGTTTTATTTTGCGAAGCTTCTCCTTTGAAGCAACCCCGAATTTCTGCTCTTCATCAATGATCAACAACCCCAGATCTTTAAAAATCACATCATTACCCAGAAGCCGGTGAGTGCCTATAACAATATCAACCTTTCCCTCAGCCAGGTTCTTCAGTGTGATCTTTTGCACAGAAGGTTTTTTAAAACGACTGATATAATCAATGGTGCACGGGAAGTCTCTTAACCGATCCCTGAATGTATTATAATGCTGAAGTGCAAGAATGGTTGTTGGGACAAGTACAATCACCTGCTTGCTGTCAGTAACCGCTTTAAAAGCAGCTCTGATTGCAATCTCTGTTTTGCCAAAACCAACATCTCCGCATACCAACCGGTCCATCGAAAAAGAGGATTCCATCCCCTCTTTTGCCGCAATCGTTGCTGACAATTGGTCCGGTGTGTCTTCATATAGAAAGGAGGCTTCCAACTCATTCTGAAGGTAGGAATCGGGGGAGAAAGCAAATCCTTTTCCAGTTTTTCGTGTTGCATAGAGCATAATCAGCTCCCGTGCAATATCTTTGATCCTTCTTTTTGTCGATAGTTTAAGTTTGTTCCAGGCACCGGATCCCAGTTTGTGAATCCTGGGTGGTGTAGCCTCTTTTCCCTTGTATTTCGATATACGATGCAGAGCATGCAACCGCACATAAAGAACATCCTGATCTTTGTAAACCAGTTTCACTGCTTCCTGCAATTTCCCGTTTATATCAATCCTTTCCAACCCTCCAAATTGACCTATGCCGTGATCTGAATGAACGACATAATCTCCGGGGGATAAACTGTTCAACTCCTTGATGGTTATTGCCTCACGCTTCGAAAAATTACCGCGAAGCCTGAATTTATGATACCGTTCAAAAATCTGATGGTCCGTATAACAACATATTCTCAGATCATGTTCAATAAAACCCTGGTGAAGGACAAGGCTTACAGGAGAAAATTGAACCGTCGGATCAATATCCTGAAAAATGCTTTTCAACCGTTCAAACTGCCTTTCGTTATCCGAAAGGATCAGGTTGGTATAGCCCATTTCTGAGTTCTCAAGAAGGTTTTTGCATAGGATCTCGAAGTTTTTATTGAAAACCGGTTGGGCTGACGTTTTAAACTCAACGGTCAAATCAGGTTGGAAATCATCATACGGTTCAAAACCAATAACTGACCGACTATGAATGCTGTTAAGTAGTTGATTACCAGTTATAAGAAAATCCTTCTTCTGTGGCACTCCCTGGTTCTGCTCAATTGTGGTCTGCTCGAACATTTCATTCATCCGGTCTTTGATAAAGGTTAGATTATCTGCCCATATGATGATTTTCTCCGGGAGAAAATCAAGGAAGGATACCCTCGATTCCTTTGGCAAGAGGTTGTGGGTATCTGGCACAATGGAAACCTCGGGTAAGGGTTGAATCGACAATTGGTTATCGACCTGAAATGAGCGGATTGATTCTACTTCGTTGCCAAAGAAATCGATCCTGAAGGGATGATCGTTTGCATAGGAAAAAACATCCAGTATTCCTCCCCGAATCGAATATTGCCCTGGTTCAGTAACAAAATCCGACCGCTCAAAACCAACTTTAATCATTTGTTTTTCAATCTCCTCAAGCATATAACTCTCCCTTGTTCGAACCGTTATGCTGCTTCTGCCGAAAAGTGCTTTATCCACTACTTTTTCGATAAGTGCTTCCGGATAGGTTACGATTACCGGATTCTTTTCTCCCTGACTCAGAATATGTAAAATTTCTGTACGAAGCACCAGGTTGGAGGGATCTGTGTGTCCGTATTGAATCGATCTCTTATAAGAGGAGGGAAAAAAGTAGATTGGTTGATCGGGATTTAACGCAGCAAGATCGTTGTGGAAGTAAGCTGCTTCTTCTTTGTCAGATAAAATGATCAGGTGACTACTGTCCGAACTATTCAGATATGCTGAACAACAAATGCTGCGGGATGACCCCCTTAATCCGGTTATGTTGACCTTCACCAGGGAATGACGATCCAGGTGATCAACAAGATGACTGAATTTGGGGTGATCTGTGTAGATAGTATCTAACCGCTTTGTAATCAAGAGATTAATAGATTGTGTGAATGATTACATCGAACAGCAGGCAAAAGTAACAATTTAATCTCCGTTCCGGGTAAAAGCCCTCTGGTAAATCGGTAAAGGTAATTTTTAGTTGCCTGGTTATATAGATATTAACTTGAAAACTGGATACCCCCACTGAGGTTTAGGAACTCCTCAGCCTTGTCAACCATTTTTTTTGACCCGACATATAAAGGTATTCTTTGATGCAGGGATTCCGGTTTAAGATCAAGAATCCTTCTGTGTCCATCGCTTGCTTTCCCTCGTGCCTGTTCAATAATGAATGCCATGGGATTGCATTCATAAACCAGGCGGAGTTTTCCATTCGGGAATGATTCGGTCTGAGGATAAATATAGATCCCTCCTTTCAGTAGATTCCGGTGAAAATCAGCAACCAGAGAACCGATATACCGGGAAGCATACGGTCTTTTCGTATCGCTATCTTTCTCCTGGCAAAACTTAATATACTTCTTTACACCATCCGGAAATTTTACATAATTACCTTCATTGATGGAATAGATAAACCCCTCTTCAGGGGAGACAATATCCGGATAGGATAGACAAAATTCACCGATGGACGGATCAAGAGTAAATCCGTTAACCCCACTTCCCGTAGTATATACTAGCATCGTAGAAGAACCATAAATAATGTAACCGGCGGCAACCTGTTTATCCCCTGTTTGCAGTAAATCTTCCAGCTTGGCTTTGGTACCCCTCTCCGAGATCCTGCGGTAGATCGAAAAAATAGTCCCGATAGAAACATTAACATCAATGTTTGATGACCCATCCAACGGATCAATACAAACAATGTAATTCCCGTCAAGGGACAATTCATCGATGAAGGTTACCATATCCGTTTTCTCTTCGGTTACCATTCCACAGCACTCCCCACTGGTTCGTAAAGCAGAAATGAATTGTTGATCTGCGTATACGTCCAGTTTCTTCTGCTCCTCTCCCTGAACATTGGTGTTTCCTGATTCTCCAAGGATATCAACAAGACCGGCCATATTTATTTTTTTGTTGACCATTTTTGCAGCAACTCCAATATGATGAAGTAATCTGGACAGTTCCCCTTTTGCATACGGGAAATCCTTTTGACGTGCAATGATGAATTCATTTAGAGTTACAAAACCATAATTTCTAAAAGTCATGATGTGTAATATTTACGTTTTGGAATATGCGTGGTAAATTTACTCCCCATAATCTAGCTTAACAACTAATCCTAAATTTTTTTCCTGAGAAGAATGACAATCTGGTTACGGAAAACGGATGGATGATCCTGCGGGTACTTCATCATAGAGTAACCGACACGCAACAGGTTTTAACATTTCCCCATTCCAACTTTTCCTAATGAATTGTTCACTCACTGCATCCTTTCTTCATTTTTTATATTTTTGCTCTGTTGATACGGTATGATATGAAGGTATTTAAATTTGGTGGTTCCGCCATAAAAGATGCAGGTGGCATAAGGAAACTGGCGGGAATAGTGAGAGTTAATCAGGAATGCAGGATAGTGGTTGTTTCTGCGCTGGGAAAAACAACCAATGCTCTTGAAGAGCTATTCGGGTGCT
Source organism: uncultured Rikenellaceae bacterium (assembly GCA_964640125.1). Lineage (GTDB taxonomy): Bacteria > Bacteroidota > Bacteroidia > Bacteroidales > VadinHA17. The sequence goes on from CAZXGG010000012.1 coordinate 60,688, forward strand.
ATTTCGAGGGGAA
>CAZXGG010000012.1:60800-65487 GCA_964640125.1 uncultured Rikenellaceae bacterium
TGGGAAAAACAACCAATGCTCTTGAAGAGCTATTCGGGTGCTATTTCGAGGGGAATGATGGCTGGATAGAACGATTAAACCCAATCAAACAATTTCATCTTGACATCGTTTCAGATCTCTTCGGGCAAAAGGACTTTCCAATAAAACGTGAGTTGGAACGCTCTTTTTCAAAGCTTTCTGTCCGGTTGAGAGAAGAACCGGGAACTGATTTTGACAGGGAGTATGATCAAATCGTCTCTGAAGGTGAAATCTGGTCAACACAGATTGTGCATGCTTTTTTGACCGCACAGGGAATAAATACGAAATGGCTGGATGCAAGAAAAATACTATTAACCGATACTATATTTAGAGATGCACGGGTAGAGTGGAATAAAACAATAAAATTGGTCAGGCGGGAGATTAATCCGGGAAGCGATGAACTATATGTTATTCAGGGTTTTATTGGAGGTACAGAGAATGGTTTAACAACAACACTCGGTCGGGAAGGCTCTGACTACACCGCCTCAATATTGGGCAATATCCTTGATGCTGAATCTGTTACCTTGTGGAAAGATGTTCCCGGCATACTGAACGCAGATCCTAAAAATTTTCAAAATACAGAAAAATTGGATGAAATATCCTACCTGGAAGCCGTTGAATTGGCTTTCTTTGGAGCAAAAGTTATTCATCCGAAAACCATTAAACCGCTTTATAATAAAAACATCCCCCTGTTCATCAAATCGTTTGAACATCCAGACGCTATCGGGACAATCATCCATCGAATGGACTGGAATGTGGATATGATTCCCGTCTATGTAAAAAAGGATCATCAAATCCTGATAACCATCCGGCCTCGCGATTTTTCATTTATGATTGAACAGAGCTTTGGTCAGATCTTTAGTGCTTTCAATAGATGTAAGATAAAAATAAACCTGGTGCAGACTTCAGCAATAAGCCTTTCGATTTGTGCGGATAGTAACCAGTTGAGAATCGAACAACTGTTGAATTCACTGAAGAAAGATTTCCAAATTACGTTTAATAAAGAGGTTCAATTGATTACGATAAGGCATTATACGGATGAAGCCATTCGTTTAATGACAACAGAAAAACAGATCCTGATAGAACAAAAAAGCCGTCAAACAGTACACTTTGTCCTGAGAGATGGTTAATTCCACCAGAATCACTAATTGGTTCATCTGAAAGATGAAAACCGGTATCCGTTTATCTATAATCATTGTACTTGCAATGTATGCAGAAGGAGCAACCTTCACGATTGCTCAACCTGTTGATACAGTGCGATTCTTTCAACCCTGTGATACCGTTCTCTATCTTCCGGATTTATCAAAATCATTGCCACCAGATGTTGTTCAAAAAACGCTTATCCCGGAGGAACAAACACTGGTAATCAACGAATTTATGGCAAGTAATGGAACTGTTTTAGCTGATGAATTCGATGAATTTGACGACTGGATCGAGATATTCAATTTCGGGGAACAACCTGTAAATATAAACGGACTTTATATTACTGATGATACCGATGATCCGGGAAAACATCGGTTTTTCCCGGGTACAGGACCCTATTACCTGCAGCCGGGTGACTATATTCTCTTCTGGGCCGATGGTCAACCGGAACAGGGAATATTTCACCTGGGGTTCAAACTGTCGGCTGAGGGAGAAGAGATTGCTATTTATACTTCTGCAGATCAGTTGTTGATCGATTCCTTAACCTATTCCCAGCAATATTATGATGTTTCGAAAGGGAGGCAGCCTGATGGAGGTGAAACATGGAACTATTTCCTTACCCCTTCACCGGGAACAACAAATTCAACCGAAGGTTTCCTGGATAAAGTTGATAAACCACAATTTTCATATTCAGGGGGATGTTTCAGTGATCCCATCCAGGTGGAGATGATTTATTCTGAACCCGGGTCAGTTACCCATTATACATCGAACGGATCTGTTCCAACCCAGTCATCACCACTGTTTAATGGCTTGCTTGTCGGATCTACAGTAACCTTCAGAGCTAAATCATTTCGGGCAGGATCCCTCCCAAGTGATGTTATAACCCATACTTTTCTGTTTGAACAGGACCTGTCGCTGGATGTTGTTTCAATTGTAACAGATAGCCTCTCCCTGTGGGGCTCAAACGGAATCTTGACCCATCCGTATTCCGGCTTGGAAAAAATGGTAAGTATGGAATTGCTTAAAACGAATGGTATAACCGGCTTTTCTGTTGATGCAGGCATTAAGATCCATGCTCCCGATGGTCGACCACAACAATCGCTAAGACTATCAATGAGACCGATGTACGGAGAGGATGAAATTGAATATCCTCTTTTTCCGGGTTTGGGCATTTCAAGCTTCAAACGACTGATTTTCCGGAATGGAGGAAATGATGGTAGCCAGCTGGCTAACCAGAGAACCCATTTCCGAGACCCCTTGATGCATATCATCAGCGCAAAGAATGGCGCAAATGTGGGAACTTCTGCATATAAACCAGTGCATCTCTACCTGAATGGAAAGTATTGGGGGATATATAATATAAGAGAGAAAATCGATAAATACTATATCCAATCCCACTACGGAAGTGATGATATCGATCTTCTGGAACGAAGCTTTGGCTATGAGAGGAATGAAAATGCCATCGAGGGTGATTGGGACCACTTTCACTATATGAAAACATTTGCCGATACAGCAGATCTCGGAGAAACAGCAAATTATGCCCACATGAAAAGCATGATGGATGTTAATATTTTTTCAGAGTATTGGATCTATGTCGTTTATTATGGCAACTTTGACTGGTTATCCAATAACATGAAATTTTGGCGGTCAAGAGACCCTGCCGGTAAATGGAAATGGATACACTGGGATCTGGATCATGGTTTGGGATTGCCCTATTATAACTATTCCGATCCCTCATGGAATACCCTGGCATGGTCCACAAGCCTTGCATCCGATCGCCCCTGGAATGGATATAACACCATTTTGATCCGGAATCTTCTGGAAAATGAAGAATTCAGGAACGGATTCATAAACCGGTTCGCAGACCTGCTAAACTCTGCGTTCAAACCGGAAATGATGATTCCAGTTGTTGACTCTCTCGCTGCACTGCTGGATAATGATATGCCAAGACAATTTGAACGATGGGGAAGTACATACACCATTTGGCAAAATGCTCTGGAGGGTGTACGTAACTATATCAACAACAGACCGGATTTTGTCTGGGAACACCTCGCAGAAAAATTTAACCTGGAAGAACCCAACAAACTCATACTGAACGTTATGCCTGAAAATGCAGGGAAAATAGAGGTAAACTATATCACGGTTAACCAGTTCCCATGGGAGGGCAAGTATTTTGAAGAAATACCCATCTCAATTAGAGCCATACCCTTTGAAGGATATGAACTCTACGGTTGGAATGGAAATGATACAGCCACCGCTGAAGTAACATTTAAATTGGATACCAACCTCCAGTATACTGCCTTTTTTACAGCTTCAACAGGTGAAAAAGAGATCTTTATTAATGAGATAAATTACAACTCGTCAGAATCATTTGAGGCGGGTGACTGGGTTGAATTGTATAATCCAAATCCATGGGAGACATCCCTGGTAGGATATTCCCTTAAAGACAGCCAGGATGAGCATACATACTTCATCAAGGGAAATCCGGTGATCAGACCCTACGGTTATTTTGTCCTATCGCAGGATACAATGAAGCTTTCTGGCCTGTTTTCTGACCTGGTGTCTGTGACGGGAAATTTTGATTTCGGATTCAATAGTGATGGGGAATCAATCCGGCTGTTTGATGAAACGGGAACATTGATCGATACAGTCTGCTATATGAACACATTCCCATGGCCGGAACAACCGGATGGTGGTGGTTCTACCCTGGAATTAATAGAGCATAATCCCAATAATGACCTGCCTGAAAATTGGCAGGCAAGCTACATTATAGGCGGTACACCCGGATTACCCAATTCAGAACTGGGGGCGGAAATTCCCGGATTGTCGGAATCCAATCCACTGGTCCATATCCATCCGAATCCAGGCGAAGGCACTTATTACCTTACTTTTGCGGTTCCAGTCCATGATCCATTCGAATTGAGAATATTCAATTTGATGGGTCAACAGCTGAGTGTCCGAAGTAGACAGGTCTCCAATGCAGGGGGGCAAATCAGAATTGATATCCGTAATCAACCCGATGGTATCTATATAATTTCTATTTCGGTAAATGGGATAAAAGAAAATTTGAAGGTCATTAAATCAACCGGTTACTAGAAGGAGATTTCGATTTTTAAAAAGGGATTCTCTGAACCTTAACTCATCGTATGATTACCCTGTTTTTTGGCTATTAACCGTGGAATTATTTAAGATAAAATACCTGCTTGGTTTTTACCCAACGGTGTTTATTCTCGGTGATATCTAATCTGATAAAATAAGTCCCGGATGGAAGGAAAGCACTGTGACCGGAAGGATTCCAATTAACCTGATTAATCCCAGGATTATCTATAACGAATGACATCTCATCCACTTTCCTACCCACTGGACTAAACACCTGGATGCTTACCTTCGATCGTCCACTGGTTTCAAACTGAATCGTTGTGTTATAACTGAATGGATTGGGATAGATCGTAAAACCAAAAGTGTTATTAACATAGCTGTTATTGTCGGTAATGGCTGATGTTGAATTGGGCATTCCCGGTGTGAA
>CAZXGG010000013.1:0-24686 GCA_964640125.1 uncultured Rikenellaceae bacterium
TAAACGAAGAGAAAAAGAAACTGAAAGTGATGGTGAAAATCTTTGGCCGTAAGACACCACTCGAACTCAGTTTCATGCAGGTTGAGAAAGAATAACCTGATATTGAGAATATTTATTAGTTACGTGATAAATAGATGTTAACCCGATAGTTATAATAATTATAATGCTTCCTGAATAACTATCATTTTATTAATTAGCAAGCGAAAGGTATAGATCATGGCGAAAGAAGTTGCCGGATTAATCAAGTTACAGATTCGTGGCGGTGCTGCAAATCCCTCTCCTCCGGTTGGTCCTGCTCTGGGAGCGAAAGGTGTAAATATCATGGAATTCTGTAAGCAGTTCAATTCCAGAACCCAGGAAAAAGCCGGAAAACTGATTCCAGTAATCATTACGGTCTATGCTGATAAATCATTTGAATTTGTCACCAAAACCCCTCCTGTGGCCATTCAACTGCTGGAGGCTGCAAAAATCAAATCCGGGTCATCCGAACCCAACCGTGATAAGGTGGGATCTGTTTCATGGGACCAGATTAAGACGATTGCACAGGACAAAATGACCGATCTGAATGCATTTACAGTAGAGTCCGCAATGAAAATGGTTGCCGGAACTGCCAGGAGTATGGGAATCACCGTGAAAGGGAAATTTCCCGAACAGTAATAACAATGGACAGGTAAGAACATGATAAAACGTACAAAAAACAGAAAGGCAGCTCTTGAAAAAATCGAAGAAGGGAAGCTTTATAAACTAACTGAAGCAGCTGCTTTGGTCAAAGAGATTACTGCCACACGGTTTGATGCCTCAGTGGATATTGATGTCAGACTTGGAATCGATCCGAGGAAATCGAATCAGATGGTACGCGGTACAGTTACCCTGCCCCATGGAACCGGGAAAGAGACCCGGGTGCTGGTTTTATGTACACCCGATAAGGAGGATGAAGCAAAAAAAGCTGGCGCAGATCATGTCGGACTCGATGATTTTATCGAAAAGATCAAAAAGGGATGGACCGACGTGGACGTTATCATCACCATGCCTCCCGTAATGGGAAAAGTGGGACAACTGGGTAAAGTGTTGGGACCTAGAGGACTGATGCCTAATCCCAAGAGTGGAACGGTGACAATGGATGTCGGTAAGGCTGTGGAAGAAGTGAAACAGGGGAAAATTGATTTTAAAGTGGATAAATACGGAATCATTCATTCGCAAATCGGTAAGGCATCCTTCGAACCCGATAAACTTGCGGATAATGCACGTGAGCTCATCAATACCATCGTGAAGCTGAAACCGGCTGCGGCGAAAGGTACTTACATCAGGAGCCTTTATCTTTCAAGTACAATGAGCCCGGGCGTGAAGGTGGATACAAAAGCCTTCGATGACTAAATGTTTTACTATGTAAGCTATGAAAAGGGAAGATAAAAATACCATTATTGAGAACCTGAAAAAACAGATAAATGAGTCAAATCATTTTTATCTGGCCGATATCTCCGAACTGAATGCTTCCGATACAAGTTCCCTGCGCAGGAAATGTTTTGAGAAAGATATTAAACTGATCGTGGTGAAAAATACCCTGTTGAAAAGGGCGCTCGAAAATTCAGAAGGTGATTTTGGAGATCTGTATGCTGTCTGTAAGGATTCTACATCGATCATGTTTTCCGATACCGGTAATATCCCGGCAAAACTGATCAAAGAGTTCAGGAAAGAACATCATAAACCCGTTCTGAAGGCAGCGTATGTCGAAGAGTCAATTTACGTTGGAGATCAATACCTGGATGCACTCACTGAGATAAAATCCAAAGAGGAATTGCTCGGTGATCTGATCCTCTTACTGCAATCTCCCATGAGAAATGTCCTTTCTGCATTGCAGTCGGGCAGTAACGTGTTAACGGGTGTTTTAAGAACACTCTCTGATATAAAAGAATAAAAAAAAAGTAATAATCATTGTAAAATCGAAGAAAATGGCAGATTTAAAAAAGTTGGCGGAAGAATTGGTTAACTTAACGGTAAAGGAGGTTAATGAACTATCCGATATCCTGAAGGATAAATATGGAATTGAACCGGCTGCGGCTGCAGTAGCTGTTGCAGGACCTGCAACAGGTGTGGGTGAAGCAGCCGAAGCCGAGAAATCAGCGTTCGATGTTATTCTGAAAGCTCCCGGTGGTGCCAAACTCCAAATTGTTAAGTTGGTAAAAGAACTTACCGGCCTTGGATTAAAAGAAGCTAAAGCTGTGGTTGATTCTGCACCCGGCCCCGTCCGGGAAGGTGTATCCAAAGAAGAAGCCGAATCAATTAAAAATCAATTAGAAGAAGCAGGAGCAGAAGTTGAACTTAAATAATTTTTGCCTTACATACAGGTACTACAGGTTTAGGATCCCCTCAACGGGATTCTAAGCCTTTTTGTCGTCATAGATTAGAGTTCACTTAATTCCACATATATGTCCTCAAAAACCATTCAGAGAATAAGCTTTTCATCAACCGTAAATCAATTAGAATATCCTGATTTTCTGGAGGTTCAGCTTAAATCTTTCCGGGAATTCTTCCAGATGGAAACGACAGCTGATAACCGAAAAAAAGAAAATCTTTACCGGGTGTTCAATGAGAATTTTCCCATCTCCGATACACGGAATAATTTTATCCTCGAGTTCCTGGATTACTCGATTGATCCTCCACGATATACCATCGACGAATGCATCGAACGGGGTTTAACCTACAGCGTACCCCTGAAAGCAAAACTGAAACTTTACTGTACAGATCCGGATCATGAAGATTTTGACACGGTTATTCAGGATGTATACCTGGGTACTATTCCCTACATGACAGAGAGAGGAACATTTGTGATCAATGGTGCCGAACGGGTGGTCGTATCCCAATTGCACAGGTCGCCGGGTGTCTTCTTCGGACAAAGTCTTCATGCCAATGGAACGAAATTGTATTCAGCACGCATCATCCCGTTCAAAGGATCATGGATTGAGTTTGCTACGGATATTAACAACGTGATGTATGCCTATATCGACCGGAAGAAAAAATTACCGGTAACAACCCTCTTGCGTGCCATCGGGTATGAAAGCGATAAGGAGATCCTTGAAATATTTAACCTTGCCGATGAATTAAAGGTTACGAAAGCGGGATTGAAAAAAATCGTGGGTAGAAAGCTGGCTGCAAGGGTTCTTAAAACCTGGATCGAGGACTTTGTTGATGAAGATACCGGAGAGGTGGTCTCTATTGAAAGAAATGAGGTGATCATTGATCGTGAGACCGTGATTGAACCGGAGCATGTTGATCAGATCATCGATTCGGGAGCCAAAAACATCCTGTTGCATAATGAAGACCAGAGCCTGGCTGATTATGCCATCATTCTGAATACACTTCAAAAAGACCCCTGTAACTCGGAAAAAGAAGCCGTGCTGCACATTTACAGGCAGCTCAGAAACTCCGAACCACCCGACGATGCCACCGCCCGGGATGTTATTGAAAAACTCTTCTTTTCCGATAAGCGATACGATCTCGGCGAAGTGGGTCGGTACAGGATCAATAAGAAACTGGGGCTCGAAACCACCATGGATGTGAAAGTCCTGACAAAAGAGGATATTATAGAAATTATCAAATACCTGATCGAGCTGATCAATTCAAAAACGGATGTTGATGATATAGACCACCTGAGTAATCGCCGGGTGCGAACCGTTGGTGAACAGCTCTACAATCAGTTCGGGGTTGGACTTGCCAGGATGGCAAGGACCATCAGGGAACGCATGAATGTACGTGATAATGAGGTGTTTACACCCGTTGACCTGATCAACTCCAAGACCCTCTCATCCGTGATCAATTCCTTCTTCGGAACAAACCAGTTATCGCAGTTTATGGACCAGACAAACCCGCTGGCTGAGATGACCCACAAACGAAGAATGTCGGCTCTGGGACCCGGAGGACTCTCCAGAGAAAGAGCCGGTTTTGAAGTGAGAGACGTTCATTACACCCACTATGGACGGTTGTGTCCCATTGAAACTCCGGAAGGTCCGAATATCGGACTGATATCCTCACTCTGTGTGTATGCCAAGATCAATGACCTGGGATTTATCGAAACCCCTTACCGAAAAGTCGAAGAGGGCAAGGTGAATATGGGAAAAACAGAGGGTGTGCTGTTTCTAAGCGCAGAAGAGGAAGAAGAAAAGGTCATTGCTCAAGCAAATGCCCCACTGGATGACTCAGGTAGCTTTGTCAATCCCAAGGTGAAAGCACGATATGAAGGTGACTTTCCACTTGCCGATGCAAATAAGGTTGACCTGATGGACGTAGCTCCAAACCAGATCGCATCCATTGCAGCTTCATTGATCCCTTTCCTTGAACACGATGATGCAAACCGTGCTCTCATGGGATCAAATATGATGCGGCAGGCTGTACCACTGGTCAAACCGGAAACTCCAATTATTGGAACCGGACTGGAAAGTACTATGGTGAAGGATTCAAGAATCCTGTTTGCCGCGGAAGAAGATGGTATCGTCGAATACGTTGATTCAAATCAAGTAGTTATCCGGTACACGAGATCCGATGAGGAAAAATTTGTCAGCTTTGATGAAGATGTCAAAACCTACCATCTGCCTAAATATAAAAAGACAAACCAGAATACCTGTATCAACCTGGTTCCCATTGTAACCAAAAGCCAGAAGGTTAAAAAAGGAGAAATTCTTACTGAAGGGTATGGTACACAAAATGGTGAACTCTCACTAGGCCGGAACCTGATGGTGGCATTTATGCCATGGAAGGGATACAACTTTGAGGATGCAATTGTTATTTCTGAGAATGTGGTCAGGGAAGATATCTTTACCTCCGTTCACATCGATGAATACCTGCTTGAGGTCCGCGATACCAAAAGAGGCCTTGAGGAACTGACATCCGATATTCCAAATGTTAGTGAGGAAGCAACCAGGAACCTGGATGAGAACGGACTGATCCGGATAGGTGCTCATGTCGTACCGGGAGATATCCTTATTGGTAAGATCACACCGAAAGGTGAATCGGATCCTTCACCGGAAGAGAAGTTGCTGCGTGCTATTTTTGGTGATAAAGCTGGAGATGTGAAAGATGCTTCACTCAAAGCCGGCCCCTCTCTGGAAGGTGTTGTGGTTGATAAGAAACTGTTTTCGCGTTCCATAAAAGACAGAAAATCGAAGTCGGTTGAGAAACCCATCCTGGACAAAATAGAAAACGATTTCAGGAAAAACGTGGAGGAGTTGAACAATAAGCTTGTCGATAAACTCTTCATCCTGGTGAATGGAAAAACCTCACAGGGGGTTAAGGATTTCTTAAATGCCGATTTGATTCCCAAGGGTACCAAATTTACACTCAAGCAGCTCCAGGGAATCGATTATTTAAATGTAAATCCGTCAAAATGGACGACCGATAAAAAGAAAAACGAAACCATTAAGTTATTGCTTCACAACTACCTGATCAAATACAAGGAGATCGATGGAGAATACAAAAGGAAGAAATACAATATTTCCATTGGCGATGAGCTGCCTGCCGGGATTATCCGGCTGGCAAAGGTATACATTGCCAAAAAGAGAAAGATAAAAGTTGGTGATAAAATGGCCGGTCGGCATGGGAACAAAGGAATTGTTGCAAAAATTGTACGCCAGGAAGATATGCCATTCCTGGCTGATGGCACACCGGTGGATATCGTTCTTAATCCATTGGGGGTCCCTTCCAGAATGAACCTTGGCCAGATATATGAAACGGTCCTGGGGTGGGCTGGTAAAAAACTCGGACTCTACTTTTCAACACCCATTTTCGACGGTGCTTCTCTTGATCAGATTACGGAATATACGGAAAAAGCAGGATTGCCACCCTATGGGAAAACCTATTTGTTTGATGGGGGTACCGGCGAGCGGTTTGACCAACCGGCAACCGTTGGTGTGATCTATATGCTGAAACTGGGGCATATGGTCGATGATAAGATGCATGCCCGTTCAATCGGACCCTACTCACTCATTACACAACAGCCCCTGGGAGGAAAAGCCCAGTTTGGCGGACAGCGTTTTGGGGAAATGGAAGTATGGGCCATTGAAGCATTCGGAGCATCCCATATCCTGCAGGAGATCCTGACCGTAAAATCGGATGATGTCATTGGAAGGGCAAAAGCTTATGAATCAATAGTTAAGGGAGAACCCATGCCCGTTCCCGGGATTCCTGAGTCCCTGAATGTCCTGTTGCATGAATTGCGTGGACTGGGCCTCAGTATGAATCTTGAGTAGCATAGTCAGCTTTGTTTGAATCAGTATGAAATGGTCCATCAATGTAGTCATTGAAATCTTAATAATATAACATATGTCTTTCAGAAGAGATCAAAAAGTAAAGAGCAGTTTTACAAAAATCTCAATTGGCCTGGCCTCCCCGGAAGAGATTCTTGAACGTTCCAGTGGTGAGGTACTTAAACCTGAAACCATCAACTACAGGACCTACAAACCCGAACGGGATGGCTTGTTTTGTGAAAGGATCTTTGGCCCCGTAAAGGATTATGAATGCCATTGCGGGAAATACAAACGGATCCGGTACAAGGGAATCGTATGCGACCGGTGTGGTGTGGAGGTTACGGAAAAGAAAGTGCGGAGAGAGAGAATGGGACACATTTCCCTGGTTGTCCCCGTTGCTCATATCTGGTATTTCAAATCGTTGCCCAATAAAATCGGGTACCTGTTAGGATTGCCTACTAAAAAACTGGATTCCATCATCTATTACGAGCGATATGTAGTCATCAATCCCGGCATCAAGGAAGCGGATGGAATTAAGTACCTCGATTTTCTGACCGAAGAGGAGTACCTTGAAATTGTTGAATCCCTGCCCAAAGAGAATCAATACCTGGAGGATTCCGATCCGGACAAGTTTATCGCAGATATGGGTGCCGAAGCCCTTCATCAGTTACTCTCCCGGTTGGATCTGGACAACCTCTCCTATACGCTCAGGCATAAAGCCAATAATGAGACCTCGCAGCAGAGGAAAAATGAGGCATTGAAACGATTACAGGTGGTTGAAGCCTTTCGTGCATCAAAGAAAGTAAACCGCCCGGAATGGATGATCGTTAAAGTTGTTCCGGTTATACCGCCGGAATTGCGACCATTGGTTCCCCTTGATGGTGGCCGGTTTGCCACATCCGACCTGAATGACCTGTACAGACGTGTCATTATCCGGAATAACCGGCTGAAACGATTGATTGAAATCAAAGCACCCGAAGTGATCCTGAGAAATGAAAAACGGATGCTTCAGGAAGCCGTTGATTCCCTCTTTGACAATTCCAGAAAAGCCAATGCAGTGAAAACGGATGCAAACAGGCCGTTGAAATCATTGAGCGATAGCCTGAAAGGAAAACAGGGAAGATTCCGCCAGAACCTGCTGGGTAAACGTGTTGATTATTCGGCACGCTCGGTAATCGTGGTCGGACCGGAACTGCAACTGCATGAATGTGGATTGCCCAAAGATATGGCTGCGGAATTGTATAAGCCGTTTATCATCCGGAAACTCATCGAACGCGGAATTGTAAAAACCGTTAAATCAGCAAAAAAGATCGTTGACCGCAAAGACCCGGTAGTATGGGATATCCTTGAAAACGTGCTGAAAGGCCACCCGGTATTGCTCAACCGTGCACCAACACTCCACCGGTTGGGAATTCAGGCTTTTCAACCGAAACTGATAGAAGGAAAAGCAATCCAGTTGCATCCGTTGGTTTGTACAGCCTTTAATGCCGACTTTGACGGAGACCAGATGGCTGTACACCTTCCCCTTGGGAACGCAGCTATCCTCGAAGCACAAATCCTGATGCTGGCTTCCCATAATATCCTGAACCCTGCCAATGGGGCTCCAATTACAGTTCCCTCACAGGATATGGTCCTTGGACTATATTACATCACCAAAGCCAAAAGAAGTACGGAAGATGAAAAGGTCAGAGGGGAAAACCTGACTTTCTACTCGCCGGAAGAGGTTAACATTGCCTACAATGAAGGAAAAGTGGATCTGCATGCCATCATCAACGTGAAGGTTACGGATTATGAAAAAGGGGAACCGGTAAAGAAACTGATTGAAACTACCGTTGGACGGGTAATATTTAATCAGTTTGTTCCTGAAAAAGTTGGCTTTATTAATGACCTGCTGACAAAAAAATCATTGCGTGATATTATCGGAGATGTATTGAAAAAAACCGGTACAGCAGCAACAGCCCGGTTCCTGGATGATATTAAAAACCTGGGTTATACCATGGCGTTCAAAGGTGGACTTTCCTTTAACCTGGATGATGTGATTGTACCAAACGAGAAAATTGCATTTGTGGATGAAGGATATGAACACGTCGAAGATGTTGTGAACAATTATAACATGGGTTTCATTACCAATAATGAACGGTATAATCAGATTATCGATATCTGGACCCACACCAATGCGAAACTTACTCAATCCCTGATGAAACAGTTATCATCCGACAAGCAGGGATTTAACCCGGTTTACATGATGCTTGATTCCGGCGCCAGGGGATCCAAAGAGCAGATCAGGCAATTGTCCGGAATGAGAGGATTGATGGCCAAACCACAGAAGTCCGGATCAACCGGCTCGGAGATCATTGAGAACCCCATTTTATCCAATTTCAAAGAGGGACTGTCTGTACTTGAATATTTTATCTCCACACACGGTGCCAGAAAAGGACTTGCAGATACAGCACTTAAAACCGCTGATGCCGGTTACCTTACCCGACGGTTGGTGGATGTGTCGCAGGATGTCATTATCACAGAGGAAGATTGTGGAACCCTCAGGGGCCTGCTGGCAACAGCCATTAAGAACAATGAAGAGGTGGTTGAATCGTTGTATGAACGGATTCTGGGTAGAACAACAGTTCATGATATCTATCACCCCTTATCCGGAGAATTGATTGTTTCTGCAGGTGAAGAACTGACCGAATCGATTTCCAGAATAATCGATCAATCTCCGCTGGAACAGGTTGAGATCCGTTCTGTTTTAACCTGTGAATCAACAAGGGGAGTCTGTGCAAAATGCTATGGCAGAAGCCTCGCCACAGGAAGAATGGTGCAAAAAGGAGAAGCCGTAGGCGTCATTGCAGCTCAATCGATCGGCGAACCGGGAACACAGCTGACCCTTCGAACTTTTCACGTGGGAGGGACCGCTTCAAACATTACCACCGACTCGAGTGTTGTTGCGAAATACGATGGGAAAATTGAGATTGAGGAACTTAGAAGTGTCGAAAAACAGGATGAAGAGGGGATGAAGATGAATATTGTGATCGGACGGTTGGCGGAAATGAAAATCATCGATAAGAATACAAACATCCAGTTAGCAACCCATAATATTCCCTATGGTTCAAAACTGTACGTGAAGGATGGGGATATGGTTCAAAAGGGTAACCTGATCTGCGAATGGGACCCCTATAATGCAGTGATCATCTCAGAATCGTCCGGATCAATCACCTTTGAACACGTTGAAGATGGTATTACTTTTCGTGAAGAATCGGATGAACAGACGGGCTTCAGAGAAAAAGTGATCATTGAAACCAGGGATAAAACCAAGAACCCCATTGTGAAGATCCTCGGGAAAAAGAAGGAGGTGCTGAAATCGTATAACCTGCCTGTTGGTGCACATATAGCTGTGAATGAAGGGGATAAGGTAAATATGGGCGATATCCTGGTCAAGATACCAAGAGCCGTTGGAAAATCAGGCGATATAACCGGTGGCTTGCCTCGGGTAACCGAACTGTTTGAAGCAAGGAATCCTTCAAACCCGGCTGTCGTTTCTGAAATTGATGGGGAAGTGAACTTCGGAAAAATAAAACGGGGAAATCGTGAAATTGTCATTAAATCCCGTACCGAAGAGGTGAAAAAATACCTGGTTCCCCTCTCAAAACAGATCCTGGTGCAGGAGAATGATTACGTGAGAGCCGGTATTCCACTATCCGATGGTGCAATAACTCCTGCCGATATCCTGGCAATTAAGGGACCAACAGAGGTTCAGGAGTATATTGTGAACGAGGTTCAGGAAGTGTATCGCCTGCAGGGAGTGAAAATCAATGATAAGCATTTCGAGATCATTGTACGTCAGATGATGAGAAAAGTCGAAATCGTCGATCCGGGAGATACAACTTTCCTCGAAAAACAGGTCGTGGATAAATGGGAATTCATGGATGAGAATGACTGGATCTATGACAAAAAAGTGGTCGTTGATCCGGGTGATTCAGTTACCATAAAATCAGGTCAGATCATTACGGCAAGAAAATTACGTGACGAAAATTCCATTCTGAAAAGAAAAGATCTGAAACTGGTTGAAGCAAGAGATGCAGTACCTGCCACTTCAAGCCAGATACTGCAGGGAATTACCAAAGCCGCCCTGCAAACCAAGAGTTTTATTTCTGCTGCATCATTCCAGGAGACAACCAAAGTGCTTAACGAAGCAGCAATATTTGGCAAAGTTGATGAACTGGAAGGGTTGAAAGAAAATGTAATTGTGGGTCACCTGATACCGGCCGGAACAGGAGCCCGGGAATACAATAAGCTGGTGGTCGGATCGATGGAGGAATATGAAAGCCTGATCGGTGCCAGAGAGACAGAAAGCAAGGTGATCGAAGAAGAACAAAATGAATAGGATATGGATGAGAAGAAAAACAAAAATCAGATCAACATCGAACTGGATGAGGAGATCGCACAGGGGCTCTATTCCAACCTGGCCGTTATTACTCACTCATCCTCTGAGTTCGTGATTGATTTCGTTCGTGTCATGCCCGGTGTACCTAAAGCGCGTGTTAAATCAAGAATTATCCTTACGCCGGAGCATGCCAAAAGGCTGCTTCTGGCGCTGCAGGACAACCTGAAAAAGTTTGAGTCTGTGCATGGACCCATTAAAAACATCAAAAGTTCAGGCTCACCGGTGATCCCTATGAATTTCGGAGGTCCAACAGCACAGGCCTGATGGGTCTTGTGCTGTTATTAAAGGATGAAGAATTTCCAGATGATATAGTATATCCCGAAACCGGATAGAACAACAAGTCCAGCCCACGTCAATACCCTCAACCACAGTTTTGGCCGGTCTTCCTGCTTTACGTTGCTTCCGGTAACCACCTTGTAGTTCATGTATCCCAGTATGGGTGCCGTTAGAAAAGAGAGTGTCGTGGCAAGATCAACCAGGAAACTCATTGCCGTAACAAAGAATTTCAAAATTACGATCGTCCCGACAAACAAAATCCCAAGCCACATCCAGGAGAGCCAGTTCCATTCTTTCCGGGAAGTGACCTTCGGGATAAGCAGTTCTGTGGTTGGTTTCAATACTCGTGGATAAGCATCCAGGCAGGTTAGGGTTGTACTCGACATGGTTGTTAATGCCGCAATGGCTATCAGGATATAAGCCCAGCTTCCCAGGTTGGAGGTAAAGAGGTTAATTAACTGACCTGAAAATTGGGTCCCGTTATCCGAAAATTGCTCTCCGCTTCCATACATTACCAGTGCTCCGAGTGAGAGAAATCCGATCGATAAGAGAGCCGTTCCAATGTATCCCACGTTGAAATCGAAAAGGGATTCCCTCAGTTTTGGTGTGTACCCCGTCTCTTTTTTCTTCGCTATCGTCCAGAGTGAATGCCAAACTGAAATGTCAATTGCCGAAGGCATCCACCCGGCAAAGGCAATGAGCAAAGCAATGTCTGTAAAATTCCATTCAAATGATCGCGTAAACTCAGGATCGGGATTAAACCCCTTTGTAATGGCTGAAACAACAGCCACCAGGGTGGAAATTGCCAGCAGGGTGATGATGAATTTAATGATCTTATCCAGAAACGAAAATTTCCCCACCGTTATAATCACGATTCCCGTAATCAGGATGATAAGAGCCCAGGTAAAAGGGGTGAACGAACCGGCAAAAATGTTTGAAAAAAGACCTGCGGTCACAGCAGTAATAGCTGCCTGCAGAGTAAACATCGTGCCCAGAGTTAACAAAACATAGAGGACCAATCCCCACTTTCCCAGCCTGTTATACCCCTGTAAGAGACTCTCCCCGGTTGAGGCAGCATACCGGGGTCCGAATTCGAAAAACGGATATTTAAACAGATTGATCAGAAGAATAATCCCCACCAGGTCAAATCCGTAAATTGCACCCGCCCGGGATGATTGAACAAGATGGGAAACACCGATGGCAGCACCAGCCCAAAGTAGCCCTGGGCCCAACGATTTGATATTAAACCTCATGACTAATCCGGATTAATCATCATCTTCATCATCCGGGTGTTGATCTGACAGGTAATCCAGATCAGCATATTTATCTTCATATTCTTCCCGGGAATCCACCTTTAAAACTCCATCATCGTCATAATCCTCATCCTCCGTAATGATCTGCTGAGCTTGGACATTTGTCATCCTGATGAGATAATATTTATCATCGGTCTCGAATGGAAGAGCACTGATCAGTTTCCCTTCTTTATTCGTAAAGGTGATCAGGTTCTGACTGAAACCGTTAGGATAAACCAACTTTATCTGTTCCTGTATCTCTTCATCTAACTTATCGAAATCTTTAATTACACGGATCTTTTCGTTTTTCGGCTGCGTCATCATTTGGCTAATGGCATGTTGGTTAAAGGTTTGGTTTACTAATCACGGACCGTTCCACTTCATTTTCTCAGAAGAAACAGGGCAATCCTATTAATCGTTAAACATAAAAATAATTTCTTATAACAAAATGGTTTTAGGCTACTTTTTATAATCATCCATTGGTTTCATGTGCTTTCATGTTTGGCTGGTATTGTATAATAGTTTCTGAATGTTCTAATTATGCTCTCCCATGATATTAATACAGAATTTTTATATATTTGTCAACCTCAACCGGAACTCACTTATAAAAAACGCAATACAGTTAAAAATATCAACATGAAGTTAGCAGTTTGCCTGGGGAATGTCCCCGATACCACAACCAAAGTTAAGTTTTCAAACAATAACACTGCGTTTGACAAAACAGGTGTACAGTGGATCATTAATCCATGGGACGAACTGGCTCTGACAAGGGCTATTGAGTTGAAAGAGGACAGTGGCAATCCTGTGGATACCGTTACCGTAATTACAGTCGGACTTACGGACGCTGAACCAACCATAAGAAAAGCACTGGCTATCGGAGCGGATAACGCCATTCGCATCAATGCTGAACCGACCGATGCATATGTTGTTGCAGCACAGCTGGCAGAGCAGTTAAAAAAGAACGATTTTGATATTATCCTCTGTGGCATTGAATCCAGTGACTATAACGGGTTTGCTGTTGGAGGGATGCTTGCGGAATTTCTCGATTATCTTTCTGTATCGGCTGTTTCTCATTTTACCATCACCGGCAATGATCTTGAGATTACCCGTGATATTGATGGGGGAAAAGAGATTGTCCAGGTAGAAGCTCCACTCGTGGCAATTGTACAAAAGGGAATAACCAAGGAACCAAGGATTCCGGCAATGCGTGGAATCATGATGGCGCGTAAAAAACCGCTTGAAGTGGTTGAACCGATAGATGTGGAGGTGATGACCGAGTTTTCCGGGTTTGAACCTCCCCAATCAAAACCACCCTGTAAAATGATTGATGCGGAAAATGTAAAAGAACTTGTTGAATTGTTGCAGAACGAGGCAAAAGTACTTTAACAGAATAAAAAATCAGGAACGTAAAATAAATATCATGGCAGTATTAGTATATGCAGAAAACTGGGATGGGAAGTTTAAAAAACTCACCTTTGAACTGATATCCTATGCGTCAAAAATAGCTGAGATGCTGAACACTTCCACATCGGTTGTCTCAATCGGGAAGGTAGAAGAGAGTGAACTGAATAAACTTGGGAATTATGGTGCCCTGAAGGTATTGAAAGTGGAAGACGATCAGTTTAAAAACCTGGATAACCAGGTGTATACCAACATCATTTTCCAGGCTGCACAAAAAGAGGAGGCTGATGTGATCCTACTTGCCCATAACAATACGGGGAAAGCGTTGGCACCCAGATTGTCGGTTAAATTGAAAGCAGCCCTGGGTTCGAGTCTGATCGCACTACCCTCTTCCCTGGAACCATTTACCGTTTACAAGAAGGTGTTCTCCGGAAAAGCATATGCCAATATCATATTGAAATCGGATAAAAAGGTCCTGACCCTCGCACAGAATTCATTTAAACTGATTGAAACGGATATTCAGGCATCGATTGAGTCTTTTGCCCCGGAAATCGATGAAACAGAGATCAAAACAAAGGTTAAGGATACACAGAAACAGACCGGAAAAATCATCCTGACCGATGCTGAGATTGTCGTTTCAGGAGGTCGCGGAATGAGAACGGGTGACAATTGGGGACCGCTTGAAGAACTTGCTGCTGCACTTGGAGGAGCTTTAGCCTGTTCCAGACCGGTCTCAGATGAGGGTTGGCGCCCTCATGAAGAACATACCGGGCAAACAGGAAAAATCATTGCTCCAAATTTATACATTGCTGTAGGAATATCCGGTGCGATCCAGCACCTGGCGGGTGTTAGTTCATCAAAATATATCGTGGCAATAAACACCGATCCCGATGCGCCGATATTTGAAGCCGCAGATTATGGTATTCTGGGGGATGCAATAAAAGTTCTCCCGGAATTGGTGAACGCGGTAAAAGAAATGAAATCACAGCAATAAAGAACAAACACCCGGTTATTCTTTCGGAACTCACGTTCTCAGATGAAGATCCCGTTTCCCATGATGATTTAAAATCAGAGATGTATGATTAAACAGATGTTGTTCATATTATCACTGGTCGTAACACTTGTTGCATTCGGCTATACAACGCGTAGAATAATCTCCTTTTTTAAACTGACACGCCCTGCATTTTTCATCCGTGATTTTGGCAAACGGCTTAGGATTACCTTGAAAGTAGCCATCGGACAGAGCAAGATTTTCAGAAGACCAGTAATCGGTCTTATGCATGCCCTGGTGTTCTGGGGATTCCTCGTTATTCTCTTCGGCAGCATTGAAATGATTATCGATGGTGTGGCACGAACGGAGAGAATATTAACCGTGCTGGGACCTCTATATGATGTGATCATTGCTTGCAGTGATCTGTTTGCCGCGGTCATCCTTGTGGCTATTGTTGCATTCCTATTCAGGAGAATATTTATGCACATTAAACGGTTTACGGGGATGGAGATGACACACTGGTCACATGTCGATGCCAATATTTCCCTGCTTCTGATCCTTTTGCTGATGGTCTCATTGCTTGGAATGAATACATTTTATATCGCTCATAACCGCGCAATGACTCATGAGATTGAAGGTTTTTTCCCGGTCAGTTCATTCCTGGCAGATCGATTTTCTATGCTCTCCAATGAAACACTCTATACATTGCACGAGATCAATTGGTGGACTCATATTCTGATGGTCTTTTTCTTTGCCAATTACCTTCCTTATTCAAAGCACTTTCATGTGTTTATGTCCGTTCCAAACGTATTCCTCAGCAACCTGGATCCTATCGGAAAACTGAAGACAATGGAGCAGATTACCGGGGCAGTTGTACAAATGATGAATCCGGAAACGGCCTATGCAGACGTGCCCGGTAGTGAAGATGAGGTGATGGAACGGTTTGGTATACTGGATGTTGAAGATGCAACCTGGAAGAACTATTTTGATTCACTCTCCTGTACCCAGTGCGGAAGGTGTACATCCGTCTGTCCTGCAAATATTACCGGCAAGAAACTCTCTCCCAGGAAAATCATGATGGATCTGAGAACCAGGATGAAGGAAAAAGGTCCCGGAATGATAAAACTGGGGAAGCAATATACCGATCAGAAATCCCTGATCAGGGATTACATTACAGAGGAGGAGCTCTGGGCCTGTACAACCTGCAATGCATGTGTGCAGGAATGCCCGATAAATATCAATCAACCCTCGCTGATCGTGGATATGCGAAGATACCTGGTGATGGAGGAGTCTGCCGGTCCGGCCGAACTGAACCAGATCTTTTCCAACATTGAAAACAATGGCGCTCCATGGCAGCTTTCTCAGGAGGACCGGATGGTATGGGCGGAGAACCTGCAGATGAATGGAACTAAAGTTGATGTTCCCCTGATGGCCGAACGGTTTGCCGGGGGACAAATACCCGAATACCTTTTGTGGGTTGGAAGTGCAGGAGCCTTTGATGACCGGTATAAAAAAGTGACAAGCGCTTTTGTGAAGATTTTAACTCACCTGGGAATCAATTATGCAGTGCTGGGAACAGAAGAGTCTTCAACCGGAGATGTTGCACGGCGAGCCGGTAATGAAATGCTGTTCCAGATGCAGGCCATAATGAATATCGAGTTGCTTGCCGGTTATGAGGTGAAAAAGATCCTGACCTGTGATCCGCATGCATACAACACCTTTAAAAATGAGTATCCTGATTTTGGCGGCAAACTTGACGTGATGCACCATACCCAGTTTTTAAACCGGTTGATAGAAGCGGGAAAACTTTCGCTTGAGTCCGAGGCGCTGAGGGGAAAAATAGTGACATTCCATGATCCCTGTTATCTTGGCCGTGCCAACGGAGAATATAACGCTCCAAGGAGAATCATCGAAACAATGCCTGTTACATTTGTGGAAATGCCACGGAATAAAAGTTTTGCCCTTTGCTGTGGAGCAGGAGGTGGCCAGATGTTTAAAGAGGCTGAAAAAGGCGACCGGGAAGTCTTTGTCGAACGTACCGAAGAGGCACTGAACACCGGGGCAGATATCATTGCCACTGCATGTCCCTATTGCATGGTAATGATTACCGATGGGCTAAAGTATGCAAACAGGGAAGATGAAATCAGGAATCTCGATATTGCAGAACTGGTTGCCCTGTCACTGAATTTGTAATAAAACGGATAATCGTATCTTTACGGATAATTATTGCAGTACATAACAATCCCGAAATATTTCAAAAAACACATTCAAAAATGGAAAAAATATTGGCCATAAAAGGTGGTGAATTCATGGTAAAAGAAACCGAAGCCGATGAGATCTTTATCCCGGAGGAGTTTGATGAAGAACAAAAGATGATTGCAGAAACCTGTCAGGACTTTCTCGATACAGAAGTAATGCCTAACCTGGATAGAATTGATAATCAGGAAGATGGATTAGTGAGGAGCTTGCTTGACAAAGCCGGTGAATTGGGATTGCTTGGTATAGCATTACCGGAAGAGTATGATGGATTCGGGCAGTCATTTGTTACATCAATGATCACCTGTGAGATCATGGGATCATCCTATTCTTTTGCGGTTGCCTTTTCCTGCCACACCGGTATAGGATCACTTCCGATCCTCTATTATGGAAATGAGGAACAAAAAAAGAAATACCTGCCAAAACTGGCAACCGGAGAATGGGTGGGAGCATATTGCCTTACAGAACCCGGAGCTGGCTCCGATGCAAATGCAGGGAAAACAAAAGCTGTGCTTTCCGATGATGGGAAACATTATATTCTGAATGGCCAGAAAATGTGGATCACCAACGCCGGATTTGCCGATGTGTTTACCGTTTTTGCGAAGATCGATAATGACAGGGTCCTCAGTGCCTTTATCGTGGAGAGGGATTATCCGGGGATAGTATTTAATCCAGAGGAGAAAAAGATGGGCATTAAGGGATCTTCAACCCGGCAAATCTTCTTTAACGATTGTATGGTCCCTGTAGAGAACATGCTGGGATCCCGGGGAGGAGGATTCAGGATAGCCCTCAATATTTTGCACATGGGACGGATAAAACTGGGAGGAAATGTGCTGGGAGCTGCAAAACTAACCATCAATTATTCGGTCCAGTATGCCAACGAAAGGAAACAGTTCGGTATGTTGATCTCGGAATTCGGGGCAATAAAATATAAGCTGGCAGAACAGGTGATAAAAACCTTTGTGACAGAATCTGCTGTTTACAGGGCAAGCCATAATGTCGATCAGGCAGTTGAAATGAACCATGATGAGGAGGCAAAAGACCATGCCATGATTATCGCATTCAACCAGCTGGCCATCGAAGCAGCCATCCTGAAAGTTTTTGGATCGGAAATCCTGGATTATATTGTCGATGAAGCAGTTCAGATCTTCGGAGGAATGGGATACACGTCAGAAATGCCGGTGGAACGCGGGTACAGGGATTCAAGAATCAACCGGATCTTTGAAGGTACCAATGAGATCAATAAGATCTTGGCTGTCGATACCGTACTCAAAAGAGCCATGAAAGGAGAATTCGACCTGTTCGGTGAGGCAAAGAAAGTAGTCGATGGACTGCTTGCCCTGCCATCTGAACCGGCAAAAGAATTTTCTAATTACTATGAACAGAAAAAAACCTATATCAGCCATTTCAAAAAAACAGCCCTGATGCTCATTCACTATGCATCAGAGAAATTCCAGAGAAAGCTGGTTTTTGAACAGGAGATCCTGAATAATATCTCCGATATCATCATGAACCTCTACGTTGCAGAATCTGCAGTATTACGGGTTCAGAAACTGGAGAAAATGCGTGGCGAAGAAGCGGTAAAGATCTACAAGGATATCATCGATGTTTTTGTGTATGACGTAGCTGATCTGGTGCGAAAAGCAGCGACTGACACCGTGAATTCATTAACTGATGATAAGGAAAAAGAGCTGATGTTGAAGGCCATTGCCTACTATTCTGCCGTGGAAGGAGTCAATGTCAGAGATGCCAGAAGAAGGATTGCTGATAAACTCATTGAAGAGAATAGATATGCATTTTAGCAGCTTTTTTCGTATCTTTAAGTAGTTGTTACGGACAAAGAGATGAAACAATATAAACCGTTGATTTTTTGGATCATTCTTTTTACAGGTGCCCTTCTGCTCAATACCTGTGATAGTGAACCGGAATGTGGCTGTGATGGAAAGAAGGCATTTGAGTTGACGAATGAGGTGGGAGAGATCTTTTATGAGACTGAAGATGACTATGCCACCTTCGTAAGTGCAACTCTTTATACAGTATTTGTATTATGCAATCCCAAGGAATTTCGGGATACCCTGGCAACGTTTGACCAGGGAGACCTTGTTTATGTATCGGGAATAGCCCATTACCAGTGTTACAATAATCCATACACCCAGACTTCCTACCTTCTTGATATGAAAAGCATTGCTGAGTATAAATTAGATGATTAGAACGTTTCGGGAGGTTGAACCATTGCCCTCTCTTCTTTTAATCCAATCGATGCACTGCTCGTTTTATTTGCATAAAAAACGTTTAGCATAATGGATAAATATTCCGGTAAACGGATTGTCATGGTAGGTTCCGGTAATGTGGCTTGTCAACTATCCAAAGCATTACTCGATGCCGGATACCAGATAATCCAGGTGTATAGCAGAACCGCTGCTCATGCCAGAGCCCTGGCTGTTACCCTGAATTCTTCCTGGACTGATCAGGTTTCGGAGATCACAGAACAGGGTGATCTGTATATTCTTGCCGTTTCCGATTCGGCCATTCCACAACTGGCAGATCAAATCAACATCAAATCACAACTCGTGGTCCATACTTCCGGGAGTATGGAAATGAACATCTTCCGCGGCAAGGCGAAGAACTATGGTGTGTTTTACCCCCTGCAAACCTTTTCAAAAAACAGGACTGTTGATTTCAAAAACATCCCTGTGGCAGTTGAAGGAAATAACAAAGAGAGTGAAGCCACTTTGTCGCATCTTGGCCAACAGGTATCAGAAAGGATTATAAAACTCAACAGCACCGATCGGCTTTACCTGCATCTTGCTGCCGTCTTCGCCTGTAATTTTACAAATCATCTTTACCACCTTGCCTCCCTGATCCTTGATAAAAAAAACATACCCTTTGACCTGTTGTTACCACTCATTCATGAAACAGCAGGTAAAATCAGGACAATACACCCGGGTGAAGGGCAAACGGGACCTGCGGTAAGAAATGACCAAATTGTTATTAAAAAGCATTTAGATTTATTATCTTTCTCCCCCGAAATCAGGGAACTATATGACTTACTCAGCCGCAGTATCTACTCTCTTGCCCATGACAGATAGGATGGCTTGTCGTTTGAAAACAATATCGTTCCGAATCCGTAACAACGAACCTGGTAAATGAGCAACTTTAAAGAGGATCTTAGAAAAGTAGAAGCATTTGTATTTGACGTTGATGGAGTGTTGTCCTCCCAGATCATGCCCTTGCACCCGGACGGAGAACCCATGCGAACCATTAACATAAAAGATGGATATGCTCTTCAGCTTGCAGTTAAAAAATCGTATCCCATTGCAGTGATCACCGGTGGGAATTCCGATGCGGTAAGGAAACGGTTTGAAGGGTTGGGTATCACAGACATTTACCTCAGGGCACACGATAAGAAAGAGGATTTCCTGGAGTTCATCACAAAATATGATCTTCATCCCTCAAAAGTGCTCTACATGGGAGATGATCTTCCGGATTTTGAAGTGATGCAGCTTGTTGGCTTTCCAACCTGTCCGGCTGATGCAGTAGTTGAGATCAAACAGATATCGAAGTACATCTCCAATTATAATGGGGGAGATGGTTGTGTGAGGGATATCCTGGAACAGGTTCTCAGGCTGCACAATAAATGGATGGATACTGATGCTTTTTCCTGGTAAACGATAACGCTATGATCGCCTTTTTAAAGCTCATACGCATTCAAAACCTGTTTATCGTTGCACTTACACAATATATGATGAGATGGTGTATCATCCATCCCATATTAAGCCACCTGACTGTCATACAAAACAACGAAGCCATCCGCTTACCGGCATTTGAGCTGCAATTCAGTGAGTTCAATTTTTTCCTTCTTGTTCTCTCAACGGTGTTCCTTACAGCAGCTGGTTATGTGATAAATGACTATTTTGATGCCAAGACAGATTTACTCAATCATCCCGGAAAGGTGATCGTGGGCAAGGTCATTCCCCGGCGTATGGCTATGGCAAGTCATATCATACTGAACATCCTGGGGATCGGTATTGGAGTCTATATCTCCTTTTTTGTGGGAATGCCCTTCCTGGTTATCATTTTCATTACAGTTTCCGGTTTACTCTGGTTCTATTCAACTACCTATAAAAGGCAGTTTCTGATTGGTAACCTGATCGTTGCACTGCTTACCGCACTGGTACCCATTATTGTAGTGCTGTTTGAGATCCCGCTGCTGAACAGATCGTATGGTCATCTGCTATTGCAATACGACACATCCCTCAGTGTATTGGTAGCATGGGTCGCCGGGTTCTCCTTTTTTGCCTTCATTACAACCCTGACCAGGGAGATCATTAAAGATATCGAGGATTTTGAAGGGGATAGTGCATACGGTCGAAGAACCTTGCCCATTGTGCTTGGTGTTCCAAAATCAAAATGGATTGTTGTTGGCTTACATATCATCACCGTTGCAGCACTGGTATTTGTCTATTTCAACTACCTGAGAGATAATATCACCCTGATCTATATGAGTGTAACCTTGCTTTTACCTTACATTCTGTTGTCATACCGGATAGTTAAAGCAGATAAAAAATCAGATTATCATTTTGCCAGCAACCTGTCGAAGTTTATCATGTTAGCCGGAATTTTCTATTCATTGGTTGTTTATTATATCATTTCCGTTAGGTTTTAGGTGTTGTCAATGTTGGAGAATATCAAAGGTAAGAAGGTGATTCTCGCCTCAAAATCACCGCGTCGTCATTTCCTGTTGGGAGAACTTGGAATTGATTTTGAGATCGCGGAGAACCATGAGGTGGAAGAGGAATATCCCCCGGACATGATACCCGAAGAGATACCGGTATACCTGGCACGAAAAAAAGCAGAAGAATTCTCCGGAACCCTCAGTCAGGATACCATTTTGATCACTGCCGATACAATTGTATGGTGCGACGGGAGTGTCCTTAACAAACCCACGGATAGAGAAGATGCCTTCCGGATTTTAAAGAAATTATCGGGGAACAAGCACACTGTGGTTACCGGAGTCTGCATTCTTTCACTGGACAAAGAGGTGTCCTTTTATGCAACCACCGATGTCTATTTTGCAGCCCTTACTGAAGAGGAGATTGATCATTACCTGAAGGAGTATAAACCGTATGACAAAGCCGGTGCCTATGGTATTCAGGAATGGATCGGCTATATTGGCATTGAAAAAATCGATGGTTCATATTTTAACGTGATGGGACTTCCCATCCAGAAACTATATCGGGAACTGAAAAATTTTAATCCTTAATGTTCGCATTATGATAAAAAGAATAATCGCCGGTTTATTGACCCTGGTAATCATTACTCATTTCGTTGCCAGGGCAGACGAGGGGATGTGGATCCCACTTCTTCTCGAAAAATACAATATCAGCATCATGCAGGAGAACGGGTTTAAGCTGACTGCTGAAGATATTTACAGCATCAATCAGGCATGCATGAAAGATGCCGTGGTCAATTTTGGGGGATGTACAGCCGAATTGATCTCGGGTGAGGGGTTGATCATTACCAATCACCATTGCGGAGAAGGCCGCATCCGGGCACACTCGACTGTTGAGAACGATTACCTGACAAATGGTTTCTGGGCAATGAGCAGGGATGAGGAATTACCGAATCCCGGTTTACGGGTTTCCATCCTGATCCGGATGGAAGATGTTACGGATGAGATCCTGAATGTCCTGGATGATGGGATGGATGAGAAAACAAGGCAGGAGGCGATTCGAAATACAAGTAACGAACTGGTTGCAGAGGCAACCCGCGAAACGCACTATACAGCAAACATCAGACCCTTTTACCTGGGTAACCAGTATTTCCTGTTTGTGAATGAGGTGTTCTACGACGTGCGACTGGTGGGTGCCCCTCCGGCAGCTATTGGCAGTTTTGGAGGGGATACTGACAACTGGATGTGGCCAAGACATACCGGTGATTTTTCACTGTTCAGGATCTATGCCGGACAAGATAACATGCCAGCACCCTATTCCGCTGAAAATGTACCCTATAAACCGAAAAAATTCTTTCCCATCTCATTGAAAGGAGTTCAGGAAGATGACTTTACCATGGTCTTTGGCTACCCCGGCAGCACCTTCGAATACAAGCCTTCATTTCATCTTGAAATGTTGTCCCGGCACATAAATCCGGAATTCATAAAAGTGAGGGGTAAAAAAATTGAGATCATTGATGCTGCAATGAACCAAAGCCCTAAAATCCGGATCCAGTATACTTCAAAAGCTTCCGGGATCAGCAATTCCTGGAAACGATGGATAGGAGAGACTAAGGGGCTGGAAAAGTTGGATGCCATTGCAAAGAAAAAGAAGTTCGAAGAGGCATTCCAGGAGTGGGCTGATGCGGATGAAGCGAGAAAAAAAGCATATGGAGATATACTGAGCCAGTATGAAAAAATATACGAGCAATTAACCGATTATACCTTTCTGGATAATTATTACAATGAAACATTTTTCAGGAGAGGGATTGAAGTCGTTTCGTTTGCAGGTCAGTTTGTGTCGCTTGCAGATCTTGTTGATTCGGATGCCGCTGATGAGGAAATCGGGAATGCGGTAGAAAGACTTACATCACAGACTGAGCGGTTCTTTAACGATTATGATAAACCGACCGATCAAAAACTGTTCGTGGCATTACTTACTCTCTTTAGTGAAAACGTAACTCCGGAATATCAACCGGAAAGCGTTAAACAGGCTAACCAGAAGTATTCCGGTGATTTTAACGGATATGCCGATTGGTTCTATAAGAAAACAATTTTTGCTGATCAGCAACAGGTGCTTGATTTCCTGGCTTCCTTTACGGCAAAAAAGGCAAAAAAGATCCTGAAAGATCCCGCCTGCCAGTTGTTTATGGAAGCAAGCATGATAGATGTTTTGCAGATCCTGCCCGAATACAATAAGTTGAATGAGGATCTTCGTAAACTGGACAGGATCTACATGAAGGCACAGATGGAATTTCAGTCGGAAAAGGTGTTTTATCCCGATGCCAACAGTACCCTGCGGGTAACCTATGGGAAGGTTAAAGGATACTACCCGAGAGATGCAGAATATTTTCTTCACTACACTACCCTGGGAGGGATCATAGAGAAAGATAATCCCGAAATTTACGATTATGATGTGCCGGATAAACTGAAGGAACTCTATCGTGCCCGCGACTACGGGAGGTATGGGGAAAACAATCAAATGCATGTCTGTTTTATTGCTACTAATCATACGACAGGGGGAAACTCGGGAAGTCCGGTTATCAATGCGGAAGGACACCTGATCGGAGTGAATTTTGACCGTGCATGGGAAGGGGTGATGAGTGATCTGATGTACAATCCTGAGAAATGCAGAAACATCTCCCTGGATATCCGGTTTGCCCTGTTTATCATCGATAAATTTGCCGGCGCCGGATACCTGCTTGAGGAGATGGAATTGGTGGAGTGAGTGAGGGGAAAGTAATTGGTGCTGGGTCCTGGGTACTTGGTAAGAAGAAATGAGAAATGAGAAGTGAGAAGTGAATGGGGGAGAGAAGGAGAAAAGTCACCAGTCTTCAGTCAGCAGTCTGCAGTGAGGAAAGGACAAAATGGACAGGTCCTCGTTGCTCGGTACTCGATAAAAAAGGAAATTCGGGATGAGTTGTGTAGAATAGACTAATAAAACGTCCCGAAGGGATTGACAGGGAATAGGCCCTGCCTGCGTAGGCAGGTGGAAACTGAAAACCAATTGTGCAACAATTTACCCAGATAGGCGTTGTTAAAAACCGGTTTAATGAGCCGGCAGAACCTGCTGTGATAAAAG
>CAZXGG010000013.1:24786-27120 GCA_964640125.1 uncultured Rikenellaceae bacterium
ATAGGCGTTGTTAAAAACCGGTTTAATGAGCCGGCAGAACCTGCTGTGATAAAAGCGGAGGAGAGCATGATAGAGGTTTCCAGTGAGTTCTCTGAAGGATTGTTCAGGATTGAGGACTCGAAATACCTCGATATCCTTTTCCTGTTCGACCGTTCAAAAGGTTTCAACCTGAAGGGCCCGGTCTTCTCGGGTGAAGTAAAAGGAGTATTCGCCTCCAGGAGCCCCCACAGGCCGTCTCCTGTAGGCCTTTCAACGGTTAAATTACTCAGCCGGTCAGATAAAGAGCTGGTGGTATCGGGTCTGGATGCTTTGAATGGTTCCCCGGTAATTGATATTAAGCCCTCTGATAGAACCTTTTCCGATGAGGAACTGGAAGTAATCCGGTATAACAACATGAAAGCAAATCCAAGAAAGGAGATCGGACAATACATCCAGGCAGGACGATTGGACAGGCTTTTGATCATGGCGGCACAACTGCATGGGCATTATTGTCCGGGGCTGGCTCTGGGTGTCATCGCCGGTGCACACGCTATGCAGGAATTGGATCCGCATTCTGACGGACTGGAAGAGCTGTTAGCCATCGTTGAAACCAATAACTGTTTTACGGATGGTATTCAGTTTGTTACAGGCTGTAGTTTTGGAAATAATGCTTTGATTTTCAAAGATACCGGCAAAGTAGCCTGTTCCCTGGTGGATCGAAACGGGGAAGGGATACGGTTTGTGATGAAGCAGGAAGCACAGGAATACATGCATGCTGTTTATCCTGAATTTTCATCTGCATTCGATAAGGTTGTCGATGATCACGATCGTAGCGTTGAAACCGTTACAGAGTTCAAAACCGGGGGTCTCAAAAAAGCGTTTGCCGTTCTTGATCTGGATTTTGATCATTTGTTTATACGTCAGACACTGAAAGATACTGCTGTCCCTGAATATGCTCCTACGCATGAAAGCCTGGTTTGTTCAAACTGCAATGAGAGCATCATGGCTTCCCGGAGCATTGAAAAGGAGGGAAAGATATATTGCCTGGAATGTGCCGGGAAAACCGTTAACCGGCTCACCGGTGCTGGCATTATTACTGAATGATTTTTTTATCTTTGTCAAATTAATTTGTTATGCTTTCAACTGAAATTCAAATACTGCTCGTAACTGCAGCATCCATAGGGTTTTTTCATACCCTGCTGGGGCCGGATCACTATCTGCCGTTTATTGTCATGGCCAGAGCCAGACAATGGTCTATGGTTAAAACAACGTGGGTTACCATTGCCTGCGGAGTGGGGCATGTCGGTAGTTCAATCCTTCTTGGTTTGATAGGAATTGCATTTGGGATCGGCATCAACAGGTTAACGGGCATCGAATCGGTGCGGGGCAGCATAGCCGGGTGGTTATTTATTGCTTTCGGGCTGGTCTATTTTATCTGGGGACTCCGCAGAGCTTACCGTAACAAACCGCATAAGCACATTCATGTTCACGAAAATGGAACCTACCATACCCACGATCATGTACATCAGGAAAACCATGTACATGTTCATGATGATCATAAAAAGAACCTTACCCCCTGGATATTATTTGTCATTTTCATCCTTGGCCCCTGTGAGCCGCTAATTCCAATACTGATGTATCCAGCAGCACAAAACAGCATGTCAGGCCTGGTTCTGATCAGCATCGTTTTCGGATTGGTAACGATACTCACTATGTTATCCATTGTGCTGGTCAGCACGTTTGGAATCAGCTTTCTGCCCCTCGGCAAGCTCGAGCGGTTTACACATGCCATCGCCGGCGCCATTATCCTGTTGAGTGGAATCGGGATCCAGTTTTTGGGGTTGTAGAAGTAGTAACAGTTCAAGGTACAGAGTTCAGGGTACAGAGTTATCAGTCAAATCGGTAACCTTTTTGGTTAGTTCCTTTTAAGTACTTAATCAGCCCGGATAGTAATGAGATTGTTTCATCGGCCAGCTCATAGCCAGTTTGAAATTCTTCTTCTGTGATGTATTCAGAATCAAACGCTCTGTAAAGTTGCGATTGCAATTCACCTCCAGATCCACGGGCAATGGATAGAAAATGACAAAATTCCTTATTCCCTCCTCTGGTAAAACCTTCCGAAATATTATCCATTACCGAACCGGATGAATTTAGCATTTGATCTGCTAAACCATAATCTTTCTTTGCAATGATCTTTTTTCGAATCTGAAAAATAAACTTACATAATTCCCTCGCCTTTTTCCAACAATCCAGATCCTCAAATCTTTTAATTGTAGCCATTATAGTACCTTTATCTCTGTACCCTGAACTCTGTACCCTGAACTCTGTACCCTGAACTCTGTACCCTGAACTCTG
>CAZXGG010000013.1:27220-65364 GCA_964640125.1 uncultured Rikenellaceae bacterium
ACCCTGAACTCTGTACCCTGAACTCTGTACCCTGAACTCTGTACCCTGAACTCTGTACCCTGAACTCTGTACCCTGAACTTATTCCATTTCCCCCATCGTCTTCTTAATGAACTGTATCCGTTCAAAAGCAGCAGCATTTTCTTTCCGAACCATTTTTCCTTGAAAATCACTCACCACATCATATCCGAATTTTTTCATCCATTGGATCATATCATCAATGATTTTGTTGATGTACTCGATGCCGTGTTTATAGAGTGTGCTGGCTACCTGTACTGCATCTGCCCCAACCAGGAGTTGTTTGATGATCGCTCCAGAATCATGAATTCCGGTACCGGCAGCCAGGCTGCACTTCAGTTCCGGTGATAAGACGCTGATCCAGCGCAATGCTTCGGTTGCCTCCTGTGGCGAACTGATGATGTTGCTTGATACCAGGCTCATTTTGTTGATGTCGATATCCGGCCGGTAAAACCGGTTGAAGAGAACAAGCGCATCGGCACCGGCTTCATCTAGGTGATGGGCGATCTTATAAAGGTTGGTAAAACTATTACCCAGTTTCACGGCAACCGGAATGGTACAATTCTTTTTGACATCCTTGAGGATCTGGATGTACATGTTTTCAATCGTCTGACTGTCGACCTCTTTGTTAAAGGGGTAAATGGCAATGTTCAGTTCCAGTCCATCCGCCCCGGCTTCCGCTATTCTGGAAGCAAAGGAGGTCCATTCACTGGCTGAGATGCAGTTGATGCTGGCGAATACCGGTATAGTAACGGAGGCCTTCGTCTCTTTGATGAGATTCAGGTAAGCATCAACACCCTCCTTTTTAGAAAATTTATTCAGGTATTCGATAGCTTCGGGATACCAGAAGTACATATCCTCCTGTTCCATCAGTGCTTTTGGGTCGTGGATCAATTGCTCTTCGAAAAGAGATTTCAGGATTACGGCTCCGGCACCACTTTCTGCGATTCGCTTTATGCGGTCAACCGATTTTGTAAGTCCTGAACTGCTAACAATAATGGGATTGCGCAGGGTTAATCCCATATACTCTGTAGTGAGATTCATAGCTCTGTTTTATTTTGTTTAGGTTATGTGTTAAAATCAACATTCAACCAATGCTTTGAAAAGGTCGATCCGGCTTTCCGGATAACGGAGTTTTTCACAAAGGAAATCAAAGGCTTTCAGGAGATTTGCTTTTGCCTTCCCGGAAAGGTTCTCCTTGAACTCCCATTCGTACCCCTTGATATGCAGAAGATAGCACTCCGGGTATTTATCAAAAAGCTGGTTGCACAGGTGCAGGATAAAGGAAGCGGATACTGCGTGCATGGTAAATTCGACGGATGCTTCCGATGCGTTTACGCGGGTGAGGCAAAAATCGTCGATCGGTTCGTCTGAAGCATCAACGAAGATAACAAGGTCTTTATCAGCGATGGCTTCTGCATCTTCAATATTCAACTGGTAGTTGGAATCAAAGGTTATCGAGGAGATGTTCCCGTCCCGCACCCACTGCTCCATTTTCTCCACGAAAGCATTTCCCAGCCCGTCATCCTGGCGCCCCGGGTTACCATAGCCGTATATCAATACTGTAGGAGGTTTCTTCAACCTATTTTTGTTTTTTGTCAAGAAGATTATTCTCTGAATCGTATAGTTCGATCTCGAGTGGCATTTTCCCCAGGGCATGTGTTGCGCAGCTTATACATGGATCGTATGCCCGGATCGCGACTTCTACCGCGTTCATCATGGGTTCGGTGATTTCGGTCTGACCGGTCATGTATTGCTTGGCTACACTTTCAACTGCCCGGTTCATTGGTGTATTGTTATTGGTTGTGGAAACGATCAGGTTTGCCATTTCGATCAGGTCATCGTCATTGATTCGGTAATGATGAAAAAGCGTTCCCCGCGGGGCTTCAAGCAAACCGATCCCTTCCCTGGTTTTTGTTCCCTTTACCACGAGATTGTCCCCCTGCAGATCCGGATCGTTCAGTAACTCTTTCATCATCTCGGCAGCATGCAGTACCTCGATAAGCCTTGCCCGGTGAGTGTGCAGTGACATGTTATTGGGTTTCCCCCCGGTATATGCCCTGAACTCTTCGAATTCTTTCTGAGCCAGTGGGGTCGGAATAAAATCGCATGCATTCAAACGTGCCAGGGGACCGACGCGGTACCACCCATCCTCTTTGCCCAGTTTTTTAATGAATGGGAATTTCATGTAAGTCCATGATTTTACCTCTTCACCGATGTAATCAAGGTAATCCTGGTAATCCACGTCATGCAGGATCTTCTTCCCGTTATGATCTACTGCCCTCAGCACCCCGTGGTACAGATCCATTGCTCCATCCTTACGGACAATGCTGAGGTGATTGGATGGAAAGGCAGCAAAGTTGTCCACTAATTCACGGTTTTTCTTTAGATAATCTTTTATGAATTCGACCGCACTCAGTGACCAGGTGATCATGTGGTCGGCATTGAACGGATCGTCTCCTTTCAGGAAGAAATCACGCTCTTCAATACTCAGGTTCTTATTTATTCCGCCTGGAATTGCTCCGGTTCCATGGATCTTTTTTCCGGCTGTTGCTCGTATAATTTCCTGTCCGAATTTCCGCATCATAACACCCTGGATGGCAAGATCTCTGTGTTCAATAGAAACACCGATGATATTCCTTATCTCCGGACTGGCATCAATACCGAACAGCAGATCGGGAGATACAAGATGGAAGAAGTGAAGCACATGGGACTGGAATATTTGTCCGTAGTGCATCAGCCGGCGCATTTTTTCACCGGTTGGTGTCAGCCCGTCACCGGTTCCCGCACCCACAATGACGTCCATGGCTTTTGCAGCAGCCAGGTGGTGACTCACGGGGCAGATACCACAAAGGCGCTGTACCAGTACCGGTGCTTCCCAGTAGGGTCTTCCCTGAACAAACCGTTCAAAACCACGGAATTCAACAATGTGTAACCTGCTTTGCACGATATTGTTGTTATCGTCCATATGGATGGTTACCTTGCCATGACCTTCAACCCGGGTTACGGGTTCTATCGTTATTTTTCTTGCCATAATAATGGTCTCCTGTTAATCAAATTTAATAACTTCATAGGGCAGATCCATTTCAGTTCCCAGGATGATAGCATGGAGTGCCTGCCAGATCAGATCTGCCGTTGGCGGGCAACCCGGAAGATGGTAGTCTATCTTGACCACCTCGTGACAAGGATATACTTTGTCAAGTATAATGGGGAGTTCATCATCATTGGGCATGATTTTCTCCTCATTGTTTCCCACCACACTCGGACCGTTCAGGTAGGCTTCTTCCAGGCACTCCTTAACCGGGATACCATTCCGCAAAGCGGGTAATCCACCCATGATGGCGCATTCACCAAGCGATACCAGGATCCTGCAATGCTTCCGGAACTCCCTTAGCACTTCAACGTTTTCACTGTTGCCACAACCTCCTTCAATTAATCCAATATCACACGGTTTGGTGAATTTTTTAATGTCATCGATGGGAGATTTGTTGAATTCCACCAACTCAAGCAGGTCAAGGATGCGTTCATCGATATCCAGAAAGGACATGTGACATCCGAAACATCCTGCCAGTGAAGTGGTTGCTATAATTGGTTTGCTCATGATTAAGTAGTTGATGTTTTCACTCGTTTACTTCAATATCGGATCCAATGGGCTTATTGTCGTATTTTCGCTTCCCAATTGGTGTGATGAATGCCTGTTCTCTGCGGAGAATGGATCCCACCGGGCATACATCCATGGCTTCCTGTGCCATGCTGTCGGTTAGCTGGTCTCCTAATTCCGGATCAATCCCTATCTCCAGCTTATGTCCCCTGCTACGGAATGCAAAAATGCTTTTTCCATCTTCAGTCTTGATCGCACGGATGCAACGTTTACACAGGACGCACCGATTATGGTCTTTGATGATTTTGGGATGAGAAGAATCGATCTCCCTGACGGGAAACCGGTAGGGGAATCGTGGCACCATGATCTTAAAGCGGTATGCTAACGCTTGAAGAATGCAGTTTCCGCTCTTTTCACAGGAAGGACAGAAATGGTTCCCCTCAACAAAGAGGACCTCCACGATCGATTTCCTGATATCGTTGAGTTCATCCGTATCATTTTCAACTTCCATTCCATCTTCCACTGGGGTGGTGCATGCCGACATGAACCGGCCGTTCACCTTTACCGTACAGATGCGGCAGGAACCTGCTGGTTCGACACCCGGGATATTGCATAGATAGGGAATAAAAATCTTGTTCTGCCGGGCTACATCAATCAAATGGGTTCCTTTTTCAGCCAGGCATTCCAGGCCATCAATGTGTATTTTAACGATTTTTTTCATAATTCAACATTTAAAGTTGAGGGATTCTTCCAACCGCTTCGCTTGATTCAATCACTGCTGCTCGCAGATCGAATCCGGTGTCGAACGTCTTGTCTTTCTGGATCTTCTCTTCATACAGGTGCCTGAAATTTCTGATGCTTGACAGGATCGGATTTCCGGCAGTCTGGCCTAAACCACAACGATTCACTTTTAAGACCTTGCCCCACTCAAGCATATCATCAATGTCCTGGGCTACGCCATGACCGTTGAGAATTTTGATGAGTTTGTCTTTCAGTAAGATTGGAAAGTTTCTGCAGGGAACACACGAACCGCATGATTCTTCGATGAAGAATTCGGTGAAATTCAATACCACTTCTTTCAGAAGCTGGCGGGATTGTCCAAAGATGATCACCGAACCTCCGGTGGAAAGGTCCGAGAAGCAGAGTATCCGGTTAAATTCAAAAGGGGCAATGAGTGCACCGGAAGGTCCGCCTACCTGCACTGCCTGAGGGATCTCAGCACCAGCCATGTTAATAATATCATTGATGGTGAATCCCCACTCTACCTCATATACACCCGGGTATTTACAGTCACCCGAAATGCTCAGTAATTTTGTTCCGGTGGATTCTTTTGTTCCCAGCGACTTGAACCAGTCACTGCCATGCTGGATGATTCGCACAACCGTGCAAAGGGTTTCCACATTATTGATCACGGTCGGTTTATGGAAATAGCCGTTTTCAACAGGAAAGGGTGGCCGGTTTCTTGGTTCTCCGCGTTTTCCTTCAACCGATTCGATCAGTGCTGATTCCTCTCCACATACGTATGCCCCTGCACCAAACTGGATACGGATATTAAAATCAAATCCCTTAATACCCCCGGCATCCTTGCCCAGCATATGATCGGTTCTTGCCTGCTCGAGCATGGCATTCACCTGTTTTTCCAGGTACCTGTATTCATACCTCAGGTAAATGATCCCCTGAGCAGCTCCGATACAATACCCGGCAATTGCCATTCCTTCGATCAGCAGACCGGCTCGCTCGGTGAGAATCACCCGGTCTTTGAATGTTCCAGGTTCTCCTTCATCGGCATTACAAATCACATACTTTTCGACTCCTTCGGCTTTCCGGCAGAATTCCCACTTTAATCCGGTAGGAAATCCTGCACCTCCCCGTCCCCGAAGATTAGAGGCTTTAACAACTTCAATTACCTCCTCGGGGGATCGTTTTGCGACCTGTTCCCTGAGTACCGTACCCGTCACATAGTCATCCTGAAGAATAGGACCTATGCGGCGTATGTTGTTCCGGACAACCGACCGGATCAGGTCAGACCGGTTCTGTCCCTCTCCAAAGCTTGATGTGACCATCTCCTCAACCGGTTTTCCCTCTTTCATCTTATGAACGATCTCCCGGACAGTGAACGGGGTGAGGTTCGTGAAGACTTTCCCGTTGATCAGAGCTGCCGGCTCCTGATCACTCATCCCGATACAGGAGGTATAAAACAATCCGATCAATCCGTCGGGAGTAACCTCTCCGAACTTGATACCGCACTCTTTCTCAAACGCGGTGGAAATTTGTTCTCTTCCCATCATATTGGAAACCACACTGTTATTCAGGTATACTGTGTATTTCCCGGTTGGTTGACGGGTGAAAAAATGATAAAACGTTACTGTCTGCTCCACATCCACCTGGGAAATGTTAAGCAGTTTTGCAATCTCCTGGATCGCTTCCTGTGAAATAAATCCGGATTCCGTTTGGACCTGGATCAAAATATCCATAAGCCTGTAGGGATCTCCATCATATTTCCTGACTATTTCTTGAACAGATTTCATCATAATGTATGATTCCTTGTTTTCGGGTGTAATCTGATTATTACCTCAATTGTTTGATGGGCAGCCAGTCCGGGCACCGCAACAATGGCGCTGCTGATACCATTCTTCCTGATGAAATCAGGCATCTCGTCAATTAGAAGTATGGCAATGGAAGTTTGCCTGTTTGTCATCTTCAGGTAATGAACAAAATAAATTTTTTTAAGTTAATAAATTTATGATTTTTTTCATGTTTAGTTTGTATTTTAACGGGCTGTTATCGTCAGATTTGAGGTTGAATGAGTAAGAACAGTAAGGCATATCACATACAGGTTCGGGGCCTTGTCCAGGGTGTGGGATTCAGACCGTTCATTTACAGGATTGCTTCAAGGAATAGCCTGAATGGGTGGGTTGAGAACCGGAATGACGGGGTTATCATGCATGTGGAGGGTGATGACCGGAATATCACAAAATTTCTTTCTGACTTTGAGACGGAAGCACCTCCGGTTTCAAAAATACAATCAATAGATAAAACAGCAGCTGAATTCACCGGTTTTACCGGGTTTGATATCATCAAAAGCTCCGATGTTTCCGGTGAGATTACCGAGATCAGTCCTGACATCGCAGTTTGCAGCGAATGTTTGCAGGACATGAAGAAGCAGGTCCACAGGATCGACTACCCGTTTATCAACTGCACGAATTGCGGACCCCGGTTTACCATCATCAAAGACCTACCTTATGACCGACACAAAACCAC
This sequence comes from uncultured Rikenellaceae bacterium, assembly GCA_964640125.1. GTDB lineage: Bacteria > Bacteroidota > Bacteroidia > Bacteroidales > VadinHA17. The sequence goes on from CAZXGG010000013.1 coordinate 34,099, forward strand.
CATGTCAGAGTTCAGGATGTGTGATGAGTGTGAAAGGGAATACCTCGATATTCTTGATCGTCGGTTTCATGCACAACCCGTTGCCTGTTCAACTTGTGGACCCTGGTATCGGTTGATGGTGAATGGGAAAAGCTTTACTGACATCGCCACGATCGTTCAACAGGTGTCATCCATGATCGAGGACGGGAAGATTATTGCCATCAAAGGCCTGGGAGGTTTTTTTATCGCCTGTGATGCACTGAACGGGGAGGCGGTGGAACGACTCAGAAAGGCGAAAGACCGGGACGGCAAACCCTTTGCGGTTATGTTTGGCTCCCTGGATACCCTGAAAGAATTTGCCCGGTTGAATGACGAGGAAGAAAAGGAGATCACCTCCTGGAGACGTCCCATTGTCCTGCTGGAGAGCAAACAACCGCTCGCTAAAGATGTAAGTGTGGGTTTTCATACCGTCGGGGCGATGTTGCCTTATATGCCATTCCATTACATGCTCTTTGAGCAGTTGACAACCCCTGCTATAGTTCTTACAAGCGGCAATATTTCGGAACAACCCATCCTGATCGATAACGATACAGCAGCAGAAATACTCTCCGGCAGGGTAGATGCCCTGCTGGATTATAACCGCGAGATATACAACCGAACCGATGATTCTGTGGTGATGGTTGTCAATGATACGGTGAGGCCTGTCCGCCGATCCCGGGGATTTGTCCCCTCACCGATCCACCTGGGAATGAATGTTGACGGTATTCTTGCAACCGGCGCAGAACTGGTGAACTGCTTCTGCCTGGGGAAGGGGGATCTGGCCATTATGAGCCAGCACATCGGAGATCTTAAAAACCTGGAAACCTACCGGTTTTTTCATGAGACCATCCGGCAGTTTCAGAAACTTTTCCGCCTGACACCGGTGACCCTGGTGTGTGATATGCATCCCGATTACCTTTCTACACGGTACGCTGAGGAGTCCGGGCTGGAAGTGATCCGGGTCCAGCACCACCATGCTCATATTGCATCCTGTATGGCAGAATATCACCTGAATGAGAAAGTGATCGGTGTGAGTATGGATGGGATCGGTTATGGAGATGACGGAAATATCTGGGGTGGCGAGTTCCTGCTGTGTGACCTGGCTGATTATGAACGACCCTGCCACTTTGAATATATCCCGATGCCCGGTGGAGATAAAGCGACGGAGGAACCGTGGAGGATGGCGGTCGCCTACCTCTACACCTGCTACGGAGAGGAGTTTCTGAAACTGGATCTCCCGTTTCTCAAACGGATCGATGAGTCAGCTGTACGGCTTGTCATTCAAGCCATTGAAAAGAAGATCAACACACCACTGACATCCAGTGCAGGTAGGTTGTTCGATGCCATTGCCGCAATGACCAATATCTGCACCTACTCGGATTTTCATGCTGAAGCACCCATGAGACTGGAATCGGCTATTGAACCGGATGTTACCGGCCAGTATGACTTTACCATTTCCGAAGAGATATCCTTCCGGGAAACCATCCGTGGTGTGGTCGATGATATGCAGGATAATGTCCCGGTATCCCGCATTGCCGCTAAATTTCACAATACAATAATTTCAGTTATCTTTGCTGCTGCCTCAGAACTGGCTGACAAAACAGGCATACCTGAGATTGTACTGTCCGGCGGAACATTCCAGAACCGGTATGTCCTTGAGCGGGTGGAGAAGAAGCTTTCCGGTGCGGGATTAACCGTTTATTCACCTCGCGAGGTTCCGGTGAACGATGGGGGAATAGCCCTGGGACAGTTAGTTGTTGCTGCAAAAAGAAGGAGTAAATCATGTGTTTGAGCATACCGGCAAAAGTGTTATCGATCAATGGTGAAATGGCAAAAGTTGCGGTTGGAGAAACAATCTGCAATGCAAGCCTTCAGATTGTTGAGGATATTCAGGTTGGAGACTATATCCTGCTGCATACCGGCTTTGCACTTCAGAAACTGAGTAAAGAAGAGGCTGAAGAAACCTTCCGGCTGTTTGAAGAGCTGGAGGACCTGAACAGGCAGCTGGATATGGAGGAGGGAAACCGGGAAACATGAAGTACATCGATGAATACCGGGACAGATCCCTCGCCAGGAAGATTTCCCGTGAGATAGAAAGGATCTCAACAAAACCACTCTCTTTTATGGAAGTCTGTGGCGGTCATACCATGGCTGTTCAGAAATTTGGCATTCCATCCCTTTTACCCGGTCACATAACCCTCCTGTCCGGTCCCGGCTGCCCGGTGTGCGTTTCCGGTAACCGGTTTATTGACCATGCGGCTGCGTTAAGCCGGCTTGAGGAGGTGATCATAACAACCTTTGGTGACCTGGTAAGGGTCCCCGGGTCATCCAGCTCGCTGGAACGGGAAAAAGCAAAAGGTGCCGACATCCGGATTGTCTATTCCGTCCTCGATGCCCTTCGGATTGCTAAGGAAAATCCCTCCCATAACATTGTGTTCCTGGGGATAGGATTTGAAACGACCGCCCCCACCAGTGCGGCTGCCATCGTTAAAGCATCTGAGCTGAATATTCGGAACTTCTTCCTGCTCAGTTCCCATAAAGTGATGCCTCCGGCAATGGAAGCGCTTATCGATGAAGGAGTGAAGCTTGACGGTTACATTGCCCCCGGTCATGTCAGCACCATTACCGGTTCGGGAATATACCGGGAGATCCCGGAGAAGTATGGACTGGGTTGCGTGATTTCCGGCTTTGAACCGGCCGATCTGCTGCAATCCATTTATATGTTGATCCGGCAGTGTGAAGCCGGAACCCCCAGGGTGGAGATCCAGTATAAACGGGCTGTAAAAGAGGAGGGCAACGTGAAAGCACAACAACTTCTTTCTGAAGTTTTTGAACCGGCGGATGAGTGGTGGAGGGGGCTGGGAATCCTTAAAAATAGCGGCCTTAAACTGAGGGAAAAATACAGCCGTTTTGATGCCGAATCGATCAGCGTTGAGGTGGAGGAAACAATAGAACCGAAAGGATGCATCTGTGGGGAGGTATTGAAAGGGGCGAAAACCCCGAAAGATTGTAAACTGTTTGGAAAGGCATGCGATCCTTCGCGACCGGTGGGTGCATGTATGGTTTCACCCGAAGGGGCTTGTCATGCATGGTACCGATATAATAGAAGTGAGAAGTGAGAAGAAATAGGTGTTCGGTCCAGGGTGCTGGGTCCTCGGTAAAAGATGAGGGGGAGACTGAGAGACGATGTGAATGAGAGAAAAAGTTGGGCAAGGAGCGGAGAGCAAAAGGCAGAGAGCAGAGACCGTAGAGCATAGAACAAAGGGCATTGAGGATAGGTAAGGAGTACAGAGTTCATCATCTTTCGCCAAGGCTACGGATGACAAAGGAGTACAGAGTTTATAAACCCAGGATCGAGAACCCAGTACCGAGGACCCAGTACCCAGAACCGAATGACAATTCAATAAATAATGGATAAACATCTCGACAAAACCATTTCCCTCGGTCATGGATCCGGTGGAAAACTTACCCATGAATTGATTGATGAACTGTTTGTAACGCATTTCCAAAACGAGATACTGAAGCATCAGACCGATTCCGCCCTGCTTCAGGTCAACAGGGAAAACCTTGCCTTCACGACCGATTCCTTTGTGGTAGATCCCATTTTTTTTCCGGGTGGTGATATCGGTAAACTGGCCGTTTGCGGTACCGTCAATGACCTGGCTGTATCGGGAGCAAAACCCTTCTGGCTGAGTGCTTCATTCATCATCGAAGAGGGATTTGAGATGGACCAGCTTGAAAAGATTGTTCGATCCATGGCTGACGAGGCAAAAGTGGCAGGAGTACAGATCGTTACGGGTGATACAAAGGTGGTTGATCATGGGAAATGCGATAAGGTCTTCATCAATACAGCGGGGATTGGAATTCTGGACAGAGGAAAAACCCACATCAGCACGGCAGAACATGTAAAGACAGGTGATAAGATCATCGTGAACGGTCCGATCGGTGAACACGGAGTAGCCATCCTGGCTGCCAGGGAGTCCCTGGGTTTCGAACTGCAGATCGATTCCGACTGTGCCTGCCTGAATCACCTGATCGGGAAGATGACTGCCGGAACCGGTAAGATCCATTTTATGCGGGATGCCACCCGCGGAGGACTGGCAACCGTGTTGTGCGAACTCGCTGGCCGGCAAAACATGGGCATTCAACTGGATGAGACCCTCATCCCGGTCAGGGAGAAGGTGAGGGGAACATGCGAGATCTTCGGATTTGATCCCCTCTATATGGCAAACGAAGGCAGGGTGGTTGTCGTGGCAGGATCAGAGGTTGCTGATGAACTGATCCGCATCATGCATTCCGATCCGCTGGGAAAAGAGAGTGCCATCATCGGTGAGGTTGTTTCGGACCATCCCGGCCAGGTTGTCCTTCAGACCGAAGTAGGAGGGAGGAGGATCATTGATATGCTGGCAGGAGAACAGCTGCCGAGAATCTGTTGAACGTTCCCCGAAGGGGTGCCTATGGCACAACGCCCAACATCCAACGTTCAACATCCAAAAAAAGCTTTGTCCCCCTTTGTGCCAAAAGTCTGCCTATGGCACAATGTCAGCAGTTAAACAACTAAAAATGTACACCAGGTTCAGAGCGGGTGGTATATCAATTATTTCAGGCCCGGAGGGGCCAGACGTTGGTAGTCCCCGGGCAAGGTGTGATGTGAGTTTTCTCCGAGCATTTGGTTGAAATGAAAAACCTGACATTTCTGTCGGAGAATTGCATAAAACAAATTCAGGTCAGTGAATGTATGACAATATCATAGATTGGTGTTTTCCGGTCCAGGAAATGTTTTCCCGTTGAACAACAATGTGGTTGGACCGTTTTTTTGTGGGCTGCAATTCCTGTTCTACCAACGTGCCGCTCTGGAGCGTAAAATGTCAACGTCTTACTTAGTCCTGCCAGAGGCAGGGGGATAGAGGGGGATTTACAATTCCCGGCAAGGACCAGACAATGACGAAAATTGATCGGGGTACGATTTTCGAGAAACAGTTGTTGTCCCTGATCCGACATGTCAGAATCTGGCAAAATTTGCTTACACTAGACTGATTAAATGGAGTGGTATGATTAAGGAACAAAGCTTTATGGCTTGTGATTAATAGTTTTGGAAAACCTCAGTGCTGATTTTCAGTTTTCAACGAACGTTGATAGAACGTTATATTTCAAAGGGAATCGAATTGCTGTACAATGCCTCCTGCATACTGCATAGTGCCTGCTGCCTATTGCATGCTGGGGACTGGAGACCGCAGACTTTTGTCTGCAAGCAGCGGCGAAAGACTTCCTGAGCCTATGCCTCAGCCTTAGCCTGTCTTAAATCACTGATGCCCGTACCCGTATTCGTCATAAAACTGCTTCAGGGTGGCCGACAGCTCCTCGAAAGCAATGTACTGCTTGGTACAGCCTTTCCTGGAACAAAAGATTACCTTTCCTCCTTTAATCACCTTCAGCGATAACATCGGAGCACCACACTCTTCGCATTCGTCTTTACTGATGAGCGATGCGTCGCAATGCGGACAGAAAAACGAAACAATCTCCTTCTCGTTTATATCCAGCGTTGTTTCGTGGTCGTGACAACCGTAAATCGCACAGAGACGAATGGTTCCTTCTTCCCCCTTTGCCGTTTTCCCTTTTAACCGGATACTGGGCTTATCATTGATCTTATGATATGGATCAGTTAACACTTTGTCACAATGTGGACACTTGACGTTGAATGAAAATAGATGTTCCATAACGATCACTCTTTTTGATGGTGAATTTACTTCTTCTGGATCTTCGGCTGTATAAAATTACAACCGATTAACCGAAATCGCAATGACTAAGATCGTCAAAATTTCAGAATTATGAAATAAATTATAGATTTGTTGCAAATCATTGTTCAGGATAATCATGCATGAACTCTCAATCGCCATGAATGTTATTGAAATTGCCGATGAATATGCATCGAAAGCAAATGCTACCGTTGTAAAGGAGATCGAGATTGAGGTGGGCGAGCTTTCAGGCGTTGTTCTGGATGCACTGGAGTTTGCCATGGAGGTGGCTGTCAGGAATACAATCCTTGAACAGGCGACCTGTCACTATATCCGGATTCCCGGAATGGCCCGGTGCAGGGAATGCGGACATGAATTTAAAACCGGCAACCTGCACACACCCTGCCCGAAATGCAATTCGTTTGAACAGGAACTAATCAGTGGCAGGGAACTGCGGGTCAAATCCCTGATGGTGGACTGATTTCATTTATTTTATTATTTTGCATCCTTCAAAATTAATCAATGGACCAGCCACAGGATAGTATAATATGGACCGACGGTGATGTGTTGTGCACTGATCTGCCAACCATACCAAAAGCTGATCTTGGTAAGGTCCTTGTTACCGGTGCAACTGGCTATATCGGTGGACGGCTTGTTCCCGAGCTGCTGGCCAGGGGTTATTCAGTGCGTGTGATGGTGCGGGCGGATTCGGATGAGTACCTGGAACGCTGGCCCGGTGCTGAGGTGGTTGCAGCTGATGCACTGGATATTGTCCAGTTGAGGGAAGCGATGAAGGATATTGAGGTTGCCTACTACCTTATTCATTCCATGTTGCTGGGACGCCGGGAATTCGAACTGGCGGATATTGAAGCGGCGAAGAACTTCAGAAAGGCAGCGGAAGAGAAGAACCTTAAACGGATCATTTACCTTGGCGGGCTGGGGAACATTCAAACCAACCTTTCAAATCACCTGAAAAGCCGGATGAAGGTTGCCGAGGAGTTATCTGCCGGGGAGATCCCGGTCACCATCCTTCGGGCAGCCATCATCATCGGTTCGGGTAGTGCATCATTTGAGATTATTGAGAATCTGGTCCGAAAATCTCCCATGTTCTTCAATCCCCATTGGGCGCGAACAAGGTGCCAGCCAATCAGCTTGAGGGATGTGATCAAGTACCTGGTGGGTGTGCTCGAAACGGATGAAACGGTAGGGGAAATGTATGATATCGGTGGAACCGATATCCTGACCTATGAAGAGATGATGAAAGTGCTGGCAAACCTCCTGGGTAAAAAAAGACTATTTCTTCCCTCACCATTTTCCAGTGTTCGTTTATACAGTTATGTGGCAAGCCTGATCACTCCGGTACCGGTTCAGGTCATTTCCTGCCTGATGGAGGGTACCCGCAATGAGGTGATCTGTCAGAATGACGATATCCGGAAAGTGATCCCATTCCGGTTGTTGCCGTATAAGGAATCATTGTTACGGGCAATGTCCAGGGAAGATCATGATAAGATTGCTACACGCTGGTCGGATGCCTATCCACCGGCACATGAGCTGGCCATCAAACTGTCCGAACTGGAAATCCCTCCCCGTTTTATCAGTACCTATGCTTTATCCTCCACAAAAAGTGAATCAGCACTCTTTCAATCCATCTGCTTGATCGGTGGAAGGGAGGGTTGGTTTAATAGCAACTGGATGTGGCGCCTTCGCGGTCTGCTGGACCGCATCCTGATGGGAGTGGGAACTTCCCGGGGTAGAAGAAGCAGCTACTATCTGCGGATCAACGACGTGATCGATTTCTGGAGAGTGGAGGATCTGAAACAGGATCAGTGTTTATTGCTGAGAGCAGAAATGAAAGTACCGGGAAAAGCCTGGCTCAAATTCCAGGTAGTCCCGGAAAAGGAGAAAAATATCCTTTCCGTTACAGCCTATTTCGAGCCGAAAGGAACATGGGGAAAAATCTACTGGTACACCTTCCTTCCCTTTCACTATTATATTTTTAAAGACCTGGTGAAACAGCTGGAGAAGAGAAGCAAGTGAATTTAGAATAATGAATATCGAATAACGAATGATGATTTTTATTTATTTCATTTCGGAATTCTTCATTCGTTAATCATTATTCGATATTCAATTCCTTTCTGATGATTATCCGTTACCCTTACCATGCTCTCTCCTCAACCATCCATACCATTCCTCCATCCCCTCGCCGGTCTTAACGGAAAGTTCGATGAATTCAAGATTTGGATTGACCCGAAGGGCATATTCCTTCACCTTTTTCATATCAAAATCGACATAGGGAAGAAGGTCAATCTTATTGATGATGCATGTATCTGAGGTGTTGAACATGCTGGGGTATTTCAACGGTTTGTCATCTCCTTCCGTCACGCTGATAATCACCACCCGCTTCGTTTCTCCCAGGTCAAACAGCGCGGGACAAATCAGGTTTCCCACGTTTTCAATCATCAGGAGTGAGCACTCTGCAACCTCCAATTGTTTTACCGCCTGGTTTACCATCTCGGCATCGAGGTGGCACCCTTCACCGGTATTCACCTGGATCACCGGTGCTTCGGTGGCTTTGATCCGGTAAGCATCCTGCATGGTTTGCTGGTCACCCTCAATGACAGATATGGAAAAATCCTGCCTTGTATCCCGGATTGTCCGTTCAAGAAGAGTTGTTTTTCCCGAGCCCGGTGAACTCACCAGATTAAGAGCTGTTATCTCTTTGGCTTCGAAAAATCCCCTGTTCCGTTCAGCGATCAGGTTATTTTTTTGCAGAATATCCTGTCCAACATCGATCAAACTTCCATGAGAATGGTCATGATCATGATGGTGGTGTTCATGCTCGTGTTCGTGTGAGTGATCCCCCTCATGGTGATGCTCATGGTGATAGGTATGCTCGTGGGGATGACTGTGCACTATCCCGTCGTGCTCATGTTCGTGCTCGTGTTCATAAGGATGGTTGTGTTGATCATTCTTCTCTTCACCCGGTTTCTGAATGGTTATTCCCTTGCCGGGCTGGCCACATCCGCAAGTATCGCACATCGTGTTGTAATTTTAGTTTGAGAGTGTAAAATTAAGAAAAAAAACACTCACCGGGTGACTCCGAGTCACCCGGTGAGTAAAAACCACCCCATGAGTTTTAAGTAGCTCCTTTTATTAAGCTTGGTGCAGAAAATAAGAATTGATTTTCTATAGCCCTGAAAGGGCATTAGCAGGTTCACAGGGCAACGCCCTGTGAACCTGGCAACTTATAAATCTAAGCCCTGTAAGAGCGAAAGGCTAATCCCATACATATCGCTCATCATATTCTACATTGTATTTTTTAAGGAAAGCTCTGAATTCATCCTTAAAGCTTTTATGTTTATGATGTTCATCTTGACTTTGGTTTGACAAAGCCATACTGGAAGTTACAACATTACAGCAGCACCCCAATCGAACGGTCTTCTTTCGGGAGAGTAACAGAGACTGTTGTTCCTTCCCCTTCCTTGCTTTTCAGGCTGATTTTTCCGTGGTGTCTTTCAATGATCTTTGCTACGATGGACATTCCCATGCCGGTTCCTTCCTCTTCTGATTTTCTTGCATTGGTAGCCCGGTAGAATTCGTCAAATATCTGCTCCTGTTCCGCTTCGGGTATTCCTATTCCCGTGTCGGTAACCTCAAGGTGGATCTCATTTCCTTTCCGGGTTGCCTTCAGGGAGACTGAACCGTTTTTTGGTGTGTATTTTATGGCATTGCTGAGCAGGTTCGTGAACACTTCCTCCATGGAGAACGCACTGCCAAAAAAGGGATCAATCGCTGGTGAAATGTCCGTTCTAAAATCAATCGATTTGTCTGCTGCATCACTCTCCATTGTCGCAGCTGCCTTCAGTAAGGTATCCTTCAGGGAGAATAATTCACCAGAGAATTTATCCTCCAGCCGGATCCGGGTCAGTTTCAGAAGATCTTTGATGAATTCCGTTAACCGGAAGGACCGGCTGTATGCCCGGTCAATAAATTCTTTCTGTTTGTCACTGGATTTAAACAGCTGGTCAGCTACACTCAGATTGGTCTGAATAGCAGCCATGTGTGATTTGATATCATGAGTGACACGAAGAACATATTCGTTTTTTATGGCATCTTTTTTATTCAGTTCAATGTTTGCCTGGCGATAGGCTTCTTCTTGTTTTCTCAGGGCTGAGGAGATCGAAATGGTCAGGTAAACAATAAGGTAGGATGTCGTACCAAAAACAATGACCGACACCAGCACATAAAACTTGTTCTGGTAAAGGTCATGACCAATAAATCCTTCAAGAGGATAATGGGGAATAATTCCAATGCATTCAAAACAAGCTGTGATGGCCATAAGAAACAGGGCAAAGGTGGCCTGCAGATAACTGTCCAGCGGTGATACCAGTGTGCTGGCAATAACCATTTGAAAGAAGAAGTATAGATAAAAGGGATTCTCAATACCGCCGGCAAAGTGAATAATAATAGCCAGGACCAGCAGATCACCCGACGTTTGAAAATTGATGATTCGCTTCAGTGCTCTTGAATTATCTCCGGAGATCCCTTTTGCGCGATTCAACAGGTAATAGGTGATCAGGTTGATCAGAATGAATGCCGAAGTAAAGATATAAATCCATCTGTAGGGCAATTCAAGTCCAATAAACCGCTGTGTAGCAAAGGTTGTCAAACCCACCCCGACAACAAATAACCACCGAAGCATGGTTAACCAGTAGGCCCGGTTTTCAAGTCTGGTATTCTGGTATACCAGATTTTCCATTTCAGGATTATTTAGGCAGGAATTTCTGTATCTCTTTCAGAATGGTGTCCGGTTCAACGGGTTTTTCCAGATATGCATCGACCGGTAGCCAGTCTTTGCTTTGCATTGCAGCCTTGAAGTTAATACCGGTCATACCATCAATGGAAGTGAGCATGATGATTGGCATATCTTTATAGGAGTCATCCTCTTTTATCTCACGAGCCATCTCAAATCCAGTGTTGGGTTGTTCCATCATAACATCAAGAATGGTTAGATCAGGTTTTTCCGATTCGAGTTTTTCCATTCCCTCTTTGCGATTAAGCGCAGGAATAACTTGATAATTATTGTTTTCCAGAATAGCCTGAACGGCGAGGATGAAATCCGGGTCATCGTCCACAAGTAATATTTTTGCTCTGCTCATTTTTTTTGTTTGGTTAAAAAATCACTACTCAGAAAAACCAAAGGTATAAAAATTTGGTTGAGATTTACAAAATGAATAATTCACAAAAAAAAAGGATCCGGAGAAAGAAATGACGAACTGAAACTAATCTAAATCGATTCTATTTACCTGTAATAACCTGAAAGGCAAATATATAGAATTGAGCCTTACTATGTTTAAAAACATGTTCAATGGTTATATATTGTAACAAAAAACCTTTTCATGTATTTTTAGCGAGATCCCGCAAACGATATAGTTTTTAGTGACGTCATACAAAAATTCTTTTAATAATTTAATGTAACGAGCATATGGGAGAAAAAGAATTAACGGGCATCTATTTTTGTCAGTTGTCAAACGGACATCCGGATGCCCTGAACATTTCTGAACTGGCTGAATATGCGAAAGGATTTGAGGGAGTCCCTGTTATCTGGCATTCCGGGGATTTTCTCTTATCAGATGCCGATCATATTGCTGCCAGGATCAAGGAGAATAACCTGAGCCGGATTGTCATTGCAGGCGATACACCGGGCATGGTCAAAACATTTTTTACCAAAGCCATGGCGAAAGCCGGGAAAAATCCGGAAAATGTTATTCTTGCTGGTTTTAAGGAGCATGGAGCAAACACCATGATGCGTATGAACCTTGCAAAGGGAGTTTTATACTGCGCTGTTTCAGGTGTTCCTTTCGAAGCGGCTACCGTGCCGGGGGAAACTCCGGTAAACACGGAAACGCTGGTTATCGGAGGGGGCATTGCCGGAATTCAGGCTTCGCTGGAGATAGCCGATGGAAATCAAAAAGTCTACCTCGTTGAGCGTACTGCAACCATTGGCGGACACATGGCAATGTTTGATAAGACCTTCCCAACCCTTGACTGTGCAGCTTGTATCCTCACACCAAAAATGGTTGAAGTGGGGCAACACCCCAACATTGAACTGATGACCTACTGTGAGGTGATCGATCTTACTGGTGGCCCCGGTGATTATACCGTAAAAATATTAAAAAAGGCCAGGCGGGTTAACCTGGCAACCTGCATTGGCTGCGGGCAGTGTACAGAGGTCTGCCCCAGAAAAGCACCCAGTGAGTTTGATGCAGGAATAACGCTCAGAAAAGCAATCTATATTCCCTTCCCGCAGGCTGTGCCAAACAAATACGTGATTGATGCAGATAATTGCACCTATGTTGAAAATGGGAAATGTGGTGTTTGCGTCAAGAAGTGCCCGGTTGAGGGTTGCATAGACCTTGATGAAAAAGACCAGGAAGTTGAAATCAAGGTCGGCAACATCATCGTAGCAACCGGATTCCAGGTTTTTGATCCGAAACGGGTGGAGAATTTTGGCTACGGTAAATATCCCAATATCCTGACTTCGCTTGAATTTGAGCGGCTAATTAATGCTGCCGGTCCAACCGAAGGTAACATCACTTTCCGGACACAGGATAAGAAGGGAAACTGGATCTTTACAAAAGAGAGCGGATCCCCAAAAAGTGTTGCTATTGTGCATTGTGTGGGAAGCCGGGATGAAAATTATAACAAACACTGTTCCCGGGTTTGCTGCATGTACTCCCTGAAGCTGGCACACCTGGTGAAAGAAAAACTCCCCGATACCGAGGTGCATGAATACTATATTGACATGAGGGCTTTCGGAAAAGGGTATGAAGAGTTCTATAACCGTATAAAGAAAGAAGGGGTTCATATCATTCGTGGCCGAACTGCCAAGATTGAAGAAAAAGACGGAAAGCTGATCCTTCGCAATGAAGATATCCTGGCGAATCGATTGGTTGAACAGGAGGTCGATATGGTCATCCTTTCTGTAGGTCTGGAACCACGTAAAGATGCCGCAGAGTTGAGCAATATGCTCGGTATTGCAGTAAATGAAGATGGATGGTTCACAGAGGCGAACTACAACACCGATTCCACCAATACATTTGTCGGAGGAGTGACGATCGCTGGTGTCTGCCAGGGACCGAAAGATATCCCGGATACGGTTGCCCAGGGTGCAGCCGCTGCTTCCAGGGTATTACAAAGCATCCTCAATAAGAAAGTGAAAGGTAGTATTAAAGAACTTTCACTGGAGAACATTGAAGAACAAGCAAAACAATTAAAATAAGGCAAAATCATGAGTACACGTGTAAATCCTAATTTAATTAAAGAGATTAAAAAGTTTGGAGTCAGTGACTGGAATGCCTGTTTCCATTGCGGGAATTGTACTGCCGTGTGCAACCTGACAGAAGAAGGAGTACTGTTTCCCCGTAAAGAGATACGTGCATTGCAAATGGGATTGGAAGATAAACTGATTTCCAGTGTCGAACCCTGGGTCTGTTATTATTGCGGCGATTGTACGGAAACTTGTCCGCGTGACGCAAATCCAGGAGAATTGATGATGTCGGTAAGGAGATGGCTGACTACAAAATATGACTGGACCGGGTTAGCCGGATTGTTCTATAAATCCCTTCCCGCACTGATCATTGGTTTTATACTGGTAGCTATCGGAGTGTTTGCCGTTGGTTTTGTGAAAGATTTCAATCACGAAGCGGTCATGCATTTCGGACACAAGCTGGAATTTTGGCTGATCATCAGCGTATTTACGCTCATCCTGGTACCCAACATTCTCCGGATGTTCTACTTTACCGTAATAAGGCCAAAAGTCAACGCTTCTTTCGGTTCCTATATCGAAGCGGTTGGAACACTTTTCGTCCACATGTTCACACAGATCAAAACGCTGAAATGTGATAAACAGACCGTACGTTGGCTTGAACATCTCCTGGTTGTGCTGGGTTACCTGGGGCTACTGGTTATAACCGTATTCCTCGACTGGTTTGGTACAGAAAATAAGATCATCATTTACGCGGGATACATCACCGGGGGACTGGTATTTATTTTTACCGCCCTTCTCTTAATTTCCAGGTTAAATAAAGAAAGGGAAGTGAATAAATATTCCCAGCCCACCGACTGGTTTTTTATCATCTGGTTGTTTTTGATGGGATTGACCGCTTTTCTGGTTCGTCTCTTTATTGATACGGGTCTGTTAGCGAATCATTTCTGGCTTTACATGGTCCATCTGATGATACTTGCTCAATGGGGAATATTGATTGTTCCGTTCGGAAAATGGACCCATTTTCTGTACCGTTCGTTTGCTCTCTCTTTTGCAAACCTGAAAAAAGCGGCACAGAATGTAAAGATGGCAGCTGCAGCATAATTTTTTAAAACTGACGAAAAATGGAAGACGAAAAAAGAATAGGAGTTTATGTCTGTTGGTGCGGCACGAATATTGCCAAAATGGTTGATGTTGAACGCGTCGCAAAAGAGATTGAAAATCTCCCGGATGTAGTGATTGCAAAAAACTACAAGTACATGTGTTCCGATCCCGGACAGGAATTGATCATCAATGACATCAAGGAACACAACCTGAATCGTGTCGTGGTTTCAGCCTGCTCACCCAGGATCCATGAACTGACGTTCAGGAAAGCACTCGAGAATGCAGGATTGAATCCCTATATGTTTGAGATGGCAAATATCCGGGAACACGTTGCCTGGGTTCATGAAGACAGGGAACAAGCAACAAGAAAGGCGAGATCGCTGATTGCTGCTGCAGTAAACAGGGTCAAATGGCATGAATCTCTCGATAGAAGAACAGTCGAAATTAATCCAGCAACCCTGGTCATCGGAGGTGGTATTGCAGGCCTCTCGGCAGCCCTGGAAATAGCAGATTCCGGGAAGAAGGTATTCCTGGTTGAAAAATCAGGGAAACTGGGCGGACAGGTTGCCAATATCGACCTGACATTCCCCTATATGGATAGCGCCCAACAGTTGATCAATCCTAAGATTGAAAAGGTTACTAACCATCCGAATATCGAGGTGTACCTGAACAGTTCAATTGATGAGGTGTTTGGATATGTTGGAAATTTTGAGACGAAATTTTCACAGAATGGCAAAGAGGTTGAACTGAAATTCGGGAGTGTTATCGTGGCAACCGGGCTGAAAACATTCGACCCGAGTGGTATTGAAGGATATGGTTATGGTAAGATTCCCAGTGTGGTTACCTCACTGGAATTTGAAGAGATGCTGAAAAAGGGTGAGATCCTTACCCGGGAGGGGAAAGAGCCGAAGAATATTGCCATTATTCATTGTGTGGGCAGCCGGAACCTGGATTATCATGAATATTGTTCCAGAACATGCTGCATGGTGGCATTGAAATTCGCCAACCAGATTAAATCAGCCATTCCCGATGCCAATGTGTATGACCTGTATGCCGACATGAGAGCATTCGGTAAGGG
This sequence comes from uncultured Rikenellaceae bacterium, assembly GCA_964640125.1. GTDB lineage: Bacteria > Bacteroidota > Bacteroidia > Bacteroidales > VadinHA17. Next base: position 49,301 of record CAZXGG010000013.1, read on the forward strand.
TTGTGAAGAGTTCTATACCGAAACATCCAGGAAGGAGGTGATGTTTCTCATGTTTGATCAGCAGGAAGACCTGCCGAAGATCAGAGCAGCCGCTCCTGAGGATGGTTGTAGTATATTGATCGAGGTGAATGAAAAGCTTTCCGGCGAGACTGTTGAAGTTCCTGCCGATATGGTTGTCCTGATGGTCGGTGTGGAAGCACAGGAGAATGCCAAAGAGATTGCTCATGCAGTCGGCGTAAGCATGTGTGGCAATGATTTTTATATTGAAAGGCATCCGAAGCTGGATCCCGTTGCTACCACAACAGACGGGGTATATGTCGTTGGGGGATGCCAGTCTCCAAAAGATATCCCGGATTCAGTCTCCCAGGCTAAAGCCGCCGCTTCACGTATTCTTGCTACCATTAATTTGGGGTGGGTTGAAGTGGAAGTGACAACCGCCGTTGTAAACGAGGATCTCTGCTGCGGTTGCCAGACATGTATAAGCGTCTGTCCCTATAGTGCGATCAAGTATGACGAGGAGAAAAAAGTGTCAGTCGTGAATGAGATATTGTGTAAGGGATGCGGCACATGCGGTTCAACCTGTCCTACCGGTGCTATCCGGAGCAGACACTTTACCGATCATCAGATTCTTTCGCAGATTGAAGGATTATTGTCAATATCAAAAGAGTTACAGGAGGTATAATATCATGAGTTATCAACCAACGATTGTATCATTTTTATGCAACTGGTGTTCATACACCGGTGCAGACCTCGCAGGAACATCACGGATGAAATATGCCCCGAATATCAGGATCATCCGGGTAATGTGTTCCGGGCGGGTTGATCCGACATTTGTGCTTTCTGCTTTTAAGGAGGGTGCAGATGGTGTCCTGATCTGTGGTTGTCACCCCGGTGATTGTCACTATCATGAGGGAAATTATAAGTGCCTGAGGAGATATCATCTTCTCCAGAAATACCTGGGCCAGATGGGATTGGAAAAGGGCAGGCTGAGACTGGAATGGATCAGTGCCAGTGAAGGAAAACAATTTGCCCAACTGGCCGATGATTTCACCGAACAGATTAAACAGCTGGGCCCATGTAAAATCAAGGAAACAGTTGAAAACTTAACGTAATCAGGAGGCAAACAAATGGCAAAAAGTGAAGAAAAACCAAAAATAAAACTTGCCGTATATTGGGCTGCGTCATGCGGTGGATGTTGTGTGTCTGTACTGGATGTCCATGAAAAACTGTTTGACGTAGTTGCTGCCGCAGATCTCGTGTTCTGGCCGATTGCGCTGGATATAAAATACAAGGATGTGGAAGCAATGGAAGATGGTTATATCGATGTTACCCTCTTTAACGGTGCGGTCCGGAACAGTGAAAATGAACACATGGCAAAATTGTTGCGTCAGAAAAGCAAGATCCTTGTTGCTTACGGTTCCTGTTCCCATATGGGAGGAATCCCGGGATTGGCTAATTTTACCACAAAGGAAGCCCTGTTCGAACGGATATACTACACCACCGAATCGACTGAAAATCCGGATAAGATTGTACCTCAACCGGAATATAAAGTGGATGAAGGGGTGCTTGAGCTCCCTGTATTTTACAATGATGTCCGTACCCTTGACCAGGTGGTTGATGTGGATTATTACCTGCCGGGATGCCCGCCCCAAACCGAACGACTGGTAGAGGTGTTCATGGCAATAGTGACCGGTGCCGAACTGCCACCTCCGGGATCCGTCGTAGGGGCTCTGGAAAAAACCCAGTGCGACGAATGCAAACGGAAAAAAACAGAAAATAAAAAGATTAAGCGGTTTTACAGGCCATTTGAGATTGAGGATGATGGAGAAACCTGTTTCCTGGAGCAGGGCGTGATCTGTATGGGCCCTGCAACCCGCGGAGGCTGTGGCGTCAGGTGCATCGAAGGAAATGCACCCTGCAGGGGGTGTTATGGCCCGCCAGTCGATGTTACGGATCCGGGTGCCAAAATGATGTCGGCAATCGGAACCATGATCGATTCAGATGATCCGGAAGAAATATTGAGAATTATTGATACAATTGATGATCCTGCCGGGACATTCTACAGGTTCAGCCTGCCTGGCTCATTATTAAGGAGGAAAATAATATGAAACGAATTACGATTGATCCTATAACCCGTCTTGAAGGGCACGGTAAAATTGAAATCTTTCTGAAGGATGATGGTGACGTTGAAAATGTCTATTTCCAGGTCCCTGAACTCAGAGGATTCGAAAAATTTTGTGAAGGGAGACCCGTGGAAGAGTTGTCCCAGATCGTAACAAAAATTTGTGGTGTTTGTCCGGGTTGTCATCACATGGCCTCCGGTAAAGCGGCTGATGCTGTGTATGGCGTGGAACCACCACCAACGGCGAAAAAAATTCGTGAACTGTTCTATATGGCCCACTTTGTACATAGCCATATTGCGCACTTCTATGCACTGGCAGCACCCGATTTTGTCGTGGGCCCGACTGCTCCTGCTGCAGAAAGAAATATCCTCGGCGTCATTGGAAAAGTTGGTGTGGAAATCGGGACCGAGGTGATCAAGCAACGTAGAATTGCGCAGGAGATACAGGCACTGCTTGGAGGCCACCAGACACATGTGGTCCTGAATATCCCCGGTGGAGTAAGAAAAGGACTCACGGAAGAACAGAGAGCCGATATTGAAGAGAAAGCCAAAGGATTTGTGGAATTTGGTAAATTCTCCATTAAACTTTTTGAAGATGTTGTTCTTGGAAATAAAGATTATGTGGATATCATCGTGAATGGCCCATATAACCTGACACTTCATTCTATGGGATTGGTGGATGAAAACAATAAAGTCAATTTTTACGATGGCAAGGTGAGGGTCGTTGATACCCAGGGAAAAGAACATTGTAAATATGCTCCGGAAGAGTATATGGAGTATGTTGCCGAACGGGTTGAACCGTGGAGCTACCTCAAGTTTCCGTACCTGAAAAAAATCGGATGGAAGGGATTTGTCGATGGACAGGATTCCGGCGTCTATCATGCAACACCGCTCTCAAGGCTGAATGCTGCCGATGGTATGGCTACACCACTGGCACAGATAGAGTACGAAAAAATGTATGAAACATTGGGCGGAAAACCGGTGCATGCTACACTGGCAATGCACTGGGCAAGGTTGATTGAACTGCTTTACAGCGCCGAAAGAGCACTTGAACTGGTGACCGATCCGGATATTACCGGGAAGGAACTCAGGACACCGGTGAATAAACCGGACGAAGGAGTGGGTATCGTAGAAGCACAGAGGGGAACACTGACCCATCACTACTGGACCGATGAGAAGGGAATCGTTAAAAAAGTGAATATCATTGTTGGTACCACCAACAATAATGCTCCAATCTGCATGTCATTGAAAAAAGCTGCCCAGGGATTGATTAAAAAGGGAGTTGAAGTGTCCGATGGAATACTCAATATGGTGGAAATGGCTTTCCGAGCATATGACCCCTGCTTCTCATGTGCTACCCATAGCCTGCCCGGAGAGATGCCGCTCATCGTGAATATCAGAGATGCTGAAGGCAATATTATCCAGTCAGTGAAAAGGGACAACTGTAATTGCTGATTTTTATTGAATTAGAAAAACAATCGGGAGACGTGGAAGATAACAGGATGAAAAAAGCGAAAACCCTCGTACTGGGTGTGGGGAATGAAATCCTTTCTGATGATGGAATTGGTCCAAAACTGGTCAGCCGGTTAAAAGGAGATCTCCCACATTCCGAAGTTTGTTACGAGAACATCTGCCTGGGGGGACTGGAAATCATTGAGTTTATCCGTGGATATCAGAATGTCATTATCATTGATGCGATCAAGACAGCTTCCGGTAAACCGGGCGATGTATACCTGCTGTCACCTGACCATTTCAAAGAGACACACCACCTGTCAAGCTTTCATGATGTCTCTTTCCTGACGGGCCTGAAAATGAGTGAGAAGCTGGGATTTGAAGTGCCCGGGGTGATCCTGATTATCGCTGTAGAGATTGTTGAAGATACCCTGTTTAGTGAATCTTTTTCCCCTGAAATTCAGACTAAATATGAACAGATATACAGTGAAGTATATTCCTTTCTTGAACCTGCTCTATATGGGGACCAGTCTGTTGATCAGTTCCAGAATTTAATAACGCGTGTATGAAATGAAACGATTTAATTCAAAAGGTAGAATGATCTTCCCGAGTCATAAAAAATCGGCAAAAGAAGATAAACCTGATGTAGTAACAGAATGCTATTGTCCCAATGGTCATAACCTGGTCAATAGCCAGTCCGTGTTCAGAGAATATAACGGTATTGTGCTGAAAGCCCAGTGTGCCGGCAAAACCGGATTGATCTTTTTAAGTCCCATTGCTGGGGACAAATCAAGATTTACATTCGATCTGGATCTGATTGAGGGGGAATTGCTGGAATTGTCATGCCTTGAATGCGGAGCACCATTCCCGGTCTACGGACCTTGCGATTGCGGGGGCAAATACGTTGCACTCTTTCTGGACAAGGAGCTGGATTTCTCGAACTGCATCGGTATATGCAACCGGGTGGGATGTGCGAACTCATGGATAAAAACCGGGGACGAGATAAGAAGGTGTTACCTGCGGGAGAAACTGTAACCCTATAGTTAGTCTAATCGTTACTTCAACACGCTGTCTCCAATCTCCTAATATACCTATTGATGAATAGCGCGGGAGTTCCCTTCCACGTTATTATTTTGGGAAAGTCCTGACCGGATAAACAGGATCAACAGGATTATTCCCATCAGAAGATCACCGGCTCCCGATAAAATAACCAGAGCGATACTTTCAATGAAAAAGTAGTAGGAAAAGAGAAATATCGCTGCCAGGAATTTGATGAAAATGGAGAGTTGAACAAGGTCAACACACCGCTTTATCCTGCGAACTGCAAAGATATAAATGGCTGCCATGACCAGGTGAAATACACCTGCCTGTGTCGGGAAAAACTTTTCAGTTACTTCAAATCCGAACCGGTTCAATAAACCGGGTGGAAAGAGGATCAGAAATAGCCCCACGATAAACGAATGTAAGGCGATTAACCATAAGAATAGTATCAAAAACCGAAACATCCTTTGCTGGTGGGAAACCGTTGAAGATTTCATAAGACCTGTTATAAATTGTTTCTGTAAATTTCGATAGAAAATTTCAGTTGAGCAACTGGTTTTGGATAATGAATCGGAAAATTATCCGATGTAGAGACGTTGCATGCTTTGGCAGCCGTAGCTTTAGCGTAGGATGGCAACGTCTCTACGTCTCGCGTGTTCCCGCATCAACCTTCTCCACCAACATCCTCCAGCTTCCCCATTCAAACCTCCGGGATAAAATCAGGATAAAAATGACAGAGACCATAACGAACTCCACCAGATCAACCAGGGGATTAAGATTCTGAATCTCAAATAGGGCGGGTGTTTGTAAAGTAGAGGAGTCATGGGTGAAAAAGATGGAGAGAAAAATGTTGTTGATGGCATGAACGCCCAGAGCCAGTTCAAGACCATCATCCATGATGGTGATGATCCCAAAGAAAAGCCCGAAAAGCAAATATTGCGGCATGGTGAGAGCAAATCCGTATTCTTTGACCTCCGGGTTGAAGGCATGAAGCAGGCCAAAGACCAGTGAAGTGACCAGCATCGGGATCCATCGGTTTTTCGATAGAACAGCCAGACCTTGCATTAAATACCCCCTGAACAGTACCTCTTCAAAGGAGGTTTGAAAGGGTATAAACAGGATGGTGACCAGGATCAGTATGAAGAAGTGGGATGGATCAAAATTGAAACTAAAATTCCCGGGTTCAAGGATAAAGTGAATAACAAAGACAATCGTCCATAGGATCATCCAGGTTAATACTCCAAACCAGAACCGGAAATAATCGAACCGTTTTCTACCGGTCAGGGTGTCCGTAATGGTCCGTTTATGGAATCCATGAATCAGGAAAAGAAGAACGATCAGCCCGGTGAGAAATGGGAGCACCATCAGCACCAGACCGATGTTCGGATCTATGCCGAATGCTGCAAAATCGGTGATATTTGAAGCATCGGGCATCTGCCCGCTCTCCAGCGCTTTTACAAAAAGTAAAATGGTAAATGGAATCGCTCCAACCTGCGTGGCGGCAAAAACAATGATAAGGGTTACAAAATACCGCCAGAAATGATTCTTTCCATTGAAACCTTTATTTAAATACATAGATATTGTTGGTGGTATAAACAAGGGAAGATACGAATAATCTTTGTTAATGGTTACTGGATCCAATAAGGAATCGGAGGTAATTTATTGAAGAGACGCGATTAATCGCGTCTCTACGTCGGATAATAAATTATACTTCAATTCTCTGTATTTCCTGTCTTTACAAATATTAAAATTCCCGGTCCGCAATCCGTAATTTCATCCCCCTCCCCACTCATTTCTCACTTCTCCTCACTTACTTCTTTCAGTCCCTCCGGGACGCTTTTGTTGTGTCTGTCCAATACAGCTGCCTATTATCTTTTAGTCCCTCCGGGACAACGCTAAATGTCTGACGTTTAATTTGTTTATAGGTCCTTTTTTGGTAAATAATAGCAAATATCGGTTTCTTTTTCCTTATCAACTTATAACTTATAATTTTCATCTCCCACTCACCTCACCTCCACCCGGTACATCAGGGTTGATTCGCCATTGACAAAGATGGTAATGACATAGTTTCCCCTCTTTTCTACGGTATGATGGAAGAGGTATTGATTGCCCCGTTTTTCAAAGCTTGCTTTGTCGCTATACCGTTCATTGCTCTGGTGGACCAGGATCTCATCGATTCTCCGATCTGAAGTAAATTCAAATGCAATCGATCTCCCGGTTTTTGTCAGAATCGTTCCTTCCGTAGGTTTGAAGTTAGAGATGTCGTATTCCAGGAATCCTCCCTTTACCAGGGGAAAACTGACAAACTCATTCCATGAAACATTCTTCTCGAGCAGCTGCCATTTGGGATCTTCAGGAAAGTGATCAAAAATGAATTTATCAGGGGGAGTCAGGTAAAATCCCTGCCTGAATTTCCTTGTGAATTTGGTAACACCCGGATCCGTATATCCACTTGACCAGGTGGGATCGAGCAGATACCACCGGTTGTTGAGCTTTACTGCATTCCACGTGTGATTTGAGTTATCCAGCACCGATCCTCCCCTGATCTCCAGGTTGTTCCTGCCATATCCGTCGATCGCTTCTGCCTCAATTCCGGATTTATTACACAGGGTAATGAATAATCTTGAATAGCCGTCGCAGACAGCCCTTTTGTTTTTTATAACCTCATCTACAATACGATCGTTCTCTTCAGCCATAAGCCGTTGAAGCTCCTCTTCAGTGGAGTAGGTGAAGCGAATGGGAGCACTTCCTTTATGGAAAGCTTTGGTATCGTAATTGATATTTGCAGCGATCCAGGTAAAGATCGCTCTTGCTTTTTCGTAATCCTTTGTTAGGACTTCGGTCAGGTCATTTGCTAATTTGTCGATATCCCTGTAATTGCCACCCAGACTAAGAGCATGACCATCAATGGCTGAATAATCAGCCGTAACGGGATCAATAGCTTGTGAATGCCCTGGCTTCAGGTTCATAAAAGCTATGCCAATCAAACAAATGTATATCAGGTTTTTCATCGCTGTTTTTATAGGTCAACGACCCGGGAGGATCGTTGTACTGTGATCTCTGTTCCCGGAAAAATACAAAAAAAATCGAAATAGTACCTCTCAGTCGTACCCCGAGTTTGAATCGGGGCACGACAAGCCCCCTCGTCGCTCGACTTCAGATCGGGCGACGAGTAATCGGAATCCTTGCTCTTTATACGTTACCCCCTGCCAGCCCTTCATCCGTCAGACCGGCCAATCGGTCAGACGGTCCTGCCTGCCCTTCAGCCGTCAGGCAGTGACAGTATTTTTATCGATGAATTCTGCGGTTTTTAAGTCCCATAGCCATGCCTGCGGCACGTAAACCCTGCCCGCGGCAGGCGGGCGGCGAGGCAGGGTCGCCCTACATAAAGTATAGAAAAACCGGACTTATCGTTTATCCTGATCAGTCTCTTTAAAACGAACAACTATGAGTCGGCTTTTCTCAGCCTCCAATAGATCGAAACAAATCGGACCAGCATAATCAGCATCAGTGGGAACATTGCTGGATTAAACTCCTGTGGAATAACCTTCCAGAACAGAAGGTTGAGCAGCAAGAGGATACCGGTAATCAGGATGTATACCCTGAAGATCCGTTTCCCCAACAATCCCTGGATCAGGAAAACCGGAAAATGGAGCGGGAAAGCCCATAAAATATTGAGATTTTGATGCATACCATTATGATCACTGAATCCCCAGAGCAACAACAATAAAATGCCCTGTAATCCGATGATAGAAAAAAAGATGGTATCCGGCCAGACTATCCGGACACTTTTTTTCATTTCTAAAATGGTCAGCACCAGGACAACCAGGAAGATACCCCATAAAACGATGCTGGGTGACCACCAGGCAGGGGAGGAGGACCCACTATTTTCTGCCTGGTAAACGACCTGGATATCATCAAAAAGATCACGATTTTTTTCCTGATCCACTTGTTGCATCAGTTCCAGTGGGAGAAACATGCTTTCGCGGAAGGTCATGGTTTTGTCAGAAGGGATTCCCAGCAACAGGTCAATACCCAGATGGGTCCAGGGTATCGGTTCAAGATAGATCGCCAGGTTTTGCCGGAATGTCAGTTCCTGAAGCGTATTGTATTGTGAGAAGTATTCTGGTTCGTTGATGGCGGAATCGATCAGATCCAGCACCTTCGTCGTACAATTGATGTAAAAGAAATCGTACAGGTAGTACCGGTTCTTCGGTAGGTAATGCACCTCGAGGAGATAGAAGATCTTATCTTTCTCTTCCTGGGAGAGGTTAAGTTTCTGCTCGAAAATGGAACGCTTTTCCATCCTGTATTCAATCTTGAAATCAGAAAAGTTGTAACGCGACAGGGTATACATCAGTCTGCCACGGATGAATTTCAAATAAAAATGTGGGGTGCTGAAATCGAAGGTCCCAAAGTTATAGACCACATCAAATCCGTTGACCGGATCTGCTACCCGCAGTGCAGTATGACCGAAAACAGAATAGACTTCTGTTCCCGGATCGCAGGTTAACAGGCTGATCTGTGCCTGTTCGGAGAGATAACCCCCTTGACCGTATGTTCTGGTCATTCCGGGAGTCAGGAATACGAAAAGGAATACAATAAAGTAACTTCGGATTTTCATTTCATTATTAAAACGGATTTCTCCATCTGATTCGCGCCTCAATTTAATTGAAATCTTTTAAAAAACATCGATTGTTGTGCCCCGACTTCACCAAAGGTATCGCTTTGCGACAGTTCGGGGTACAACTTTTTGATCTATTGGTAATTAATTTTGGGGTGCCCTTTGGTGGAAACCTCGAAGTTACTGCGTGAGTTTGTGATACTATTTATCCTCTACAAGGAATCAAATTTTTTATGCTAATGATCTTCCAATAATCCATGCCCTACGGGCAAGGGTTTGATTCCTTAACAAAAGAGAGAGTAAATTACCAGCTTGGGCGACGAATATTTAGGATCCAATAATCGTACCCTGAATTTTACATAGTGATCCCTTTGGAAGAAATCGGGGCATGACGGGGAATATCCGAATAGTCGGGTGATGAAATGGCCCCTTACAGGTTGGGCTTATTCCCTTTAAGTCTGACAAAGGCATGGCTATACCACCACTGGGCCTTTTTTTTATCAAATCCGAAATTCGAAATTACTTGCCATGCTTTCAGCATGTCTTATGAGACCGCCCGCCTGAATGAATTCAATCGGGCAGGCTACGCTCAATTCGCAATCCGCAATTCAAAATAAACTCTGTATTCGTTACTCCACACCCCACGGATACCCATCCCTCACCTCGCAGTAGCTTCCCTGGGTGGTTGCAGAAAACCGGAACACCACCGTCATGGTATCGCCATATCCCTCGATAATTCGAAGGATATACATACCATATTCCAGGGGTCCGATGGTGTATTCGATGTCATACAGACAGAGGCAATTACATGCCGGGTTTATATCAGTCTCTGTTATGGTAATTGCCCGCTTCTGATCTACTGTAGTTTTGATATCCACATCATCAATGCAGCAATTAAAAGCCACATTTATCCTGTTAATCTTCAGATAATTGTCATTTACCGTTTGATATTCAATGCAATCCTGTTTTGCAGAAACCAGCGATTTAAAGGTTTTGCAGTTGCTATGTTTTATGTCGGATACGTTTAGTGGTCCAGTAGCCGGTTCCTGCTCATTTTCGCATGAAATCAAAAAGGGAATACAAATGAAAATGAACAGAAAACCTTTGATAAAAAGATTTCTTTTCATGGTTGTGTTAGGCTGTTGTATTTGGCAGGGAAATGGTACAATTTTCATGCCGGAAATAACTGAGAAAAGTGATACGATGACTTGGAGTCATCGTATCACTATTGGTTCTGATTAATCTGGTGTTTTAACCAAAATGGATTTTAACCATCTAAATTTACCCCTGCAGTCATCCCGGAAAAAAAAGGGACGGATTCAGTCCTTATTTATTGTTGTGAATTATTCAGGTAATCAATGATGGAGGAATTATCGCTGTTGCATCTCTGGATCGTATACTGAAATGCTTTTTGCATTTGGGAAGGGATATTTTTAGCCTGTGCCTCCTGATTGAATTCGAGGATCACTTCTGTTTTTTTCAGGTACCGTTTGTTTTTAAAGTCTTTTCCGCTGAGTCGTGTTACTTTGATCTTCCTTTTGTTGTTTGGCTGAAGGATAAGGCAGATATTCCGGCTGAATTTCTCAATGGCTAGCTTAATGCTGTTGGGATCAATCTCTTTCAAGGGAAGCTCATAAACCGATTTGACCATGGGTTTTCCTTCCGTCTTGTCGTAGCGTTCCAGGATCAGTTTACAACCCTTTATCTGAGCCAGTTTGAAGAAGCGGATATCATTTCCGTATTCGAATTCTTTCAAACTTGACTGCTTCCGAATGGGAACGGTTGTACTGGATTCGATGTTTTTCCCAATCCATACCAGTGCATCCTCCTGGTTGATGAAATCTTGACCATGAACCAGGGAATGGAACGAACTGAATACAATTAATCCAACAAAAGCCCTTACTTTTTGCTTCATTTACATCACCGGTAAACCAAAAGCTCCAATTCGTCTCATCTGGGAGACATTCCTGGAGATCTGTTTGCACACCACTGGGGCATGAATTCAATAGGTTGAAAATCATTGCAAAGGTAAGGAATTTTTATGAAATATCGTTTTTCGTAATCCAGCCTATTCATCTAACCAGAGGCCCTGGAGGCGACATACTATTATACCTGTGGAAGTTTATATTGTGCATTTGGGGTTTAGGCAAGTTTGTCCCCCTTGACGGATTCTGCTATAATTTATTTCAATATATTTATAATATATATTTGAAAGTCAGGATTCTAGAGATCAGGAAAAGGAATCTGTCTTTTGAACAATCGGAGCACATTTGACAGGCACGAACACCGATAAACGAATACCGATACGGGCCCTGTAACAAAAACTCACGGGGTGACTTCGAGTCACCCCGTGAGTAAATTAATAAAAACAGAAAGTTGGACTAAAGATGCGCCTTGTAAGATTCTAATTAAAGGACCGGATTTCCTCATCGATGGCATTCAAAAGACTGATGCTATTCACCGGTGAATCGTGGCCCAGTTCCCAAATCATGATACCTGCAAAATCATTCTCCACGACATACCGGGTCTTGGCTTTGATCGTTTCAATGCCATTGTAATAAATATTTGCAACCTGATCAGCATAGGGTGCTTCGGGATACTCTTCGACGATCCGGCTATAGGAGATTCCACCGCCATTGTTGTCAAAATCCCTGCCGTAGAAAGGAACCCCCAGCAGGATCTTTGATTTTGGCCATTGCCTGTAATTGACCCAGTAAGCCAATCCGGTCGATTGGGCGGTTGAACTGGTACCAATCGCATCTTCATAAGAGGAGTGGGGCCCCGGATCTGACCATGATCCCGTAAAATCATAACACATGATCATGATGTCATCTGCGTAATCCCTGATCCTGTCGAGGTAGTGTCTCCCTCCCCAGTCACTGGCATAGAGATCGACGGAGATCTTTTTATTATACGGTGCAAGATCCTCCTTCAACCCTTTCAGGATGTTGACAAATGCCTGACTCTCATATTGATTTACCGTTCCCGTATATAATCCCGACCAGTATTCCCAGTCAATGTCCACCCCGTCAAAACAGTAGGCAAATACATAATGCCGGAGGCTTTTGACAAACCGTTCCGCAGCATCCGGGTCATTGGCTATCTCCGGAAAGTTCCAGGAGTCATTTCCTCCACCAATGGAGAAATAGGCTTCCACGCCGTGTGCATGCGCTTTTTCAATGAGTTCCCGGGCATTTGTAAGGTCGGCGAAGTCTATCCCGCCGGTTATTTTTGGATAGGCAAATGCATAGACAACACGTGTGATCTTGTCCCATTGGATGGAATCTATCGGAAGGATATCGTGTTTCCAGGAGGGATAAAATCCCACCACCTGCCAGGTATACTCCTTGGGAACAAATGTCGAAGTACAGGCGGGTTCGGTCAAATAGGGATCAACAAAAGGTTCTTCTTCATCTGAACAGGAAATCAAAAACATGATTAATCCGGCGAACAGAAAAAGAAATGCGAGAATCCGTGGAATCCGGGAACAATTCCTGCTATCCGAATTTCTGCATTTCTGAAAGTAGTGTTGAAAGCTTATCATGATATAGGGTTTTCAGAAACAGCATATCGTGATCATTGATCTTCTCCAGGTCAGCAATGTTTTGCATCACCTGTTTCTCATTCCTCATTCCGGGGATGACCGTTGAAACTTCCCGGAAGCTGAGATCGAAACGCAGAGCCAGTGCTCCAGGTGTTGTTTCATATTTTTTTGCCATTTGCCAGACCGGCAACAAATATTCTTCTGCCTGTGCAAGGATCTCAGGATTGAGTCGGGTGGAACGATGGTCATCCTCCCCGAAGCGTGAATTCCGGTCAAATTTACCGGTTAACAATCCGAATTGCAACGGCATTCTTGCAATGATACCATATTGATTATCTGATATTTCCGGTAGGGAAGGGACGATTCGCTGGTTGATGATGCTGAGCACGACCTGGAATCCATTACCTATTCGGCGACTAGTAAAGAATTCCAATTCCGGAGCGGGATCATAGGTGTTGAGCGAAATTCCCCAGTAACGGATTTTACCCTCTTTTTGCAGATCCTCCATTGCCCGGATGCATTCTCCTTTTTCCAGGTCAGCAATCCGGGCTGTATGCAACTGGAAATAATCGATGGTTTCCCTTTTCAGCCTTTGCAGGCTTTGTGTGCAAGCGTGTATCAGGTAATCATAGGTATAGTCGAACTGGATCTCTCCAGTCTCGTTTAGCCGGTGACCTGCCTTGGTGGCGATAATTACCTCCGGATGATTTCCAAATACCCGACCGATCAGCTCCTCGGAGTGTCCCAGGCCATAAAAGTCAGCCGTATCATAGAAATTTATCCCATGCTCGAAGGCTATTTTCAGTGCCTTTATGGAAGCGGGATCGTCGGTTTTGCCCCATCCGATCGCGAGGTCACCGGCATATGCCGGGCCACCGATTGCCCAGGCTCCAAATCCGATTTCGCTGACACGTATTTCCGTATTTCCAAATCGACGGTAATTCATGGTTTTTGTGAGTTGGTATATTTTATTTTTTTGTCCCGCACCTGCACTGCCGGCACGGCCTACGGAGCGGAAATATAGGTGTTTCCGATTGATCTACCAACGTTCTGCTCCGGAGCGGTATTTATTTTAATCTCCAATGGTCTACCAATGTGTCGCTCTCGGCCGGCATGGCCTAGGGATTAATGATCCTTTTGTTTGTTATGCTATCCCACCTCTTCTTGCTCCGTAGAAGCAAAACATTGGTAGAAAAAGATCATTTTCCCTGAACCAAATTGCTCCAGCGGAGCAAAACGTTGGTAGTACAGTTATAATCGAAAAATCAAAATCGCTCCGTAGGTGCGATACTCAATTATCTCTTACACTGTATCAACGTATGGCTCAGCCCGATCCCATCTTTCTGCTTGACGATTCGTAAACCGGCTTTCTCAACATACCCGATCATCTCTTCTGAATGGTACATCCTGCTGGTCCCGTTTGCCATGGCGGTAAAATAGAGGGATGTCATATTCAGGCAGAAGGAGGAGATCTCAAAACGCTGCCGGTCCCAGTATGTATCCAGGATAAATATGGAACCATTTGCGGAGAAGGCGTCCCTGGCTTTCAGCAGCAATTCAACAATATCTTCACCACCAAAACAATCCAGGAACTGACTCATCCAGATAATGTCATAGGGTCTGGGATAGGATTTGGAATGGTCGAGCAGATCGATCGGATGGGTATCGATCCGTTCCTGGAATCCATGTTCTTTGATGTTTTTTTCTGCCATCTCGAGCTGTCCCGGATGATCCAGGATGGTGATCTTAACGGTATCCGAATGGCTGGCACAAAGGATGGAAAATTTCCCGGTATTACCGCCGACATCTAGGATGTTTCCCGGTTTCTCTTCGAAAAGTACCGGGATCACCTCTTCGAACGCTTTGTCGGAATAAAAATGGTCAAACCCAAACCAGCTTTCCTTCACCTTTTCCGGTAATTGGGAAAGTCCCTCGTAGATGGTATCCCAGTCTCCGAAGACCTTGAGTCCGGCAGGTCGCCGGGTTTGTACTGCCTCCTCAAGATGGAACATCCCCTTATAGCAAACATCATGAACGAAGTCCATGTTTACATTGGTCATTTTGTCGGTTACCAAGAAATGTCCAGTCTTGGTCAGGGAATAATTTTTACCCTTGAGGTATAGTACACCGATACTCAGACCGGCATCGGTGAGCACTTTGACTCCATACAGGGGTAATTTCAACTCTGCCGAGATGGTCTCCGCATCAAGTCCTCCTTCCCCTTTATCGTGCAACAGTTTAAGGATACCGGTATCCCTCAGTACTTTGGCCGCCTGGAAGACAATAGGACCGAAGGCAATCTTCTGTGCTTCGGACAACGAATCCAATGCTGACCGGTCGTCGGAGGTGTAGAATTTGTTCATGTTTGAAGATCAAAATAAAAGATAAAAGTCCCGAAATTCTTCCGCCTGGCGAACTAGAATTTCGAGGATCCTCGAAAATTAACGAAAATCAATAGATTTTCTAATTTTCGGGATAAAAAGAAAAAAGTATAAGATAAAAGCGTATAAAGATTATGATAAGGCTGGGAGAAAGGATAAAGAAGTTGATATCGTTCTCTTCGCTTTCATTAGAATTTTATACATTCCTCTTCTTTACTATTGAGTTACCACTGAGTTACTATTGAGTTACCATATCACCATTGTATGACCATCGCCTGCCTGCCAGCCACAGGCTGGTAGACCGGCAGGCAGGTATGACCATGGTATGACTATCGAATGACCATCGTATGACAGTTACAATTAGGTATGAAGAAAGCGCTTTTCCTGAACCCAATTCATAGCCATTTCAACTACCGCATCAGAAACCCAAAAAACACCGCATTGGCGAAGATTTTGCTTGTTCCGTAGCAGACTGCCCTGAAATTTGTATTATCAAGAATGGAGATAATGCTGCCCCTTCCACTGGAATGGGTTACAATAAACGGTGCTCCCTTCAGCTTCTCCAGGTTCTCCGATGAGATATACCCGCTGAGCAGGGGATTCTCGGTATAGACCGCCGGATTCGCGTAAGGATTGGTACTTTTTTCTGCAAACAGGGTTCCCGTTTTAAATACGGGCAATTTGTTCCAGTGATACCCGTAAGCAATCGGGTGAGTCAGGTCAATTTTTGTTTCAAAGAATCCTCCCGGGATCCGCTGGATACTGAAATTCTTAGACCGGTCAATATACCGGGATTCCCCCTCTGAATCCGGCGGTTGAGATCTTTTAAAGGCCAGGTTTATCAGCTTGTTCCGGCTCAGCCATTCGTTGGCACCCTTGTATGCAACCAGGGTGTTCCCG
>CAZXGG010000014.1:0-61850 GCA_964640125.1 uncultured Rikenellaceae bacterium
CCCCGGATCCGATCTGAAGGTGCCATGCGCTGGTGCGCCCTGAAACCAGGCAAATCCCCCGATAACCTCCGTTCCAACACCTCCGCAAACTGAATCATATCCATAATTAAAAAAAAGTGGTGACAGCTTCCTATTTTTTTATTTTCGGTCTTCCAAATGATTTTATCCTTAATAATCGACCGGTTTTATACTCAAGCTCTTGAATAAAAGTCTCATTTCCAGAAGGTCTACCATTCATTGTGCAGCTTCGGATATTGGAGATTATTCGTTCATCATAATTCCCATTCAAATATTCTTTCCAATCGTCAATCTCTTTAAGATAAGGGGTATAATCAGACAGTATTTCATCCTGGATATTCTGGTTAATATGAGCTTTGGCACTGGACCACCTGTACTCCTCAGCAGACTGTACATATTCAGATTTTACAGGATTGTTTTCAATGTATCTTATTGCTTCAAATAAATGATCCTTATCAAGTGGGCACGAATAATATCTGTCTTGCCATAAATGTCCTAAACGATCAAATTTTTTGTTGAAGTACACAGCATATCTTCTGCTTATCTGATTGAAAATCAACCCTAATGACTCACTTTTTGGTGGTACCATTATGAAGTGAACATGATTCATCATCAAACAATAAGCGAGTACTTTGACCTGTTGTTCTTTCGTATAATCTGTAACAAGGGTTAAATATTTAACTCGATCCCCATCGTCAGAAAAAATGGTTTGCTTATAGTTCCCTCTTTGAGTAATATGATATGGGATTCCAGGGATTACTACTCTTGCGATACGTGGCATAATATTTTTATTTTTAGTTCATCATTTAAATATAAGAAGATATTTTGAAAAAGGGGAAGCTGTCACCATTTTTTTAGAAAAAGGTAAGGGGGGTGGGTTATTTTCGGAATTTTTTGATAAATCCTTCGACTTCGGGGACGCCTCCCTGGTAGACGAGGTAGCCATTATAGGGTTCGCGGCGTGTTATTTCATCGTTGATTGGGGCGAGCATGATTTTTTTGATCTCATTTGGATCTTCTGTTTGTCCGAGGGCCCATCCAAGCTTAATGAATGCTACTTCGGGAAGCATATTACCAGCTGGTATAACGCCTTTAGAAATCATATCTCTTCCGGTATCGTAGACGAACATGTGCACGTATCCCCAGATGGTTTGGAGGGTCATAAACACGGAGACATTTTTTGCTGCAGCTCTTTCAAGTGCCGGATAGAGTTCTTTATTGACGTGTCCAAGGCCAGTACCAACAATAATGATTCCTTTATAACCCGATTCTATCATATTATCCATGATATCGGCCTGCATATGGGGGTAATAGTATAGCATGGTCACTTTCTCACTGAAGTAGGGAAGTATTTTCACCTCTCTGTCTTTACGTCGCTGGTTATATTCTTCTTTGATGTGGGTAATGTTGCCACGACGGACGGTTGCAACGGGTGTATCACCGATGGTACGGAATGTTGAACGGTATGAGCTGTGCATTTTTCTAACCCTTGTCCCCCGGTGAAGGAACCCATACTCATCGGATGTAGGGCCGAACATGCAGACCAGGGTTTCTGCAATATCTCCATGACCTGCGGCATATGCAGCATGGATCAGGTTAAGGGCAGCATCAGAGGATGGGCGGTCTGAAGAGCGTTGTGAACCCACCAGGATAATGGGTATGGGTGAATTTTGTATCATAAATGATAATGCAGCGGCAGTGTGATGCAGTGTATCTGTGCCATGCCCGATAATGATGCCGTCGATACCATTCCGGATCTCTTTCCCTATCCCTTTTGCCAGGGCAATATACTGGTCTGGTCCCATATTTTCACTGAAGACAGCGAACAATTTCTCGGTAGTCAGGTTGCATATATCGGCTAATTCAGGGACCGCTCCATATAATTCTCCCGGTGAGAAAGCGGGGATCACGGCACCTGTCCGGTAATCTAACCGGGAGGCAATGGTACCGCCGGTTCCAAAAAGTTTGACATTGGGCAGATCGGGAGAATAGGGGAACTCTTTTTCGGGGATTTTATAAATGGCTTTCTGGTAACCGGTCTCTTTCATGTCAGTAATCGTAAAAATATCGATTCCCACGTTGTATCCGGTTGGGATTTTCAGCACCAGGTGTTTATCGTCATCGTTTTCCGATCTCGGGAGTATTGTTCCATTAAACATACCGCGTGTGGTATTGATCTCGGCCTGGCTCCAGACGCGCACCGTATATTTTTTAAGAACCTCCAAGGCTCTGCCTTTATATCCCTGAAAAATATCTTCGGCCATAATCCTGGTTTTAGGATTGAATTATTTTTTCAATTTCTTTTTTCATCTCTTTCATCGGCACATTTCCAAGAGCCAGTTTATGAACCTGCCCCATCAACCAATTGACAGCTGCATCCTCCTTTTCTGAATACCGGATTTCCTGAAATTTCCTGTAGAGGATTTTTATGGGTGCTGTTAACTCATCCAGCGACCGGTGTTTAAAATTGATGCTTGTTAATACCGAGCTGAATAACATATCGGGATGTTCGTAAATCACCGGCATCATTCTTCTGGAGATTGCTGGATCGAGTTGGTTATTGTAAATGAATTTAAACAATCCATATATTTTTTTGTAGGAAAAATTCTTGTGCGGTTGCATTTTCCCTTCGATATTTTTGAAGGTATGTCCAAGGAAAGTTCCGAGAAATCTTGGGTTATAACCCAACTCCTGATGTATCTCTTCGATCAGTGGGACCATATTTTTACTTAAAAGGTAGGTATAAGTATCGTCCGGTATATTCCAATTCTTCATCTGGCAAAATCTGTCGAAGATGTCCACTGGAAGGTTTTTCCGCAACTTTTCAATATGATCTTCTTCAAGTGGTATCGGAGGGGAATCGGTATCGGGATACATGCGATTCGGGCCAGGCAACACCCGTTCAAAGATCGTTGTTCCGTCTATCAGGGATTTCCGGGTTTCCCGGGGGACTCCTTCAAAAGCAATCTGGCATCTTTCCTCGATGGTTTCTAGTGCTGTTGGAATATCTTCTTCAGGTCCCCAGATGATCAGTTGAGCGTCATCATCTTCTGAATTAAGGAGGGTTTTAATTTTTTTCAGATCCCTGGAAGAGAGGGTGGGTTCAAGTTCTTCAGAATGAGACATGTTGGGTTTTCCGATACAGGCAATCACTGCCAGCCGATCGGAAATTTCATCTGAAAATGAGCTACCTGTCTGGGTAAAATGTGATAAGATACCTTGAAATTGTGGCAGGTTAACAAGCACAACAGAGAACTCTTTTTTGATGGCATCAAGAATCAGGGGTGATTCAAATTCGGTTTCGGGATTTGAGGATTTCAGGTGGGTGATGCTCCAGGCCCCCGGATTTTTCACCCTGTTTTTCACTATTTTTCTGATATTCAGCAGGGCGTATTGACGAAACGCTTCGTTATGGGATAATTTCGGGATCCATTTATTATGGGATACTCCTTTTATTTCGACCCGATCTCCTCCGCGGCAACTGACATTAACATCTTCCCGGCCGGTTCCTATACCGGTTCTTACTTTACCAGTACTGCGGTTCAGGAAACGGATATATTCAGCAGCTTCCTTCAGTTCGTCCGGTGTAATCATATCGGGATAGGTAACGGTTTCGATCAGGGGCATACCCAACCGATCGGTTTTAAAGGTTCTGACATGCCCGACATCGGATATTTCGCGGCAGGAATCTTCTTCTATGCTCAACTGGAGGAGTCGTACTTTTTTATTTTTCAATTGGATTTCTCCTTCAACACCGAGGATTGCTGTGCGTTGAAATCCGGTAGGAATGCTACCATCCAGGTATTGTTTCCGGGTGATGTGGACTTCGCCTACAATATTCAATTTTGAAAGCAGGGAAAGTTCAAGGGCAATATCAAGGGCTTCTTCATTGATTGTAAAAGGAGGTGTATCGTCTACTTCATATGTACAGGCAGTTCGGTTATGAATCCGATAGACGATCTCCTTTTTGGTCTTGAATTCCATCAGGGCAGTACCATCATATTCGCCCAATTCACTCAAAGTAGGCCTCATGTGCCGGATCAGTTCGGCATTGTAATCTTCATTGTCGTTGTATATTCCCGAGGGACAATGGCAGAACAATTTTTCACTGGTTTTCAGCTGTTGGTGGACTTCCAGTCCCGATTTGAATCCAATTCGTTCGTAATCATCAGCAGTAGCGTTCTCCCGGGACACAAAGCCAATAGCCTTTTTTGTGTTCTGGTAGTTTTTCAGGGGATTGAATCGCTTTGCCATTCCGGGAAAATTTAAGTGCTGCAAGATAATTTTGTTTTGTCAGATTACAAAGTGGATTATTAATCGAAGCGAATGGTTTTTACCGGCGTAATCCTCGAGATCAGGTAGGATGGAAGCAAGAGCATGATTAGTACTAAAACCATGGTCCCGACATTAAGAATCAGGATGTTCAGGAAGCTTAAATTAATTGGCACGCTGGAAAGATAATAGGTAGAAGGATCAAGTTTTAATAGTTCAAATTGATCCTGCAGCAGACAAAGACCGATACCAATGATGTTACCCCAAAATAACCCCCTTGCTATGATAAAGCCGGATTTGTAAAGAAATATCTTTCGTAAACTCCAGTTGCGTGTACCGATGGATTTTAATATTCCGATCATATTCGTACGTTCCAGGATCAGGATCAATAAACCGGAGATCATATTAAATCCGGCTACCAGCAACATAAGTACAAGGATGATCCAGACGTTCAGGTCCTGCAGGTTTAACCAGTCGAATATCTGGGGGTATTTCTGAATGATATTCCGCACCTTCAATCTTGATCCTTCTTCATCCAATTCAAATCCCACGGTTTGTATGACGGCAAGGGTTGCTGGGAAGAGTTCTTGGAAGTCGTGAATTTCAACTTCAAAACCGCTCACCTGGTCTTCCTTCCAGTTATTTAATCGTTGAATATGCTTGATATCTGCAAGGACATAGATCTTATCCAGTTCTTCAAGATTTGTTTCATAAATGCCTGAAATGGTAAATTTTCGGGCACGAGGTGGATCCTGGACAAAGTACATGGAGAAGGAGTCTCCGACATTCAATTTCAGAAGATCGGCCAGGGATTTGGATATCAAAACCTGGTTGGTACTGCCGGTATCGGTGAGGTGGAAAATGGTTCCTTCAACCAGGCTGTTTTGAAAGAATGTCCAATCAAAATCACTTCCAATTCCTTTTAAAACGACACCCTGAATCTCTGTATCTGTTTTGATGATCCCGGCTTTAATGGCAAACACCTGGATGTGCTTGATCCATGGGGATGCAATCAGTTCAGGTATAAATTTCTGATTTTTCTTAACCGGAACGGTTTCATAGGAGATATTGGTATCATAATTCAGGATCTGTACGTGTGATTCAAATCCCACCACCTTATTGCGAACCTCATTTTTAAAACCGGTGGTAATGGCAATGGCAACAATCATCACAGCAAGGCCGAGTGCTATTCCAACTACCGATATCGCTACAATAGGTCTCGAAATCCTGGATGTGCTGTCTTTTTCAAAGACCAGTCTTTTCGCTATAAATAGTTCGTGGTTCAACAGATGGAAGATGATTTCCACACAAAGGTAGGAAAATAAATAGACTCATTTTTTCATTTGTACTCATTCCTCTGTAAGGGATTTCCATTTTTTATTACTTTAGCAGCCGGCTAAATCATATAGTAATTCGATGGCATATCGTAAAATAAGGATCTTCAGCAGCATTGTCCTGCTCCTTTTCCCTCCCCTGACTACACTTGTTCATTCGCAGAATCCCATACGGTGTGGAGCTGAAAGAACAGAACTTTATTTACCCCTGTTAACCGGGAAGAATGTAGGTGTGGTTGCAAACCATACTTCTCTGATTAATAACACCCACCTGGTTGATAGCCTGATCGATCTGGGAATTCATGTTGTCAGGATATTCTCTCCGGAACATGGTTACCGGGGAACAGCCGGCCCGGGTACAGTATTGGAAAATGGGAAGGATCAGAAAACCGGAATAGAGGTCATATCGCTTTATGGAAACCATCGAAGACCAACAAGCGATGATTTGAAAGGGATGGATATGGTTCTTTTTGATATTCAGGATGTAGGTGTCAGGCATTATACCTACATCTCTACGATGACGTATATGATGGAAGCGTGTGCTGCGGATAGTGTTCCATTCCTTATTCTTGACCGACCTAATCCGAATGGATTTTATGTTGATGGCCCTGTAAATGATCCCCAATACAGCTCTTTTATTGGATTACATGAAGTACCGATTGTATATGGTATGACAATGGCTGAATATGCACAGATGGTTAATGGAGAAGGGTGGTTGAACAACGGGCTCACCTGTGATCTGAATTGTATCCCATGTGGAAACTGGGATCATAGTAAATTTTATGAGTTACCGGTAGCTCCATCACCAAACCTGCCCAATATGCTATCCATCTACCTCTATCCCTCACTGGTATTTTTTGAACGAACCGTAATGACAGTCGGTTGGGGAACGGACTTTCCGTTTCAGGTTTATGGTCATCCGGAATATCCGGAGTCGGGTTTCTCCTTTACGCCAGAGGACCGTCCTGAAGCAGGGAGTAACCTGAAATACGCAGGAACAACCTGCAATGGTGTCGATTTAAGGGACATGGAACTCGATTTCTTTCGGAACAACCGGGCTATCGTGTTATACTGGTTGATTGATGCTTACCAGCAATTGGGATCTGCGGGAGATTTCTTTATTGATTACTTTGATGACAGGGCAGGAACAACCCGACTACGAGAGCAAATAACCGAAGGATATGATGCGATTACTATAGTAGCAAGCTGGAAAGATGAACTGAATGAATTTAAAACAATTCGGAAAAAGTACCTCCTGTACCGGGATTTTGAATGATTCTCCACGGCGAAATCTTCTGGCAGAGCATGTATCCACGTATCATGACGACTCCTTGAGTGAACTCTTTGCATTCACCATCATGCAGAATTTCTGATTCATCTCCACAAAATCTTTCGAGTTTTATTCGCTTATAATGAGTTGTTTAACACAAAACAACTAAAAATATAGTGAAAATATTATAAAAATAGTTGTAAAACTAAAAATATAGTTTTATATTTGTTATATGAAAACACTCACAAAGGCAGAAGAACAGATCATGCATATCATCTGGGAGCTGGACAGGGTTCTGGTCAGGGATATTCTGGAGCAATTACCGGAACCCAAGCCAGCTTACAATACTGTTTCAACCGTCGTCAGGGTATTGGAGAAGAAGGGATTTGTGGACCACA
The DNA here is from genome assembly GCA_964640125.1 of uncultured Rikenellaceae bacterium. Taxonomy (GTDB): domain Bacteria; phylum Bacteroidota; class Bacteroidia; order Bacteroidales; family VadinHA17. The sequence goes on from CAZXGG010000014.1 coordinate 7,293, forward strand.
AGTCGTATGGGACAACCTATGAATACTATCCACAGGTTTCAAAAGAGGAGTATACGCGGTTTCATTTCCGGGAATTTCTTTCCAAGTATTTTGACAATTCCTTTCCTCAAATGGCTTCTTTTTTTGCAACGGAGAACAATATTGGTATCGAAGATCTGGAGGAGATGCTAAGGGAAATTGAAATGGAGATGGACAAAAAGGAAAGCCGATCATGACCGGATTCTATCCATATTTATTGAAATCAGTATTGACACTTTCGTTATTTTATATACTATACTGGACACTTCTCAGGAAGGAGACATTTTTCAATATCAACCGGGCATACTTCCTGCTTACAATTCTATTAATTGGAGTTTTGCCAATAATAAATCTTAATTTTTTTGGGACATCAAAAACAGGATCCCCTGCACATCTAATTAGTACAGGATATCAGTACGTACAAAATGCAATTCTGTTAAATCCGGTTGAGAATCAGGTTGCCAGTAATGAAGGTTTACGACCACAGGACATTTTCTTATCTATTTACTGGACAGGTGTCATTTTGCTTTGTCTCCGATTAATTTATCAAACAAGTCTGGTTGTTCTTTTGATAAAGAGGAGTAGGATTGAAATTGTTGAAGGGTTAAAAATTGTTCCCAATGGTCGTTTTTCAGTTCCTTTTTCATTCTTTTCGTATGTTTTTCTGCCCAATCAAATGTTGAATGAAACCAATATTAAAGCAATACTTGCCCATGAGAAAGAGCATATTAGGCAGGCTCACTGGATTGACTTGCTTTTATTGGAGATTGTGAGTGTACTGCAGTGGTTCAATCCCTTTGTCTGGTTACTTCGTTGGTCAATCAAAGAGACCCATGAGTTTTTGGCTGACCGGGGAACAATTCATCAGGGGATATCCAAACCTGTTTATTTGGGTGTTTTATTGGAATATGTTTTAGGAACACCGGGAATTGGATTAACACATTCGTTTAATTATTCATTAAGTAAAAAAAGAATTCAAATGATGAAAAAGAATCAATCACCAAATCGAAGAAAATTGAGATTATTTGTACTACTTCCAGTAGTAGTGTTATTATCCATGGCATTTTCCACATCTGTGCATGATGCAGGTTCAACCCTTTTTGAGACACTGGGTATTCAGGATCAGGAGATAAAATTCTCAGGAAAAATAATTGCAAAGGACTCTGGATTACCGCTATCCGGAGCACATATTATCATAAAAGGAACGACAAACGGAACAACATCGGATGAAGATGGACAATTTCAGATTGAAGTTCCAAGCAAAAAGGATGTCTTAATGATATCGTATGTGGGATATGAGACGATAGCCCTCCTTGTTGAAAAGGGGAATTATGATGAGATCAAAATGGAACGTACTTCATATGATATTGAATTGGATGAAGATGTTAATGTAAACGTAGAAGTAGATATTGTTATGGATGAAATTGAAATGGAAGTTGAAGCCGTTGAGGTTGAGGTAGCGGAAGTTGAAATTGCTGACGAAGTAGTTAATGTTGAAGTAGATATCAATGTTGATGAAGTTGAAGAGGTGGCTGAAGCAGAAGCAGTTGAAGTAGTTGAGCCTGAGGTCAAGATCTTTTATGTTGTTGAGGATCTACCTACTTTCCCGGGAGGTAAAGCAGCTCTGGCAAAATTCATCGCCAAGAATATGAAGTATCCTGATGATGCGCTTAGGGCAGGCAAATCAGGTACTGTATATGTTAACATCAGAATAAACGAAAAAGGTGAAATAGAGGAGGCACAGGTGAAGAAATCGGTGTTTCCATCCTTGGATAAGGAAGCTTTGCGAGTTGTAAAAACTATGCCTAATTGGAATCCCGGTAAACAGGATGGTAAGCCTGTAAGTTGTGATATAGTATTGCCCATTGAATTCATACTACACTAACGAATTTATCTAATTCGATACTAGAACTTTAGGACTATTTTCGTCATTTCGCCACAGTTTTAAATATTGACGAATCAAAAGATTCGTTTCACTTCGTATGAATTAATAGCATTGTCAATCTTATGAAACGTACAATCATTTGCATCATTTTAGTAATTGAATCGTTAGGGACAGTATTTGTACAAGCACAGGAAGAGACAGAAAGTCTATCTGAATCGGATATAAAACAGGCGATTGAAAAGATTTCAGAATTGCTTCAAAGATTTTATGTTTTACCTGATGTTGGCGATCAGATGGGTAAGCATATCAAATCAAAATTTGCAGAAGGAGCATTTAATGGTATCACTGATAAGGCGGATTTTGCTGATATCTTAAATGAGGAATTACATTCTATTTGCTCTGATAAACATTTAGGGATATATCTTGGCCCCAATCCTGATGAACAAAAAGATGACGACCGAAACTTACAAAGGATTATTAATCAGTTTGAAAGCAAAAAATACAATTTTGGTCTGAGCAGAGTTGAGGTTTTGGATGGCAACATCGGATATATGAAAATCAACTCAGTCATGTATTCTGAGGAAGCGATGGAAGCTGTTGATGCTGCATTAAAATTTCTTTCTAACACGCACACTATAATTTTTGATCTTAGAGAAAACCGGGGTGGTGATCCAGGTTATATGGCTTACCTTTTTAGTTATTTTTTTGATGAACCCACTCACATCAACAACATTTATTGGAGGGACAGGGATCGTACGGATGAATTTTGGACGCATGATACAATTCCTGGAAAGAAAATGGTTGATATCCCCTTGTATGTTTTAATTAGCAAGAAAACCTTTTCAGGAGCTGAAGAATTTGCTTATGATTTACAGGCTTTGAATCGTGCCACAATTATAGGAGATGTATCTGCTGGTGGGGCAAACCCTGCTTCAACCTGGGTTGTATACACTGATATAAGAATATCTATTCCTTTTGGACAGGCGATTAATCCGATTACTGGCACCAACTGGGAAGGAACAGGTGTAAAACCAGATATTGAAACTTCAGCTAATATGGCCCTTGAAGTCGCAATTGAACATGCAAAAAAATCTGCAGAAGATTATTATGCACTAAGAAAGAGTAATTTAATCACTAATTATAACAAGTTGAAAAGTGATTTGGTAAAAGCTGAAAAACTTATTAATGAATATAATTTTGAAGAGGCTGAAGAAATAATCATTACCAGTCTAATGAAAGCTATTGAATTAGAGTTAATGAATCAATCTGCAATAAATCGATTGGGTTATGATTATCTTGATAAAGAAAAGAACCAACTTGCAATAGCAATTTTTAAAACGAATGTGATATCATATTCTGAATCTGCCGATGTGTATGACAGCCTGGGTGAAGCCTATCTGAAAAACGGGGAAAAGCAATTGGCAGTTTTAAATTATAAAAAAGCCCTTGAGATTGATCCTAATTATCCATCAGCAATCAGAGCACTGAAGGAAATTGAGAAATAATCTTTGATCAACGGATGGCTAAGAATTAGATTCAGACTATTTTGCCCGGGTAAGCTTTCAGACCTTCCTCAAGGCATTTCATCGCATTTTTCAGGTCTTCTATTTTAAGAACATAAGCGATACGGACTTCTTGCTTTCCGAGGCCAGGGGTGGCATAGAAGCCTGAAGCAGGGGCCATCATAACGGTGGCGTTGTTGTACTCGAAATCACTGAGTAACCACTTGCAAAATTTATCGGTATCATCCACAGGAAGGTGAGTGATGGTGTAGAATGCACCTTTTGGTTTGGGGCATATAACTCCTTCCATTTTGTTGAGTGCATCGACCATATAATTTCTCCGGTTAATGTATTCATTATACACCTCTTTAAAATAGGTGGGAGGTGTATCGATAGCTGCTTCACCGGCGATCTGTCCAAGGGATGGCGGGCTCAATCTTGCCTGGGCAAATTTAAGAGCAGTTTCAATGATCTGTTTGTTCCTGGTTACCAGTGCTCCGATTCTGACACCACATGAGCTATACCGTTTTGATACGGAGTCCGTCATCACGACATGTTCATCGATTCCTTCCAGGTACATGGCAGAATAGTGTTTCAGCCCGTCGTAACAAAACTCACGGTAGACCTCATCGGAGAAAAGATAGAGATCATGTTTTTTTACGATATCCCTCAGTTGCAGCATCTCCTCTTTAGAATAGAGGTATCCGGTCGGGTTGTTCGGGCTGCAGATGATAATTCCTCTTGTTTTGGGTCCGATCAGTTTTTCAAACTCCTCAATCGGGGGAAGGGCAAAACCATTTTCGATCGTAGCAGTAATGGGTTTAACGACCACTCCTGCGGCCGTGGCAAATCCATTATAATTGGCATAGAATGGTTCAGAGATAATGATCTCTTCGCCCGGGTTGAAGCAGGTCATCATGGAGAAAAGGATGGCTTCCGATCCTCCGGTTGTGATCAGCAGGTCGGTATGGTCTATCCGGATTCCTATCTGCTGGTAATATACAGCAAGTTTTCTCCGATAGGATTCATTCCCTGCGGAATGGCTGTATGCAATGACTTTCAGGTCGATATTCCGGATTGCGTTCATCGCCACTTCAGGGGTGGGAATGTCGGGTTGTCCGATATTCAGGTGGTACACTTTTCTCCCTTTTCTTTTTGCTTCTTCTGCAAAAGGAACAAGCTTCCGGATTGGTGAGGAGGGCATCTTCATACCCTTAGTTGAGATTTGTGGCATGGTACTGGATGATAAAAATTCTGTTTTTACTTTTATGGGAATTTCCCTACGCGGTACACAAATTTACGTTTTATTGTTTAAAAGCGGGAACATTTGCCGGAATTCTGCACCATTAATACATGGTAACAATATCCCAGACGAATGCCCGGACACCGACATTCCGATTGATCTGATCAATTTTACGGATTTTATCCAGCAGGTCATTCACTTTTTCATCGTTCACTATGGTAAGGGAAGCACAATTTTGCTCAGGCCAGGTATGGGTATTCATGTGCGGATCGCCCGTATCACTTCCTTTTCCTGTAAGGTTATCCCATCGTGTAAATCCCCGTATTTCGAGCTGTTCAAGTACATACTCCACTTTTTCCGTATGGGCCTGGTTATAAACTATAAATACTGCTTTCATGTTTTCTTTTTTTTTAATCTGATCGTTCCGATATTCGGGATCACGAATTCAGGTATGCAAAGTTGTTTTCACTTTTTCTCCGTTCGCTTTTCCGCATGAATAAATGGTATACTACAGGGACCAGGATGAGTGTGACCATTGTGGAAAAGATCAGCCCTCCGATTACTGAAATGCCCATGGGGCTCCAGATTTCCGATCCTTCCCCACGGCTTAGTGCGAGGGGCAACATGCCCAGGATGGTGGTCAGGGTAGTCATCAGGACCGGTCTCAGCCTGGATCTTCCGGAGAGGATGATTGCCTCCTTCAGTTCAAATCCCCTGTCGCGCATCAGGTTAATGTAATCCACCAGCACGATGGCGTTCTTTACCACGATACCCACAAGCATAACACCCCCCACCATTGAAATTGTACTTAAGGTGGTGTTTGTGAGAAACAGGGCGATCATAACACCCGAGAAGGCAAACGGTATGGAGAACATGATAATAAGGGGCATTTTCAGCGATTCGAACTGTGCGGCCATAACGATATAAACAAGAATCAGCCCCACGATGAGCAGCATACCCAGATCCATCATGGCTTCTTTCATGTCCTCAACGGCTCCTCCCGTTTCGATCAAAACATCCGGAGGAATATCCGCTGCATCGATTGTCTGTTGAATCTCAGCAGCAATTTTATTCAGGGATACTTTGTATGGAGTCACGGATACGGTAACGATCCGCTGTCTCCGTTTGTGATCGATGTTTGGAGGAGACCAGTATTCATCGATATCGGCAATTTCCGCCAACCGGATCTTGTTACCCCGTGGATCATTCAGCATAATATTCTCCAGGTCCGATAGTGAATTCCTGTAATCTTCTGTAAAGCGGACAACGATATCGTATTCATTTCCGCGTTCGCGGTATTTACTCATCAGGGCTCCCGACACCCGGTTTCTTACGGAGCTGGCCAGGGTATAGGTATTCAGTCCATATTGTGCCATTCTTTCCCGGTCGGGGATGATCTGAAATTCCGGTTTGGATGGTTTGCGGCTTACGGTAATATCTCTTGCCCCTTGTAACAGGGCGATTTTGGCCGCAATGGAATCAGCAATCATATTGGTTTCCTCAAAATCATACCCGTAGATCTCAACTGTAATGTTATTGGTAGCCATTGATCCCATGCCTCCATTCGGTGTGACCGTATAGGTGATAATCTCTGGTATTTTATCCAGATATTGGCGCAGGATTTCAGCAAGCTCCCAGACTGTTCTGGTGCGTTGTTCCATGGATGTCAGCCCCATAGAGAAATTGATGATATGGGTCCCCGATTCCATAAAGATAGCAAAGATCCCACCCCGGTCATCGGCTCCGGTTGATGTGCTCATAATGTCCACTTCCGGAAGATTTTCAAAAATGAATGCATCAATCATTCGGGCAATCCGTATGCTTTCGTCCACCCGTATTCCTGTCTGCAGTTCGACAGTAACCGACAGGGTCCCCTGGTCTGCTTCCGGCATAAACTCGGTACCGATCACCTTTATCATGGCGAACGATCCGAAAAAGATCAGGAATGAGGTTATAATAACCATTGTTTTATGCCGGAGTGTCCAGGAGAGGGTTCTTTCATAGAATCGTTCGAAGGCTTCCAGGAACCGGTGAATGGTTCTATCGTAGCTTAACCGGGAAGTTTTTTCCCTGGGTTTCCTGAGTCTCAGTAATTTTGAGGTAAGCATGGGTGTGAGGCTGATGGCTGCTAAGGTAGATGTAACCACCGTGATGGATACAACCCATCCCAGCTGGCCAAACAATTCACCGGTCATTCCACCGGCAAGGGTCATTGGCATGAATACCGCCACAACGGTCAGGGTAGTTACGATCACTGCCAGCCAAACCTCATTGGTAGCATAGATTGCAGCCTCCCTGGGGCTGCTTCCGCGTTCTATATGTTTCGTAATATTCTCGAGCACCACGATTGCATCGTCAACCACCATACCAATGGCAATCGAGAGGGAGGAGAGGGAAATAACGTTGATGGAATTGCCTGTAAAAAAGAGGTATATGAATGCTACGATCAGGGCAATCGGGATGGTCAGTACTACGATAAAAGTGGCTCTCCACCTGCCGAGGAAAAAGAGAACAACCAGCGTTACAAAGATCAGGGCAAACAGCAGGGTTTTGGAGAGGTTCCGGATTGAGTCGATGATGAAGTCTGATGTATCAAAGATGGGTTCGATAGTAACATCCGGAGGGAGTGTTTCCTGCAAAGCGGGAAGTTGTTTTTTTACCTTTCGGGCAATCTCGACTGTATTTGCCCCGGATTGTTTCTGGACAATAATTCGCAAACCGGTTTTGCCATTTATTTTTTCATCCAGGGTCATATCCCGGAGTGTATCCCTGACGGTAGCTACATCACGCAGGTATATTGTCTTCCCCTGTATGTTTGCCAGGACAATATCGCGGACCATATCGCTCCGGGTAAACTCACCCTGGATTCGAATGGGGTAGTCGAGCATTCCCATTTCTATGTGGCCAGCCGGTAAATTCATGTTTTCGGCGTTCAGGATACCAGCTATTTGTTCAACGGTCAGGTCGTATGCTTCCATTTTACGGGGATCGATATTGACCTGCACCTCCCGTCCGGGTGTGCCAAACATTCCTACAGCTCCAATGCCCTCAATCCGGTTCAGTGGATTGACAATCTTCTCGTCAATGATTTTTTCAAGAGCCGCATAGTTCTCTTCGGCAGTGACAGCATAGACCATGATGGGCATCAGGCTGGAACTGAATTTAAAGAGGGAGGGTTTTTCCACCTCTTCCGGCAACACCTGTTCAGCCAGGCTCAGGGCATCACGGATCTCATTGGCTGCTTCATCCAGGTTGGTACCCCATTCAAACTCACAGGTTACAATCGACATGTTATCCCTGGACGTCGAATAGATCTCTTTCAGATTACTTACGGTGTTCAGGTTGTCTTCAATCACCTCACTCACGGTGGTTTCAATGTCTGCAGCGCTGGCCCCGTTATAGATAGCAAAGACTGAAATAGCAGGAAATTCAAGCTCTGGGTAAAAATCAATGGGTAATCGAAACAGTGAATAAATTCCTAAGACGATCAGGGCAAGAAAGATCATGGTCGTCGTAATGGGTTTGCGTACTGCACTGCCGTATATGCTCATGTTGTTCTTGTATTTGGGGATTGAAAATGGGTGCTATGGGTTTATTGGGTGACAATTCTCAGTGAATCATGGTCTTCCAGTCTGTTCTGTCCGGCAAAAATAAGTTCTTCCCCTCCCCTGAGCTGGTCTGAAATGATCTCAAGTTGTTCATCATACCGTTCTCCGATCCGGACAAAGACCTTTTGTGCCACACCCCCGTTATTTATGAATATATATTTGTCATTGGTACCCGGTTGCTGTATCACGGTGATAGCTGGCACCACAAGTGCATTTCTCTTCCCCAGGATGAGATTGACACGGGCGAACATTCCCGGACGCAACGTTTCATCACCATTGGGGATGTGTATCTCCACACGGAAAGTTTTCGTTGTTGCATCAATGGTGGGATAGATTCTGAACACTTTACCCGGGAATTCCTTTTCCGGATATACATCCGTTTTGAGTATAGCTGGTAGTCCCCTGGTTACGAGGGGAAGGTATTCTTCGGGCAAACTGACATATACCTTTAACCGGTCAATCTTCATCAGGGTAATAATGGCTGATTTTCCGGAAGGGGTGTTTGGTGTGGGAGAGAAAAGTTCTCCTTCATTGTAGTACCTACCGGTGATAATTCCCGAATAGGGTGCTTTTAACCGGGTGTTTTCCTCAAGGTTGGCTAAAATCATCTCCTGCATTTCAACAGCCGATTTCTGCTGGTCGTATACCTGCCGGGTTATTGAACCATACTGGAGGAGGGTATCCATCCGTACCAAATCCTTTGTCAGGGTTAGGTACTGTACCTTGGTCTGGTTATACTGAGTTCGGTCCATTTCCACCAGCACCTTACCTTCCCTGACACGGTCATTTACATCGACGTTGATTGACCGGATTCTTCCAGGCAAAGCAGGAGCAAGGTTGGTTTCCTCAAAGGGTTGTATGGTTGCCGTGAGCTCTTCTGCTCTCGCTATTTCCGCATAATCGATTTTCATAACCCTTACCGGTTGAATCCGTTCCGAAGATGTGCCGGTACTCTCTTCTTTGCTTTTGGTGTCCGGGCTCTGGTTGCACCCGGTAAGTATAATACCGGCGGGAATCACGAGAGCAAAAATTAAGTTACGGTTTCTGTTCATGTTATTTGGTTTTTAATTGTTGTTAAATAAGACATCCAGCTCCATTTGTGCAGTGAGCAACTCAAACACGGCATTCAGGTAATCTCCCTCTGCCATCAGGTAATCGTTGTTTGCCTGTATCAGGTCAAAAACGGAAGCCATGCCCTGTTCGTATTTTTTCTGTGTATTTTCGACAATCCGTTCCGCTACCTCAATGTTATCACTCTGGCTATGGAACTTATCTTTTGCTATCCGCAGGTTGCTACGCAGCTGCTTCTCGGTCAGCCGCAGCTGATCAGATACCATGGCCGTATTGGTTCGTGCCATTTCAATTCCAATTTGTGCTTTTTTAATTTTCTGGTATTTTATTCCACTGTTAAAGATGGGCACGTCGAGCTGTAAACCAATCATAGAAGTGGGATACCAGGTATCGAAATTAAGGTCATTGTCCATGCCCATCCGTGAATAGGAGTAAAAACCGGAAAGGGTTGGCAAATAAGCGGCTTTTTCAATTTTAAGTTTCTTTTCGGCAACCTGTTCCTGTGTTTTGAGTATTCGATAGTCAATGTGGTTTTCGATGACAAAATCCTGATTCAGGAGAATATCACTGCTATACCTTGAAAGGAGCTCCTCCAGGCTACTGGTTAGCTTCAATGGAGTGTCGGGATCGATTCCAAGCTGAAAACGCAGGAGGTTATAGTTCAATTCGGTATTCAGGTCAGTCGACTGCTGGTTATTTTCCAGCATGGATACAGAGACCGAAATTTTATCCACATCGATCTCTTCCCGCATGCCCACCTGCTGCATCTTTTCGGTCTGAAGCAGAATGCGGGTTAAATTTTCCACGTTGTTTTCAAGAATTTCCTTTGATTCCTCCGATATCAGGATCAGGAAGTAGTTGCTCATGACCGATTTTTTCAGATCCATTTCTGATTTTTCAAGACTCTGTTCAGATAATTGCTCAAGGAGTTGCAGGGTTTTTAACCCGACATACAAAGCACCGTTAAAAAGCATCTGGGAAGCGTAGATTCCATAGGATGCATTGAACTTTGTTCCGAATTGTACGGGGATATAGGTACCGGGCTCTCCGCCAAAAAATTCGGCAGGGATCAACTGGGTCATCAGCTTAAGGTTATCATTGAGTGATGCCGAACTGGAAATTTGTGGTAATCCGGCGGCCAGGTTTTCGAGGTAATTTCTCCTGGTAATAATTACTTCCTGTCTGGCATTCTTCAATGTTTTGCTGTTCTCCACAGCAACATTTAACGCCTCCTCGATAGTCAGGGACATTGGTGATGGTCTCTCCTGAGCGAGCAGGGAAACGGGAAATAGGATTATTCCTGCCAGAATCAATTGGATAATTGTTCTCATGAGTGATTGTAAATATGCATTGTTTTGAAATTCGTCTATTTATAATTCAGGTGTTTGGGTATGATCAACGTGCTTGTAGCGTTCAAGGATCTCAAAACCATTTGCTGTACATAATCCCCGAATAAAGATCATAAAGATATTATCAAGCATTTCCGTTCGGTCATACAATTCGAACGGGAAGATCTCACTATCGCCGAACAAACGGAACATCTCCTGCATAAACCGGGTAACCAAACCTGTATTGATCTCCGGGAGGAATATCCCTTCCTCTATTCCATTAATCAGTAACTGCTCGGTCAGGCTGATATCCTCCGGTTCATCGCTTTTATGGATCAGTTTGAATATGGCAGGATGATACTTCCGCATATCTTGCATGAACAGGGGGTTGAGGTTTCGCATTAATGCCGATTTTTCCGCAATGATCTGATAGATCGAATCAATCACATGAGGGGACGTCTTTATAATGTGATTAATTCGGTTCTTCTGATCAGAAGCAAGGGATTTAACGCAATGGAGCAGCAGCGAATCCTTATCTTTGAAATACTCATAAATGGTGCGCTTTGAGACCCCAAGATGTTTTGCCAGCTCATCCATGGTAATGTTCCGGATACCATATTTCATGAATAGTTTCAGGGCTTCTTCAAGAATCCTTTCGCGTCTTTCCATCGGGTTTGTTGTATTTTGCAGGGCAAAAATGAAAAAACTTATTTAGTTTTCCAAGTTTTCTAATGAATATTATGAATTTTCTGGTATTGTATTTCAGGAAATTCCTGAAACCTTGAAAATATTGAAAGCCGTCTGTTTTTGTATGATTTAAAATTTTAATTTTGCATCTTTGTTTTGAATGGGGCAGAAAATTGAAAACCTGTTACTTGCAATGAACATCCCGTCAAAATACGATCCTTCGCAAACGGAAGATAAATGGTATCAGCACTGGATTAAAAAAGGGATTTTTCGGTCTGTGCCGGATGATAGAGAACCGTTTACCATTGTAATACCACCTCCCAATGTTACCGGTGTATTGCATATGGGGCATATGTTAAACAATACCATTCAGGACATCCTGGTGCGACGGGCACGGATGCAGGGGAAAAACACCCTATGGTTACCCGGTACCGATCATGCTTCCATTGCTACTGAAGCAAGGGTTGTTGCCCACTTAAAGGAGAAAGGTATTGACAAATCGGGTATAACCCGGGAGAAATTTCTGGAACATGCCTGGGAATGGAGAAACAAGCACGGCGGGATCATTCTTGAACAACTGAAGAAGCTCGGAGCATCCTGTGATTGGGATCGCACAAAATTCACCATGGATGATGATCTTTCGGAAAGTGTCATCAGGGTATTTATCGATTTGTACGGGAAAGGGAATATTTACCGGGGTATTCGGATGGTCAACTGGGATCCCAGTGCTAAAACGGCTGTATCTGATGAGGAGGTGGTTCACAGGGAGGTAGAATCGAAGCTGTTTTATGTGCGGTACAGAATGGAATTGAATCGGGATGAGTGGCTAACCATCGCCACAACCAGACCGGAAACGATCCTCGGTGATACAGCAGTTTGTGTGCACCCGGAAGATGAACGCTATAAGCACCTTCATGGGAAAAGGGCATTGATTCCGTTATTGAATCGATCTGTGCCGGTCATTACCGATAAATATGTCGATCGTGAATTTGGAACAGGGGTATTGAAGATTACACCGGCACACGATGAAAACGACTATGAAATCGGGATAAAACATAACCTGGAAGTGATCGACATCTTCAATGATGATGGTACGCTGAATGAAAGAGCGGGACTATTTATCGGGGAAGACCGGTTTACTGCCCGGAAGTTGATCATGCAGGCACTGGAGAAGGAGGGACATGTTGTTAAAACAGAGGATTACATCAACAAGGTGGGTTATTCGGAGCGTACTGATGCTGTGATTGAACCCAAACTATCGCTTCAATGGTTTTTACGGATGAAGGAGCTTGTTGTGCCTGCACTGGAGAGTGTAATGAATGACCGGGTTCAACTCCATCCACCGAAATTCAAGAACATTTATCGCCATTGGATGGAGAATGTGAGGGATTGGTGTATCTCCCGTCAGTTATGGTGGGGACATCGAATTCCCGCATATTATTTGCCTTCCGGGATGGTTCTGCCTTCGGGTGAAAACTTTGTTGTGGCAGGAACGCGTGAAGAAGCCCTTGTGATAGCGAGGGAAAAGACGGGCAATGACTTATTAACAGCCGATGATTTGAGACAGGATGAGGATGTTCTGGACACCTGGTTTTCCTCCTGGTTATGGCCAATTTCGGTTTTTGACGGTATTCGAAATCCGGGAAATCCGGATATTCAGTATTACTATCCCACAAACGATCTGGTTACAGCTCCTGAAATCCTGTTTTTTTGGGTTGCCAGGATGATCATTGCCGGGTATGAATACATGGGTGAGAAACCGTTTCATAATGTTTATCTCACCGGTATTGTCCGGGACAAAATCGGCCAGAAGATGTCGAAGTCTCTTGGGAATTCACCGGAACCCCTTGAGTTGATCAAAAAATATGGTGCTGATGGGGTTCGTGTCGGCATGTTGTTATGTTCTCCTGCGGGGAATGATCTGTTGTTTGATACAAGCCTTACGGAACAGGGAAGAAATTTCGGGAACAAGATCTGGAACGCGTTCCGGTTAATTAAAAGTTGGGATGTTGATGATCAGATTGAACAGCCCGGGGCTTCAGCTATAGCGATTGAATGGTTTACAGGCAAGCTGAACCAGGTGATTGAGATCCTGGATGAACAATTTTCACGGTACCGTCTCTCAGAAGCATTAATGACACTCTATAAACTGTTTTGGGATGAATTTTCATCCTGGTATCTTGAGATCATTAAACCTGCTTATCGCCATCCAATCGATCAGAAGACGTATAAGGTGACCATTGAGTTCATGGAAAAGTTATTGAAACTGCTTCATCCGTTCATGCCATTTATCACAGAAGAGATATGGCATTTGATCGGAGACAGGGCGATTGAGGATTTCATTGCCGTTGCTCCGATACCTGAACCGGGAACATACAACCTGAAGATGTTAAACCGGTTTGAAAAAACAAAAGAGACAGTCAGTGCCATACGGACGATCAGAAAAGAGAATAATCTTCCCGCTAAGGAATGGTTATCTCTGTATGTAAAAGAGGAAGAGAAGGTTTATGATAACCGATTTGGGGAGATCCTTAAAAAACTTTGTTACCTGAAAGAGATCAACTTCATTTCGGAAAAGATGGATCATGCCGTAAGCTTTATCATACAAACGACGGAATTCTATATTCCGATTGGGGAACGGTTAAAGGTTGAGGAAGAGCTTGAAAAACTTGCGTCTGAACTTTCTTATACCCAGGGATTTTTAAAAACAGTATTGAAAAAGCTGGAAAACCGGAATTTTGTACAGAATGCCCCTGAAAAGGTAGTGGAGGTAGAGAGAAAGAAAAAATCGGATGCTGAAGCAAAGATCAAGGTTCTGGAAGAGCGAATTGCCCACATCAAAAAACAGGCGAATAGGGATTAATGCTCTCAGGTTTACCGGTCTGTTTTTTAACATATTTCCAATCCATTCGGTGAGTAAAAAGAAATCATTAAATTCCTTATTTTTATAATCCTTTTCACCAACAAGGAACAACATGACTGAGTCTGATCTATTGCTGAACCCGAATGAGCTGGTTCAGTTTCTCAAGAAACCACCGGAAGAGTTTACCAAGAAAGATTTAGTACGTTTTATCGAGCATAAGGGGATTCGCTTCTTAAATTTCAGGTATGTTGCTGAAGACGGGAAACTGAAGACCCTGAATTTTGTGATTTCCAGTCTGGAGCATCTTGACCAGGTATTGACCACCGGGGAACGGGTAGATGGTTCTAGTCTTTTTCCATACATCAGTGCCGGTTCAAGTGATCTCTATGTCATTCCAAGGTTTAATACGGCTTTTCTCAATCCCTTTACCGATGTACCTTCACTGGATATTTTATGTTCTTTTTATACCGGTGATGGTAGCCCGTTAGCAAGTTCTCCTGAAAACATTCTGCGCAAGGCGTATCAGCTATTCCGAAAGGAGACGGGTTATACGTTCAAAGCGCTGGGGGAGCTGGAGTATTATGTAAATAGTCCACACGATGAATTTTATTCTCTGGTGGATCAAAAAGGGTATCATCAGTCGATTCCCTTTGCGAAATTCGAAGACTTGAGAATGGAAGCGATGAAACTGATTGCTCAAGCAGGAGGGAAGATCAAGTATGGGCATGGGGAGGTTGGAAGTTTTTCAACTGAAGATGAAGATTTTGAGCAGCATGAGATTGAATTTTTAGCCCAACCGGTTGAGGATGCCGCTGAGCAGCTTATCATTGCAAAATGGATCATCCGAAATTTAAGTTACCGCTACGGGGTGGAGGTTAGTTTTGCTCCAAAGATAACGGTAGGAAAAGCGGGAAGCGGACTTCATATTCACATGTTGCTTGAAAAGGAGGGTGTGAATGTGATGGTTGGAGATGAGGGACTGAGTTCAACTGCCAGGCGCATGATTGCAGGGATTCTTGACCTTTCCGATGCGCTCACTGCGTTTGGAAACACCATACCAACTTCCTATTTGCGGTTGGTCCCCAAGCAGGAAGCACCCACAACGGTTTGCTGGGGTGACCGGAACCGGTCTGTCCTGGTCAGGGTTCCTCTCGGATGGTTGGGAACGGGGAATATGACCAGTGATGCAAATCCAAACGCAGTGGATGAATACGAGGTTTTTCCTCCCAGGCAATCGATAGAGTTTCGTGCACCGGATGGATCTGCCAATATTCATAATCTTCTGGCCGGTTTGATTGTAGCCACCTGGCATGGATTAAAGATGGAGGATGGAGAGAAAGCAGCGGAAGATCTTTATGTCGATATAGATACTTCTGATATACGTAGCAAACCGGGAGTTGAAAAGTATGCTCACCTGCCGGGTTCGTGTTGGGAATCTGCAGAAGCACTGGAAAAGAAGAGATCCTTTTTTGAACAGGATGGTATTTTCCCAAAAGGAACAATTGACAAGGTGATCAGCAGATTAAAATCCTATGATGATAAGGATTTGAGCGAACGGCTTTTCGGAAAAGACGAGGAGATTCATCAGCTTGTACTGCAATATATTCATTACTGTTAGGGAGCAAGTCGTGTTACCTTCCATGCACCGTTAACCATGGAATAGATTATCCTGTTAATTCTTTGTGATCACTTTTCCCAAACTCAACTTCTCTTTTTCAAGGTTGGCTGTTTTAATACTGACGTTTAGTTCAAATCCAATTAAGAGCGAAATGGAATTAAAGTATAACCAGAGCAAAATAACGATGAACGTGCCAAGCGATCCATACAATTTATTGAATTGCCCGAAATTATTAACAAATGTAGAGAAACCAAGGGAAGAGACGACAAAGAGAATTGTGGCGAGGGTTGATCCGGCAGAAAAGAATTTCCATTTTGTCCGTTTTGCCGGAGAGAGGTAATAGAGAAAAGAGATGGCAAAAAAGAGGAGTGCAAGCACAATCATCCATTTTCCCAGGATGATGAGGATGTAGGTAATATTCCTCTCAAACAATTGAAGTTCAGCCAGATAATTAATTGCGATTTTACTAAACAGGATCAGGATGGCTGCTGTTCCCAGCAGGGAGACCAGGATGAACACAAAAATCAGGGATACTGCCCGTTGGGCAAGCCAGGAATGTGTATCGAAGGTATGGAGTGAAACGTTAAATGCGTTGATCAGTGCATGCACACCGTTGGTTGAAAAAATCATGGTAGCCAGGAACATAAAGAACAGAAGGCCATGGCTTCGTTGTGTAATGACATCGATCAGGGTTGCTTCCATCAGTGCATATACATTTTCCGGCAGTATGTTTTCAAAAAGCAGCAGTACTTCCGTCTGAAAATTTGGAATGGGCAGAAAGGGAATCAGGGTAAAAAGGAATATGGTGGATGGCAGGATGGCAATGATCAGATTAAATGCAATAGCCGATGCTCTGGTAACCAGTGCTCCTTTCTGAAATCCTTTCAGGAAGAAGAGAATGACATCATATATGGGGACTTTTTCAAATCCCGGAAGGGAGACTTTCTTAACCAAGGTAAGAAAGCGGTTTATCGTTGTATTAAAAAACCTGAAATGCTTCTCATTGTTTCGGTCAGGCATACGGGAAGAATTGAATGATCAGGTTAATAGATTGCCTTCAGGCTCATATCAATGGTTTTAATATGCGTGGTGAGGTCACCAACTGACACGTAATCCACCCCACATTCAGCATATTTCCTAATGTTTGTCAGTGTAATTCCTCCGGATGATTCCGTTTCGAAGGTTCCATTGATCAAATTCACTGCCTCCTTTGTTTCTTCAATGCTGAAGTTGTCGAGCATGATTCGATGGATACCTCCAATGGCCAGGATCTCCCGGACGCTCTCCAGGGAGTGGGCTTCGATCTCAATTATCAGATCTTTGTGAATTCTATTAAGATAGCGGTGGGTATCTTCTATTGCTTTTTTAATGCCACCACTGAATTCAATGTGGTTATCTTTCAGCAGGATCATATCGTACAATCCCGTCCTGTGGTTTTCTCCTCCACCGATCACTACTGCTGCCTTTTCAAACAGGCGGAATCCCGGTGTGTTTTTTCGCGTATCCAGAATCTTCGTGTTCAGGTCTTTCAACCGGTCAACGTAGGTTCTTGTTTTGGTGGCAATGCCACTCATCCGTTGTAAGATATTGAGAATCAAACGTTCGGATTTCAAGATAGAGAGAACGGATCCGGTCAATTCAATAGCCCTGTTTCCCTTTTTAACCACTGACCCATCGTCAAGGCATTGAATAGTATGAAGGCCGGGGTCAATCCGTTTCAGAATTTCCCGGGTCAATGTTATCCCGGCCAGAACTCCCTTTTCCTTTATGATTATCTGGGCATTTCCAACTTGTTCCGGCGGGATACAGGCAAGCGAAGTGTGATCGCCATCGCCAATATCTTCTTTCAGCGCAATGGCAATAAAATTATCGAGGTATTCCTTATTCATTCTCTTTCTCAATTCTCAATTGATGAATGAGATAACTCTCCTCTGTCTTTTTCAATAAAAAGTATACCCTGAAATTTCCTTTTGAGGTGGTCAGATCGCCGATGGCATATTTGGAACCGTTTTTTCCTCCCTGATGAAGTATGGCAAAATTTTTGGGGGGATACTTATCAAAGAAATCACGAAGGATCATTTCTGCCTGAGTTTTGCTGTAAACATCTTCGTTTTCCAGGATGACCAGCTCAACATTGTTATTAAAGTGTTTGACTAATTCTTTTGAATTGCCTGCTTTAAAAGCGGAGGAGATGGCCTCAGGGATATCCTGTGCGGGTTGAAAACCAGCAATAATAAAGGATAGAATGATAAGAGTTATGGAATTTCTGAGGGTCTTCATGTTAATAATCTTAAATTTGTGCTATGTAGTGTCCAAAAATCAAACCAAACTGGGTCATTACTGCAAAATAATAAAAATTTGATCAATTCCTAAATCATTAATGCATTGTGAAGGTAATCTTTATTCAGGTTGGGGAAACAGATCAGGCTTATTTGAGAGAGGGCATATCCATTTTTGAAGCACGGATCAGACACTATATTCCCTTGCAGGTTATCACTATTCCGGAGCGAAAAGGAGCGGTAAAAAAGGGAGTTGAACGGTTGAAGGAGTCGGAGGGGGAACGAATATTAAGTAATTGCAACCAAGGGGATTATGTAATACTTCTTGATGAACGGGGGGATCAGTTTGGTTCCAGGGAATTTGCCACTTTCATGCAGAAACAGATGGTTGCCGGGTTGAAGAGGATCATCATTATCTCGGGGGGTGCTTACGGAGTATCCCGGAAGGTATATGAACGGTCTGACCGGATGTTATCCGTTTCGAAGATGACATTTTCTCATCAAATGATCCGATTAATTTTTTTTGAACAACTTTACCGTGCGATGGCCATATTAAAGGGAGATCCGTATCATCATGATTGATCATACGCATTAATTTTTTAATTTAGGCAGTCCGAAAACCTCTAATAATGATTGATTTGAGCAGGATAAAGTCCCTTTTTCTCTACCTGAGCGGTTCCATGATTCTGGTTCTAACAGGTTTCCTGATTGAAAAAGCAATCCAGCAGGGTACTAATTTTGAAAAGAAAGCTGAAAGATTTCAGGAAATCCTGCACAGGAAAGAGGGTATCCTGGAATCCTATGTTGATAGAATATTGGATGATACGGATAGCCTGGACAGGGACAGGTATTTAGCGGACCGTGCTGCATTCATTGAAGGATTGAACGAGGAGGGGCTGGCAATCCTGATCTATGAAGAGGATACGCTGGTGGTATGGACTGATCATACTTTTCCCATTCCGCAGTTTTATAGTGATACATTGTTTCAAAAGGGGTTGGTTTTTCAGGGAAATGCCTGGTTCAGGCCCAGGATATTTGAAAAAGGAAACCGAACGGTGGTTGGATTGATCATGCTGAAGCATGAGTATCCCTATGAGAACAAGTTCCTCAGGAATGATTTTCAGCGCGGATTCAATATGCCCCCCGGTGTTGCATTAACCGATCCGGAATCACAACAGGGGACTGTAATTTTCGACCAGTCAGGCAATTCGCTCTTTTCATTGGATCCCGGGGATACACCATACCGAAAATTCCCAGGGTACCTTATATCCGGTTTCTATTTTGCCGGGCTGATTCTTATGTTGTTGTTTATCAGTAAATGCCTGTCAATACTTCCCGGACAAAGAAAGAAAAGAATAGCCCTTTTCGGCTTAGGAGCGTTGCTGGTACTGCTCAATTTTTCCCTGGTAATCTTCAGGGTTCCAACGGTGGTTTTTAGTTCTGAGTTATTCTCACCCTATTATTTTGCCAATTCACAATTGCTGGGTTCTCTTGGTAATTTCTTTATTACCAGTGTTTTTATTTTGTTCTTTTTTGCCGTTTTCTCAAGGGAGTTTTCCCTATCCGACCGGTTTTCTGAAAAAATCCGGTTAGTTCGGTTTATCTTTATTTTGTTTGCATTCCTGCTTGCTGCCATCCAATTCTCAGTGACTCATTATCTCTTTCAGAATGTACTGCTCAATTCAAGCATTTCATTCGAACCCTATAAAGTGCTGGATCTCTCTTTTTACAGCATGATAGGATTTATTTCCATTTCCCTGATATTTATTTCTGTGGTCCTGTTTATCAATAAGATAGTAATGCTTGTGATGGGATTCTCAGAGACAAAATACATGTATATCTCCATTTTTGTTTCCCTGGTCGTCTTTCCGCTTTTTTCACTTATGCCCGGTTTTTCACTGGATGTCAGTTCGATCCTGATGTACCTCTTATTGGTGTCGATCAGTATTTACACCAGGGCAAATATTCGGTATCACTATTCATCCATAACCGTTTTTGTTTTTCTTTTTGCTCTCTATGCTGTCTATGAGATAACATCGGAAACCCGGGTTAAGGAAAAGAGCAACCGGAAGGTTTTGGCTGTAAATCTTGGTGCCGAACATGACCCGGTGGCTGAATTGCTGTTTGACGAGGTAAACCAACAGATTCAGGAGGATGAGGAGCTGGCACGCCTACTGAGAAAAGTTGTTTTCAGCATTGAAGAGTGGGATGAAATTTACTTCTATTTACGGAACAATTATTTTCAGGGGTATTGGGAAAGATACGATCTGGTACATACAATTTGCAATGATACTTCCAGTATACTGGTCAACGGAGAGCAAATCATGCATTGTATCACCTTTTTCAACGGATTGGTTGAAGAGTTTGGCGATCCTGTACCCGGAACCCGGTTTTACTACCTGAACAATCAAACGGGAAATGTTAGCTATTACGGTGCATTCCGGTTTAATACTCATGATCCTGCCATACACAATTACCTGTTTATTGAGCTGGACTCACGGCTTGTTTACAGCCAGCTGGGGTATCCGGAGTTGCTGTTGGATGAGAAATTATTTAAACCTTCTCCGTTGGATGAATATTCTTACGCAAAGTATTATAATCAGGAACTGATCGCACAATCCGGAGATTTTCCGTACAGCTTGAATTGCGAAGTATATGGACAGGGCGATGAAGAATTTACTTTCTTTTCTTTCGACGGATATGATCACCTTATGTACAGGGTGAACCCTGAAAACAGCTTAATCATCAGTAAACCGGAAATCAGGATCATCGACATTGTTACCTCCTTTTCCTATCTGTTTGTATTTCTATACCTGATCATGGGGTTTTTCCTCCTGGTGACCGATAAGTCGATCTACCTGAAGGAGAGGCAATTCAACTTTAAGATGAAGATTGAATTTTCACTGATCTCCATTTTACTGCTTGCACTCATAATGATCGGTGGCGGGGCAATCTATTTCAGCATCCAACAATATAAAACAAAACATTATGAAAACCTGAGTGAAAAGATCCGGTCGGTGTATGTGGAACTTGAGCACAAGTTAGTTGATGAGGAGGAACTCACATCCAATTGGTCAACGGAGCAATATGCCAGTTTGAACGACCTGCTGGTTAAGTTCTCGAATGTTTTTTATTCCGATATCAATTTATATGATGAATCGGGAAATTTACTGGCAACCTCACGGCCTGAATTATTTGATAAATCGTTGATGGGAAAAAAGATTAACCATGAGGCATACTGGCAGCTCGAGGTAAACAAGAAGGCTGAATATGTTCATAACGAGGTCATTGGAGATTTAAAATACCTTTCTGCCTACGTTCCTTTTATTAATCGCGAGAACAAACTGCTTGCCTATCTTAATCTTCCCTATTTTACCCAGCAGAGCCTCCTCGCAAAGGAGATCTCCAACCTGGTTGTGGCTATTGTGAATTTTTCTGTATTACTCATCCTGCTGACCATTGCGCTTGCGGTGATCATTTCCACTAAAATCACCAATCCCCTCCGGCTCATTCAGAAGAAATTCAGTAACATTGAACTGGGCAAACTTTCCGAGCACATTTCATACTCGGCTAAGGACGAAATTGGCAACCTGGTGAGTGAATACAACCGGATGGTGGATGAACTGACACGGAGTGTCGAGCTGCTGGCGAGGTCTGAACGGGAATCGGCCTGGCGGGAGATGGCAAAACAGATTGCCCATGAGATAAAGAATCCGCTTACTCCGATGAAACTGAGTGTACAGCAACTACAGCGTTCATGGAAGGATAAGTCATCGAACTGGGAAGAATCGCTTAACCGGTTTTCCAAAACCCTGATCGATCAGATTGATAACCTTTCAACCATTGCCACGGCCTTTTCTGATTTCGCGAAAATGCCGAAAACCAATAACGAGGTGGTGGATGTTGTTGACAGGATCAATGATTCTGTCGGGTTATTTGAAAACATCAAAAATGTTGAGTTTCAGATTAACCTGCATGGGAACAAGAAAGTTCCTGTTTTTACGGATAAGGAACAACTGCTCCGTGTTTTTGCTAACCTAATAAAAAATGCCATTCAATCGATACCTGCCGGAAGAAAAGGGTTAATAACAATTGACCTGCTTACCCGGAATGGTAAAGCCGTTATTAAGGTCAGTGACAACGGATCAGGAATACCGGAGGAACTCGGGGATAAGCTGTTTATGCCCAATTTCACTACCAAATCGAGCGGTATGGGTCTCGGATTAGCCATTGTAAAAAATATCATTGAAGATGCCAACGGAACCATACGGTATGAAACGGAGATTGGAAAAGGTACAACCTTCATTGTTGAATTGCTTTTGTACAAAGCTGGAAAAGGGTAAGGAATTTCATCGGTTTTTTAAAACAAACTGTTGATATTTTGCGTAAAAAATTTTATGGGCAAAAAAGATTTAATCCCCGGATCAATCTTTTAATCTTCTCCGGGTTCGAAAAGCTTCAAAATTTACATATATTTGTTTGATTCATCGGTCAGAAAAGAAATTTTAGTGAGAATACAACCTATACGAATTTCAGGTTTTCTTCTGTTGCGCTTCGCCTTTTTCCTGGTATTTGCTGTTACCGGTGAGGCACAGACCTCCATTTCCGGTGTGATTAACTCCTATGCCAAAGTCACGTCGGTGGATGGTACTGACCAGGTTACCGTGGATGATCCTTCCCTGTTTGATGTTGGGGATACGACACTGATCATCCAGATGAAAGGGATTGAGATCAATGTGCCTAACACTTCTAACTTTGGACTAAAACAGAATTTTTATAGTGCTGGATATTACGAATTCATTATCATTTCTGATATTACCGGTAACCAGGTCACTTTCCAGTCCGATATGCTCCACAGTTACGATGAGGGTGGAGAAGTACAATTGATCCGTGCCCGGGGATTTGACAATGCGACGGTTACCGGAACCCTGACCTGTGATCCGTGGGATCCGGTGACGGGTACAGGCGGTGTGGTTACCATGATCGTCGGGAACACACTGACACTGGAGGCTGATATTGATGTTTCCAGCAAGGGTTTCCTGGGAGGCGCATCAGTAGTGAGACTTTCCGATACATGTTATGGACTTGACACATTTTTTTTCAATGATGCCAGTACAGAGGGTGGTTATAAAGGGGAAGGAATAGCCAGTTATTATTCCGGAACAACTCCACTTGGGACAGACTATATAAAGGGGCACGGATGCTATTTCAATGGAGGAGGCGGAGGGAATGGTAAGTACTCTGGTGGAGCAGGGGGTGGAAATGGAGGGAAAGGTGGTAACGGTGGGAACGAAGAGGAATCCTGCGGACAATTTTTCATTGGGGGTGTAAGGGCATGGGATATTCCCGATAACATAGATTATAAGAACCAGGGGAGGATATTCATGGGTGGTGGTGGAGGTGCCGGAACACAGCTCAATGCAGGAGAGGGTACCGACGGCGGCAACGGGGGCGGAATCGTGATCATTGTTACCAATATACTCGTTGGCAACGGCAACAGCATCATTGCCAATGGCGAAAGCGTTGCGGGTGTGGCCACAGGAAATGCCGGAGCCGGTGGTGGTGGTGCCGGAGGGACCATTCTACTTGAAGTGAGCGATTACAAGGGATCGAACCTGAGCCTGGAAGCCAATGGGGGTAATGGCGGAGCGGTAAGTGGTTTACCGACCTGTACCGGACCCGGGGGTGGCGGAGGTGGAGGAATAATATGGCATTCCGGTGCTGCCTTTCCTACAGAGGTTTCGACATCGGCTCTACCTGGAGTAGCAGTACTTGGATCCTGCAGTAATATGTTTGCAGAAACCGGATCTCCGGGAGAGATAACCAGTGACCTGGTTGTCCCGCTCACCGGATTCCTGTTCAATTCAATCTACTCTTCCCGTACGGGGATGCTGCTGGATACCATCTGCGAGGATGAAGTGCCCCCGCTGATGCTTGGGACACAACCGAAAGGAGGGACGTTACCATATTCTATTGAATGGAAGTGGAGCGAAGATAAAATTGTATGGAATGTGATTGGTGGAGAAATCTCATTGGATTATACACCAATGAATCCATTGATCGATACAACCTATTACCGCAGGACAGTTAGTGATGATTCCGGTATTCCGATAGTTGATGACAGTAAAATACTCACCATCATTGTCCAGCCCAAAATCGAGAATTACGATATCACCACGGATGATACCATCTGTTATAACCAGGCGCCGCCGCTGATAACGTCTGATGCTCTGGGTCCACCCACCGGCGGAGATGGTACCGGAATATTTACTTATTACTGGGAAGACAGCATTTCAGGGGGATCCTGGAACACAATACCCGGGGCAGATTCAGTGGACCACCAGCCTCCCAAACTACTTCAGACCACCTATTACCGAAGAACGGTTCAATCGGGTATCGGTTGTCCGAAAACAAGCAATGTCTCTACTGTTACGGTATTGCCATTGATCACTAACAATGACATCATCACAGCAGACCAGATCATCTGTGAGGGGTTTGAGTTTGCTCCGCTCGATGCGGAGGGTTATCCGGTATTAAACGGCGGGAATACGGCAGCCGGTGATTTCCGGTTCGAATGGATCGAAAGCACGGATGGATCTGCCTGGAACAGTGCCTATGGACCCAATACCAATGAGGACTATGCTCCGGATACCACCTCCTCAACTTTCCCGAGTACTACTGTTGTTCAATTCAGGAGAATCGTCCTGTCGGGCCCTGCTGATGTCTGCATTGACACCAGCAACGTGGTTAACCTGACCCAGTGGCCTAAAATCACCAACAACGTTGTTCCGTATGACCTGGAGTACTGTGAGAACGATGATCCGGACCCGATCCCCGGTTCAACACCTGCAGGGGGGAATGGGGTAGAATACCTTTTTCAGTGGGAGAAATACGAGGGGACATGGAGCGTGATCGGTGGTGAAACGGAAAGGGATTATGATCCCGGAGTACTGACCGATTCACTCTTCTACCGCAGGATTGTTACATCGGATGTCTGCAAGGATACCAGCCTGGTGGATACCATCCCGGTTAATCCTGCCCTGCAGCACTTCAACATCCAGACCCTTTCAGGCGGGGTGGATACCACCATCTGCTTCGGGGCAACACCCAACCGGCTGATCCCCGAACCAACGGCAATTACCGGAGGAGATGGGTTGTACACGTATGTTTGGGAAGAGAGTAATGATGGGGGAACAAACTGGGCCCCCTCTGCAGGAGGTACTTCGGCATTTTTTGATCCTCCGGCACTCAATGTAACCACCCTCTACCGCAGGAATGTGATTTCCAATGTATGTACTGAGGTGAGCAATGATGAAATAACCATCAATGTACTGCCTGCGATTGCAGACAATACGCTTACCGCAAACGCTTCAGTTTGCTATAATTTACCGGCTGCCATAAACGGTTCTGATCCGACAGGAGGAGACGGAGTAGACACTTATACCTATTACTGGGAGCAGAGCCCGGATGATGCTGCATGGGTACCTGCGGACGGTACCTATGACCAGAGAGACTATACTTCGCCAGAACTGACCGTGCCCACCTACTATCGAAGAACTGTTTTCTCTGGTCCCTCAGATTGTTGCCAGGATATCAGCGCTTCACAACTCATTACCATTGATCCGCTCCCGACGGCAACGCTTGATCCCATTGATGTCACAATTTGTGAGAATGGTTCCCAATATCTTACCTTCAACCTGACGGGAGCAAGTGACTGGCAATTAACCTATACCGACGGTTTTTCCGATTATATTATAAATAACATCTCTTCAAATGCACATAATGAGACAGTTACCCCACCAGCAACAGGAGAATTTACAGACTATAACTATTCCATAGTTGACCTGGTTGATGGGAATGGTTGTGAAGCTGTTGGCGGTCTAACAGGAAATGCCAAGATTCACGTCGACGGTATTCCGACCCCCAATGCCGGGGACGATACGGATGTCTGCGGCTTAACCTACACACTCCAGGCAAGCACCGATTTTGGCAACGGAAGCTGGACCTTCCCGACGGCTGTTGTTGATGCAGCAGACAATACCAATCCGAATAAAGTGGTAACGGTGGATAGTTATGGTACACATAATTTTATCTGGACAGTCGTAAATGGCATTTGTCCAGCAGAACAGGATGATGTGGATATCACCTTTTTTGAACCCCCTTCACCGGCAGATACCGGCCCGGACACGATCCTTTTACCGCTAACAACCGAGATAAACCTGTACGGGAATACACCGCTTGTTGGGACCGGAGAGTGGACAAAAAATCCGATTGATGCACAGGCGATAATAGCTGACCCCTCGAATCCTGCAACATTAGTCACTAACCTGGCTAATGGTGAAAACAGGTTTGTCTGGACCATATCGAATGGTCCCTGTCCTGTTGAATCGGATGAAGTCATCGTAGATTTGTTTGCGTTTAAAATACCCAATGGATTCTCCCCCAATGGAGATGGGATTAATGATTTCTTCGTGATTTCCGGTGTCATGGATTACCCGAATGAATTAATCATACTCAGCAGGCAGGGGACTGAAATATTCAGAGCCATGAATTACCAGAACGATTGGGACGGGAAATACTCTTCCGGGGATGATGTTCCGGACGACACTTACTATTACATTTTATATTATACGAAAGATGGAACCAGGTATCAATACAGTGGCTGGTTAATCATTAAGCGATAAATGAGGTATTTATTGATCATACTGTTTTTCGTTGTATCACTTTCAGATGGGTTAGCACAGAGCTATCCCCTCTTCTCGCAATACATGCGTAATGGTCTTGCGTTCAACCCCGCTTATGCCGGAAGCAGTGAGGCGTTTGCTGTTTCCCTGGTTTACCGGCAGCAATGGACCGGATTTGACGGAGCACCAAAGACACAGGTTTTCAGTGCTCATGCCCCGCTGAAGAGCGACCGGGTAGCCCTGGGTTTGCTGGCATACAATGATGCGTATGGCGTAACCAACAACACGGGAATATTCGCTAACTATGCCTACAGGATCCACCTGAAAAAGGGGATACTCTCACTCGGGTTGAAAGGGGGAGTGTACATGCAATCGGAGAACCTGAACAAAGTTACAACCGACCAGGCGAATGATCCTGTATTTCCCGGAAGTACTGAGAAGATGACCGTTCCAAATTTCGGTGCCGGAATATTTTACTATAGCGAGAAATTTTATACCGGATTTTCCATTCCCGGCTTCCTCAGTGCACGTGCCGGTGAGATATACCATGATTTTACCAATTATAACTTCATGCTGACTTCCGGTGCATTGTTTTCGATTTCGGAAAATTTTAAATTCAACCCTTCGGTTTTGATCAATTACAGCCTGCCATCAAACATCCAGCTTGACCTGACCGGGAACATGGTGTTCCGGAACTTTTTGTGGATAGGCGGTTCGTGGAGGATGCAGGACAATTCTGTGGTTGGTTTGCTTCACTTCCAGATTACACCACAGATCGGGATTGGTTATTCGTTTGATTATAGTTTTGGGGATCTGAATAAGTTTAACAATGGCTCACATGAAGTGATGTTGGTCTGGGTGCTGAGGTACAAGGTGAAAGCCAGTAACCCGAGATATTTTTAGGTGGAATGAAACGGATGATTTGTCATATTATACCCTTTTTCTTCCTTTCTGTTATCGGATCAAACAGTACGGATGCTCAGGATACGTACCAGGTTGAAAATCTTTCTTTCAATTCCCGGATCTCCGATGATTTTGCCCCGATGTTTTTTGAAGATGGGATCGTCTTTTGTTCCAACCGAAAGAACAAGGTATTGACCAATTATACCACGGTGGATAATGAACCGTTGCTTGATTATTATTTTGTTCAGCGCAAAGACAGTACCGATTGGGGCAGAGCAACAACCTGGTCTGAGGAACTCTTATCGGTTTTCAATGAAGGCCCGGCCTGTTTCAGTGAAGATCGGAAAACCATTTATTTCACGCGAAACCTCACAGCTGATAAAAAGTCCCGGAAGGATATTACCGGGGAGAACAACTATGGAATTTTCACTGCTTCCTATAATGGATCGACCTGGGGAGACATAACACCTTTCATTCACAACAGTCCGGACTATAAAACGGGGCATCCCTGTATCGCCGAGGGTGGCAGGTACCTGTTCTTTGCCTCCGACATGCCCGGTGGGTATGGGAAATCAGATCTATATGTTTGCACCTTAACGAATGGGGAGTGGGGTGATCCGGTTAATCTCGGTAGTGCGGTAAACACTTCGACATCAGAGATTTATCCGTTTTATCACTCTTCCGGCAGGCTTTATTTTTCTTCTGACCGGTCCGGGTCAGCCGGGGGACTTGACATCTATTTCACGCAGGAGATCAATGGGGAATGGATCACGCCGACCCACCTGCCAGCACCTTTTAATTCCGGCTCGGATGATTTTGCATTCATTGCCGATGACCTGATTGAAACGGGCTTTTTCACCAGTAATAGAGAGAGGAATGATGATATTTACAGTTTCAGGACCCTGGTTCCCAAGTATGCCGGATGCGATACCCTTCAGGAAAACAACTATTGCTATGTTTTCTATGAGACCGGTGCCTATGACCTGGATACCGTTCCCTTCAGTTACGAATGGGATATGGGAGATGGAACAAAGATCCGCAGTATTGAAGCCGATTACTGTTTTGATGGTCCGGGCAGTTATCTTGTAAAGCTCAATGTGGTGGATAAGCTAACCGGTGATGTTCAGTTCAACCAGGCTTCTCACATGATCGAGATCAATAATGTGGAACAGGCTTATATCAATTCGGTGGATACGGGATATGTTGGTGATAACATCCGTTTTGACGGATTACAAACCAACCTTCCGGATTTTACGGTTGGAGAATATTTGTGGAATTTTGACGATGGCAATATAGCCACAGGAGCCGAGGTAAGAAACCGGTTTACCTCCCCCGGGATCTATCAGGTTCAACTGGTTGTTAAAAGCACTCCCGACAATTCGGGAAATGTTCGTGAAGTCTGTGTTCTTAAACGGCTGGTTATCATGGAAAGACCTCCGGATGTGTAAGTAACAGAACCCTTATTTTACTTCCGGATCGTCATAAAATAACGCATCATCTGTTGTGATGAACATAAAACCGCATGAATAAGTTCTTAATAAACAATGGATCGAAGGCATTAATATCTCTTGATTTTTTTGTTATTTTGGACGTGCGGAACAGAAAGGAATTCCATTTTTCACTGGTTTGATTTATGGATAGGAACAACAAAGGCATACAATTTGCACAGGTAATGCAAACAGAAATGAACATGAAACCGTTTTTTATCCTGTTTATTTTGATATCCCTGGTTTTTCAAGGGTTATTTGCACAGCCTGTACCGGCTGAGGTTGAGAACATTCCTTACCTGATTACATTTGGGGGCGGGGGATTGCACGAAACCTACTGGGGTGATGATGATTTCTGCCAGATCTTCTTCTTTGCCATACCGGAATCGTTTACCGATCCCATATACATCAGGGTATGGGATCCGGATGTTGGGGGTGAAGTGGATGAGATCAACGGGATGTGGGATACTCAGATTACTTACTCGGTGTTTGGCGGAAGGGGATGTTATTCTGAAGAAGATGCAAGGGAGACCGAGCCAGTGGGGAATTATAAAAGTGGGAACCTGTTGGCAACAAAAACGTTTGGATTCGACATGCAATATGAACAGAATTGGTATACGTTTGGCCCGTTTAATCCGACTGAGGGAGAATATGATGAACAATATGGAAATATTTTCAAGGTTATTACGGAAGGGGTCGGAGGAGATGACGGGAATCTGTACCGTTTTTTTCTGAGCTCTTCCCGGAGCGAGAACCTGATAATTGAAGGGGCAAATGCATTTACTTATGAGTATACGTTCCGGATGTGGAATGACCCGGAGCAGACTTCACATATTTATCCGTATATTGACGACAGGACCATCTCTGTGAGGCAGACCAACTTCGACTGGGATGACGATGGATTTATACGGGTTGTATCGGTAGCCAGGAATGGCCAGTTAATGGAGGTTTCCGGGGAGGACCATTGGGTTGAGAATGAATTTGCCATTCGGGAAGAAGAACACAATTCCTCACTTGACTTTGAGTTTGTAAAAAAGAAATCCCCTTATGTGGTCAGAAACAACAACGTTGTCATATCTGTCCGAAACCAATATGGCGAACTCTTACCTTTCTTTACTATTCCGATCGGTGGAGTCCCAAAATATAAGTATAATATTGGGGTAAAGCCGAAAATTAAGTAAAGCAAGAAAAGCGAGAGACATATGAAGGATTCTCATAAATTCATTACTATATCTGTTTTAGCTTTCCTGTTTTTTTTACATTCCAGTGAATCGAGATCACAATCTTTCTCATTTCGCACCTTCCAGGTGGAAGATGGCATGTGTGACCGGTTTGTCTATACGATAAACCAGGACCGCTATGGATACCTCTGGTTGGGTACGGGAGGAGGTCTCTGTCGCTATGATGGTTTTACTTTTCGGGCTGATCTCATAACCGATTCAATACCGGATGGTTATGTAAGAACCAGTTACCGGGACAGGAATGGCATCTTATGGTTTGGGCACGATGACGGTTCTGTTAGTTACTTCGACGGTACAAACCTCCATATCCTGAATATTGGAGCGTTAACCTATAGCCGGATCAATGATATCAAGGAAGATATGCAGGGGAACCTGGTATTTGCAACCCAGAATAGTGGTTTGCTGGTTGTTGATCCGCAGGATACGTCCAGTGTCCGTATATTAGATACTGGACCGCTGCTTGTCTATTCCATTGAATTTACATCAGAAAACACGTTTTTGGTTGGAACTCAGGACAGCGTCTGTATTTACTCGTACAGGAATGATGAAGGGGATCCGGTGTTTACCGGAACGATTGATTCGCTGCCGCAAACCAGGTTTCAGAAACTTTTTCAGGGAAGCAATAAGACGCTTTATGCAGGGACTTCTGACAGGGGTGTATACCGCATTATACCTGGAAAGGAAGGTTACAGTGGTGTGCGGATCGAAAATTTGGGTGAAACGATCGGGTTAGAGCGAGACAATATCCAGAATATCATGGAAGATACTGATGGAAATATCTGGTTAAGCACCTTCAGGAAAGGGGTGGTTAAGCTTGAGCGATCCGGGGATTCGGAATCGTTCAGCAGTCACCAGATGTATAACCGTGAAAATGGCCTGGGATATAATGACATCATCTGTGTGTTTCAGGACCTGGAGGGTAATATCTGGTTGGGGACCTATGGAAATGGCTTAGCCTTGTTGCTTAATGAGGCCTTTCTTTTTTATGATTTTGAGGATAAAGAGTCAGGATCCAATATAACCGCGTTGTTTGAAAATGAGGGACAGTTTTGGCTGGGTTCTGATAACGGAATCACCAGGACGGGCAAAGATTTCGATGGGGAGTCACACTATTACCGATGGACAGGTAATTTACCGGGCAGCAGGATCTCATCTGTGTATCGCGACCCTGACGGAAGAATTTGGGTGGGGACAAATGACCAGGGAGTTTACCTGTTGGATGAAGAATCGGGCAGATACACCTCCGTCTATGATTCAAGGAACTCACTGGAGAACACGATAAATTACATTACTGGTCAGAATACAGAGATCTGGATTGCCACGTCCAACGGTGTGCTTGTTTATGATTATCAAACGGGGGAAACGCTGCAGTTTTCTACCCGTGATGGATTACCTCATAACAAGATCAACCATATCTTTATCGATCATGTTGGAAGAGGTTGGATAGCCACCGTGAGTAACCGCCTGTATTACATTCAGGATGGTAAACTGAGCCTGGGAGAGGAGATCACCTATTATACCAAGAAAAACGAGTTTCAGGCTGTCGCCGTTTCTGAAAAAGGTGACATTTGGGCTGCAACGTATGGAAATGGATTGTATCATTTCACAGAAGATTCTACCTATAATTATACAACCCGGGATGGGTTGATCTCAGACTATTGTTACTGCCTCCTGTTGGAAAACAATAACATCTGGGTTGGCCACCGCCTGGGATTCAGTCGTTTCATTATACCGGACACCATCATTACAGCATTTGGGAGGGAACTGGGAATTACCAGCGACTGCAATCCCAATGCAATTGTCCTTGACAGTGAGGGAGCCGTTGTATTAGGTACCAATAAAGGGATAGTTCAGTATGATCCCTCCAAGGACCGGGGTAGTCTTGAACCACCAATCAACAATATCATCTCCTTTAGTTTCTCCGATAAAACGGTTGATTTCAGGAATGAAATCATCATGCCTTACGATAAGTACAAGCTCAAGATCGATTTCATCGGATTAAGCTACACGAATCCGGAACTGGTAAGTTATCAGTATAAACTGGTGAACTATGATGATGAATGGTCAGAGATTACCCGTATCCCGCAAGTCATCTATGGGATTAACGACGGAGAATATACCTTTTTGCTGAGATCGTATAACCGCTACTGGCAGACCACGGAAGAACCACTGGCAATCCCATTTGTGATACGTAAACCCTATTGGAAGACCTGGTGGTTCATCACCCTGGTCGCATTCATTCTGGTCGGATCCGTGATCGTGATCATTAAGGTCCGGGAGAGAAACCAGAAACAACTACAGGCTTTCCTCGAAAAGAGTTTGGATGAAAGAACAAAGGAAGTGGTTGAACAGAAAGAGGAGATTGAACAGAAAAATCGCGAAATAACAGATAGTATCAATTATGCTCAACGGATCCAGGCAAGTATTTTGCCTCCGGTTCATAAGTTGCGCGATGCTTTTCCCGGATTTTTCATTTTCTATCGGCCGCGGGATATCGTAAGCGGTGATTTTTATTGGTTTGATAAGATTGGAAAAGACCGGTTTATTATTGTCTGTGCCGATTCGACCGGGCACGGCGTTCCCGGTGCATTTATGTCAATGATCGGCTCTACACTGATCAAGGATATTATTAGCAGGCAGGATATTATCAAACCATCGGATATCCTTAGGACACTCGATAATGAGATAACCGAAGCCCTGAACCAGAATATTGAAGCGGAACATTCGAATGACGGTATGGATATGATTGTTTGTGTAATTAACACAAGCAATAAAAAGGTACGTTTTGCCTCTGCTATGCGGCCCATTATCTACTTCCATGATGGGGAGCAAATTTATCTGAAAGGAAACCGGAGTTCCGTGGGTGGTGAGATTATTGATGATAAGAATTTTCAAGACCAGGAACTACAGATGGATGAAGGAGATATTGTCTACATGTTCTCCGACGGTTATCCGGATCAGTTTGGCGGACCGATGGGTAAGAAGTTTAAGATGGCCCGAATGAAAAATCTCCTGGATGATATCTGGAAGAAGCCAATGGAAGAACAGTATGAGCATGTGAAGAACAACTTTGACCTTTGGAGAGGCAATTATAAACAGGTAGATGATGTCCTTTTCATGGCCATTCAAATGTAGTTTTTTACCCGGATTCACCGGGATGTCCTGATCTCATCCATTTCAACAATCTTATTGAATATTGCATATACTGTCAGCCCGGAAACCGTTTTAATTCCGATTTTCCGGGTGATGTTTTTCCGGTGGGTAACAACGGTATGGGTACTGATGAATAATTTTTCGCCAATCTCTTTATTGGTATATCCAAGTGCGATGTGTCTCAGAATAATCTTCTCCCGCTTGCTTAGTCCGGAGGAGCTTTCATAATCCGGTTGACTTTGAACAAACCGTGTAAAGAGACCATCCATCTTTTTTACCAGCTGGCTTTTCCCCTGATCCAGTGTAATGCGTTCAGTAAAATGTTTCAATTGGCTGCTATCGGATGATTCTGAAGGTAGGATAGCCACCATTACCCTGGATTTTTTCAGGTTCTGTTCCTGGATTTTCTTGATTCCCTCTGATGTAAGAATGGATGGATTGATGAAACAGATCGTATAGGATCCCTGTTCAAGCCGTTCCAGGAGTGATTCTTCATTAGCTGACTCAACTATCTTTCCAATACTGGGAAATTCCAGTAACAGGGATAGGAGACCTTTTCTGATCAGGTATGATTCTTCAGCGATTATGACAGATAGTTTTGGCATGGTTAAACCGGGTGGACCAGTGGAACTGATTTCATTGGGCGATTATTTTTTTTTCAAGTTCAACCACTTTTGGGACCAGCACTTTCTCTTCAATACGGCTATGATCGTTTATGTCCTGTTCAAGATTGAACAACTCAGTAAGCACTGTATTGCACAGGGCTTTATTTTTTGGAAAAGGAAGATATTTAATGATGATATTTTTCAGATCAAATAACTTCTCTTCAATGTTATCGTGCTCATTCATGTAATCCTGCATGGAGTATTTTCTCAACTCAACAATCAGGTCCTTTCGATTTTCAGGATGCTCATATGCTTCCTCGATTTTCAGTGCATAAGGGAATACGACTTCATCCTCCCGTTTGGTATGCGCCACCAATTCGTTCTTATATTCGGTGAAGAATTGTATCACAACGTCTATATTTTCAGCATCTGAATAACACTCCTTTACCATTTTATCGATCAGGATTTCCAGTTCGGGAACTTTTTCTTCAAGGTAATAGCGATGGGTCTTCAAAAGGTATTCAACGATTAATTTGATGCTAAAAGTTTGCAGGTTTTTGTCGGGGAAATACTCTTTGTCATGAAATGCATTAACGATCTCGAGGAAAAAGCGAGTATCTATTTGATGCTCTTTGCATACCTGATCTACCGTTTTATTCCCGAAACCCAATTGAATACCAAAGCGGTTGATAACTGAAATGAGCAGATAATTCATATGGATCAGATCTGCCATTTTGTTCTCTTGTGTTATGATCATAAAGACTTTATTTACAGTTGACGATTAGTAAACAGAGAGATTTGGTTGTGTATAATGAAGGGAAACGGAGATCAAGACTTGACTAATCAGTAAATGCTATTTCCGTCGTTGTTTCAACATTGCTTTCGTGCATTGCACGGTCGACCATATAAAATTCATACTTGATCGTATCGTAAAGCATTAAAAGATAATAATAGAATTCAACCTTAACTTCTCCTTTCAGTGTTTTATTCTGACCAATATTTTCGATATATGGTATTCTGTAATTCAACGGCGTTTCAAGGTCTTCTTCATCGACTTTTTGAAACTGACCCTCAATTTTTTCATAGAGCGTAAAGAAAAGGTTATAATTGGTGGTATCTGAAGAGATTGAATCGGGTTGTTCAAGCCCGATATCCCCATCCCCATCCTCAAATTTAAAAATCAACTCCCCTATTTTCCCCGGATTACCTAATATATCAATTGTATCCCTGAGTTCAAAACTCTTAAACTCAATATAGGGAATTTCGGATATGGATTCCACTTTCTGGCACGAAAGAGAGAAAGCCATGATTACTCCTGTTACAATCAATATTGCTACAACTTTTTTCATTACTGCAAAAGTAGTAAAAAAGGCGGAGGCTGAATAAAGTTAATTGTAAAATGTTAATGGTTAATCGGAGTGTATTCGTTCATCATTCATGCATTCGCGGATCATAATGAATTTTCTATTTTTTCCGGAAGAAGATCTGAATGGGCACTCCGGTGAAATCATAGCTTTCACGCAACCGGTTTTCCAGGAACCTGCGGTAGGGTTCTTTTATATATTGCGGAAGATTACAGAAAAAGGCGAAAGATGGAGCATGGGTTGGCAGTTGGGTAACGTATTTGATCTTGATATACTTTCCTTTAACGGCTGGTGGCGGATTATTTTCAATGGCTTCAAGCATGATCCTGTTCAGCTGTGCTGTCGGGATTTTTCTTCGTCGGTTTTCAAACACACGTACAGCAACTTCCAGCACTTTATGAATTCTCTGTTTTGTAATGGCTGAGGTAAAAATTATCGGGACATCACGGAATGGAGCAATTCTTTCCTTTATCCGTTGTTGAAAGGTCAGGATGGTGTCATTGGTTTTTTCAATCAGATCCCATTTGTTCACAAGGATTACAATGCCTTTCCGGTTTCTTTTTACCAGTGAAAAGATAGTCACATCCTGTGCTTCCATTCCGCGTGTAGCGTCGATAAGTAAAAGGCAAACATCGGCACTTTCAATGGCTCTGACAGCCCGCATGACAGAGTAGAACTCGATATCCTGTGCAATTTTCCCTTTTTTGCGCAGTCCGGCAGTATCGACAATATAAAAATCGTGGTTGTATTTTTGGTAGCGGGTATAGATGGAATCCCGTGTTGTGCCTGAAATGGGAGTGACTATATTTCTCTCTGTTCCAAGGAGTGCATTTGCCAGGGAAGATTTCCCAACATTTGGGCGGCCAATGATCGTGAATTTTGGGAGATCATCGAGGGCAGGGGAGGAGGGTTTTTTAAAGTTTTTTACCAGATCATCCAGGATCTCACCCGTTCCGCTGCCATTGATGGAGGAGACGGGATACAGGTCACCCATTCCCAGGCGATAGAAATCATTTGCTTCATAGCGTCTCTCTACCGTATCCACCTTGTTGACCAGAAGGTAGATGGTTTTTTGTGTTTTCCGCAGCATACGTGCAATTCCTTCATCCAGGTCGGTTATCCCGGTCGTAACATCCACCATAAAAAGGATAGCATCTGATTCTTCAATGGCCAGCATGACCTGTTTTCGTATCTCATCTTCAAAAACATCATCCGAGCGGACTACATAGCCACCGGTATCGATCACTGAGAATTCCACTCCATTCCATTCTGATTTGCCATAATGGCGGTCACGTGTGACACCCTCCTGCTGATCGACAATAGCTTTCTTACTTTCAGTCAGGCGATTGAAAAGTGTTGATTTACCCACATTTGGCCTGCCAACGATCGCTACGATATTGCTCATTTTTCAGGTTGTTATCCGGGCCCTCCGGGAGATCTGCCGGGTTCTGTTCAATGCAATCATGCAAAAGGTTTTAATAGCCAAGCTTTTTCAGTTTTCGTTCTTTATCTCTCCACTCTTGGTTAACTTTCACGTACAGCTCCAGGTATACCTTTTTCCCGAAAAACGCCTCCATATCTTCCCGTGCAAGCTGTCCGATAGTTTTCAGCGATCCCCCCCTGTGCCCGATAATGATTCCTTTCTGACTTTCCCGCAGTACAAAGATAATAGCCCGGATACGAATAATCTCTTTTTCTTCCTTAAAAGATTCCACCTCAATGGCCACCGAGTAAGGTATTTCCTTTTGATACCGGTTGAAAATTTTTTCCCGGATGATCTCCGCAACAAAAAACCGTTCCGTTTTGTCGGTTAACTGGTCCTTTGGAAAATAAGCAGGTCCTTCAGGAAGAAGTTCAACGATCCGCTGTAGCAATTTTTCAAGGTTGAAGTTATTGATGGCTGAGGCCGGGATAATTTCTGCTTTTGGAAAGAGGTTTTGCCATTTTTGGATTAACGTTTCGACCTGCTCCTGGTTAGCCTTATCGATTTTGTTGATCACCGTAAGAACCGGGATTTCCAGTTTTGCAATTTTCTGCAGAAACCCGGGATTCTTATCAATCTTCTCCACCACATCGGTTATGTAAACCAGGATATCCGCATCCACCAGGGCTGTATTGATCGACTTCAACATCGATTCATGCAGTTTATAACCGGGTGTGATGATACCCGGTGTATCCGAATACACAATTTGAAATCCCTCCCCATTCACAATACCCATGATACGGTGACGGGTGGTTTGAGCTTTTGAGGTGATGATGGACAGCTTTTCACCTACCAGAGCATTCATGATGGTTGATTTACCGACGTTGGGATTCCCAATGATATTTACAAACCCTGATCTGTGCTTCATTAATCGTTTGTCAGATGTTTACGGTTATTGTGAACTTGAATGCAAAGTTATCAATAGTTTTGGTTAGCGAGTAGGATCCATACCGGTAGAATGCACCAATCCCGATCCCGAAAAACCACTGATTCAACAGGTCATTAATGAGGATACCGGATTCAAAATAACCTTTTTCCATTGTCTTGCGCTGCAGGTTGCTATGGTTATCCGACGTTTTTCTGTCTCCAAATCCAATGTTGTTTATCCAGACTATCGATGGTCTGAAGGTTTTTGATGGAGGGCGGATTTCCCCGAAATTCTGCTGGTAAAAGAACGATACAAAGCGGTCGGAAGCAAACTCATCCATTCGCATGGTCGCAAAACTGTTTGCCGTTTCAACAGTAAAATCTTTATAACTTCCGTTTCCGTTGTAAAGCAAAGAAAAGGGGACATCACCCGATACCATCCCTCCGGTAAGGGTTAACCCGACCTCCCCCAGGTTCCTTGTTCTGATCAGTTTCGATAGCTTCATTTCAAGTTTGGTGTATTCTAACTGGCTATCGAACCAGTTGATCCCCTGTATTATATTACCGCACAGGACCGGGTATTCAGTTCCCACCGAGACAAACTGATCAGAGATTTTCAGAAACTTCTCTTTATAAGCAAACCGGAACGAAAGTCCGATCTCGGTGTAGCGTGAATTTCCAAGGTAAACTTTTGGATTTGTATCATCGTAGCTAAAGAGATAATCCTTTCCAAAGGTGACCAATCTCTGGTCCATATATAGTGTGGTTTGCAGGTGTCTGTGAGAATGGTAGCTTAAAGAGATTTTATATTCTGTAAACTGGTCCATCTCTTCGATCAGGTACATCCGGTATGCTTCGGACGAAATTTCAGTTCGTTCCTTCAGAAAGTGATAACCTCCCGGTTCTTCCACATCTTTCCGATAGGTTGTTTCCAGTTTTATTACGGGATCCTCACTGATTTTCACCGATATTTTCCCGCCATATTTGATCTCATTGTCTCTGAATCCGTAGGCAAAATAACCTCCCAGGCTAACAAACCGGGAAAGTTTATTGTTGGTTACTGCACCAACCCCGATACGGATCCCTTCATAATCATTATAGTTAAGCAGTGAAGTGTAGTCAATGTGTAAAAAGCGGAAAGGTATATATCCGGTAACAAAAGTCTCGAAGGTATTTAGCCTTCGATCCAGGTTGAGTGCTCTTCCAAGGGAATCGACAACATGATATGTTGTGGTATCTTTCGCAGTGAGGGCTTCTGTGCGGTATTGTTTCCAGAACTCTTCCGGTTTTTTTGTCGCTCCCTGCTCTACTTCAAATTCCAATCCGTCAAACCTCTTTCTCTCCAATAGCGGATTTAGTTGGATGTTTGATAGGGTGGTTTTTCCAATACCGTAAAGTTTGAGGGAGTTATCTTTTCCAGCTGATCCTCCTGTTTGGGGACCATAGATGGTAAGATCGGTGTTCAGCTGAACAGGGAACCATTGAGTTCCCTCCAGCAAAGCATATTTCTGTTGGATCGTAATATCCATCATGTTATTTGGGCCGGGAGCTGTAGCGACCACATTTTGAATGGCATACCGGTTCGAATTAATGTGAAAGAAGCCTTCCATTCCATCAAACACTTTCCCTTTTTTGGGCTGGAAAGAGATTACGAACAGGCTATCGTTGTTCTCAGTGTAAATTGTGTCCTCCAGGATAAAAAGGTATTTATTGGTGCTCCCTTTACTGATGGGATTCAGGTAATCTTTTTCCATAATCCGGATAAAATCGTTGTAAAAGGAGAAAGATTGAACCTGGGTAGCAATGATTGAAAAGGTTGGGTTTTTAAATCCGGATACCCTGGATGCAATCACTTTTTCACTGTTTTGATCCGGATGCCTGAATTCCCGTTGGCTGACAGATTCCAACAGGAAAAGGTGTTGTTTCTTAATGAGTTCACCGAGCCTGGCTAAATTGGAATCCGGTATAGAAAATGGATTCTGTTCAAGATCAGGCAGCGACAGGGAATCTATTCCCGCCAGGCTATCTGCATCCATGGTAATATAGAACTTATTATATGCCGTATAGGTAAATGCCTCTCGCTCTTCCGGATCGTTTATTTTTCTGTTTTCATACACTTTTTCAATGATTCGGTGAGCTGGATTGATTTCCGGGAAAACTTTCACCTCATCAATCCTGTAGGCTTTGGCTTTCAACCGGATAACGATTGTCTTGTTGATATTGGAACCGGTCAGATCATACCATTCGGAATGATATCCCACGCAGGAAAAGGTAAGGGTGTTAATTCCACGGTCAGCCGGAATAGAAAAACGGCCATCGATCTGGGAGGTTGTTCCTCTTCCGGAGGTATTGAAAAGTATGGTTACGAATGGCAGGGACGTTCCCGTTTTTGAATCAACAACCACACCATGATAATGATTTTCCTGAGACGGTGAACGGAAAACGGAGAAACCCAGGATTAAAGCGATAAATATGTAACTTTTTTTGTGGTTCAAAAGTGCAACGGTGAATTTTATTTGTACTTCCCTGTTTTCAGCATGATGATCTCTTTTTCCTTAAGGTATCTCCACTCACCCCGTGCAAGGCCTTTTTTTGTTAAACCGGCAAAATAGACCCGGTCAAGCTTTATGATCCTGTATCCAAGATGTTCAAATATCCGTCGTATAATTCTGTTTTTTCCGGAGTGTATCTCAATACCAACCTGTTTTTTATCTGCCGGATCAACATAAGCAGCAGCATCAGCAAAAACTTTTCCGTCAGGAAGATCAATCCCGTTAACGAGTTGATCCAGATCATCTCCCTTCACGTTTTTGTTTAGAAATACGTGATAGATTTTTTTACGGTTATATTTTGGATGGGTTAGTCTTGTTGTTAATTCTCCATCGTTGGTCAGGAGTAAAACGCCGGTTGTCATACGGTCTAACCGGCCCACCGGATACACTCTTTCCGGACAGGCTCTCTGAACAAGATCTGTCACTTTCTTCCTGGCATACGGATCGTCTGTAGTGGTGACAAAGTCTTTTGGTTTATTCAGCAGGATATATACCTTTTTTTCCTTCGAAAGGATTTTACCGTCGTATTTTATCACATCGGATGGAGCAACTTTGGTACCCAGGATATTGGTTACCCTGCCGTTAACACTGATCAATCCTGCACGAATCAGGTCATCTGCTTCCCTTCTTGAACAAAGACCTGTATTTGCTATGTATTTGTTCAATCGGATACCTTCACTGCGTTCAATCCTTTGACTTGTTTTCCCCGGTTTTTGCATGGATCCTTGTTATTACGACCGCAAAGGTACGATTTTAACGGATGGGATTTACCGGTATGTGTGATTTCACATTCCGATTATGTCGGTTTATTTTTGACATTTCAGCTATTTTTACTGAAATTTGGTTCTCTATTATCTTGAATTATGGCCCTTATACAATCGATTTCCGGAATCCGTGGCACCCTTGGCGATCTGCCTGGTGAAGGACTTACTCCTGTGGATATTGTGAAATTTGTTTCGGCTTATGGAACATGGCTGTCGGATCGTTTTAAGAACAGGAAATTAACCGTAGTTGTTGGCAGGGATGCAAGAGTTTCCGGCAGAATGGTAAACCAGATCGTAACGGGGACGTTAATGGGTTGTGGAATTGACATCCTTGATCTTGGAATGGTCTCTACACCCACTGTTGAGATCGCCATTGCAGAAGAACAAGCCCAGGGCGGGATTGTCATTACAGCCAGTCATAATCCATCCAACTGGAATGCCTTAAAGCTATTGAATGAAAAGGGAGAATTTGTTAATGAAAAGGATGGAATGGCCATTTTATTACTGGCAGAAAAAAGCAGGTATCAATTTGTTCAGGGGGCAAACATTGGGCATATGGTTACTGACAACACCTTTTCCGGGAAACACATTAACAAAATTGTTGAGCTGGACCTGGTTGACAGGGATGCAATAGACGGAGCGAATTTCAAGATCGTTGTTGATGGGATTAATTCGGTTGGCGGAATGGTGGTTCCAGAACTTCTCCGGGCATTGGGAGTTCAGGATATCATTGAAATAAATTGTATACCGGATGGCAACTTCGCACATAATCCGGAACCGTTACCGGAACACCTGGAGACCCTGTCGCAAACGGTAAAGCGGACGGGTGCAAATCTTGGTATTGTGGTTGATCCGGATGTGGACAGGTTGGCTCTGGTAAACGAAGACGGATCAATGTTCGGAGAGGAGTATACACTGGTCGCCGTTGCCGATTACGTTTTACAACACAAACCCGGGAACACAGTTTCAAACCTCTCTTCTACCCGGGCATTAGCGGATATTGCAGGCAAATATGGATGTAACCATTTTGTTTCAGCTGTGGGTGAAGTGAACGTGGTGGAGATGATGAAGCAAAAGAATGCAGTCATTGGAGGGGAGGGGAATGGGGGTGTAATTTTATCAGAATTTCATTATGGAAGAGATGCCCTGGTGGGTATTGCCCTGTTCCTTACCCACCTGGCAAAGTCCGGCCTCTCCTGTTTAGCATTGAGAAGATCCTATCCCGATTACTATATGTCCAAGAACAAACTCCCTTTTTCTTCCGACACAGATGTCGACAGGTTGCTGGCTGAGATCAAAAAGAGATTTAAAGATCACCCGGTTAACGATACGGATGGGGTACGAATTGATTTCGGGAAAGAATGGGTGCATTTACGCAAATCCAACACAGAGCCGATTATCCGGGTTTATGCTGAGAGTGATAGCATGGAACATGCCAATTCCCTGGCAGTGACAATCATCAACGAGATTACGCCTTTCCTGACCCCCGGCAAATAATTTGTATTGCATCGCAGTTGGCCCGCTTTATCTGGTTTACTTCAAAAACAGGGCTTTCCATGCTTTCGCATGGATGCCCTGGGCTACCACTATGTCACTCCTGCCTGGCAGGCACGGCCTTCAGAGTTTAAAATGATTTATTCTACCATCCACTTGAATCCTGCGAGCGCATTCCCCGCTGCTTGCGGTGAGGAGTTTCAATACTTATAGATCATTTTGGGACTATTGAACTCACGGTAAAAAAAAATCATGGGCCGGATGGAATAAATACCCGGTTTGAGATGTCAAATAATCTGAGACGATATGCACTTTTTATAAAGAAGTTAAAAAGTGTTAAAAAGATATTTGATTGCTGAGGGATTGATATTTTTATTACTTTTGGGCGCAATTTTTAAGATGTGACTGCGGACCCATTTTTATAAACTTTATTCAAATGAAAAAGACGATCTTTATTATTGCAGGAGCCATTGTCATTGTTATTGTTGGCCTTGTTATTTTCAGTAAGTTGACTTCTACGGATGACATCTCCCGTTTGGAAGTTGAGGTTACCAGGGGGAAATTTGAAATCCTTGTTACCATTACCGGTGAGTTGCAGGCAGAAAGATCAACCAATATCATGGCACCGGCAGAATTGCGGAGCAGGAACCTGCGGTTCAATCAGCTCAAAATCCAGGATTTAATACCTGAGGGTACCGTTGTTGATTCCGGAGATTATGTTGCCCAGCTTGATAAAGCTGAAGCCGATAATAGTTTGAAAGATGCGATGGATAGGCTTGAGCAGAGCGAATCGGCAATGCTTAAAGTAAAGCTTGATACCACCATTCAGCTCAGGAATTTACGGGACGAACTGATCAATCTCAATTACAGCATGGAGGAGATGGGAATCACCCTTGAACAGTCAAAATTTGAACCACCTGCAACCATACGTCAGGCTCAGATCAACCTGGATAAGGCCAGGAGAGCATATGACCAGGCAGTGAAGAATTATCAACTGAGGGTAAGGCAGGCCCAGGCAGATATGCGGGAAGCAGAAATTGATCTGTCCAGACGGCAACGTACCCTGGATGAGATGAATAGTGTACTTGATAAATTTACCATATTTGCTCCTGGATCGGGGATGGTTATCTATCAGAAGGAGTTCAGTGGCCAAAAACGAACTGTCGGGTCAACCATCAGTCCATGGGATCTGACGGTAGCCACCTTACCGGACCTTTCATCAATGATTTCCAAAACGTATGTTAATGAGATAGATGTAAGTAAACTTGAAGTTGGACAAATAGTCCGAATTGGCGTAGATGCATTTCCTGAGAAAAAGTACACGGGTGTGATTACGGATGTGGCGAATATCGGCGAACAGTTGCCAAATACGGATGCCAAGGTATTTGAAGTGATCATTGATGTAAATGAAACCGATCCGATCCTCAGACCATCCATGACAACCAGCAATCAGATTGTT
Source organism: uncultured Rikenellaceae bacterium (assembly GCA_964640125.1). Lineage (GTDB taxonomy): Bacteria > Bacteroidota > Bacteroidia > Bacteroidales > VadinHA17. The sequence continues at coordinate 51,451 of CAZXGG010000014.1, forward strand.
ACATCTATGTATGACGATGTACTGTATATCCCGCTTGAAGCGGTTCATGCCACAGATAGTTTTTCGTATGTATATACCAAAAATGGATATAAGCAAATCGTTGTTCTCGGGGAGTCGAATGAGAATGAGATCGTTGTAGAAATGGGATTGGAAGAGGGAGATAAATTATTGTTGTCAATTCCTGAAGAGCCCGAAAAATTCGCTCTTCTTGGAGAGGAATTACTTCAGATTATAGTCCAGAGGGAGGAGCAAAAACGATTGGAAGAGGAAGCGATTCAACAGGAAGCAGCAAAGAGAGCAGCAGAAAGGGAAGAACGGATGAGGATATTAAGACAGAATTCGCAGGATCAGTTCAGAACCGAGAGAGACTCCGGCACACAGCCTGCAACCCAAAGGGTCAGACAATCAAGCGGTGATCAAGTACAGTCCGGGCAGCAGGAAGAACGTCAGAAGCCTGCTGAAAATGGCTCGAACAAGCCCGGGAATGATGGAAAGACTGAAGAAAAAACACAGGAGGAGAAGAAATAAAACTTGCTGATTCAATTTTATAATATGTGGAATGAAAAGATATTTTCATGATATAGTCATTGCCTTTGAATCGATATTATCGAATAAGCTAAAGTCGATACTTACAGCACTTGGGATTATTTTTGGAGTTGCTGCCGTGATCAGTATGCTGGCCATTGGAAAGGGCGCACAACAGGAGATCCTTGAACAGATTAAGATGGTTGGAGTGAATAATATTCTGATTAATCCAATCGTTCAGGAAGAGACAGGAGAGAATGGTGACAATGGAGAGGAATCATCCGGTGAAAAACAGCAATCCAAATTCTCCAGGGGATTGTCTATACTGGATGTTCAGTCTATTCGAAACCAGATACCATCCGTTCAGAGGATTAGCCCTGAAATTGGGTTGAATTCTTATGCTATGCAAAGCGGTAAAAGATTTCCGGCCAAACTGGTGGGGGTAACCAATGACTATTTTGAATTGTATAACCTGGCCCTCACAGAAGGTGTCTTCTTCAATGATTATCAGGAGGAACACGGTATCCAGGTATGTGTCATCGGGGCAAATATTGATGCCAAATTTTTTCCTAAAACCAATCCCATCAACCAATATGTTAAATTCGGAGCTGTATGGTTAAAGGTTATTGGAGTACTTGAAAAGACAGAAGTCACCCTTACAGGATTTGAAGAGGCAGGTGTCAATGTTTACAATGATAACATCTACATTCCGGTGAAGACCATGTTGATGCGCTTTCAAAACAGGGCATTGGTAAATACAAAACTTAATGTTGGGGCAACTGTCATGATGCGTGGAATGGGTTTTATGTCAGTACGCTCCAGTAATCCCTCACAGAATACATCCTCCAATTATAACCAGCTGGATAGAATTGTCGTTCAGGTTAAGGAAACCGGACAACTGCAGCCAACAACAGAAGTGCTGAGCCGCATGATCCTCAGGCGGCATTCGGATGTCAAGGATTTTGAAATTACCGTACCTGAACTGCTACTTAAACAACAACAGCGGACAAAAGATATTTTTAACATTGTTCTTGGAGCCATTGCCAGCATTTCCCTGGTTGTCGGTGGGATCGGGATCATGAATATCATGTTTGCATCGGTCATGGAAAGGATAAAGGAAATTGGAACAAGAATGGCTATCGGAGCCAAGAAAAAGGATATTGTGGTACAGTTCCTTTCCGAGGCAATCCTGATCAGTGTAACCGGTGGATTTATCGGAGTGGTGCTTGGAATTGTCCTGTCCAAACTGATCCATGAGATATCCGGGATATTAACCATTGTATCCCCGTTTTCGGTTATTGTTGCATTCGGTGTTTCTGCAGCCGTGGGAGTGGTATTCGGTTATTCACCTGCAAAAAGAGCCTCGGAAAGAGATCCAATTGAATCATTACGATATGAATGAATTATTCTATCCGGGAAGTAAAAACCGTTTTCAAATGAAAAGAATCATTATAGTTCTGCTGCCATTACTGATTATTGTTTGCTCCACGACCATGGTAAAATCACAGACTGTAAAAAAGCTAACACTCGAGCAGGTTTTACAGCTGGCCAGAGATCAATCCCCCAACGCCATCCTGGCAAAACATCGTTTCCGGGGTAATTATTGGCAGTTCAGGACCTTTAAGGCAAAATACCGGCCTTCGCTGAATTTATCAGGAGATATTCCCAGGTACAGCCACCGGTACACGCTCATTCCCGACCCGGTAACCGGTAAATATAACTATGTTGAAACAAACTCCGTTCAATCTTCACTTGAACTGGGTTTGACTCAAAACATCGGTTTTACCGGTGGAACCATTTCTCTGTTTACTGATTTACAGCGAAATGATGAAATGGGGGATGATCCTGGTTCAGAATATGTATCAACTCCCTTGAGCATACGGTACCAGCAGTCGATCTCGACCTACAATCCGTTGAAGTGGGAAAAACGGATTGAACCGCTCGCCTATGAAGAAGCAAAGAAAAATTATATCAACTCCATTGAAATGGTTCATCGCCAGGTTGTTAACCTGTTTTTCAACCTTGCACTTGCGGAACTCAACATTAATATATCAGAGGTGAATTATTCCAATGCAGATACCCTGTACCGGATTGCACAGGGACGTTACAATATTGGGACCATTGCTGAGGATGAGCTGCTTCAGATGGAGTTGAGGTTGCTGAATGCAGGGACTGAATTGAACCAGGCAGGGATAAACCTCCAGGTATCGGAGTTCCAGCTCAGATCTTTCCTGGGTTTCAATGAAACGGTCAAACTAGAGTTGATTATTCCTTCAGAGATACCGGAACTGGAAGTAGATGTAGAAAAAGCCGTTGAGGAAGCAAGGGCTAATAATCCGGAAATACTATCTTTAGAGAGACAACTTCTTGAGGCTGCACAGAGTGTAGCTGAAGCCAAGTCTCAAAAAGGGCTGACTGCTGATCTGTTTGCCTCATTTGGTTTGACAAAACAGACAGAAGATGGTCTCCCGGACGCATATCAGTCACCGTATAATCAGACCCAGGTAGTAAATGTTGGATTTGAAATGCCCATTCTTAACTGGGGACTGGGCAGGGGAAGATACCGGATGGCTCAATCGGAAGAAGAAGTTGTACGGACCCAGGTCCAGCAGGCACAGATCGATTTCGAACAGAATATTTTCCTGAATGTTATGCAATTCAACCTGCAGGACGATCAGTTAATAATTGCTGCCAAAGCAGATACAATTGCCCAGAAGCGGTATGATGTTACCAAACAACGGTTTTATATTGGAAGAATTGATATAACGGATCTAAACATTGCCGACTCCGAAAAGGATGTGGCAAAAAGAGGATACATCACTGCGCTACGAAATTACTGGTCCTCATTTTATGATGTCCGCCGCCTCACCCTGTATGATTTTATCGAGGATAAAGTGCTTTCTGTCGACTATGATGCACTGGTTGAATAACTCAGCCATACCTGCTTTTTCACTCTCAAAAGATAGAATTCGCCAGGGAACCGGAGGGAGCTGTTGATGTTATAGAACAGGTCATACCCGCAGGTGTTTCAATTGTTCGGTTTTTTGGTTAATTTCGTTCCACTCATTCTTACTAATCATCATAAAAACCAAAAAATATGAAAATTACTGTAATTGGTGCAGGTAATGTTGGAGCAACCTGTGCAAATGTCCTGGCTCACAAAAATTTTGCAAAAGAGATTGTCCTGATTGATATTAAGGAGGGCCTTGCAGAGGGGAAAGCACTGGATATATGGCAGACCTCTCCTGTGAATATGTATGATACGCGTGTGAAAGGTGTTACGGGTGACTATTCTGCTACCGGCGGATCGGATATTATTATCATTACATCCGGATTACCAAGAAAACCGGGAATGTCAAGGGACGACCTGATCAGTACTAATGCCAAGATCGTTAAGGAGGTGACTGAAAAATCGGTAAAGGAATCCCCCAATGCCATCATCGTGGTTGTCTCAAATCCCTTGGATGTTATGACCTATTGTGCTTACCTGACCTCAAAAAAGGAAGCATCCAAGGTGTTTGGAATGGCAGGCATTCTCGATACGGCCCGCTTCAGGGCTTTCCTGGCAAATGCCCTGAATGCTTCTCCACAGGATTTTCAGGCATTGCTTCTGGGAGGACACGGAGACACCATGGTCCCGCTACCGAGATACACTACCGTTAGCGGTATCCCGATCACCGAGCTGCTTGAAAAGGATGTGATCGACGCTATTGTTGATAGAACCAAAAAAGGCGGTGGCGAACTGGTTAAACTGATGGGTACTTCAGCCTGGTATGCACCCGGTGCTGCAGTTGCCCAGATGGTTGAATCCATCCTCCTCGACCAGAACAGAATATTCCCATGTTGTGCAAAACTGGATGGTGAATTTGGTTTAAAGGATGTCTTCCTCGGAGTACCCGTTAAATTAGGGAAAAATGGTATTGAGCAGATCATCGAAATAGACCTGAACAAGGAGGAAAAACAGCTGCTGTACGCATCGGCGGATGCTGTTAAATCGGTGATGAAGGTGATGGATGATATGAAGCTCTTCTGACCCGGTTGGCGGTTATCAGAAATATTGATCCCCGGACCTTTTTTGCTCCGGGGATCGTTTTATTGAACAGGACCGTTCAGGAAGAGTGAATCGGTTCACGGACCGGTTTTTTCAAGCGGGAAACCAACACGATGTTACTGCCTCCATGGCAGCGGGATTCTGAAAAAAATTAATAACTTTGCGCGACATTTTAGAACTACAAGAGTACTCATCAGGATAAAATACAAAGAAATGCGAAACAGAGGAGCCATTTTGTTATTTGCCATTACTTTGGCTTTAGTCAGTATATACCAGTTGTCCTTTACATTAGCTACCTTTAAAGTGAAGAGGGATGCACGGGAGTTTGCCCAGGGTGACCTGGTTGCTGAAACAGAGTACATCGATTCAATTTCCGATTTGAATAAAGATGAATGGAGTTTCCTGGGAAATACCTTCAAAGAGTGTCAGGAGAAGGAGATCAACCTGGGGCTTGACCTGAAAGGTGGCATGAACGTAGTGCTGGAAGTCTCCGTTCAGGATATTATTCTTGCCCTTTCGAACCACAGCATGGATACCGCATTCAGAAGGGCTCTCCAGGTGGCAGAACATTCCCAGGAAAGCAGTCAGGAGGGATTCATTACCCTGTTTGGCAGGGCATTTGAAGAGATCGATCCGAATGCACGGCTTGCTGCAATATTTGGAACAATCGAGTTAAGGGATAAGATTGATTTCAATTCCACCAACCAGGAGGTGCTGGATGTCCTTCAGGAAGAAACACAGGTTGCGATTGATAATTCATTCAACATTCTGACAAGCAGGATTGATCGGTTTGGTGTTTCGCAACCCAGAATTGCCCAGCTGGAGATGAAGGGACGGATTCTGATACAGCTGCCCGGTATTAAAGATCCACAGCGGGTGCGAAACATATTGCAGAGTACCGCTAACCTGGAATTCTGGGAAACCTATGAAAATTCGGAAATCTATCAATACCTGGCCCTGGCTAATGATCGCATTCGTGAAATGGAACTGCCGGCTGCCAGTGAAGTTACTGAGGATGAGATCGCCGAATTGGTCACCCCTGAACCAGAACAGGTGACTGAAGAAGATACAACAGGTCAGGAGACATCCCTGATGGATCTGGTAGCGTCTGATACAACACAGGCAGAAGATCAACCCGAATCACTGGAGCAGTTCAACCTTCAAAATCCGCTGTTCGCCTTGCTGTATCCCAATGTTACCAGAGATGGCCAGTTTGTTCCCGGAAGCATTGTCGGTTTTGCTCATTTTAGAGATACCTCCCAGGTAAATACTTACCTCAACATGGAACGGATCAAATCACTCTTTCCAAGGGATGTGAAATTCTTGTGGAGTGCCAAGCCACATCGATACGATGAATCTGGAACCCTTTTCGAGTTGCATGCCATCAAGGTAACCACCCGGGAAGGGCAGGCACCACTTGCAGGTGATGCTGTGACAAATGCCAGGGTAGAATTCAGTCAGACCAAGGCGAATGCCGAGGTATCCATGTCCATGAATGGTGAGGGAACACGAACCTGGGCACGCATGACCAGGGAGAACGTGAACCGCTTTATTGCCATCGTACTGGATAATCAGGTACGCTCTTCAGCCCGGGTACTTACAGAAATAAAAAATGGCAGTACGTCAATAACCGGAGACTTTTCAATTGATGAAGCAAGAGACCTTGCAAACATCCTTAAATCGGGGAAACTGGATGCTCCCGCCCGGATCATTCAGGAAACGATCATTGGACCATCACTTGGTAAAGAAGCCATCAAATCCGGGTTAAACTCATTCCTGATTGCATTTGCTGTCATTTTGCTTTACATGTTGTTTTATTATAGCCGGAGAGCCGGATTTGTTGCTGACATTGCTCTTGTCGTGAACATGTTTTTCCTGATGGGTGTGCTGGCCTCTCTGGGTGCTGTACTCACACTGCCCGGAATCGCGGGTATTATTCTGACTATCGGTATTTCTGTTGATGCGAATGTGCTGATCTATGAACGGATAAGGGAAGAAGTGAAAGCCGGAAAAGGGATTAAACTGGCTATTGCTGATGGGTATAAAAATGCCTATTCGGCAATCATCGATGCCAATGTCACCACCCTTTTAACCGGCGCGATACTCTATATCTTTGGTACCGGTCCCATCAAGGGTTTTGCAACCACCCTGGTGATCGGGATCCTTACCTCACTCTTCTCTGCTATTTTCATCACACGGCTCATCTTCCATCTAATGCTGACCCGGCATAGTGCACTCACTTTTGCCACCAAAATCACGGAAAATGCCTTTAAGAACCTGAATATTGATTTCCTGGCAAAAAGGAAGGTTTTTTATACAATATCCGGTACCATTGTCATGCTTGGTATTGCATCGCTGTTTATCAGAGGGCTTAACCAGAGCGTTGATTTTACCGGTGGAAGGGACTATGTCGTGCGTTTTGAACAACCGGTCAGTACCGTTGATATCCAGAATGCACTTGCTCCCTATCTGGATGAAACGCCTGAAGTGAAAACATTCGGTTCAACCAATGAGATCCGAATATCTACACAATTCTGGATCGATAGCACGGGAATAGAGATCGATGAAATGGTGGAGGAGAGAATATTTGAAGGATTGAGACCCTATTTCAGTGAGGATTTTACACTGGAAAAATTCGTCGAGCAGAATGCCGACAAGCATGCAGGGCTTATGAGTTCACAAAAGGTTGGACCAACTATCGCTGATGATATAAAAATCCAGGCTGTATGGGCAATCTTATTCTCCCTGATCATCATTTTTATCTATATCTTAGTCCGGTTCAGGAACTGGCAGTTTGGTATGGGTGCCGTTGCAGCTCTCATTCATGATACGGCGATCGTGCTGGGCCTCTTTTCCATTCTCTATGGTTTTCTGCCTTTTTCACTTGAGATTGACCAGGCTTTTATTGCGGCTATCCTTACCGTGGTCGGATATTCAATCAATGATACCGTTGTTGTGTTTGACCGGATCAGGGAATACACCGGACTTTACCGGAAAAGAGAACGGGCAGAAATACTGAACCTGGCTCTCAACAGCACACTGAGCCGTACATTCAGTACATCAATCAGTACATTTGTTGTGTTATTGACCATCTTTATTTTTGGTGGGGAGGTGATCAGAGGTTTTATCTTCGCATTGCTGATAGGCGTTATTGTCGGTACATACTCTTCTCTGTTCATTGCTACACCACTGGTATATGATACAGTGGGAAAGGGAAAGGGACTCCGGTTGCTGAGAAGCAGGAGAAAAAGTTGATGCGAATTCACCCTCAAACCACATTTCTTGCAAGCCGTGGTTTTTATATTTGATACAACTTTACTATTTTCGTATAGGTAAATCAATATCAGCCCATGGGTGCTTTATTATTTATCAGCGGATCGGAGATCTTCATCATACTCGTTGTGGTTTTGGTATTGTTCGGAGCAAAGAAAATCCCGGAACTGGCAAAAGGTTTGGGCAAAGGAATGCGCGAATTCAAGAAAGCTACGGAGGATATTAAAAAAGAGATCAATGAGAGTTCGAATGATATCCGGAAGGATATCAATGAAATGAAAGACAATATCAAGGACAACTTATGAGAGGGTAACGAAACGGGTGCAATGATTTGAATCCTTACCCACCTTGCCAATTCATTACTCAACTTCCTTTATGCAATACATCTATCTCCTGACAGGTTTTATTATTCTTCTCGTAAGTGGAGAATTCCTGGTGCGTGGAGGAATTGCCCTGGCAAAAAAATTCAACATTTCAATCCTTGTTGTGGGTGTCACAGTTGTTTCTTTCGGGACTTCAGCACCCGAACTTTTTGTTAGTGTAAGAGCGGCCCTGGCTGACCACCCGGCTATTGCAATCGGGAATGTAGTGGGGTCCAATATTTCCAATATTGCCCTGGTTCTTGGTTTGGTTGCAATCATCCTGCCCATCCCGGTTAAGCGCAAATCGGTACGAATCGACTGGCCAATCATGATGATTGCCACACTTCTTTTCTATCTTTTCATCCTGAATGGCAGGCTGCAATTTACTGAAGGATTGATTTTTGTCCTGTTTCTGGCTGGATTCATTACCTGGTCGATCTATAACTCAAGGAGAGAAAATTACCTGCTGGGGAGAAAGCTGGAAAAACCGAGATACCCACTCTTTCTTGCGATAGTTATGATTATCGTCTCCTCAGCCGGTTTGATGGTGGGTGCTGGTTGGCTGGTAAGAGGTGCTTCAGAAATTGCCAGAACATTCGGCGTGAGCGAACATGCTATATCAGTTTCGATCATTGCCCTGGGAACCAGTATCCCGGAGTTGGCTACATCGGTTATTGCAGCTATGCGGAAAGAAATGGATATCTCGATTGGGAATATCATCGGTTCAAACATTTACAACCTATTCGGTATTCTCGGAATAACCAGTATGGTAAGGGAGATAGAGGTTGGATATAATGTTATTCATTTTGATGTCTTCTGGCTGTTGGGGATATCCTTTCTGCTATTCCTGTTTATTTTACCGTTTAAAGGGGGTAAGATTACCCGGTTGAAGGGATTGATCTTTCTTTTAAGTTATGCGATGTATCTCTTTTTTGTCTTCCGATGAAAAAACAGAAGAAATGGGCACGGGTTTTAAAGAAACAGGAGCCATAGAATAAAACATTAATCATAAATGATAACTGTAAAAAATATCACCAAATCATTCGACGATCTTCAGGTTCTTAAAGGTATTGACATGAAGATTGAGCGCGGTGAAATTGTTAGCATTGTTGGTCCGAGCGGGGCAGGTAAAACCACCTTTCTTCAGATCCTTGGTACACTGGATAGACCGGATTCCGGAACGATTATCTATGAGGGCGTTAATGTTAACCTTTTGAAAGAAAAACAGGTATCGAAATTCCGGAATCAAAACATCGGATTCGTTTTCCAGTTTCACCATCTTTTACCGGAATTTACTGCATTGGAAAACGTTTGTATTCCCGCCTTTGTGGCGAATCTTTCCAGGGCAAAGGCTGAAAGTAAAGCCAGGGACATCCTTCACTTCCTTTCGCTGGATGAGAGACTGGACCATAAACCGGGTGAGCTGTCCGGAGGAGAACAACAACGGGTAGCAGTAGCACGTGCCCTGATCAATGATCCTTCGGTGATCCTTGCCGATGAACCCTCAGGAAACCTTGATTCACAGAACAAAATGGAACTTCATGAGCTCTTCTTTTCGCTTCGTGAAAAATTCAAACAGACCTTTGTTATCGTAACGCATGACAAAGAGCTGGCGAATATGGCTGACAGAATGCTCACCATGCGCGATGGTATATTCGTTAATCCCTGATATAGGGTCAATATTAATCCCCTGCCTGCCGTACCGGCAGGGGTATAACAATGATTAACCACCGGTGTTAACCGATGGTATAATAACTAAAGAAATATCAACCCTAAAGGGGTTAATGTACTAATCTTCAACCCCATCCGGGGTTGTTTTTACTCTTATCTTAATACCTGGCACTACGCCCCGACAAGATCGCCGGGGCTTGTACCGGGCTATTACCTTCGGTGAGCTCCGCTTCGCTCCGGTTCATAATTGAATCCCACCGGGATTCTCATACCGTCTCTTTATAAACATGCATGAAAATAATACCTATAGTATGGTTTATTATAACTTAAAATAGAAATGAAAAACTGTTCCCTAAATACTGAAGAAATACACGGCTGGTGGACAGCATAACATTACAAATATTACCTTTGATATGATACGTGGAGCATTGATCTATAGCTAATGTCAAACCCTTATTTTCAGTTCAAACAATTCACCATCCGGCAGGATCGGTGTGCCATGAAGGTTGGGACAGATG
>CAZXGG010000014.1:61950-64726 GCA_964640125.1 uncultured Rikenellaceae bacterium
TTCAAACAATTCACCATCCGGCAGGATCGGTGTGCCATGAAGGTTGGGACAGATGGTGTTCTGCTCGGGGCATGGACTGATGTTTCCGGTGCAAAACGAATCCTGGATATTGGCACCGGAACCGGGCTTATTGCACTTATGCTTGCCCAGCGATCGGAAGCAATGATTGACGCCATTGAACCGGAACCTGATTCTCATCACCAGGCTGGTGAGAATATACGGAACAGTCCCTGGCAAAAGCGGATCCGGCTTTTCAATGTCCGGCTGCAGGAATTTCATTCGGGATCTTTTCACGAAGGGAAATACGATTGTATCGTCACTAATCCGCCTTATTTTATTGGTTCAAAGGTTAATCCGGATCCCAGAAGAACGATGTCAAGGCATGCAGTTTACCTGACCAGGGACGAGCTGCTGAATGGTATTGACTGCTTGTTGGATAAAACAGGGAAATTTAGCGTCATACTGCCCGTGACAGAGGCAGGTCTGTTCCAGGATAAAGCGGCTAATGGAAACCTGTTTTGTACACGGAAGCTTCATGTAAAACCCCTGCCCGGCAAGGGCGTGAGAAGAGTATTGATGCAGTTTGAATGGACGGAGAAACCGGTTGAGGAAAGAACCATTGTTTTAGAGACCACCGGAAGACACGGGTACAGTGATGAGTACAGGCTGCTGACGAAGGAGTTTTATCTCGGGTTTTGAGGGGGGGGTATATGCAATCTAAGACTATTGAACAAAAAAAGCGGAGGGGGATTATATCGGTACCGTCTGACCTATTCCGGGTCAGACGGATGGGGATTTATGTTTTTGTTTATCGGTCAGACAAGCTTGCTCCAGCCCATTGCACCATCCAGCCCTGTGAAATATTGCAATACAGTAAAGACCCTGTCTTTATTTCACGGGGCCAGTGGTCAGAACGGATTTACTAGTAAGACACAGTGATACGATGACTAAGAGAGGGCCTTTTGAATTGTGGAAAGTTATCGTATCACTACTGGATAAGAACTCGTCGCCCGAGCTGTAGTCGAGCGACGAGAAATATATCTGGGGTTTTAAGGGGATGATCCGGGGCCCAATATTCAATAGAAATTCCGGTCCAATCCATAACATTATTTCAGAGGGCCAGGCCTTTTGTAAATACGTTTGGTGCTGTCCGGTCCATGAAATGATTTTCCTTTGAATATCCTTGCAGTTGGACCGGTTATTCATTTCGTACCCTTAACCCAGGGCTAATCATGCTATCGCATGAACGCCCTGGGCTATTATATTATGCTCCTTTGGAGCTGATTATAACTTCTGAATACATTTCCTGCATTCCGCTGGATGATATGGATGACTTTCCAATTAACTTCGCAGTTCCAGCGATTGGTATTATCCCTGTACATTTTAAATTCTACAATAATCCAGGGCCGATGGCCTTGATTTTGAATATACAACCAGCCCCGATAGGGGCGACATGTCTTTAGAAACAATGCCGACCAATTACCTCAGGTTAATTAATTTATAATTGATTCTTAGCAAAAAAATCCTCCGTCCCGACGATTCCCTGTCTGACGACAGGCAGATTTAAGGAGAAGAAAGTCTATCGTTCTCAGTTTTCAGTTTTTCTTTCTGTTTGGGGCATGGTGATCTTCGGTCCAAGGAGAGCTTCCCCCTTGAATAGCAACGCAGTTGGACCGGGTTTTGGGTGTTCCATGAAACCCAGGGTGGCACTCGCAAAGGCTCGCTTACCCTGGGCTACTATATAACGCCCCTTGGGACTGAAAAATTTTAAACTATTAATACCCGCCATCTACTGTTGGCTCATTTTTCGAACAGGCAGCAACCAGTACTATTCACTTCGTCTCACAGTCACCCCATCTCCCCCTCTCATCTTTTCCCGTGTACCTGCTAATAATGACTGCATACCATTCCTCCTCACTACGTGAATGTTAAAAAGTTAAATATTGCTAGTTAATAGGTTAAACGTTCCGTAAGTTGATGATGTGCTGATAACCATTTCCATTAAAACCTTCGCCTCAGCCTTCTTTGCCCACCGAAGCTTCAGCAAAGGTGGGAGCCTCAGCCTTGTTTCTTCATCAAGACACAAACACCTCCTCATCATAGGGCAAACCGTATTCTTCAACCAGTTCAATATCGAAGTTAGCGAGATCTCTCAATACGGGCAGGTAGATTTCCGGGATAACCGGTCGTTGTACACCTCTGGCGGTGATTTTTCCTTCGAGGATCAGCATCACACCAATGGCGGCAGGGAGAGCAACCGTTCTGGCAATGGATGTTCCGGTCTTCAGGTTTCCGTAATCGAGCATTCGGGATTTGATCATCTCCTTCTTTCCATCCGGATAGCTGGCTTTGAAGACATGTTGCAGGAGCACCATATCCCGGTCATCCGGTGTGAGTTCCATTTTTTCGATCATCCGGTCGGCAACCACTTCAAAGGGATCATCTTCGGTACGGTTTAGCGGTTCATCGGAAAAGAGCCCCAGCCATTCCATGGCTCTGACCGGCAGCGAATCGGGATTGAGGTTGAGGTAAGCTGCTACATTTTCCCTGATGTTTTGCCCGTCGGGTTGTCCGATGAATGAGCCGGTGAATTGTGCGAAGGTCATGTTCTCCATATTCTTCCTGTTACACGTTAACATACCCAGGTTTTTCATGGCATCCTGGGACTCACACCAGCCCGGATGACGGATTGTTCCCCGGAACATGGTTTTCACATCGGGAATCTTGTAAATATCGATGTATTGTGTTGAGTCCCGGTTTGGATAGACTTCCATTT
>CAZXGG010000015.1:0-55233 GCA_964640125.1 uncultured Rikenellaceae bacterium
AAGTAAATAAGGCTCAAAGTATGGGTCACTAAACAAAAATGAATCCAATCCATGATCAATAACCATTAACATGTAATGATTTATCCTTCGATATTCATTATTCCCTGTTCGATATTCGAAATTTCTTTCCTCTCCGTCTCTCAGTCCCTTAGTCCCTCCGTCTCAAAGTCTCACCCTCTCACAGTCACATCATCTCACTCTCTTTCAACTCTGTACCCTGTACTCTGTACTCATCACTCACCTCTATCTTCTACCGACCACCGTTAACCGAATCTATCTAAACCATCCCATGCTCCGTTCTGCGGATGATTTCGTTCTGCAACTCCTCCCCCAGGTCATTAAAATAATCGCTGTATCCTGCAACACGAACGATCAGATCCCGGTATTTTTCAGGGTTTTTCTGGGCTTTCCGTAATGTTTCTGCACTCACTACATTAAACTGGATGTGATGCCCATCCATTCTGAAATAGCTCCGGATAAGCTGAGATAGTTTGATAATGCTCTCCTCATCCTGAAAGAACGCCGGTGAAAATTTCTGGTTCAGCAGTGTACCGCCGGTACGGAGGTGGTCAATTTTTGCCGCCGATTTAAGGACAGCAGTCGGTCCGTTACGGTCTGCTCCCTGCACTGGTGAGATCCCTTCCGATAGGGGTTCATGTGCTTTCCTGCCGTCGGGTGTCGCTCCGATCACCTCTCCGAAATAAATATGGCTGGTGGTCGGCAGCATGTTGATCCGGAAGGTTCCACCCCTTGGCGTGGGTCTGTCATCCACCGATTCATAAAAAATCTCAAACACCCGTTTTGCCTGGTTATCTGCATAGTCATCATCATTCCCGTATTTGGGTGTATCGTAGATCAATTCTTTCCGGAGCGGTTCATACCCTTTGAAGTTTGCCTTCATGGCTTCGATCATTTCATCCATGGTGTGGGTTTTCTCATCGAAAAGGTGGTATTTCAAAGCGGTCAGGTTATCGGTGATGCTTCCCAACCCTACTCCCTGGACATAACTGGTATTATACCTTGCTCCTCCTGCGTTGTAATCTTTTCCATTCGTGATACAATCGTCGATCAGAAGGGAGAGGAAGGGAACGGGCATGTACCCGGCATAAATTTTTTCGATGATATTGTTCCCTTTGATCTTGATATCGGCAAAGTAGTTTTCCTGTTTTTTATAGGCATCCATCAACTCGTCAAAAGTTTTGAACTTCCCGGGATCTCCTGTTTTCAGTCCGATCTGCTTCTTTGTGTGGGGATCATACCCGTTATACAACACAAGTTCGAGTATCTTGTTGAGGTTGAAATAACCGGTCAGGAAGTAACATTCCGTTCCGAATGCTCCGGTTTCAACGCATCCGCTGGCTCCACCGTTCCTCGCATCTTCAATCGATTTGCCCTGCCGGACCAGTTCCTGCACAATGGCATCGGTATTAAAGATTGAGGGTTGTCCAAATCCTGTTTTTGTAATGTTCACGGCGCGGTGAATAAACCGGTCGGGATTCTTCTTGCTGAGCTGAACCATCGAGCTGGGTTGTAAGATTCTCATCTCTTCCACCACATCGAGGATCATATAACTTAATTCGTTGACCGCATCCGAGCCATCTTCCTTCACGCCCCCCAGGTTAATGAGTGCAAAATCGGTGTAAGTATTGCTCTCCTTTGCGGTAACTCCCATTTTTGGGGGAGCCGGATGGTTATTGAACTTAATCCAGAACGATTGCAGGAGTTCGACTGCCTCTTCTTTGGTCAGGATTCCCTCTGCAGTTTCACGCTGGTAATACGGGTAGAGGTGCTGGTCGAGCCGCCCGGGGTTGAATGAATCCCACGGATTCAGTTCGGTGATCACACCCAGATGCATGAACCAGTAATGCTGCAGTGCTTCGTGAAAAGTGCGGGGAGCATGAGCCGGAACATGCCTGCAAATCGTTGCCATCTGTTCCAGTTCTTTCTTCCGCAGGCTCTTTTTCTCATTCTTTGCAAGTTTCTCCAGGGTGTCTGCATGCCGGTTGGCAAAGAGGATGATGGTATCTGCTGCCACATCCATTGCTTTCAGTTCCTCCCGTTTATCGAGCGCATCCGGATCGGTAAAAAAGTTCAGGTTATTTATTGCCTGCCGGATCTCCTTTTTCAGATCCAGCATCCCCTTGTGGTAGATCTTGTTGCCGCACACTGTATGTCCCGGTGCACGTTGTTCCTGGAACTCCGTGAAAACACCCGCATTGTATGCATCGATCCATTCCGGCGACATCTGCTTCATCAGCCTGTCCCTGTTGCTTTTCCCTTTCCAGAAGGGAATGATCACATCCCGGTAGACGGTTTTGGTCTTCTCATCCACTTTGAAGGACACTTTCGGGCGTGTATCAAGGATCTCAAGGTCTTTGAGTGAATGCAGGCAGATTTCCGGGTAGGTGGGTGTTGCTTTTGGTTCAGGTCCCCGCTCGCCAACAATGATTTCCCCCTCGTTGATGCATATCTTTTTATGTTCCATGATGTACTTGAAAGCCAGAGCACGTTGCATGGGTACGGATACCTCCCTGGCGATATTGCTCCGGTAGAATTCCGTAACAAGGATTGCCCGTTCGGGTGACAGCCTGTTCACCGCATTCAGGCTCTGTTCCCTCAGTTTTTTTATTCGCTCGGTCATAATAAGTTAGTTTCTGGTTTCTGGTTTCTGGTTTTCGGTTAAATGACAAGTTACGCCTTGCCTGCTGGGTTCCCCGGCAGAGGAGGGAAGGTTGGCAGCAGGCTGGACTTCGGGAAAAAGAAGAACGGAGTAACTTCATAATTCAATATTCTTTGTTCGTTATTCGATATTTTGTTCTGGTCCTTTGTTAACCAATAACTTTTAACATTTAACATTTTACTTTTAACTTTCCTCATCCTCCAGTCTCCATCTCATAACTCTGAACTCTGTACTTCGTACTCTTTCATTCTTCATTCTTCATTCATCATTCTCCATTCATCATT
This sequence comes from uncultured Rikenellaceae bacterium, assembly GCA_964640125.1. GTDB lineage: Bacteria > Bacteroidota > Bacteroidia > Bacteroidales > VadinHA17. The sequence goes on from CAZXGG010000015.1 coordinate 2,965, forward strand.
CTTTTGCTCTATGCTCTATGCTCTTTGCCCTATGCTCTCTGCTCTCTGCTCTATGCTCCATGCTCTCTGCTCCCTCACCCTCCAATTTTCACTGCAAATCCAATCTCTTCAAACTCCTTTTTCAATTCCGCCAGGTCGTCATTATTCATTGAGCCCACACCATTCATCCGGTCCGGGATATTGAACCGCTCGTATTTCCCTTTACCGGTATTGTGATAAGGCAAAAGATGGATATCCTTTATACCGGGTTTCAACGCAGTGATATAGTTTTTCAGTGCATCGACATTCTCCCTGGTGTATGTGATATCGGGCACAACGGGGAACCGGATGATCACCTCCGCTCCTTCTTCGGACAGGAGTTTCAGGTTATTCAGGATAACCCGGTTTGAGACGCCTGTATATTTTTTATGCAGTTTATCGTCCATCAGTTTCAGGTCGTACAGAACCAGGTCAACCTCCCCTAATAGTTTTTCAAACTTATCCTCCTTACAGAAGCCGGATGTATCGAGTGTGGTATGGATATCTTTCTCCCGGCATGCTTTCAGGAGATCCATGAGAAAATCGAACTGTTGTAAGGGTTCACCTCCCGAGAAGGTAACCCCTCCCCCCGATTCGTCGAAGAACACAATCTCCTTCTCAATTTCATGCATTACCTCTTCCGGGGTGACCCACTGCCCAACCGTTTTTTCATCGGTAAACACCATGCCATCCAGCGGTTTCTTTTCGGTGATTATTTCTTCCGAACAGAGCCTGCTTTCCGGGTTATGGCACCACCAGCAGTTCAGGGGGCAACCCTTGAAAAAGATGGTTTGCCGGATCCCGGGTCCGTCGTGAACAGCAAATTTTTTTATGTCGTAAATCAGTCCTTTCATAAACAAAAGGGAATTAATAAACGGGGAAACGGGTGTTAAAAAGAGGAAAGTCCGTCCCGGTTCAGGGACGGTAGCAGGATTCAATAAAAGATCCAGCACTCGAAGAGGCGCCGTGCATGAAACTTCTTGTACTTCTTGATATAAATATCGGTCCGGTACATGGGTTAATTCTTCTATACAAAGGTAAACATCTTTTTTGATATTTGTTATCCGTTTACAAACGTTTAATCACCGACTATTTGGTTTTGATGATTTGGAATTTAACCAATAGGTCGTAATTTTATTGTTAATAAATTCCACTAAACCTTTGGGTCTGTTACATTTACACACAACATTATGTCATACATATTCACCTTCAAACCCAAAAGGTGAATTTATAAGTAAGTTGTGTGCTATTATCAATAAATTGGTGAAGAAATCTTTAACTATCATATTGATCTTAATATTCTTTCTCTCCTGTGAAAGAGTTCATAACACTCATTCTATTTTAGGCACATGGTCTGGTTATTGGAAATCGGAATCTCTCTATTATGAAGTAACCTTTGATTCTGATGCATATTTGCATTATACTATATGGGGTGGGTTTATTTACCACTATAAGAGAAGCAATGATACAATATGGGTTAATCCACGTGATACATTATTCGATAATAGCCTATTTTATTGTATAGAGTTTTTGAACAGGGATGAATTAATTCTAACATCTATTTTATCCTGTGATACAATTTCAAGAGTAACAAATTCAAATCTTAATTTTGATATTTATCAAGTTGCGGATTCTTTTAGTTACTCTTACCACCATGAATTCCTAAAGCGGTTATATGAAGATGGTATTTCCAGAGGTTTATATACTGAGGAGGAATATAAAAAGATTTTAAAGCAAATAGCAGAATTTGAAAATAAACCTATACCTGATAGTGTTCTCAAATACAATAATAAGTAGTTTTAGTCAACAGCACCCAACAAGAGTGCATAAGCCATTCCTGCCTCCGGCAGGCAAGTTAACGGCTCATGCACCTGAACGTTAGGTTTAATTGGGCTTTTAAAAATATTCCGAAAATATATTTCCCAATAAGGAAACTTTTCATTATCTTTGCTCGTCGACTAAAATATATTACTGGGTGGAAAAATTTGATATTGTTTTACTGGCAGAAGTAAAGGACTTCCTCCAATCATTAGATAAAAAAGTTAGGGATAAGATTATTTTCAATCTGTGGAAAGCAAAAAGGTCTCTTGATCCCGGACTATTTAAAAAGTTAAGCGATCAAATTTGGGAGTTCAGAACAAAATACCAGAAGAAACAGATCAGATTGCTTGCTTTTTGGGATAAGAGAGACAATAAAAACACCCTGGTAATATGTACGCACGGATTTATTAAGAAAACACAGAAAGTGCCAAGAAAAGAAATTGAAAAAGCAACCAGGATTATGATTGAATTCTTAAATGAATAATATGATAAGGATTATGAAAACCACAAAATTTAAAACTTATTCTCTCGATGAGGTAACAGATGAATTCATAGGTAAAAAAGGAACACCTGAGCGGGATAAATTTGAATTCGAATTAAAAATGGATTTGATTGGAGAAATGATCAGAGAAACTCGCAAAGAAATGAATTTAACTCAGGAACAACTCGGAAAATTAGTTGGTGTTCAGAAAGCACAGATATCAAAGATTGAGAATAACACAAAAGACGTAAGATTTTCAACAATAATGAAAGTCTTTGATGCCCTGAAGGCTAAGGTTAAATTCACTATAGAATTTGACAAAAACAATCAATTATCAATAGCATAAAAGAAAGCCCAACAAAAACCTAACATCAGCTAAAAACCATAGGGCAGAAAGAGGTAGTGAAAAATAGTAAAATATAAAAATAAACTTTAGCTGTAGCCTGCCACAAAAAGGGATCAAATGCCCTACATTTTTTAGCTATAACCGTCAGCTGTTATTTTAAAATCAATGCACGAAAGATAATAAGAGAATTATTTATATAAAATCTGTATGTATGAAGTACATTTTAATAATCCCTTTACTGTTTTGTACAATAATTCAAAATTCACAACCACTTTTACCTGTACCTGATGATTTCGGATTTAAGGAATATACAATTCACCCTGATGAACTTTGGACAGTTCAGTTTTATGTCAGTAAACAAAACATCAAAAAAAGGAAGCCGTTTTCAATGGAAGTTACCCCTGAGGACTATAATTTTATGTACTTTTTAGAATATTTCAAACCTTCAAAAGAATATGAAGGAAAATTGACACTTGAATGGCGGGTAAAAACAAGCTCTCTGGTCATTGATTACATGTGCAATCACTTGCAAAAGGATAGCAAAATATGAATTATTTAATATTTTGTTTTTTAATGCACTAATAAATCAAAACTATGAAAAATAAAGTATCCTGAGAAAGTAGCTGGCATAAAAGTAAATCAGGAATCATCAAAAATTTATGTTTTACATGCAAGCGCATGGGGAGAAGAAAACGGCAAGGAAGTGGGGCAATATGTGGTTCATTATGAAGATGGATGTTCAGATACCATTTCAATTAAATAGATGGATGCATTGCGTGACTGGTGGTTTACTCAGGAAGATGAAATGCCGGAAAATGCAACACAGGCTTGGACCGGTCTAAATGATTTAACTGAAAAAAGAGGAATGCAAATCACTTTGTTTATTTACAAATGGGAGAATCCTTATGCCGATAAAACAATAAAATCAATCGATTATATTTCAACAATGACCAATGCAGCACCTTTCTTAATAGCAATTAGTTTGGGTGAATAAATTTTATAGGTATAGGAGTAAGATTTCTGGAAAAAGTAGATGGGGAATGGAAAATTGTTTATATGTCAGAGGTTAATATATCGTCCTGTGAAGATGAGGATGAAGAAGTAGGTACTGAGGAAAGAGAATCTGAAACAGAAGATACTGAATAGAAGATCGGAATCCCAGCCAACGCCTGCGCTGATGCTACGGCGACAGCATGCGGAGAAGGAGGATTAAAATAAAACATAAAATATGTAACCTAAATGCACATTTTACGTTTTAATTTTTTATCTTTGCTAAATGAAAAACAGGATTTCAGAACAAATTGTCAGGGATCTGCTTAAGGGATTCCCGTGTGTGGCAATAACAGGTCCCAGACAGGTTGGTAAGACAACCCTCGCAAAAAAAATACAAAAGGAATACAGACTTTCATTATACCTCGATCTTGAATTTCAAAAAGACTATATCAAGCTCGAAGATGCTGAGACGTACCTGAAACAATTTGAAAACCATCTTGTGATCATTGATGAGGTTCAGAGAAAAAAGAATTTATTCCCTGTCCTGCGTGCACTGATTGATCAGAACAGACACCCTGGGAGATTCCTGATTCTTGGGTCAGCAAGTCCTGATCTGCTACGAAACAGCTCTGAAACACTGGCAGGCAGAATAGCATACCATGAACTAACCCCTTTCCTTTTACCAGAACTGGGGGGCAGCTTCAAAATTGAAGATGTCTGGATGTATGGTGGCTTCCCCGACGCCCTCCTGAAAAAAAAATACTGGCTGAATTGGATGAACAATTATGTTAAGACATATTTTGAACGGGATCTCCCGAATCTTGGATTTCCGGCTGACAGTCTGACTGGTGAAAGATTGTGGACAATGCTTGCTCATTACCACGGTAATCTCCTTAATTATGCCGAACTTGGAAGAAGCCTGGAGCTTACTATAAATACAATAAAAAGTTATATAGGATTTCTCCGAAATGCTTTTCTTATCCGTTTAATAGAACCTTATTATACGAATGTTAAAAAACGCATTGTGAAATCTCCAAAAGTCTATATCCGGGATTCTGGGATTATGCATTACTTATCCGGTATTGAAAGTATGGAACAACTTTCCGGTCATCCTAAGAAAGGAGCATCATGGGAAGGCTTTGTGGTCGAGCAGATTATTCCTCTATTGCCTGCAAACAGGAAAGTCTATTTTTATCGCACTCACGATGGTGCTGAACTTGATATGGTTTTAACAAAAGGCAATCGCCCGGTAGCTTCGATAGAAATAAAATACGGTTCGGAAACAAGACCAACCAGGGGAAACACTGAAGCAGTGCAAATCCTCAAAACATCTCATAACTATATCATCATAAAAGAGGATGAGGATTACTTATTATCAGGTGGTTTCAGAGTCTGTGGATTGAGAATTTTTCTTGATAAATATCTGAACGGTTAAAAGAAAATTTATAAATACAAATTGCTTTAAAAAAAATAGTACAATGAAAAAAATTTCAGTAATTATCAGCTTGTGTTTCTTGATTTTGAATTCCTATTCACAGGAAAGGAATGATAACTGCACCAGTGTGCTTGTTTCAAAAGGAGCTTCCGCAGACGGTTCGGTTATGATTACATATGCCTGTGATGCTGAGTTTGTTGGCCGTATGCAGCATATTACTGCAATGGACCATGATGATGATTCCTTTATTGAAATAAGGAAAAGGAATGGAGAGGTTCATCAGATAAAGCAGGTTCCTCATACCTACAGGGTTGTTGGAAATGTAAATGAATTCCAGGTTGCGATAGGTGAAACAACAACCAGCGGAAGGAGGGAACTGGTTAATCGTGAAGGACTGATGCACTACGGGATGTTAATGGAACTGATGCTTCAGAGGGCAAAAACAGCCAGGGAAGGAATAAAGGTAATTGTTGACCTGGTAGAAGAATATGGATACAACAGCTCGATGGAGGCTTTTTCCATATCTGATCCCGGTGAGGCATGGATACTTGAAATGTCGGGCAAAGGACCCGGGGTTAAAGGGGCACTCTGGGTTGCACTGAGAGTACCCGACGGGTACATTTCGTGCCATGCTAATTTGTCAAGGATAGGAGAGATACCTTTTGACGATAAGGAAAATTGCATGTATTCTGATGATGTAAAATCATTTGCCATAGAGAAAGGATATTATGATCCTGATTCAGGTGAACCATTCCGTTTTAACCTGGCCTACTGCCCACCTACACCTTCAAGCCTGCATTCCTGCGCTTCACGTGTATGGAGTGTATTCAGACGGGCTGCCCCTTCACTGGACTTATCCCCTGATTATCATCGTGGTGTGGAAGGCGCTGAACCTTATCCGCTCTGGATTAAACCGGATAAAAAAATTTCCCTTGAAGATTTATTTGCACTGCTACGCGATCACTATGAAGGAACCGAATATGACATGACAAAAGGTGTTGATGCCGGACCTTTTGGAAGTCCTTACCGCTGGCGTCCGCTCGGGTGGGAAATTGACGGAACATCATATGTATGGGAAAGACCTGTTGCTACACAGCAGACAGCCTACTCCTTCGTTTCACAGTCGCGTTCATGGCTGCCGGATCCAATCGGAGGTATTAACTGGTATGGTGTTGATGATGCCTATACTACCTGTTTTGTTCCATTCTACTGCTGTGTTGACAATGTGCCTGAGGTATACAAAGCAGGTGACCTGCAAGAATTTTCGTGGGAATCGGCCTGGTGGGTGTTTAATTTTGTTGCCAATTATGCAAACCTGAAGTATTCCTATATGATTGAGGATATTCAAAAAGTACAGGGCGAGCTGGAAGGAATTGCCATATCATCGCAGTCTGCGGTCGAAAAGGCTGCTCTTGAGTTATATCATACTGATCCTGACCTGATGGCGCGTTACCTGACCAATTATTGTAATGCTCACTCTGAATATGTCATTAAGAAATGGATAGAACTGGGTGAAAGCCTGTTGACAAAGTATAATGACGGCTATGTGAAAGATGAAAACGGCAGGGCAAGGGGAGCAGGCTATCCTGAAGAATGGCTGAGGCGTGTAATAAAGGAGCGCCCTGAACAGTTCAAGTTGAATGAATGGTAGCCCCTATCAACTAAACTCTTGCAGGCAGAAACAAAAATCTTTAATATCTTTATACGTTCGACCTTTTAAAACAACAAAAGCATGAAAAGAATCAGAAATCTGACAACAATTCTTTGTTATGGAATGATCCTGGGGGCATGCTCAAATCCATCCTCCCTGACGCTGGAACAGCGGGCAGACCAGGTTTCCAGGGCAGAAATGGAGAGTATTACCGAGCTGCTGGGAAACGATCTGTTTGAAGGACGGGCTCCGGGAACCCGGGGGGGCGAACTTGCCGAGATCTCCGTGCAAAGCCTCTTCAAATTCATGGATTTTGAGCCGGGAATAGACGGATCCTATTTCCAACCTTTTGTGATGAAGGGGTTCTCGAACGATGGATTTGACTTTTCAGCAAACGGGATCCCGCTGAATTACCCGGAGGATGTGGTGGGTACCTTTTCCGTTGAGGAAACAGAGGTCAACCTGACCGGGGAGGCGGTCTTTGTTGGTTTTGGGATCACAACAGAACTCTGGGATTGGAATGATTACAAGGACATGGATGTGAAGGATAAGATCGTGGTCACCCGGGTCAACGATCCCGGTATGGTGAACCCGGAGATCTTTGAAGGGCATACACTAACCTATTTCGGGAGGTGGACCTATCATATTGAAGAGGCATCCCGCAGGGGTGCCGCCGGCATCCTGCTGATCCATACGGACGAATCGGCCGGTTATGACTGGGATGTGGTAAGGAATTCATGGACAGGGGAAGAACTGTATATCGAATCAAATTTACAGAACAACCTGAAGTTCAGGGGCTGGATCCAGGAGAGTGCCGTCAGAAGGATCCTTGAATCCGCCGATGTTGACCTGGATTCACTGTATGATGCCTCTAATTCCAGGGATTTCAGACCCACCGAACTGGGCTTCTCATTCCACATCGCGGGGAAGAACCATATCCGGGATGTCATGAACCGAAATGTGGTTGCTGAGATCCCCGGGAAAACAGATAAGAGGATCGTATTGAGTGCCCACATCGATCACCTGGGAATGGATCCGGAGAAGGCAGGTGACAATATTTATAATGGAGCGATCGATAACGGGACAGCCGTTGGAGCCATGATGGTTGTGGCAAAGATCCTCAAAGAATTCCAGGAGGACCTTCATTACACCATTACCATCCTGGCATGCAATGCCGAGGAATCCGGACTGCTGGGCTCCCGATTCTATGTCGAGAATACCGATCGTAGCAGCATCATCGCCAACATCAATTTCGAATCAACACCGGTCTGGGGAAAAACCAACAGCATCATGGGCATCGGTGCCAGGTTTTCCGATTTTGAACCCATGATCAAAGAGCTGGCTGCCCGCGACGACCTGGAGTACTCCACCTTCTCCATGAGCAACCAGGGACTTTTCTACCGCTCCGACCAGTTCTCCTTTGCCCGGTATGGGATACCAGCTGTCTGGATTTCTGCCGGGGAGGATGAAGCTTCAGGAGAGCGAAACTACACTGAATTCTGGAAAGGGGATTACCACACGGTGGAAGACGAGTTCAACCCGGAATGGGAACTGGAGGGAATGAAGCAGACCATCAAGTATGCACTGTTGCTTGTGGACCATATCAACAGGACCCTCACCCCTCCAAAACTGAAGACTGAACTGCCTTTTCCAGTGGAGAAGTAACCTGGAAAGCAAACATAACAGGAAAGAATATTCGGGACAATTGCAATGGGTTATCCCTCGGTAAACTTTTGAAATAAAGTCAATGGGAAACGTATTAATATACAGTGGAACAATCAATAAGAAAGAAATCGGATACACATGAAACAAAAAATTGAAACGATCTTTCCTGAGATAACTGAAATACCTGAGCGTTATCGTATACCAATACCCATTAATCAAACAGGATATTTAATTAATGGAGAATTACACCAATGGAAAGGAGAATTCGAAAATGTTTATTCTCCAGTATATATTTCCGAAAAAGGCTCTTTATACAACTTCATTGGCACTTATCCTTTAATGGATAAAGAGACATCCTTACATACGTTAAATGCAGCTACTGAGGCATACAATAATGGCAGGGGTGAATGGCCTATGATGACTATTGAACAAAGAATTGGTTGTTTCAGGAAGTTCATTCTGCTGATGAAAGAACAGCGAGATATTGTAATTAAATTACTAATGTGGGAAATTGGTAAAAACTTAAAAGATGCTGAAAATGAATTTGATAGAACCACAGATTACATCAATAATACTATTGAAGCACTGAAGGATATAGATAGGGATTCTTCTCGCTTTATAATTAAACAAGGTATTATAGCCCAAATAAGACGGGCTCCCCTTGGAGTAACATTGTGTATGGGGCCGTTCAACTATCCGCTGAATGAGACTTTCACAACATTAATTCCTGCCCTTATTATGGGTAATACAGTAATTTTTAAACCACCTAAACTTGGAGTTTTATTACATTCCCCTCTATTGAAAGCATTTCGGGATGCATTCCCAAAAGGAGTAGTTAATACAGTTTACGGTGAAGGGCAAAAAGTAATTGCTCCAATTATGAAATCTGGTAAGGTAAATGTATTGGCATTTATTGGTTCATGCAAAGTAGCTGATATATTAAAAAAACAACATCCCCATCCACATAAATTGAAATCGGTCTTAGGATTAGAGGCTAAAAACCCAGCTATCATATTAGAAGATGCCGATCTGAATATAACTACCCATGAGTGTATTACCGGTGCCTTATCGTATAATGGACAAAGATGTACTGCTCTTAAAATTATTTTTGTGCATAAAAACATTACTGATGCATTTATAAGAAAATTATCATCAGAGGTCGAAAAACTGAATATCGGCATGCCATGGGATGAAGATGTTTTTATTACTCCCTTGCCAGAACCTGATAAAGCAGATTATTTATCTGATTTAGTTAATGATGCAGTTAATAAAGGAGCTAGGATATGCAATCAATCCGGAGGTATTAAAAACAAATCATTCTTTTATCCATTGGTTTTATCTGGCATAAATCACAACATGAGGATATATCATGAAGAACAATTTGGGCCAATTATTCCTATTGTGAGTTATAACGACATTCAAGTACCGCTTGATTATGTAATAAACTCCAATTATGGTCAACAGGCAAGTATTTTCGGTGAAGATTCCGAAACGATATCTATACTTGTTGATACCCTGGTTAATCAAGTATGCAGAGTAAACATTAATTCTCAATGTCAAAGAGGGCCGGATATTTTCCCATTTACTGGAAGAAAGGATTCAGCTGAAGGAACTTTATCAGTAAGTGATGCACTGAAAGTATTTTCTATCAGAACACTTGTTGCTTTAAAGGAGAATGATCGCAATAAAAAAATTCTTACTGAGATTCTTAATAATCAACAATCAAAATTTCTTTCCACAGATTTTATTTTATAAACATAAACACAGAAATACTATTTACTTTCATTAAAAAAAGGAGGTACTATGAATACAATTGAAAAAGCATTGATGCACGGATTATTCGTTCATTTGCATCACAATATTGATCAAGTAATTGATTTCAAAGGCTTTCAGGAATTAAATCGCCAGGTAGACAAGATCTGGCCGGGAGCTTTGGTGATAGGTCCTGAAAAAAACGATGATGCTGCAGTCTTTCAGGTTCCGGGCATGAACGGGTTTGTGGTGGCTAAGATGGAAAGCCATTGTTCCCCTTGCGTGCCCAGGCCCTATGACGCTGCCGCCACCGGTGCCGGAGGGGCAATGCGTGATGTGGTTGCCATGGGCGCCCGGCCGATTTTTCTTCTGGATTTTATCGGCACCAGACCCCTTGAGCAGGAAGTCATAGTCGGTCCCTGCGGCTTTTCCGGACACTGCACCTGCGGTAAGTGCAAAATTATGACCAGTCAGGATAGGGTAAACATTATGGTTAAAGGACTGGGGGATATGTGCAAGGTTATGGATGTATTTATTGTCGGAGGGGGATTCTCCACCTCATTTTCCGATATTGTACCGGCAGTAGTGGTGTCGGTAATCGGCAAACTGGTCACTGAAAAGCCACTCACCAAACCGGCTAAAAATGCCGGGGATAAGATTATCATTATAGGGGTGACAGATAATGACGGAAACGATACGCTTTACAGAGCTGGCCTGGTAAAAGAGATGCGCCCGGCCATCGCTTTGTTTGAAGAGGAGAGATCCGCCCTGGAAGCAGCTCTGGCTGCTTTTGGTACCGGTAAGATCAAAGCCTGCTCTGATTTAGGTGCTGCAGGTATCGGAGCTGCAGTATGCGAATCAGCCAGGTATGGTGGATTAGGAGTAAAACTGGATCTGTCCAAAGTACCGGTTTCTAATAAAGAAATTACCCCTCAGGAAATTTTGATCTGTGAGACACAAGCCCGGTATGTGGTTCATGTCGCACCGGAATCCGTTGACGAGGTGGTGGAAGCCATTCGTTCTGAAACCGATCATGTTGCGGTAATTGGAGAAGTTACCGCCGATGACAAGGAAATTTTTGAATATAACGGAGAGGTCATCGCCGTTATTCCAAATAAACCGTCAAAAGAAACATTGGATGCTTTGAGAAGCACTTAAATAGTCTTATGAAAATATCTGCATGCGGACTCATTTGTGATGATTGCCAATTCTTCCAGAAAGAATGCACCGGTTGCTTCATGATGAACGGAAAACCGTTCTGGACAGCCCAAGCCACTGTTACAGGAATTTGTCCTTTGTATGATTGTTCAATTAATCAGAAAGGATACAGGAATTGTGGCGAATGCAATGAATTGCCATGCAAAATGTTTACCGATTTGAAAGATCCAAACATTTCGGATACAGAACATCAAGATTCAATTCAAAGCAGGATTAAAAACCTTCGTCGACTATGATTAAAAAAGAACTCAGAAGATTAATCCTATTTTTTTTAATCGTCATCCCTTTGATGGCTTGCACCGGAAATGTATCGCAAAAAGATGAAAAGTTCCCGGTTGATGGTCCCATTCAATTGCATCCGGAGAATCCGCATTATTTCCTTTTCAAAGGCAAAACCCTGGCATTGGTTTCGTCTGCCGAACATTACGGTGCGGTGCTCAACCTTGACTTCGACTACCGTACCTATCTTGAATCGCTCTCAGCAGATGGAATGAACTACACACGGATGTTTGCAGGGACATATTTCGAAATTGAGGGGGTGAGTTTCGGGATCAAAAACAATACCCTGGCTCCGGCGCGGGACAGGGTCATCACACCATGGGCAATGGTCATAAATGATCTGTCCGGAGAAGTGAAATATGACCTGTCAAGATGGAATGAACCCTATTTCAAGCGATTGCGTGATTTCATGCAGGTTGCTGCCGATCATAACATAATCGTTGAGGTGACCCTGTTCTCATCCATCTACCGGGATGATCACTGGGATATATGCCCCCAGAATCCGGCAAATAATGTAAACGTTACAGATGATCTGACACGGTTTGATGCACACACCCGGAACAACGGATCCCTTTTTTCATACCAGGCCGATCTGGTACGAAAAATGGTGAATGAACTGAATGAATTCGATAATTTTTTCTTTGAGATACAGAATGAACCATGGTCTGATCATCCGGTAGCGGTGTACAACATCGTCAACAAAGAGGATCTGAATCCGGGTGACTGGACCTACAAAGCCGATTTTGCCGATGAAGCATCCATGGTATGGCAGGAAAACCTGGCAGAAATCATTGTCGAAGAGGAGAACGAGCTTCCGAAAAAACACCTGATTGCACAGAACTATACCAACTTTAAAGCTCCCATCCCGGCAGTAAGCGACCGTGTTTCGATCATTAACTTTCATTATGCCTGGCCAGAGGCGGTAGAATGGAACTACCATTACAACAAGGTGATCGGGTTTGATGAATCCGGATTTGCCGGGTCCGAAGACCAGGTCTACAGGAGACAGTCATGGCAGTTCATGTTGAGTGGCGGCGGTCTGTTCAACAGCCTCGATTATTCATTTTTCCCAGGCCATGAAGACGGATCGGGTAAAAACAGCGCTCCCGGTGGAGGGAGTAAAACCCTGCGCCAGCAGCTGAAGGTGCTGGTTAATTTCCTGCACAGCTTTGAACTGGAAAAACTGTATCCTTATCCCTCCTGCATCCGGAGCTCCCCCGGATTAATTCCATATACCCTCTCTGATAAGAGCAATACGTATGCAATTTACTTAAGGGCTGTCGGTACCGAAAAAAGTATCCTGCAACTAACAACAGGCGATGGAAGCTTCCGGATTCAGGAATTGAATACTTTAACCGGAGTTTATAATGATCCGGTAAGCATGAAATCAGAAGAAGGTATTTTATCAATCGATATCAACATTCCCGAAGGGGAGCTGGCTTTAAAGATCACCAGGGAATAGTGGAACAATAACTATCAACGAAACGAATAAAGAAAGATGTTTACCAGATTGGTACTCATTGTACTTTGCATCAGCCTGTTGATAACCTGTAACCGAACAACCGGGGAAAAGGAAGGGGATGCTTGCGAGCAAAATGAACTTAGCTTTCAGCAACACCTCATTGCCGACTCGGTTGAATTTTTATGGGCGCATTACCCGGCAGATATTACCGGGGATAAGCTGGCAGACCTGGTGTTTATCTCCAATAACGCCCATGGCGGATATCTGGGTTATTTCGAAGGCAGCAGGGACAACACCCTCTGGGAAAGGCATATCATTGCCGAAACATCCCCAAACGGGGGAACCTTTGCTTCCGGGGACCTGGAATGTGCCGATGCCGATTTTGACGGAGATGTCGATCTGTTTGCCGTCGAGCACACCGGGGAATGGGAAGCAGCAAGTGAAAAATCAGGATTATACTGGTATGAGAATCCGGGTTGGGAAGCCCACTTTATCGGAATTAGCCCGAATTTTGTGAAGGACTTGAGCCTTGCCGATTTCAATGGGGATCACAAAATGGATGTGGCTGTCCTTACCTATGAGAACAGTTCACTGAGCGTTTTCCAGCAGGTCGGTAAAGATGACTGGGAAAAGGTACTATACCTTGAAAATTATAAGAACGTGCATGAAGGCATGGGAGTGGGAGATGTTAACGGTGATGGCTTTTGGGATATTGTGGCTAATGCCCATGTCTTTTACAATCCCCGTGGGGATTTGAAAGCGGTATGGAACACGGAGAATATCGATAAGAAGTGGAATACACAGGAAGGAGACTGGTCAAGAAACGCAACAAAAATATTCCTCCGCGATATCAATAAGGACGGGAAAGCGGAAGTTTTTATCAGTCATTCCGAACGATCCGGTTATCCCTTATCCTTGTACATGCAAAATCAGCATGGCGAATGGGAAGAAAACAGGATTACCGATAGTATCCCGGCTTGCCATACACTTCAGGTTTATGACTTTGACCTGGATGGCGACTTCGATGTACTGGCAGGTATCAACAGAAGCAGGGCCCTGAATATAGGGATTACCAGTTTTGAAGTAACGATCTTCCTGAGTGATAGCAACTACCAAAAATGGACACCGTTTATCATTCAAGAAAATGGCATTTACAATGGACAGGTAGCTGATTTCGAGCAGGATGGGGACTGGGATATTTTTCGCTATCCCTCCCATGATTCCGTGAATGTATACCTCCTGAAAAACCAGGTGATAGAATGATTTTTAATCATTATTTTTATCCGGACAAATCCGAATAGAAACAAAGATATTATGAAAAAAGCTCTTTGTCTCCTTTTTGCCTTTTTCCTTCTGGGTGATGCATTCTCTCAAACGAATGAGGGATTCTGTATAAATGAACCGGACTGGGAAAAAATCGACCTGGTTTCCGAACCCATGCCGGATACAATACCGACCATCCTGATCGTAACAAACCGGCCCTTTACCCCGGATGATGAATACAAAATATATTTCCCGAACGCCCTGGCGGAATATAGGAAAGTAACCTACCTGGAAGTGGCATGTACAGGGGATCGTTGGCTCATCAGGCCCCTCAACAGTTTCAAGGAGGGAATGGAATGCATCGATGACAGCAAGGATATACTGCTCTTTGTGCATGGACACGGTAAGACATTCCCCTTGTCATTGCCCCGAGCCTGGAGGATAAAGACAAGATATGATGTTTCCTTAATCCTGTTTGACTGGCCGGCAAAACACAGCAATTTTAACAAATCGCTGGCACGGGTAAGACGGTGCGGTGAAAATTTCTACAACCTGCTGCTGAACCTGAAAGAATACCGCGAAAACACCATGGCAGAAGACCAGCACCTGAGTGTTATGGCTCACAGCCTGGGAAATTATTACCTTACTCACTTTGTTGTTAATGGAAGCTGGCAATACCTGAATGAACCATTCATTGACAACATTATTTTCAATGCTGCTGCCGTGCGGACAAAAGAGCATGGGGAAGTTATCTCCCGGTTGACCATCTCGGATAACAAATACGTGGTTCTGAACAAACGTGACAAGGTATTGCGCGGCGCTCACATTCTGACTTCAGGTAAAATGCTGGGGAACATGGTGATTGAACCCCAGGCTTCCAACACGGAATACATCCATTTTACGGATATAGCCGGATTTGAACATACCTGCTTCGCAGGATACCACCGGTTTGAATTTGATAATGAAGCGGTTTTTAATTTTTACAACACCATTATCCATGGTAAAAAACCGGATTTCAGCTCACCCCATTTCAAACCGATAAAACAAAATGAGTATATGATACAGTGATCTTCTACCTTGTGAATCAGAATAGATCTAGCTATTTCTATATGAGAAATGGATTCTCTTGCCATCGGCATTCTCACATAGTAATCCCTTATTAATAGCCCCGGGTAAGCCCTGTGAAATAATTTTTTGCATTAGTCTTATGACTGACACAACCAGTATTTCACAGGGTGCAACCCGGAGGTAAATCAATCCATAAACAACGGACCAACTGCTATGCTATTCAGCGGGAAAAAATATCATGGCCCGGAATGTGACAGGCGCTATTCTTCACCTGAAAGCCACTCCTGAATCAAATGAAATGCTTCCTTTCTGCGGGATATGTGTTTTTCTTCTCCATCTTCCACCACCGTCTCGCTAAACCAATGGTCACTTCCAGGCAGCACATGGTAAGTCAAATTGGTTTTTCCCAGGCGCAGGAATTCAAGCATAACATAATCACACTGGAGAATGGGATTATTCCGGTCGGCGGAACCGCAGAGGAAAAGAATAGGGATTTCCATCTTTACCAGCTGTTCAAGAGGAATCACACTGCAGAAACTGCCCCACCGTTTATAGGGATGTCCATAATACCATTTCTCTGTGTTGTCCGGATCGCCGTAGATCTCCTTGTAAGTAGCAAATAGTTTTTCGACCTCAACCTGAGCTTCCCTGTGCGTAATTGTACCGGCAGCTGCATCCATTCTTCGGTTAATGATGCTGGAATACCATTGATTCAGTCCACCGGTTATACCACACACCAGGTGTGTTATCTCAGGATTTTTAGCAGCAAATTGGATTGCAGTATGTCCTCCTTCAGAAAATCCCATAGCAACAATTTTCTCACCGGAATGCGGTAACATATTACATAGGCTATCGAGCACCAGGGAAGCAGCCGTCACTTCCCACTCCAGTCCACACTTTTCAACGTATTCCCTGCTTGGCTGGTAATCTTCGAGATTCTGAAGCGGATTGATTTCCTCCACCTGCATCGTATCGCAGAAAGGTGTTCCCGGCTTTCCCATGAAAGCGACATGGTAATCACCTATAAAAGAATAAATTACATCCGGGGGAACTGTCCCCAGTTGAAGCGATTCATCCTCGCTTTGCACGACAAGCATGGTGGGGAGCCCCCTCGTACCACTGAACAGAAAAAGAATGGGCTTCTCCTGGTCAATTCCCTGTTCCGAAACGTAAAAGTTGATATCTCCAAGTTGCACCTCTTCAAAATGAAATGCTTTAAGTCCCCAATGCACAGGCTTAACACCCTGGCCCATTACAGTGGTTTGGAAAAACAAAACAGACAGGTAAATCAGATGTCTCTTTTTTAACATGGTTCTGGTTTTAAAAATTAATATACGTTATCGAAGTGTTATACGGTTTGCAAAACACCATCAAATAAAACTTCAAGTTAATACGATTTTTGTTAACATGAAAGGCTTTGGTCAAACAGTATAGGGTGGCCCGAACAGGAGTTGGACGAATGATGACTGGATGGCCAGGAACATGATTTATTCCCCACCACCCAGGTATACCCGCATTCGATCATAATATTCCACTTCAAAATCAGCGATACATATCCCAAAATTCTTTTGGAATGCATCGGGAAATAACATACCGTTTCGGATATCGTAAAAATTATTTAGTACATCTTTCATTGATTTTCCATACCCGTCCGGATCCAGCAGGTATCTCATGGTAAGATCGAACACATTACAGTAATAACCCGTAATGTCTGCTCCCGGGGGAAAATCATCCCATACATGGATCCGGATCGGATTCCCCTGACCGGGATCTTCACTGTTCTTAGCGATCCAGCTTTCCAGGTCATCGATATCTGTAATTCCAAATAATCCCCCTCCGCAGTAAATGGCAATGCCTTCAGTAAACCAGATGTCAGAGATAAAATTAACCTTCCCCTCGACCAGAAATTCAAAAACATGGGTAAGCTCGTGTTTAAACAGGTATTCATACCGGTAATCCGGGTAAAAATCCGATGACCGGATCGTGATGAAGATTGAACCCCAATAGGCATATGCGATGGTTTCTTCATGAAACCGGTTGATGTAAACATCAATTTTGTCATACCCCGGGGGATACCTGAGGTCCTCCAGATCATAAAAATCGAACAGATCCAGGATTTCAGAGAATTTTTCATCGGCAAACGCACCTACATCTCTCTTCATCTCATAACTCGCACCATCACTGTATACAATACAATAATAAGAAGGATAGGGTTCACCATCATGCGTCCATTTGATCGGCGAATAGGTAACCCAGGAACCGGGTTCTACCGAATCGGTTTTAGTAGGAACCGGATCATCCGTACAACCCGGGACAACAAATGAAAGAAGAAATACGGGAAGAATGAACCTCTTGAATGGCTTGTAAATAAGCCTGCTTTTAATGATAAACATGTCTGTTTAAGATTATGTAACCAATAATGGTCCTTTAATCTGCCTGCTTACTTACCAATCAGGTTGAAATATACAACCTGGTTGATTCCAATTCAATAAGCATGCCATAATATTCATTTTGTGATGTAAAATCTGTTACGATAAGAATATTGAATGAAGAAAAAAATAATGCATAACAAACTGGAATGATCCAGCAACAAATTATACACTGGCTGCTAAAGGGTGACGTATCCATCCAATATCAGGTTTATCGCGATTTGCTATCGGTCAAGCGGGATGATTTGAGAAAGCGAATCGCAACCGAAGGGTGGGGAGCGAAATTCCTGTCAAAACGTAAACCCGACGGCCATTGGGGGAGAAAGTATTACCAGCCCAAGTGGACATCTTCCCACTATACCCTCCTTGACCTCAGAAACCTCTGTATAGACCCAGACCACCCATTGATCCTTAAAACAATTGACAGGATTGTTTCGGAAGAGAAGGGCCCTGACGGTGGAATACCTTGAGGGCATTGCGTGTTTTGAAACATATGAACATAGAATTCCCTGAATGACAATACCCATTATTCCCTTCATTCCATTATTTTTATTGCAGGATTAAACACACGGAAATTGGATTACAATGAAGCTTTCGGCATTCTGGTTCAGACGCGACCTCAGGCTTGAGGATAACACTGCCTTACACCACGCCCTGGATTCAGGGCTTCCGGTGATGCCCATCTTTATCTTCGATCAAAATATCCTGGATGAGTTGCCGAAAGATGATGCACGCGTAAGCTTCATCTATAATACGCTCCGTTCTATAAATACAAAACTTCTCGAAATGGGAAGTTCAATACATATTTTTCGCGGTGATCCAGTAAAAATCTGGAAGGAATTGATAAAAAATCATACGATTGAAAATGTATTTGTGAACAGGGACTATGAGCTCTATGCGCTGGAACGGGATGCCAGGATTAAGAATTTACTGCAAAAAAATAACATCGGTTGGCATGAGCTCAAGGACCAGGTGATTTTTGAGAAAAATGAGGTCCGTAAGGAAGATGGGAAACCGTATACCGTGTTCACACCATATAAAAGAAAATGGTTACAGCAGTTCAATCCGAAATGGTCAGAGCCCCTGAAGAGCATCAGACATGAAAAATTTTACCAATTCAACCGCCCTTCCCCGATGCTTTCAGATATTGGATTTCGCAAATCACCCATCAGGGTTCGGGACTATGACCTCTCTCACCTTGATCATTATCCGGACACCCGCGACCTGCCCGGTGAAGATTCCACGAGCTACCTTGGACCACACCTGCGGTTCGGTACAGTCAGTATTCGCGAGGTAATCCGGCAACTGAAACCGGAAGATGAAGTGTTCCTGAGTGAATTGATATGGAGGGAGTTCTTCATGCAGATCCTCTATCATTTCCCCGATGTGGTTACTGAAAATTTTAATCCGAAATACGATGGTATCACCTGGCGAAACAATGAGAAGGAGTTTGAGAGGTGGTGCCAGGGCAAGACCGGGTATCCCCTGGTGGATGCAGGAATGCGGCAACTCAATGCAACAGGTTACATGCACAACCGGGTAAGGATGGTTGCAGCCAGCTTCCTGTGCAAGCACCTGCTGATCAACTGGAGGTGGGGTGAAGGCTATTTCGCCGAAAAACTGATGGATTATGAATTGTCATCAAACAATGGCAACTGGCAATGGGCAGCAGGGACAGGCTGCGATGCTACTCCCTGGTTCAGGGTGTTTAACCCGGAGACTCAACAAAAAAAATTCGACAGGGACATGCAATATATAAAACGGTGGATCCCGGAGTTCGGAACAAAAAATTACCCCGAACCGATCGTTGAACATCAATTTGCCAGAAACCGGGCATTAGTGGTCTATAAAAAGGGAATACAAACGTAACAATGTAAACTGACCTGAATCAGTCAACAGATAAACCGAATGGAAAGCATGTTACCAAGAATCATTGTTCCCGGTGTTTTGCTGAGTCTTGATATACTGGTTCATCCGATCACCCTGACGATCCACAAAATATTTCCGTATCTTGCAATACTATCTATTGCCGTTGCACTATTTCTTCTTTACAGAATAAAACAGTAATCATTTCTTAGTACTTAATTATGTTAAACAATTAAAACGGGAAAAACATGAAAAAAGAAGTACAGGGAACTGCTCCAGCCAGTGCCATTTACGGTCTCGGTTTTATCGGAGCTGCAATCTATTTTATCGCCCATGCCACCAGTTTCTGGATCGGTGTTCTTGGATTCTTAAAAGCCATCGTCTGGCCAGCTTTTCTTGTCTATGAAGCTTTTAAATACCTGCTTGCATAATCGCAGGATGAATTATGAAAAATCCTCATAATGAGGATATTACGCCCTATTCCGGGGATGTTCCACTTCAGAAAAGACTGGAAATCAACGATGCGTGCCGGGCTAATTTTACAAAATACACCCGGAAGGCTTTTGAAGCAATCCCGGTAATCGAGAAGCCCGATATCCTGGACCTTGGTTGTGGAACCGGTGTACCCACACTGGAACTGGCCAGGTTGACGAATGGGAAAATAGTTGCCGTTGATACCGACAGGGAATGCCTGGAGTGGTTAAAAGAAAAGATAAAAAGGCAAAACTATCAGGATAGAATTTCGGTTATCCGTAAGTCCGTGTTACGAATCGATCTTCCTGAAGATTCCTTTGATATCATTCTGGCAGAAGGACTGTTTAATGTCATCGGATTTGAAAAAGCCCTGTCGCGGTTTGTAAAGTTTTTAAAACCGAAAGGCTACTTCATGATTCATGACGATTACCGGTACATAGCTATAAAACAGAAAATTATTGAAAAATATAAACTTATGCTCGTAAAATCCTTTGTGCTGGATGAAACGGTCTGGCGGAATGAATACTGCAGTTGCCTTGAAAGGAAAATTGAGGAATTCCAGAAAGAATGGGGCAACCGGGTAAATACAAACCGGTTGTTCAGGCGTGAAAAGTCTGAGCTGGCAATGTACAGGAAAAACCCAGAAAATTGGCGATCGGTCTATTTCGTTTTTAAAAAGCATGGTGTATGAAACGAAGATCCTTCTTAAAGACAACCCTGCTCGGGAGTGTGGCGCTCGGGTTGGGAGCATGCCATCGCAAGGAGTGCTCCCATATCCTTACACTGAGCTTCGATGACGGCTTTAAGAAATCTTTCTATAAAATTGCGAAAATACACGAGGATTTCGGGTTGAAAGCCTGCCTGAATGTCATCGCTTCAGCTCACCTGCAGGAATGGGAACCCCCGAATGAATGGCACTATCCCGAACCCGGAAATTTCGACGACTGGAATGTACTAAAACGAAGGGGGCATGAGATCATGCCCCACACCTGGGCACACCAGAACCTGACAGAACTCCCTTTTGAGGAGGCAACCCGCCTGATAACCCGTTGCCTGGATTACTTCGAGGCACATCTTGAAGGATTTAAATCCTCAGAAGCAGTCTATAACTTTGCTTATAATGCTTCCAATCCTGACCTGGAACAGTTCGCACTCAAAAGAGTCAGAGCTGTAAGAACCGGAGGCTGGGAAATTTTAGGGGATCAACCAGCCAATCCCTTTCCCTGTCCGGAGGGTCCATTTCGGCTTGGCTGCTGGTCGTATGGACCGGAAAATGCCGATGATTGGGTCGATCAGCAGGTAAACCAGTTCCTGGATGGTCCGGGAGGATGGCTTATTCTAAACCTTCATGGTCTCGATGAGGAAGGATGGGGCCCCATCCGGTCATCCTACCTGGCTGATTTGCTGAAAAGCCTTGTAATGATTGACTTCTTACAGGTATTGCCTGCTGCAGAGGTGCTGAAACAATATACCACCTGAACGGTATGGCAACGATGTGTGAGGATCCTTATCTTTACATACAAGCGATTCGTACAATGAATAATGCATTTATAAACTGAATATTCAAATAACTATGAGACACATTCTTTTACTGATCACATTTTTGATCATTAGCAATTTCTGTTTATCTCAGAACAGAGAAACTGTCATCCTGCAAACCGGATGGAAATTCTCGAAAGGCAATCACGAAATGGCTCATCAGAATGCATTTGATGATTCTGAATGGAGCGATGTTAGCGTTCCCCATGACTGGGCAATTGAAGGACCGTTTATTGCAGAAGGGAACGGTGATACGGGCAAACTTCCCTGGCAGGGTGAAGGATGGTATAGAAAAAAGATCGATATTCCGGACAGGTACAAAGGAATGAGACTATACCTGCTGTTCGACGGGATTATGGCTTTTCCTGAAATCTATATGAATGGCCGGCTTGCCGGTCAGTGGGATTACGGATATAACTCATTCTACCTCGACATCACAGATGATATCGTGTTCGGTGGTGAAAATATCCTCGCTGTTCACGTGGATACACGGGAACACGATAGCAGGTGGTATCCCGGAGCAGGAATCTACCGCAAAGTCCAGTTGATAGCAGTAAATCCTGTACATGTCGATATATGGGGTATTTATATCACCACGCCCATTATTAAATCCCACTATGCCGATGTGAGAGCAACAACAATCATAAACAACGGAACCACTGATGACCAGGAAATTCACCTGAAACACACCATTGTTACGGCTGATAATAAAATGATCCTTGAAAAAGAGATCGACGGGAAGATCCAGGCAAATGGAAAGAAAATGTTTGAAACAACCATGACGGTTCCCAATCCAAGGCGGTGGGATGTTGATCATCCACACCTTTATAACCTCATAACGGAGATCTACCGCGGTAAGGAGCTGCTTGATACATACCACTCCACCTTCGGGATCAGGGAGATTCGATTTACAGCAGATAACGGGTTCTATCTTAATGATAAACGCGTACAGTTAAAAGGAGTAAACCTGCATCATGATCACGGCCCCCTGGGTGCAGCATTCAATAAACGGGCAATGGAACGGCAACTGGAGATCATGAAAAGCATGGGATGCAATGCCATCCGAACCAGCCACAATTGCCCGGCTCCTGAACTTCTCGACCTGTGCGATGAAATGGGATTGCTGGTGATCGATGAGGCATTTGACAAATACGATGCAAAAGCGGATATCCTGGATACTACGGATTTTGAAATTTTCGCCCACAGAAATATCCGGAATTTTATCGTCAGGGATAGAAACCATCCGTCCATATTC
Source organism: uncultured Rikenellaceae bacterium (assembly GCA_964640125.1). Lineage (GTDB taxonomy): Bacteria > Bacteroidota > Bacteroidia > Bacteroidales > VadinHA17. The sequence goes on from CAZXGG010000015.1 coordinate 25,980, forward strand.
CTTTGGAGCGTTGGTAATGAGATCTGGGATGTGCAGATGAACATAAATAACGGATTCCACCGGCTCCAGACCATGCTCAACTATGTAGAAAAATATGATCCTTCCCGTCCTACTACCCTGGTATGCGATAACTACAAAAGTGCAGCTCTCCGTCATTTCGATTTTTATGATGTGCATTGCTGGAATTATGGGCGCAGGTACTCCCTTGCCCGCCAGATGGAACCCAACAAAGCAGTGATCGTTAGCGAATCAGCTTCGACCGTTAGCACTCGTGGTTTTTATGAATTCCCCCTGCCCGAAGAAAAAACCGACTTTACTAACTCCCTTCAGGTGAGTTCATACGACCTGAATGCTCCCACATGGGCTGATATTGTTGATGATGACTTCATGTGGCAACAGGAAGAATCCTACATTGCCGGTGAATTCGTCTGGACCGGATTTGATTACCTTGGAGAACCGACACCCTATAACAACCGCTGGGTGAAAGCACACGGAATGAAGGATAAGGAAGCCTCGAGGAGTTCCTATTTCGGAATCGTGGACCTTTGCGGAATCCCGAAAGATCGCTACTATCTGTACAAGAGCTACTGGAAACCGGAAGAAACAACCATACACATCCTTCCGCACTGGAACTGGGAGGATCGGATCGGGGAAAACATCCCGGTCTTTGTCTACACCAACGGAGAATGTGCAGAACTTTTCGTGAATGGGAAATCGCAGGGTAAAAAATGCAAAAATCCCAAATCGGAGAATTCACTCGAACGGTTCCGGTTAATGTGGAACGAGGTTACCTACCAGCCGGGAGAAGTTAAGGCAATCGCTTACAAAGCGGGAGAAAAGATCGGAGAAAATAGCGTAAAAACTGCCGGCAAGCCGGATGCATTAATCCTTACACCTGACCGTATGACCATTACAGCAGATGGAAATGATCTTTCCTATATCCTGGTTGAAGCAGTGGACAGCGAGGGGAACCACTGTCCGCTGGCAAATAACCGGATCGATATTGAACTAACCGGACCGGGAAAAATGATGGGCGTGGGTAACGGAAACCCTCAATCGATGAATCCATTTACCTCGGATTCCGTTCCGCTATTTCATGGTAAAGCAATGATCATTGTCGGTTCAGACTATACGAAAGGTAGCCTGACCATTGAAGTAACTGCAGATGGACTTAAAAAAAGTGAAACAAAAATTAGTATTGAATGAAACAATCTGAACAAACCGACCGGTAAAATGTTTTACCTTGAGAGACGAATAGTACCAATATGGCCCAATACTCCATCAAAGACCTTGAGCACCTTACCGGGATAAAAGCCCACACCATCAGAATGTGGGAAAAACGGTATGGCATCATCCAACCGAAACGTACAGATACCAATATACGCTGCTTCAGTGATGAGGATGCAAGACGGCTGATCAACATATCTATACTGAATCAACACGGGTTTAAGATCTCCAACATTTCAGGATTTTCTGATGCAGAGATCAATGAAAAGGTGTTTTACCTGACCAAAGACTCAAGCCAGGACGATGCCCGGATCAAAGCACTGATCCTTGCCATGATCAGTCTGGATGAAAACCGGTTCAATGAAATCCTGTCAAAAACAATCATGACTAAGGGATTGGAAGATGCATTCATGAACGTTGTGTTTCCTTTCCTTGAAAGGATCGGTATTTTGTGGCAGACCGAAGTCATTAACCCGGGACAGGAACACTTCATCACAAACCTCATCCGCCAGAAGATCATTGCCAATATTGATGCGCAATACCCTCCGAAGCTCCGGAGCAGCAAACGCTTTATACTTTTTTTGCCGGAAAGTGAAATGCACGAACTGGGATTGCTGTACCTCGCTTTCCTGATCAAAAAACGAGGCCATGAACTCATCTACCTGGGACAGCTTACTCCGCTGGAATCAGTGGTCGCAACCGACCGGATCTGGTCCGCCGATATTCTTGTTACCTGCCTGGTCTCTTCCATGTCAGGATTAAACCCTGAATCCTATGCTGAACAAATCCATCAGGAAATCCCCGGTAAAACCATCCTATTTACAGGTCAACTCGCCAGTGAGATACCTGAGCATCGATTAAAAAACACACACTATATTCCCGACATTGCAACGTTTATAGAATTTTTGGAATATTTAAATAATGTTTAATATATCTATTTTTATATTAAACATAGATATGTTATTTCCCTGCAATTTATAATGGCGCAACAATTTACTTCTGAAACTCTGTATATACAAATTATACAGGGTTATTTATTATTTATAATATCCTTATAATGCATCCTTTTACTATTGATTGAATTATGTTTTTGTTTAATTTCATATTATATTTGTTAAACATAAATGTAAAAACCATGACAACAACAGAATTCAACCATCAATTGCTGAGTTACGAAAATAACTTACGCCGGTTTGCCGTTAGTCTGACCTCAAACGGGGATGATGCGGAAGATCTGGTTCAGGAGACCTACGCAAAAGCGTTCTCATACAGGGATCGTTTAACCGACTATTCAAACCTGAAAAGCTGGATGCTTTCAATCATGAAGAATACGTTTATCAATAATTATCATAGAGCCTCCCGGCGTTACTCTTCCACGGATGAAGAGACACACAACCGGATGATGAACAGCATCAACGATGAAGGGAAAACCAGCCCGGATTCCCGCTATTCAGAATGCGAGATTCTGGCAACGATTGAAAGCCTCGAGGAGGAGTATCGGGTTCCTTTCAAGATGCACCTGAAAGGGTATAAATACAAAGAGATCGCTGATTCCCTGAACCTCAATATTGGTACGGTAAAAAGCCGCATTTTTACGGCGAGGAGGCTGCTCATGGAATCGCTGAACGATTTACGGAATTAATGTATGCACAATAATTTTTTTCGCAATTGAGGTAGTACCAACTGAACATCAATAATGAATCAATACCGTATGCTTACGGAAAAGGAAAAGAATTGTCATCGATCGTAAAAAAGAAATCATAGACGAATAAGGACCAATCCATTTATTCTAAGGATTCTATTGCTTCCTTAAACGCATTATGAACAGGAGTATACTTCATCCCCAGTTCTCTTTCTACTTTGCTTCCATCCATTTTGAAACCCTGTTTCATCAGTTTCATCTGATCAACCGACATGTCCCACAGGGGAGGTTTCTTTATCAAGTTTGCAATTCCGGTCAGGAGGTACGCATTCACCATCGTCATCCAGACAGGAAGCTTCAAAAAAGGCAGTTTGGTTCCTGAAAGTTCACTGATCATTTGATTGATTTCTCCCCAGTTATGGTTTGCTGCGCTGATGATGTATTTTTCCCCGATATTATTCTCCTTTTCCAATACCCTGGCAATTGCCTCCGCCACGTCCCGGACATGCACAAAAGGAAAATAAAGTTGTGTTAGCACCTGTGCAGGCATGCTTCCTTTTACAACATTCCTGACATACCGGCCGGCTGCTTTAGGGTCGTCCGGACCGATCACTGCACTGGGATAAATCACAACCAGGGGCAGGTTCTTTTTTTCATAGAGATCCCAGGCAATCAGATCCCCTTCGAACTTGGTACGGACATACCGGCTTTCGCGTTTGGTTCCAACCGGTGTCTCTTCGGTTGTTGGCTGCTTTGCATTACCATATACCGCAGCTGTGCTGACATAGACCACCTTGGAGATACCTTTTTCAAGGGCACTTTCCATGACATTGCGTGTTCCCGTGACGTTGACCTCCTGGTAGACTCTCTTCTCCGGTTGCCAGAACAGGAAACTACTGGCAAGATGAGCCACCCAATCACAGCCTTCCATACCCTTGAGTAAAGAAGTTTTGTCAGTAACATCACCCGTTACTATGGTAACACCAGCATCTTTCAAATGTTGGACATCGCTGGTTTCTCTTGCAAGACAAATCAGCTCATGTTCCGTTTTCGACAAGCGGGTAACCAGGTTTTTACCGATAAATCCTGTACCCCCCGTAATAAATAACTTCATGGTCAGACCTTTTTAAATGTTTAACAATCAACTGAATCCGAAAGCAATGGATTAAATAATAGTTGTGGTTCAATACAAAGTTAAAAAAATCGTTAAAACACTTTATTCAATTTATTCCCTAAAAAGTTCCTGCGTGTAAGTTTTTCAGACATATTCATTCCTGTTTGATAATATATTTTCCCGAATTGACGACTGCTTCAATGTTTTCTTCCAGGTGAGTGTAGTTTTGCATATCCGCATTCACCACATCCAGCCCGTTTTCCAGCACAAAGACATAGGATCGTTGAAACGGATTCAGTGGTGTTTCAAGAAATTTGCTATCATAGTAGGTATCAAAGACCGTCTCATCTCCCTGGCCGGCCGAACTCAAAGGAGCAATTAGCCTGGCTGCCTTCATCCCGATCAGTCCTATTCCGGCGTCCCGGGCCTGTTTCAATAAGGGTTGAAGTGTTGTCAGTGAAGGGGTGTCTTTTTCCAGCCCACGGATTGACCAGTCATACCATCCGGCAGGTGTAACCGCTACCATGGTTACATCATACCAGCCTGTCCGGATAGCAGCTTCCAGGACTTTCCCTGCATTTTTATGGGTTGCCAGGCCAAAATGCCCAACCTTCCCGGCAGATCTTGCATCCAGGAAAGCCCTGTATATCTCCTCGCTGCTGATCAGGGTTGGACTCTTTATATTCATCAAAAAATATCCATCAACATAATCGGTTTGCAAGTTTTTAAGACTTTGTTCAAGCAAATCCGTCCATATGCCAGCGGCTTCTTTTGCCTGTTCCGTGCTGACCGGATCATCCTGTAAAGAAAAATCGATGGGTGCCTTTGAGGTAACCCAGATATTATCCCGGTTGGCTTTCATGAAGGGAGCAAAACTTGTTTCGTTTCCTTTATAGATAATGTCCGCACCCAGATCATAATAGTTGATCCCGGCTTCAAAAGCATGATCCAGCAAGCGCACCGCCTTACCACCCGTCAGGGCAGCTCCGCAACCAAAAACCAGCCGGCTGCACATGAAGTTTGTCCGGCCAAGTTTCCGGTAGGTCATGGATGCCCGTTCGTTTCTGCGATCCAGTTGATCCTGCAATTTTAATGTTTTTGGGATAAGATCACCCGATAGTAAAAATGGAACACCAACCGCAGCAGTCACAAGCGATTTGTTAAATTCCCTCCGGTTCATGAAACCTTTTGTCTTTTTGTTTTCCATAGCATGATTATTTAAACTGGTTATGCAATGTAAAATTATGTTTTCTTTGATTCTTAAGAATGTGAACAGTTTGAGATATGATCCGGCCTATTCAATCGAAAGCTTCTTGTAGAAATCGATTGAGGCTGCTATTGCCTGGGTTTTATCCTTCAATCCGGCAACACCCCCTATTGATGATCCCTTCTGAAAGATCACATCATAATACCTTCCCATATCACACACCAGGACTTCAATATCATCAACAGATACGGGGTCAACTCCTTTGCCGTATTTTTTAACGTGGCCTTTGAATTTTGTGATGATTTCCTCCGCCAGGGCTGGGGAATCCTGGCAGGAAAGGAATACGGGAATCTCCATGTTCCCTTTCGCATATTTTGCAGTATAGGTATTTTTTAAGAAGGTATGCCCCAGTGCGTCCACTAAAAAAAACTGAACCGATTGTGATACCAGGTTTTCTGACGGTAATATCTTCAAACCCGCAACAGGTTGACCCGAATCAACGAGCTTTTCGGTGAGGGTGTGCGCTAAATCCAGGCATGCCTGCTCTATTTTACCGGTTGTATCCGATGCGTTAACCTGAATATAATACTGTCCATGCCAGATGTAGTAGCCAGTTTTCGAACAATAGGAATCTCTTCCTATGTTCAGTTGTGGTACTCCCATCGAACGTTCACCGGAGAAAACCCCGAAAGCATGAGTCGGGTTTCCCATATTAAAGACCGTTAGTTTAATGGGGAGACGGTTGTCGCTACCTCTTCTGAATTCAGCAAAAATTGCCCAAACCATATCGTAGGAAAGGTAATATTCAGCCCTGCCATTGATTTTCTCATACAGGTTAATTGGCTTATATACCTCAACCTCATCCTGTATCTTCCAGCCCTTCGGTTTTAAACACTCAATCATAGCTCTTGTTTGCTCTGATGAGGGGATATTAGCATCCTGCAAAATTGTGTTTTCTCCCGTTGTCTGGCTCCTCGTATCAGGACAACTAAATAAAAGTAAGACAATCAAAATAACCGGCACTCTGCTCAGTAATGGTTTCATTATTGTACGAATTTTCATAGAGTCAACAAGTTATAATATTATGTGCTAAAATTCAATCTTTCATGCAGTCAATATTGGATAACTGCAAGAAATATTTAATTTTAGACCTATGAATCGATCAAAACAAATGATTCTGTTCTCTTCTGCTATTTATACTCTACTTATCATCTTTGCCTGTGCTTCAAAAACAACCGAGCAAAAGGATACGGACGGTGACGGTTCCCGGATCAGCATTTCTGTCGATCCGCGTATAGAGCTTTTCAGCGCCATTCACAGGCTGGCTGAAACAGGTCAGTATGACGAGAATGAACTTCCGGGATATATAGCGGATGTTGAAGCGTATTTCGGCCCATACCGGGATCATGAAGCCGTTCAGCTGGCTATCCAATTGCGGGAAACCCACAACCTGGATGGCAATTCTCCGATGGCACTGGCAGTATACCTGACCGATCCCCCGGCTCTTGAAGGAAGGGCATCTCTGAATCCTCCCCCCGAAGACCTCGATCCACGATGGACTTCCGACGTCATTCCGGCCTTTCTGGAGGCAGCAAGAAAATTCGCTGTTGAGACAAATTTCAACCGCTTCTTTGAAGCACACCGTTCATTGTATGGCCAGGCTGTATTCAATCTTCAAACTATCCTGAAGGGAAAGGATATTCTTCCATGGTTCAAGGAATATTTTGGATATCAACCGGATGACTATGCAATCATCCTTGGCCTTCAGAACGGATCCTGCAACTACGGATCAAGCGTAACCCTTGAAGATGGCAAACGGGAATTTCAATCCATACTGGGTGCCTCACAACCCGATATCACCGGTGCTCCACAATACCCGGCAGAATGGTATATCCCGACCATAGTCCATGAATTCTGCCACTCCTATGTCAATCCGCTGGTTGACCAGTATCGGGAGATGCTCAGGGAATCCGGGGAGCTTATGTTCCCTTCCCATAAAGAAAAGCTGAGTCAGTCGGGCTACAACTACTGGCACGTCATGATGTATGAATACCTGACCCGCGCATGTGTCGTCCGGTATATTTACGCCAACGAAGGATCAATAGCTGCCAGCCGGCGGATGAAATGGGATGAACGGTATGGCTTCCCGGCTATTGAAGGACTGGTAGATCTGCTGAATGACTATGAAAATCAGCGGGATAAATATCCCCACCTGGAAGCATTCATGCCCGTTATTGCAGAATATTTCAACCAAAGTGCCAAAACCAAATTTTAAAATCGCTCACTCCACACATGTCATGAAAAGAACAATCTTCCTAGCCCTTCTGGGATCCTTTTCGATCATTCAATCCCTTACCGCACAGGATCTGCTCATCAATGCGTATAACCGTCCCCATCAGAGCCTGAACGGTGAATGGTGCTACATTGTCGATCCGTATGAAAACGGATATTATAACTACCGGTATGAACCCTTTGACAGGATGGAGAATCCCCCGAGATCAGCCTATTTTATGGATGCCAAACCATCCGGGAAATCTGATCTTATTGAGTATAACTTCGATACATCAGACCGGATCATGGTACCGGGTGACTGGAATACACAGAAGAAAGAACTCTTTTTTTATGAGGGAACCATCTGGTATAAGAAGTCATTCGATTACAACAGGGAAAATATGGAGAACAGGGTCTTCCTCTATTTCGGTGCTGTGAACTACCGGGCAGATGTCTATCTGAACGGTGAAAAACTGGGAATCCATGTTGGCGGATTCACACCCTTTAATTTTGAGGTCACTCAACTTCTAAAAGAAAAAGAAAATGTGCTTGTTCTAAAGGTGGATAACAAGCGGGTTAAAGAAGGTGTTCCTACACTGAATACAGATTGGTGGAATTACGGGGGAATAACCCGGGATGTCAGGCTGTTTGAAACACCAAACTGTTTCATTCAGGATTATCTGCTGCAACTGGATCCGGGGAATGAGAATCAGATCCATGGATTTATCAGACTGAATGGTCCGGGCAGTCAAAATAAAACGGTTCTCCTTTCAATAGAAGAGCTCAATGTGAACGAAAAACTGAATACCGATCAAAATGGAGTTGCTAACCTGGCAATCGATGTGCAAAAGATCAGGCACTGGTCACCTGAGAATCCCCGGCTCTACGAGGTAACTATTTCCACAGAGGAAGAGACCATAATGGATCAGATTGGCTACCGGATCATAAAAACGGAAGGCGATAACATCCTGCTCAATGACGGGAATATCTTTCTGAAAGGAGTATGCATCCACGAAGAGAAACCCTTCGGAGGAGGCAGGGCGAACACCATGGAAGATGCACGGCAATTGTTGACATGGGTAAAGGAACTTGGATGCAACTATGTACGCCTGGCACACTATCCCCATAACGAGTACATGGTGCGAATGGCCGACGAGGTGGGAATACTGGTTTGGGAAGAAATACCTGTATACTGGACTATTGCATGGAAAAATGAATTTACCTACCAGAATGCTGAAAACCAGTTAACGGAGGTGATAAACCGCGATAAAAACCGTGCCTCTGTGATCATCTGGTCTATGGCGAACGAAACACCTACCAGTGAGGCAAGAAACCGTTTCCTTGGCAAACTGGCCGGGAAAGCACGGGAATTGGATCCGACAAGACTCATCAGTGCAGCACTGGAGCAGAGCCGGGATCCGGGAAATCCGGATATCCGGACCATTGATGATCCCTTTTCAGAAGTCGTCGATGTTCTGAGCTTTAACCAGTATATTGGCTGGTATGATGGTTTGCCGGATAAATGCAGGGAGATTACCTGGAAAATCGACCAGAATAAACCGGTGTTGATCTCTGAGTTTGGAGCAGGTGCCAAGTTTGGTTACCATGGAGACAACCTCACCCGGTGGACGGAGGAATACCAGGAATATGTTTACATCGAAAACCTGAAGATGATCAGTAAAATCCCTCAGCTACGGGGTTTCTCATCCTGGATCCTGGTTGATTTCAGGTCGCCGAGAAGACCACTGCCCGGAATCCAGGACTACTGGAACCGGAAGGGATTGATATCCGATACGGGTGAGAAGAAAAAAGCCTTTTTTATCCTGAAAGAGTTTCATCCCCCCTTGATTCCGGACAGAAAAAAATAAACGATTCTTCCTATCACAATCACCACCATTAAATAAATAGTGAAAAAAATATAATTAAGTGGGTGTCTGTCCCTATTTAAAATGTTTTTTGTAATGTAACTCTTTGCGAACCAAATCCGCTCTTCTTTGTTATATTGGTGTCTGGTAAGTATGCAAGAGAACAGCTTTAGCTTAACAAGTAATAATAAAAACGATGAGACAGGCAGTTATTATTTATTCAATCCTGATAATCAGCCTATTGTTTATTGGGTGCAAAACCACTGAAAAAACAGCAGAGGTTGTGGTTTACAGGGATTCATTGCTGGTAGAGGTGTCGGATCAGATGACCATCCATTTCAAAAAAGGAAAATCCTATAATCACCCCACATTTGTTATCTGGGAAGAGGATGGAGATGGAACCTACCTGAGGACCCTTTTTATCACTCAATCCTATGCAAGCGGAATATTCGGGCACCAGATGGTTGGAGACTCAATCTGGTTAAATAAACCCGGAGAATCCTACCAGCCGGCAGCATTGCCTTACTGGACACACAAAAAAGGCCCTATAAACGGGAACCAGCGGGTGCCTACCCGGGAACATCCCTTTATTGATGCGTATACCGGTGAGACACCCTCAGGTGATTTTCAATTTCAAACAGGAGTGCCCTTATCCGAAGGGCGGACCAGGATACTGCTTGAAGTGAACCAGTCGTGGGACTGGAACGGTTACTGGACGAACAACAAATATCCGGACAGCCCGGCGTACAAACACTCTGCTCAACCATCAATTGTATATGCAGAAGTGATAAACCAGGTGGACTCGGTCTTTTATTTTAATCCTATAGGGCATGGAGATCCCAAAGGAGAAGGCGGGAAATTATTTCCAGATCTGAGCACATTGACCACGGCGAAGGAGATTTTTGAATCAATCAGCATTACGCTCAAGCGTTAAATTTGAACAGTAGATGAAACCATCGATAAAACTCTATATAGTATCATTTATTCTTTTATTGGTTGCTCCTATACTATCCGCTCAAAACGGACAGGTCAAAGGAAAGATAACGGATGCAGGCAACAACGAAACCATTCCTTTCGCTAACATTATCGTTGTTGGTACACAAATCGGTTCCACCAGTGATCTGGATGGTAATTTCATCATCACCGGATTGCAACCGGGTTTTATTAACCTGCAGGTATCCTTTGTTGGCTATAAAACAGTAATCAGTCCTGATATCCTGATTAACAATAACAGTGTTCCCTATATTGAAATCGCCCTTGAAGCTGCTGAAGAAACCTTGGAAGCCGTTGTGGTTACGGCGGATCCTTTCAGGAAAAAGCTGGAAGCTCCACTGTCCATGCAGACCATTGGAGCCAAAGAGATTGAAAACAACCCGGGAAGTAACCGCGATATCTCACGGGTTATCCAATCTTTTCCCGGAGTTGGTTCGACACCGGCATACCGGAATGACATCATTATCCGGGGAGGTGGACCCGGTGAAAACCGTTTCTTTCTCGATGAGGTTGAAATTCCGGTACTGAATCACTTTTCCACTCAGGGAGCTTCCGGAGGACCAGTCGGGATCATCAATGCTGATTTTATCCAGACGGTTGATTTTTATTCAGGGTCATTCCCTGCCGATAAGTACAACGCGCTCAGTGGGATTCTTGATTTCAAACAGAAAGAGGGCAGCAAGGACAAAACCAATATCCAGGCAGCTCTGGGTGCCAGCGAAGCATCGTTAACCCTGGATGGACCGATGGGAGAAAAAACGAGTTATATCTTTTCAGTCCGCAGATCCTATTTGCAGTTTCTCTTCTCAGCCCTTGGTTTGCCCTTTCTGCCAACCTTCAATGATTACCAGCTCAAGGTAAAGACAAACCTTGATCAGAAGAACCAGTTGACGATCATCAGCATCGGTTCATTAGACAACCTGACGCTGAATACCGGGATCAAAAATCCCGATGCAACGCAGGAATTTATCATCAGCCAGATCCCCGTTAATAATCAGTGGAGTTACACGATAGGTGCGGTACACAAACATTTCTTCGAAAATGGATACCAGACGGTTGTCCTGAGTCGCAACATGCTGAACAATTCATTTTACAAATATCCGGATAATGACAAAAACCTGGATAAGATTTATGATTATAACTCAACGGAAGCAGAAAACAAATCCAGGTATGAATTAACCTGGAGAAGAAATGGGTATAAATTCAATATAGGTGTGAATATGGAGTATGCAACCTATGAGAATTCCACTTCACAGAAAAAATATGTTGAGGATACACTGGTCAATTTTCAATATAAAACAGACCTGGATCTGTTTAAATACGGAGGATCTTTACAGGTATCGAAACGATTTCTTGATAGCCGTTTTCTTGTTTCAGCAGGAATAAGAATGGATGGGAATACCTATAACAGTAAGATGTCGAATCCGTTGAACCAGCTATCCCCGAGATTGTCCATGTCCTATTCCCTGACAGACAAAACACAGTTGAATGCAGGGGTTGGCCGGTATTTTCAGCAACCTGCCTATACTACACTGGGATATAGAGACTTTCAGGGCAACCTGGTGAATGAATCTTCAGCAAAATACATTGGAGCAAATCACTACATTATTGGTTTTGAGCACCGTTTTTCCGATCCGGTTATTCTCTCTGTCGAAGGATTCTATAAAAGCTACTTTCAGTATCCCATTGACAGTGTTACCGGAGAAAGCCTGGCAAATCAGGGAGCTGATTACAGCAGTGTTGTGGGCACATCACCGGTAGTATCAACCGGAAAGGGCGAAGCAATTGGATTTGAAATCGTAAACCGCATCAATTACAAAACATTTACACTCCTGGCATCATACACTTTCGTCAGAAGCCAGTTTACAAAGCTTACCGGTGAATACATACCTTCCTCCTGGGACAGCAAGCACCTTCTGACCCTGACCGGTTCAAAGAGCTTCAAGGGCAACTGGCGTGCAGGTTTCAAATGGCGCTTTGTAGGTGGTTTACCCTATACCCCCTACGATTTGGAAACTTCTGCAAAAATCCTGGCCTGGGATGCACGTGGTGGACCATATCTCGACTACACACAACTGAATTCAGAACGGTCGAACGCTTTTCATCAGTTGGATATCCGAGTTGACAAAAACTTCTTTTTCGACCGATGGGCATTGATGCTTTATGTCGATATTCAAAATGCATACAATTTCAAGTTTACCGGCCAGGATTTCATTCTGAGGGAAAAGAACCCGGATGGATCATACGTGACGACGAACAATGATACAGAATATGTCCTCACAACGGCACCTAACCAGTCCGGTTCAATCGTACCAACCCTCGGGATCATGATCAAGTTTTAACATTCTTCTGTCTGAGGGCTACCGGTATCCCAATCGGATGATTTTTATTATTTTTATCCTGTTTTACCATTAACTTTAGTGGGATTTTGTGACTTTGTGATTTTGCGGCTATACTTAACGCCACCAAAACACTAAAACACCAAATCCACACAAAATAATTTAAATAAGCTCTTCAATGGCAGAAGGGATTATTCTATAATTCGTATTCATGAATCGATTGAACCTCTAAATAAAATAGTTATGGCAATAGAACATTTAACAAAAGAAACCTTCAGGGAAAAAGTCTTTGATTACGAGACATCCAAAGAGTGGAAATACAAAGGTGAAAATCCCTGCATTATCGATTTTTATGCCCACTGGTGCGGGCCCTGCAAAATGGTCGCTCCCATCATGGAAGAACTGGCAGAAGAGTATTGTTGCAAAGTGGATATTTATAAGGTAAACACAGAAGTGGAGCAGGAACTGGCCGCAATGTTCGGGATCAGAAGCATACCCTCCGTGCTCTTTGTTCCATTAAATGACAAACCGCAGATGGCTCTGGGTGCATTGCCAAGGGAAACATTCAAGCAACTCATCAAGGAGGTGTTACACATCGAAGAAGAAGTGTAAAAGCCAGAGAACCTATGAGTAAGCTTTCATGTCCTATCCGGGCTTCAACTATCCCGCTTTTCCTTCTTCTCTTTTCCTGCTCTTCCCCAACTGAGCAATCTGGGGATTATGCTTTAGTAAGTAAGGAGAAAAACTTAATGGAGATGATCTCCAAACCCTATGCACGGTACTGGTGGTTTGCCTCAGAAATTAAAAAGGAAGATATTGAATTCAATCTGGACTGGTTGAAGCAGAACGGTTTCGGAGGTATCGAACTTGCCTGGGTATATCCGCTGAATTCCAGGTACTGGAACCTCGATACAACCTACACTCCCAGGCAGGAGTGGTTGAGCCCGGAATGGCAGGATGTGGTCAGTTATGCAATGCTCTATGCCGACAGCATTGGTATGGCATGTGATTTAACCATGGGTACCCTGTGGCCTTTCGGGGATTCCTATGTACCCTTTGCACAGGCATCACAACAATTTGGAGAGGAGGAACACCAGGTGATCAACCGCTCCTGGGAATACCCGAAAATCGGATACGTGGTCGATCACATAACCCCCGAAAACTACCTCCCCTACTTTGGCCGGATACTGGATTCATTCCCGGATCCGGAAACCCGGATCCCTCACTCTTACTTTATTGACAGCTGGGAAGTGGAAACAGGAAAACTCTGGGCTGATGGATTCAGGCAAGCATTCACAGAGCGGTATGGATATGACATCGCTCCTTTCATGGATTCGCTATACGCTCCTGCAAACAGAGAGTCTCTCTACGACTACATGAAACTCCTGTCAGAAAAAGTGGTTGAATTTTATGCGAACTTCGACCGGGTATTAAATGAACAGAACCTGTTTTCCCGGGGACAGTGTTCCGGTGCTCCCTGTGATATCATCTCTGCCTATGCACGAATGGATATTCCGGAAGGTGAAGCCATGCTGTATGAACCCGAATATAACAGCATCCCTGCATCAGCGGCACTTCTTGATGGGAAAAAAGTGGTGAGCGCCGAAACATTCACCTGCATCTACGGATGGCCCAGTAATTACATGAGAAAGGAACAGACTGCAGATCTGAAAATGGTTGCAGATGCCCTGTTTGCAAATGGAGTAAACCACATCGTATGGCACGGAAAAGCACACAATCCGAAAGACCAGGATTCGGTGAATTTCTATGCAACGGTGCATATTGGAAAGGATGGAGCGCTCGCACCGGAAATCCCGGCATTCAACGATTATCTCGCTACCATTTCTGAAATAATGAAACAGGGTAATTCCTATAGTGATGTCGCCGTATACCTGCCTACGGAAGATGCCTGGGTAAACGGGATCATGCCCAAAGAAAAACAGTTTATCTGGGCGTGGGGTTATTACGAAATGCGCTATGTCTATTTCCCTGAAGAGGTGGCCGGATATCACCCGGTATGGATCAATAAAGAGTTCCTGGAGAAAGGGAGGATTGAAAATGACAGGTTTCGGGTCGGTGATGCCAGTTTCCGTTCTTTATACATCGACGTGGAGTACCTGGATTATGATGCCCTTAAACGGGTGATAGAACTGGCTGATGCCGGATTGCCGATAACGTTTAAAAAAAACCCGGCTGAGCCCGGTTCTGTTAAACACGAAGCGTATCGAGTCCTGGTCGAAAAATTGAGGGGATTGCCAAATGTTTCCCAACAGTTTACTCCACAAAGACCTCCCCTGGTTGGAGGGGATTCACTGCTGCTTTACTGGGCACGGGAAAAAGATCATTCTCTCTACATCTTCTTTGCAAATCCCACATCCAGACGTCTGACTTTCCCGGTCGGTTATGGACAGTCGTTTTCCGATGTACCAAAAACGGTTGATGTTGTTCTGACCTTTGACGGGAAAGAATATGAAATGAGTCTTCGGTTTGAACCCTATCAATCGTTACTTTTTAAAATAGAAAACGGGAAGATCGAAGAGATCGATATTTCATTTATTCCAAAAACACCCGTGGTCAGTGAAGGGCCTCCCGATTCAAATGCACCCTGGTTGGTGAAATGAAAAACCAGAGGTATCCTGGAATGTACGAGGATCGCTGGATCGTTGAAACGAAACTGCCTACCTGCCCGTCCCGCAGGATTGATTTTTTCTATAACTGATTTATTAATATTGATCAACTAAAACACATACACGATGCCAGTAATCAACTTATTAGCTTCCTCGCAAGGATTAAAAGGTAACGAAGCGAACATTGCACTTGCAAAGGAGATTGCATCATCCGAAAACCATGACGCAGTGAAAGAACTGGTAGATAACCTTGAAAATCAAAATAAAAACATCCAGGGTGATTGCATTAAAACCCTTTATGAAACAGGTTATCGAAAACCAGAAATGATAGCTGACTACTATTCCGACTTCCTTGCGTTACTCATAAACAAAAACAACCGCATGGTATGGGGAGGTATGATCGCCCTCACAACCATTGCAGGACTAAAACACAAAGAGCTGTTTTTATCACTGGATCTGATCAGGGAAACAGTAAACAAAGGCTCTGTCATTACAAAAGATTGTGGAGTAGAGATCCTGGCAAAATTGAATTGTCATGATGAATATTTTAACACAACAGATCCGCTGCTTATGGAACAACTCTGGAACTGCCCGATAAAGCAACTGCCCATGTATGCCGATAAAACATTGGTCTCTATCAATAAAGAGAATAAGGAGGCATACAGGAACATTATCAATAAGCGAAAAACAGAATGTGAAAAGAGCTCACAAGCAAAACGGCTTGAAAAAGTACTGAAAAAGATAGAACAGGTATGAACGAGGCTCTGAAAATATTCCTGGTTAGTGGCCTCGGTGCAGACAAACGCACATTTGATTATCTGCAGCTTGAGTTTCACAACAGGATAAATTACGTTTCCTGGATCCCACCCTTTGATAAAGAAAAAATAGATTCCTACTCTGCCCGCTTAATTGAAAAGTACAACATGGATCAAAATTCAATTGTGATTGGATTGTCATTCGGTGGAATTGTAGCGGTTGAAATTTCCAAACAGGTAAAACTCCTCAAAACAATCATTATATCCAGCGCCAGGAACAAGAACGATCTGCCTGTACTATTCAGGATTATTGGGAAAGTCGGCCTGCATAAATTAATTTCTGAAAATCAAATCAGAAGAAGTAATGTATTCATGGAGAAAGCCTTTGGTGCTTCAACAGGGGAGGAAAAACATGTGCTTTCAGATGTACTGAAAAATACCAATGTAGAAGTAGCCAAATGGGCAATCCGGGAAATGACAAATTGGAATGAATCAGGAAAAAATGAATATATTGTGAGGATTCATGGAGACAGGGATAAAATTATACCCTTAAAAAATGATGCCGATTACGTTATTCAAGACGGCGGACACATGATGATTACACAGAGAGCAACAGAAATCAGTTCAATTCTGAATGAGGAGATTAGAACAGTTAAGTAAAGATTATCATCCGTACACCAGCATTATACGTATTCAGCAGGTAGACGATATGGAAAGAAAAAAGATTGCATTGGTATTATCCAGTGGTGGAGCCAGAGGATTTGCTCACATTGGAGTCATCAACGAATTGCTGCGACACGATTATTTAATTACCTCCATTGCCGGAACATCTATGGGTGCCGTGGTTGGCGGAATGTATGCAACCGGTCAATTGAAACAGTTCGAGGAATGGGTCTCTTCCCTGGATGTCATGGAAGTATTGAAACTGACCGATATTTCCATCAGCAACAAAGGACTGGTAAAGGGCAACCGGATCATTAAAAAACTGAAGGAACTTGTTCCAGACAGGAACATCGAGGACCTGCCGATCCCATTCTGTACTGTGGCTACTGATATTGTCAAAGGAACTGAACTGGTCTTTACCGAAGGAAATTTGTACGATGCAATCCGGGCTTCCATCTCAATACCTACCGTTTTTCAGCCGTTTAAGATTTCCGATAGTTATTATGTGGATGGTGGCGTATTAAATCCTGTGCCGATCAACCGGGTAAAACGACACGAAAAGGACATGCTGGTTGTGGTGGATGTGAATGCCCAGATACCAGCTGAAAAAAAAGAAACAACCGATAAAAAACAAAATGATAATAAATACCTGAAACAATTGAAGTCGATGCAGAACAAGCTGGGTAACATCATACCGAAAAATAAAAAGGATGATATCGGACTGTTCAACCTGACAACCCGGAGCATCAGCCTGATGTTGCATCAGATTTCCGTTCTAACCATCGAGAAGAACGAACCTGATCTGCTCATTAATGTTTCCAAACATGCATTCGGCACCTTTGATTTTTATAAAGCAAAAGAGATCATTACCGAGGGCGAAAAGGCTGCAAAAAAAGCCCTGGAACTGAAATAAAATTTGACAATAACCCATAACAAACATGTGTCCTCAATCAACATGCAACAGAATAGAACTATGAAAATAAGAACACTATGTTTTCTTTTGATCGGTTTAGGTTTAATGGTTACCGGTTGTGCAACAATCCGGTATCAGGCTACACGATTTGAACAACCTCCGGAGGTCGACACAAAGACCAAACCGATTGAATACCAGGAAAAAAAATCTTATGCATTCAATAGTGGCCAGGTTCATTTCGACAACCTGTTTGACGGGGCACGAATGAATTCCTGTGAGCAGATTGATAATACTACTTTTTCAATATCAATCACCCCCGAAAACAGTCCAATAAATCCCTCTCCCTGGTATGCGTTCAGAATTATATCCAATCGTTATCAATACCTGACAATCCTGTTAGATTATGTTGATGTAAAACACCGGTACCATCCGAAATTGAGCATTGACGGGAAACAATGGACAGAGATCCCGGCAGAAAGTGTTGTCTTGAATGCTGATAGTACATCCGTTTTTATAAACTTCCCGGTTACATCGGATACAACATGGATTGCTGCCCAAGAGATTATTGACTCAAAGCGGGTACTTTCATGGTGCCATTCATTAGAAGAAAAAGGCAATGTCAGGCTTACTCAGGTTGGTGTCTCTAAACTCAACCGGCCGCTTTACATGTTGGATACCAGCCTGGATGGACCGAAAAAAAAGCCAACCATTGTCATTCTCGGCAGGCAGCATCCACCGGAAGTGACCGGGTATTTCGCCATGAAGGCTTTTGTTGAAGCGATACTCGACCCGACAGAATTATCTGACCGGTTTTTGAAAGAGTTCAGGGTACTGATCTTTCCTTTAATGAATCCCGATGGGGTGGACCTGGGTCACTGGCGGCACAATGCCGGTGGTGTGGATCTGAACCGGGACTGGGGTACCTATTACCAGCCGGAAACCCGGCAGGTCGCAGATTTTATCGTGAAGGAATCGAAAAAGAATAAAGCAACTATTTTGCTTGGGCTTGATTTTCACTCAACCTGGTATGATGTCTATTATACCAAAGAAGTCGATCCTTCCACACTTGTGTTGGGCGACTTCAAGGAACGCTGGTTAGAAAAAATTGAAAACGGGATCCCGGATTATACCGTGAATGAGGAAAGCTCAGAAGTGAATTCAGCCGTTTTTTCGAACAATTGGTTTTACAAACAGTTCAATGCAATTGGGATAACCTATGAAATCGGCGATACCACACCACGGGATTTTATAGAAACAAATGGCAGGGTATCCGCCACTACCATGATGGAATTGTTGCTGGAATACAGCAAGGGAAAACTCTAACTAATATAATGCCACCAAAGCACCAAAGCACAAAATGACACTAAAAATGGAAGGAAAAAGTAAAAAGATACAACAATATGATCCGCTACCGGAAGAATTGGAAATAATTGGGAAAAAGATTGTTGATGCAGCATATACAATTCATAAAAACCTTGGTCCTGGTCTGTTGGAGAAGGTATATGAAATATGTTTTTGTCATGAATTGGAAAAACGAGGATTGCATTACCTTAGACAAGTTGATATACCTATTGTATATGATGGAATCCAATTTAATGAAGGATTGCGACTTGATGTATTGGTGGAGAATAAAGTTATATGTGAGCTAAAGGCAATTGAAACAGTAAATCCGGTCTGGGAGGCCCAGGTATTGAGCCATTTGAAAATAACTGGTAAAAGGCTAGGTTATCTAATCAATTTTAATGTGGTAAATATAGGACATGGGATAAAGCGCTTTATTATATAAACCTTTCGTGGGATTTGGTGACTTGGTGTTTTCGTGGCGGAAAATCATATTTTTTTGCCAGCAAGGCACAAAAGCACAAAATGGCACGACAAGTGGAAGAAAAAATAAGAGGAAACAGCAATATATTTGTAGTATCAACTTAAAAATAAGGTCATGAATTTCTACATACGGTTAATTCTTTTTCTGATCATTAACCTAGGTGCCCTGGGTATTGGAGGTGTGTTGCAGGGAGAGGGAGCCCGTTCAACCTGGTACCAGGAATTGAACATTGCTCCCTGGACCCCGCCGGGCTGGATGTTTGGAGTGGCATGGACCACCATTATGCTCTGCTTCTCCTTTTACATGGCTTCTTTAACCACTGCGACCGATTCACGGTTCGTGTATGTTCTGTTCCTGATCCAGGTTTTACTGAATGTAAGCTGGAATCCCCTCTTCTTCCGGTATTACTTTGTGTATTTTGCCTTGCTGGTTATTGTAGCCCTGCTCCTGGTGGTGGGTTTCTTTCTCTTCCGTTACCTGAGGATCATGGATTGGAAAAGCTTGCTCATTCTTCCCTATTTTCTCTGGCTGATCATAGCCACTTCACTCAATGCGTATATACTGATTAAGAACTGATCACTCAATATCCACCAGATCTTCGTATCCCGATTCGCCTTTCACTGCAACTGCCCTCAGCAGACCCACACCGGCAGCATAAAACTTGTGTTCAACAATACCCGGTTCCAGAAGGTTCCATTCTGCGACCTGCAGACAATTTGTAAACGAGCCATAAGAAACCGTTACGGACTCATAGAGACTCAGGATCTGGCCTACATCTTCCGCTTCACCGGCATAATACTCCTGCCGGTACCAGATTCCCGGTATGGGATTTGCCAGCATGATCACTCCGGGGAGTGCACCATCCACACCTGCTTCCCATGAACCCGCTGTACTGACAACCTCCCCATCCTCTATCTCCCTTGAAGCTTCACCGAAATACCACACGTTCCCCTCCTTATCCTGGGCATACCAGTCGTCAGTATCTTCGATAAGTTCACCATCAACATATTCTCTGGCATTCACAACAACACACGTCACACCCAGTATGACTTTTGTTTCAATTGTGAATTCCTCTTCCACCCTTACAAGTGCACCATCCTCATCTTCTCCCTCATAGATGTATGTTTTTCCGGTATCAATCGGGAAAAAGACGTTCCCTGTGATGTTTGTCGTCTCAAAATCCTCCGGATCGATCTGGACAAAATAGGGCATATCAGCCGGGTTTTCCCTGCGGGGACCATCCTTATCATCTTCGCAGCTAACAAATGGAATGAGCAAAACGACGGTAATCAACAGTGCAAAACTCATGTTTCTTTTGCGTGTCATAGTTCTGTTTGAATTGGTTCTTGTCTAAAATACAAAAAAAATGGAAGTCTTTCGTTATTCATTACTCATTGGAAAATCCCCCATTTATCCGTAATTTTCAACGCATAGATTGAATCATGCTATGATTCAAAAGGGATTACACTGGTTCACTGACCTTTACCATGATTAAGACATATTTCGGATCTCTTCTTCTCATCACCATTCTGCTTGGTTGCAGATCGGCTAACAGCCAGGACTGGAGCTGGTGGAACGAAAAGCACAACTGGGATGGTGTAACACACTGGAGCAGGTACATCATCATTTCTCCATCCTACCTGGGACCAAACGCACTTCCCGTACCGGCCATCAAAAACGGAACCATATTGGATCGGATCAATCTGGAAATGGGAGCCGATGGACATTTCAGTAAAGGGGATAAAACAACAAACCTGTTTACCGAACTGTTCATTCCTTTGTTTACTGAGAAAGCGGGTCTGAATCTTACCTGGATCCCGGTTGAGTATTACCGGATGGACACCATTACCCGGGATGTCAGGAGAGCAAGGGATTACGATGGGAAAGGATTTGCCACGGGTGACCTGATTATCGGAACATACATACAGATCCTGAAAGAGAGGGATCGGTTACCCGGTATTCTTTTGACGGTTAATCTTAAAACAGCAACCGGTTCAAACATGGAAGGTGCCAGGTATACTGACTCACCCGGATACCATTTCGATCTTTCATTCGGAAAAAGCTATCCGGTAGAAAAACCACACCTCAGGTATTTCAGGGTGTATGGGATGATGGGACTATATGTTTATCAAACCCACTATGACAAAAACTATCAAAACGATGCCTTTCTGTATGGAGCTGGCATCAACCTGGAATGGAAAAGATTCATCATTGAAAATCAGCTTGGCGGGTACATTGGTTATATCGGAGATGGAGACCGGCCCATGGTGTACAGGTTGAATATTAAGAGTGACAGGAATGCCAACTGGAATTTCAAAATTGGATTTCAGCAAGGATTTATTGATTTTGATTATACAACCATCCGGTTGTCTGCAATCATCAACCTGAAGGAACGTTTTGCTGACAAGAAATGATCAATTAACAATCCAAGAGCTTTGTTGTCGTTTAATGATGGCTTGTGATTTTCAGCTCCGCAGGCCGTGCCTGCCGCGGGCCTGCTTGTTTACCAGCCTGTGGCTGGCGGGCAGGGTTTACCTGCCGCTTGCCTGCCGGCAGGCAGGAGCTATATATTGGTTGCCCCGGGCAAACCCTGTGAAACAGGGTGCCACCCGGGGAATTTTAATATCAAAATACTGGTCCAACTGCACTTCAAATCAGCAGAAAATCTTCCTATGGACCAAAAGGAACCAGGCATTTATCCAACCCAATCCTTCTATTCCTCCCCTCCCTCTATCAACTTCAATGCCATCTCCATATATACATCCCTGCCCTCCAGCAGATCCTGGATGGTTTCATGGACCGGGTAATCGGGTTTTATCGGTTCTCTTTTATCCATACCCTCAACGGCTACAGCAAAAGGGCTACGCCCGAAGTAGAGCATAAACCGGGTATTATTCAGATATACCATCAGATCCCTTCCAGCATTGCAGGTATAGGTCGCCCCGCTGGCTGTTCCAACAAATTTCCCGATCTTATGGTATTTCAACAGAGCACAGAAATGACCATTGGTTGAAAAACAGCGTCCATCAAGCAGGGTATAGAGGTTTCCGGTAAACCGTTTCTCAGCCAGGGGGATGGGGTTGGCAAATTCAGCATACCTCCCATACGGCTCGGCAAAATAGGGAACCGGTTTTTGTTCCAGGTAAGAAAAGAGAGGGACAGCACAAAATGGATCCCCCCCATCATTCTTGCGCAGATCGAGGATCAGGTTCTCAATGTTCTTTTCTTTAATCAACGAAAAACAACTGTCCAGGAATCCATTAAAGTAATCCACACGGTCATAATAGATAAATGTATTAATCGTCATTACGGCTGTGCTTTTATCTTCGAGGAACTTAAGGCTTAACTCGGGATTGTCATGGGTGCCGAACACAACCTTTCTGACAGACTGGAGAGTAGCCGGGTTAAGTGTGGTCTCATTATGGGTTTTTTGCCCTGGTAAAGTATACTCTACAATGTACTCGTCAGGAAAACCAAATCGTCTTGCATAGATCATTGGAAATCGCTGCTCAACGGAAGTACGCTTAAAATTTGGGTTGTAGCCATCAGCCGAATAATTGGCTTTCATTTCATTGTAAATATCCATTGCAGACCGTTTGTTTATCTCATGAATAATGCTGCCTGCAGGGACCTGAACCGAATCGGTATAGCTGCCGGATACCACCATATGCCCTTCAAGAATCCTGATTGATAGTGGAAAAAGATTATCCGGATCCATATCCCAGAAATCACCCGGCATCCAGAGATTGGTGTGTCCGCAACCCACTTTCTCTGTTAAAGGAGTAATTATTTTAAAGAATTCATTCGGGGACATCGGCCTGTTGATCATCAGATATTGTTGATCAAACAGCGCATCAAATTCTTCTCTGGAGGTGAACTCATACAAACAGCCATGATTCTCTTCCAGTGTTTGTCTGACTTTTAAAAAATCTTCCTGTAATTCTTGTACCGGGAATTTCACTTCCAATCCGATGCTACCCAGCCGATAAGGATTGGTGATGTATTTTCCAACAGGAGGGTCTCCGGTTTCACTACCGATCGTTAAGGTTCGGTTTCCATACGGAAGGTTATCCGGATTCGCTTTGGTTTCATAAAAAATGTTCCCATCCTCCTTAAGAACAGCATATTTATACTCAATCACCTCCCCGACATCCCCCGCAATGATAAAAGTACTGGAAAAGATGAGGTCCTTCTCTTTGTCTTCCAGAATGTATTCATTGCCTGACCAGTCGCAGAAACTGCCACGCAAAAGTACCCGGTCACCGGCAATAGTATCTAACAGACCTTTGTTAAATGGATCGGTCATATTAACCCGAAAAGTAATTGATGTTTGAGAAAAGCTGGAGGCAGTTACTCCCAGGTAAAAAACAGTTATGATGATTCTAAACATGACAAATGAAGGTATTAATGATCGTTGAACAAATGATTGGTTATGATAAAAATATGGAAATATTACCAAAATAAACGGGGCATTTTTGTATTTTTGTAGAAAGTTTATTGAAACCAATCCATAACCAAAAATCAGGAAAAATGAAAAAACGATTACTTTTCACACTGTTGCTTGCTGTGTTATCCGGCTTTTCTTCCCTTCTGGCTCAGGGATTTACACCCCCTGCAGAAGGGAATGCCGTTGTCTATTTTGTAAGATTTACCATATATGGAAAACCCATGGCATTTGAGTTCTTTCATAACGATACCTATTTTGCAGAACTGAAAGGGAAACAGTATCTGCGGTATGAATGTGAGCCGGGGGAACATATTTTCTGGGCATCGACCGAAAACAAAGAATTTATGACGGCTGAGCTTGCCGCTAACCAAATTTATGTGGTTGTTGTGGATGTTATCACCGGATTCTGGAAACCGCATGTCGGTCTGAGTCCTATCAGTTATGAGGATACTGAACGCTTCGAGAGGGCAAAAGAGCTGGTTGATAGGCAGGAACCGGAAACCTTTAAGGAGTCTGATATTGAAAAAAATAACAATAAAATGGAAAAGTTCATAGCTAAAGAACTGGCAAATTATGAGGAGAAGAAAGGAGATAAAGATTTCAGGCATCTTTCAGCCGATATGGCAATTCCGGCAGATGCTCTGAAGTAGGTAAAGTGGTTAGTAGTGAAAGTAAGTTGGGTGCGTGATGAAAGGAAAGTGTTGAGTGGGAGAAGGAGTACAGCGTTCCCAGTACAGAGTACAGAGTTAAACAATGAGAGGGTTAATGGTTGATAAGATATTAGTGCCTGGTACCGAGTCTTGAGTTGCTGCACTTCGACAGACGACACGGGCCCTGTGAAATAGCGACATTACCCCGAACGGAGTGCTAATGCGAAGTACTTTTTCACAAAGCAGGCCTCGTAACCGTTAACCGAAAACCGATACTGGTTTCGTAACCGTATACCGGTCACCGTTGTCAAAATTCAAATTTCCCACAATGATATCAGGAAACTGTCTATGAAAGTAAAAGATATGTTTTTTTCTATTTCACCGGTATCTCTTCCAGTGTAGCGACAAGGAATTCCCAGAATTTTTTTACCGTTTCGATATTCACCTTTTCATCCGGTGAGTGTGGAAACCGAATGGTGGGTCCGAATGAGATCATATCCAGGTTTGGATAAACACCGCCAAGTAATCCGCATTCCAGTCCGGCATGAATGGCTTTAATTTCAGGGACCTTCCCAAATTTTTCCTGGTACACATCCTGCATTGTTTTCAGGATGGGTGATTCCATGTTTGGCTTCCATCCGGGGTACTCCCCATCAAATGTTGTTTCTGCTCCGGCAGGTTCGAATACGGCGCGAAACATGTTCTTAAGATCCTCCCTGGCCGAATCCACCGAACTTCTTAACAAACAGAGCACGTCAACCTGTCCCTTTTCAGATTTAACCACAGCCAGGTTTGTAGAGGTTTCAACCAATCCTTCCATATCATTGCTCATTCGTATCACACCATTCGGGCAGGCATAGACTGCACTCAGGACACGATCCTGGGTATCCCTGTCCATTACCGATTCCGGCTTTTCAGCATCATCGGCTCTAAAAGAAAGATCCGGATCAATCGTGGCAAGCTCACGCTTGAAGATCCCTTCCATTTTTTTCACACACTCCAGGAATTTTCCTTTTTGCTGCCCCGGCAGGGTTACAATTGCAAACGCTTCCCTTGGAATGGCATTCCGTAAGTCTCCCCCGGAGATGCCTGACACCCTCATCCCATGCTCCCTCGATGCATGCCAGAGGTAACGGTTCAATATCTTGTTGGCATTCCCCTTATCCAGTGGAATATCAATTCCCGAATGGCCACCCTTCAGCCCGGTAACGGAAAGTTTGAATGCAATATGATCATCAGGAACTGCCTCTTCTGTATAATTGAACTTCATGTTGGCATTGGTTCCACCGGCGCATCCCACGTAAAGCTCTCCCTCGTCTTCCGAATCCATGTTTATCAGAATATCGCCCTTCAATAATCCCGGCTTCAGTCCGAATGCTCCGGTCATTCCGGTCTCTTCATCAACGGTAAACAGGGCTTCAATGGGTCCATGTTTCAGATCCTTCGACTCCAGTACAGCCAT
This sequence comes from uncultured Rikenellaceae bacterium, assembly GCA_964640125.1. Classification (GTDB taxonomy): domain Bacteria; phylum Bacteroidota; class Bacteroidia; order Bacteroidales; family VadinHA17. The sequence continues at coordinate 51,980 of CAZXGG010000015.1, forward strand.
GGCAGCTGCAACACCCATACCATTATCCGATCCGAGAGTAGTCCCGTCAGCTGTGACCCATTCCCCATCCACATAGGCTTCAATCGGATCCTTTTCAAAATCGTGTTCCTTGTTGCTGTTTTTCTGGGGAACCATATCCAGGTGACCCTGGAGAATAACAACCTTCCGGCTTTCCATTCCCGCCGTTGCAGGTTTTCTTATGATTACATTCTGAACGTCATCAACCAGGGTCTCCAAATCAAGATGCTCGCCAAATTCCTTGACGAACTGAACTGCTGCACCCTCCTTTTTCGAAGGCCGCGGAATTTGAGTTAAACTGTAAAAGTGCTTCCACAATTCCTTTGGTTCAAGATCTAATATTTCTTTGCTCATAGAATAAGTATTTTATTTAACCATGTAATATTGATTCTGTTTGTGTTATTCTGGTTTTTCTCCGGACGGCAATTCCAGACCGTATTTTTGCTTCGCATCGGCTTTCTTCAACTGGAAGGCAAAATAGATGGCCACGAACCCCAGAACAACAAGCATCCCGATCGGGATGGTGTAATTGTACAACGGGATCTCCCCAATCTCTTTCAGATGATTGATTTGCTCACTGATCTCTACCGATGTAAGCCCCTGCATTTCAAATTGCTCCCTGTAGTTATCCAGGGTCTCAACAACGGTAGGATTCACCAGGTCAAGTACTGCTCCAATTCCCCAGAAAAAGAGTGCCAATCCCCAATTCTGCACGGTGAACATTGATGCGTATGCTGTCCCGAGCTTGTTTTCTGCAACAATTTTTGCTACCGAAGGCCACATGGCAGCCGGTACCAGTGAAAAAGCAATCCCAAGACTGAGCAAACCAAGATACCCTAGAATCACATGATTAAATATGGACAGGGATAAATGGGCGAAAATCAGCAGCAGGGATCCCAGGATCATTAATGAAGCTGCTTTCCCCTTCCGGTCGACGTAACTCCCGAAAATGGGTGTGAACAGAATGGTTCCCATCGGGATCAGGCTTGCGGTCTTGGGTCCGTTTGTAAACCATACGGACAGGGTCCCCCATAAAGCCCGGACAAAAAGAAAGAACAAAAGCAAAATGATCACGAGAGAGAGGATCTTCATCCCGAGGGTTTTCATCTTTGCCGGGACCATGGAGAAGGCAACGCCAAAAATAAATAACCCGAGAAATATGGTGGCATTCCCCAGAGATATACTGCCAAAAATCTGAAAATAACTGCCACTTTCCGGCAGATCATAGGTAAATCCAAATTTATTGACCAACAGATCAGGAGCATACTGGATAAACGGGAACACAGCCGAATAGAAAGTAACACACAACAGTGCGATAAAAATAAAAGAACGATTGGTGGCAAGCTTCACCAAATCTGCAAATTTGAAATCTTCTTCCTCTCCCTCCACTTTCTCGGTTACCTGGCGGTCAATCTTTATATCAAATACTGTATAAATCAGGAAAATGATGAGCGATATCCCGATGAGGGTTGCGGCAAAAGCCACTGCAGGCGGTACGCTGTTCCCTCCAATATCAATCGACAGAGCAATACCCATGGCCGAACCTAAACGGCCAAATCCCATATTGATCGCCATAGCCAGCGCCAGTTCATATCCCTTGAACCATTTTACAATAGTCCGGGTACATACCACACAAACTATTTCAAGTCCGGACCCGAAAAGGATGCGTCCGATAATCATCATTACCAGCATGGTGGTGTGGCTCTCTCCGAAAAATCCGTAAGATGCAAGAGCAGTTATAGTACCTCCAAGGGTAGCCAGACCCCCAAAAACAATTCCGGCTAACCGGATACCCCATTTATCCAGAATGATACCCCCTACGATGATCATTCCAAACAGGTTTGCCAATGTGGTTAATCCGATGATCCTGCCGAATTCCTCACTCGTAAATCCAAGCTCGGATTCCATCAGTCCTTTAAGCCCCGAGAAAAAATCCTGGAACCAGTAGGTTGAAAGCATCAACATACTGACCAATACTAACATAAACCACCGCATTGGGGCAGAATCACGTAACGTTTTGTTAATCGTTTCCATAAGTTATAATGTAAATGGTTGGTAGCGTTTGAAACACTAAAAATAAGAAAAATAAACCGGCTGCAAAGCGATTATTGACAAAGTAAAAACCATTTTGAAATATTTCCGTATATTCATCAAAAAATCAGTGCATCAGACTTTGTGGCAGAAAACAATACACGGTGTTATGGATAAGACAAATTTGCAGGAAAATGTCCATGTCTTTGTTTAAAATCTGTATTAAATAGTAAATAATAATTATATTTATATATATTGATATTTTGGTATTATATTTGTATCCGGAATAGAAACAATTATTATTGCTGATCATGAAAAAAGGGATTATCACAACTATATTCTTCATTGCGATTCAACTGGTCCTGTTCGGCCAGGAGAAACCGGTAAAAGTAACATGGTATTCTTTTGAGGAGGCGGTTGAACTATGCAAAAAGAATCCAAAAAAACTATTCATTGATGTCTATACAGACTGGTGTGGATGGTGTAAGGTGATGGACAAGAATACATTTTCACACCCGGTCATTGCGAGGTACCTGAATGAAAACTTCTATGCGGTTAAGTTCAATGCGGAGTCCACCGAACCGATAGAATTTGCAGGAAATACATTTGTGAATGAGGGTGGAGGTCCCCGCAATCCTCATCAACTGGCTATTGCTTTACTCCAGGGGGAAATGGGATATCCTTCCGTTGCATACATGAACGAGGATCTTCAGTTGCTCACATCGGTTGGGGGTTATTATACTCCCGATAAACTGGAACCCATTTTAAGCTATTTTGCCAGCGACCACTACAAATCCATGGGTTGGACTGATTTCCAGGCAGCTTTTGTGAGCGAGATCAAGGAGTAGTTCAACGTTATACGCCTGCCTGCCTGTTTACCTGCTAGTCCTTACGGGACTAATAAGTTATTTAATAACTCGTCGCCCGAGCTGAAGTCGAGCGACGAAGGAAATGCTTCCAATTCATCCTAAAAACATGCCGCCCCTGCCTGCTGAGGCAGGCCTGACGGGGCTTAAAGCCTGTGTGTAAATTTTTCTGATACTACCACGTTACTGAAAAACGTCTAACGGTGTTCGGTGACAAAGCCCGTTTCGGTATTCGTTATGCGTCTTTCGGCCTTTACCACGTTACCGATTACCGACTGACGACCCGGGCCTCGTAACCGACTAACGACTGACGATTTTCTATTTAAGCATAATATTCAC
>CAZXGG010000015.1:55333-60923 GCA_964640125.1 uncultured Rikenellaceae bacterium
CGGGCCTCGTAACCGACTAACGACTGACGATTTTCTATTTAAGCATAATATTCACCGGCAACCTCACGGTCGGGCCAAACTGGTAGATCAGGAGATCTTTTTCAGCAAGAACATGTTGCTCACCGATCACCCTAATGGTTGCGACCTCCGGGATCCGGTAGAACAGTGCTTTATTATCCTCTTCGCCTTCTTCAGCATGGGTATACGTCAGGTTATCAATGATCTTTGAAGTGCCCTGTTTTGTAATTTCCAGCATGACCGGTTTCCCGGTGAGGTCGGTTACCGGCACCACACCGTATTGTGATGAAAACCTGAACAGGAGATGAGGGTGGTCCAACGGATTTTCACCCGGAATATACCGGTTGGACAGGCGGTAGTACTCATCCATGTATTTACCGATAAAAAGGGCAACATATTCCTTCTCGAGCACGGTCAGGTTTTCGACAGCATACTGCAGGGCTATCCCTTCGGGAAAGACATCATACTGTCCTGACATCAGCTTGAATCTTCTCTTGCGTATCTTGATGATGAAATTTGCTGCTTCTTCTGCCTGTTCTTCAAGGGTCATATGAACTTCCCGTTCGTACAAATAGGGAACCTGTACAAAGCCGGTATCCGTTTCAATGAACCGGTAATTGGTATCGTACACCATAGCGATATTCCGTTTAACGGATAGATCGGTGTGAAATATCGGTTCGGGATTTTCCGAAACATTGGATTGAATCACGGGTTTATCTGCATATATTCCTGGATTTGGTGTCAAGATCATTCCCGTTTTTGACAGGGTGAGAGCATTCACTTCCAGGGGACCATCGGATTCCAGTATATAATATTGTTCAGGATCGATCTCTTCTTCTCCCCTGATTTTAATATCCGATATGGTCCATTCAACCCAATCTTCATCAGAAACACCCGTAATGCCAAGGTATTTTTCAGCATACTTGTAATAGGGACCGTGTCTGAACATGGTCTTTTTTACAGTCACATCAAAAGTAAGAGTTGTCCTGGGTAAGGCATAGATCAGGCTATTTGCCGGGATCTGGTCCGATTCGGCAAGGGCCCGTCCACGCAGGTAATATTCTATTGTACTGCATCCTGCTATAAACACGAGAAGAAGGAACAGTGGAAGGATTCTCACTTTGTTCATATTTGAATTATTCATGGTTTCTAATTTCGTTGAATGCATTTCCCAGATTTTCTATTATATCGGTAGCAATGAGTGCCTCTTCACCGACCTGTTTTTTAGCCAGGTCACCGGCCAGGCCATGCAGGTAAACTCCGATGAGTGCCGCCAGTTTCGGCTGATATCCCTGTCCGAGGAGTGATAGGATTATACCGGTGAGTACGTCCCCGCTTCCTGCGGTTGCCATCCCCGGGTTTCCTGTAGTGTTGAAATAACATGTTCCGTCCGGACATGAAATGGATGTATGGGCACCTTTCAAAACCACAATGGCATGATACTGTTTTGAAAACCCGATCTGTTTCCTGTTTCGCTCATAATGATTGCTGGTTTTCCCTGCCAGCCGTTCAAACTCTTTCGGATGGGGAGTGAAGATTGTGTTTTCGGGAACCTGTTCAAGCCATTCCCTGTTTTCTCCCAGAATGTTTATGGCATCAGCATCAATGACCAGGGGTACTTCCGCTTTATCGAGTAACTCATGCACCCCTTTCTGTGAATTATTCCGACAACCGATAGCAGGTCCTATACCGATTGCCTGATATGGGTCGAGATCGGGAATCTGGGTAAAGATGATATCCGACTGATCAATACTGATCATTGCTTCCGGCAGTGCGGTTTGAATGATCTCGTATCCGAATTTTGGGATATGTGCAGTCAGCAATCCTGCACCTGTCCTCAGGCAGGCACGGGAAGCCAGGACGGCTGCTCCCATTTTACCGTAGCAACCCGATATCAGCAAAACATGTCCGAATGTACCTTTATGAGAAAATTTCTCCCTGCGGTTAAGGAGGGATGCTACAAACTCCTTTGTTAAAAAGAAGTAGTCTGTTTTCATTTTATGAATGATCTCCTGATGGAGACCGATTGACAGGATATGCCAGTTGCCTAAACAGGATTCATTTTCTGCAAAAAAGTAAGAGAGGCTGGGAAATTGAAACGTAAGTGTAATGGCGGCATGCACGATGGTTTCCCGATTGTTCCCGGAATTATCCTCTCCCATCAGACCGGAAGGAACATCGATAGCGATGATCTCGTTTCCCATATGGTTCATCCACCTGACAATCTCAGCCGGAAATCCGTTAAGGGGTCTGGAGAGTCCCGATCCAAACAACCCGTCAATCAACAGATCACAGGGATCAAAGTGAGGAAGCTCGTTTCCTTGAGCCAGGGTATGAAAGGCAACTCTTCCCTGTTCAATAATCCGTTTATGATTCATCTTCCAGCTGTCCGAAACCTTATCTGTAAATTCAACATAATAGATTTCTGTGTCATAAAAATCATCTGCCAGCATTCGCGCCAGGGCCAGGGAATCCCCACCGTTATTGCCCGGCCCCGTAATAACCTTGACTTTTCTGTCCTGAAAATATCGTTTTGTGATCCAATGATGCAGTTGACGGGCAGCTCTCTCCATCAGGTCAATGGGACGTATTGGCTCATGCTCAATGGTATAAGCATCAATTTCTCTTACCTGGTCTGCCCGGAATATTTTCATCATTCATCGAATTTTTAACAATTACATTATATATTGTCGGGTTGTTAAAACTGCACCGGTAATTCACCGGGTACCACAAACCCCAGATACAAATTTAACAGCTTCATTCTGAATTTAAAACACTTTAGAAAGATTCTAAAAACTGACACACCCAAATTTTTCATTTTACAAATGAAAAAGATAAGTATATTTGTCTAATTCTGGTAAAATACTCATTAAAATCAATTACCATGCTAAAGAACCATCCTAAAGGATTACTTGTTGCATTTTTTACCAATATGGGTGAAAGATTCGGATTTTATACAATGATGGCTATTTTGGTTTTATTCTTACAAGCAAAATTCGGTCTTGTGGAAGACACAGCAGGCGACATATATAGCTGGTTCTATTTCGCCATTTATGCCCTTGCGCTAATTGGCGGGATACTGGCTGATGCTACCAAGAAATACAAATCAGTTATTCTTATCGGACAAATTGTCATGTTTGGTGGCTATGCTATTATGGCTTTACCTGGTCTGTCTCTTCCGATTACGATAGCAGGTCTGTTTACAATTGCTTTTGGAAATGGAATGTTTAAAGGTAATCTCCAGGCTGTGGTTGGTCAGATGTATGATAATCCCATATACGAAAAGGTTAGAGATAAAGCCTATATGATATTCTACATGGGTATTAACGTGGGTGCTTTTTTTGCTCCCTTTGCTGCCAACGGTGCCAGAAACTGGTGGTTAAAAACCCAGGGATTCCTTCATGATGGAAGTCTACCTGCTCTTTGTCATCAATTTAAAAACGGAACCCTTCAGAGTCCTGACGAACTTCAGGTTCTTGCTGATCAGGTGAATCTTAGCGGAGCTGTAACCGACCTGTCCGCTTTTGCGGATGATTACCTCCACAGTTTCTCCGTAGGTTATAACTATGCCTTTGGCATTGCTGCTACTGCAATGGTCGTTTCACTCCTGGTATATATCATTTTTAATCGTCATCTCCCGGCCAAAGAGAAAATCAAGGGTGAAAAGACAATCTCACTGGGAGAATTCCCATTGGCCATTCCGGTTGCGTTGATTGCAGGTGTTATCGTCGCTTTTCCGATAAGCCTGGTGAAAGACATAGCTACCGGTGCAGCATTTGGTCTGTTTGCGGCTTTTGTAACATGGATGATCATGATCTCGAAGAAAGAAGAGAAACAAAAGGTTATCGCACTAATACTGGTTTTCTTTGTTGTAATCTTCTTTTGGATGTCCTTTCACCAGAATGGTCTGACACTAACATTCTTTGCACGGGATTATACGGTAAAAGCAGTTGGACGGTTTACTTACATGTTTTTTAGTCTTTCTAATATTCTGGCAGTTCTTGCGCTGATTTCAGGATTCATAATGATAATAGGAAAGAAAAGATCCCTTAATACCCGCCTGATTGGAGCTGCACTTTTTGTCGCTGGTAGTACCGCGGCGACATTTCTTTTCAGGAATGCTGAGTCTCAAAACCCCATTGCACCTGAAGTATTCCAATCGTTCAATCCATTGTTTATCGTGGCCCTGACATTTGTAGTAATGGGCTTCTTTTCCTGGCTTAACCAGAGGGGGAAAGAACCATCCACTCCAAAAAAGATCGGTATAGGAATGATCATAGCTGCATTTGGTTTTGTAGTAATCCTCATTGGATCTCTCAAACTTGTATCTCCTCACGAACTGCAGGTAGTCGATGCCTCGGGTGCAATAAAATATAATCCTGTTCCCGATTCCTCCAGGGTAATGCCCTACTGGTTGATGTCTTCCTATCTCGTACTGACCATTGCAGAACTTTTTCTGAGCCCAATGGGATTATCCTTTGTTTCAAAGGTGGCCCCGGTAAGATTTCAGGGAGTAATGCAGGGAGGATGGTTACTTGCAACCGCGGTTGGTAATAAGCTTTTGTTTGTGGGAAGCTTTTTCTGGGGCAAACTTGACCTCTGGCAATTATGGCTGATTTTCATTGTTTGCAGCTTGCTCGCCGCGGCCTTTATCTTTTCGATTTTGAAGTTCCTGGAACGGGTAAGCAAGTAAACATTAGACTAATACGGACTATTAAGGAAAGGTTCCGGATTTTTATGTTAACTGAAAAATAAGTACATTTACCTGATGAGAATAAATAATCATATCCTTAATAATAACCCGGTTATTCGACCATAGGGAGGATATGATGTGATGTAATAACATGAAAGCCTTCCCATACCGGAAGGCTTTTTTTTAACCAGAAAACTGACAACATGAGCAGCCTGCAAATTCCCGAAAACTACAAAGGTATTCTCGATGTAAAGAGAACGGAAAACGCGATCAAGCTGATCAAGGATCATTTTCAGGTCAACCTGTCAGCCGAACTGAAACTCCGGAGGGTAACCGCACCCCTCTTCGTGCTTAAAGGAACTGGTATCAACGATGACCTGAACGGAGTGGAGCGCCCCGTGTCGTTTCCTGTCCGTGACATGAATAATGCAGAAGTTGAAGTGGTCCAGTCACTGGCAAAATGGAAACGGTTGATGCTTGCAGAATTGAATATTGAAACGGGACGCGGGATCTATACCGATATGAATGCACTCCGTCCCGACGAGGAACTATCAAACCTGCACTCAGTCTATGTCGATCAATGGGACTGGGAGAAAACCATCAGACCGGAAGAGAGAAATCTTGGCTATCTTAAAAAAACTGTCATAGAGATCTACACCGTTATGCGGGGACTGGAATTTATCATCTTTGAAAATTACCCGGAAATCAGGGAGATCCTCCCGGAACATATCACTTTTATCCATGCGGAAGAGTTGTTACAGAAATACCCCGGACTTTCACCAAAAGAGAGAGAAGATCGAATCACAAGGGAGTATGGTGCGGTTTTTATCATCGGTATCGGACATGATCTCTCCGATGGTGCTCCGCACGACGGGAGAG
>CAZXGG010000016.1:0-14519 GCA_964640125.1 uncultured Rikenellaceae bacterium
AGGCGGTTTAACACTCTTCGAGTGTTTTAGGATAATTTGCAGAACCATCCAATAAGTTGCAATAACAAACGGATTTGGTAATCTCTGCTTACTGGCGGATATTTGCTCCCATCAGATCCAGGTAGGTTTTACCGGTATCCGGATCCTTCACATTCATCACCCCCCAGATGCAGTTTCCCTCCCAGATCACGTAAAGGGTGCCGTTGTATTTGTCCGTAATGGTATGCGTTCCTTCCTGGAGCGGTTCCGTCTGACCTGTAAATGCATAATAGGCTTTGATTACCTCCTTGCACTCTTCGGGAGAGTCCTTCTCCATGAAAAAAAGAATAAAATCTTCATCTCCGACCAGGTAATCAGCCGTAAATACCCGTTTCATGAATTGATGTCCCAGGAAATTATCGGCAATGAACTTTTCCGCGTTACCCACTTTGTTCTTTTCGGGAAACAGCTGTAACGGCTTGGGCATTGGTCCGGGATCTCCAAGGCTTTCAGCTACTTTTCGCGCAATCACCGGGACAATCTGCCGAACCTCTTCACCGGAAGCGTTTGTAGTCACTTTTACATAACAATCCCTGGTGATGAAGTGAACCAGCGATTCTTCGGCATAACCCTGGGTCCCGTACTCCTGGAAATCATACTCCGGTGTACGTTCAATGCTATAGATGCCGAACGCATATTCGGGAGCTTTATGGCGATACACTTCTGCTTTAATGATGGTTCCTTCCGGGTTTACATATTCTGCAATATGCAGGTCCACAAACAGGTAGCTCAGGTAGGCATCTGCTGCACCGTTAATATAATCCCAGAGATTCTCCGGATAGTAAACCGGGTACTCCTGAACCAGCTTCCATCCTTTGATTTCGGGGAAAACAACATCCCCAGCGGCTTCCATCTTCTTGCCTGTCGGATCGACCGGTAAAGTGGCCTGGATTCCGGTAACAAAGATCAAAACAACCATCAGAACCCTGAGCCTGCGGGAAAAAATTCTTGTATTCAACATGATATATCGGTTTAGGTTATGAATTCCTCAGGAACATCCACCAGCCGGCTTACATCTTTTATTCGCGCTGCAACATCGAATTTTTTCGTGCAGGTTACCGTGCAGGTATTGCATCCACTACACGGATCATTCGAAAGATCAAGATCGGTGAGCAGGCTGTATGCTTTTCCGAGATTATTGTATCCATAGGTATACATGTAAGCCCTCATGAAATTCGGTATTGGCAGGTTTTTTCTGCATTGGGTCAGGCAGTTCTGACAGCCGACACAAAAGAGGGAAGCCATGGTTTTGTGCTCCTCTATATACCTTTTTTCCTCCTCGTTTAATTCAGGATTCTCCATGATGGCAAAGCTTTCCTCCAGGTGGTCGAATGCGGTAAATCCGGGGATGCTTGTATGCACATTGGGATTTTGAAGAGCCCATTTCAGTGCTGCCTGTGCTCTTACCGGGCGTTGTCTCTCCCGGTCGAAATACCCACCTGCCATGGTCTTCATGGCAATGATACCGAGTCCGGCACCCGCCGCCTTATCAATCGCAGCATTCATTTCATCCACATTCATGGTAAAGTTATATGCTGTAAGGACCACGTCGATGAAACCGCATTCAGCGGCTTTTTTAATAACATTTGCTTCATTACTATGTGTGGAGACACCGATAAACCGCGCCCTGCCGGATTGCTTGATTTTATTCATAATGTCCACCAAAGGTTCAAACATCATGCCCTCCAGGCTGCTTACACCATGGTGAAAGAGAATATCTACATAGTCTAGTCCCAGGCGTTTCATGCTCAGGTTAAACATCTCCATGTAGCTTTGCTGGGAAAATTCATCTGCGTTGTACCCTCCTGTTCGTCTGTCCTGTCCGACGGGGTGGATCTTGGTTGCGATGGTATAGGAATCCCGGGTGTAATCTTTCAGTACCTCACCCAGCATCTCCTCGTTCCTACCCTGCTGGTATGTATGAGCCGTATCCAGGTGTGTAATCCCTTTGTCCAGGGCAGCTCTTACCAGGCTGGGATTGTCTGCCCGCATCACCCCCATGTTTACGATGGGCATTCTTATGCCGGTTCTACCCAGTGTGCGGTATACAATTTTCGGTTCGGCTTTACTATTAACAGAAGATCTGTCTGAAGATCCTGCAAAGGCTTTTTGCCCAACAACAAGTCCCGTTGCTCCGATCACGGAAGATTTCAGAAATCCCCGGCGATTGAATCTGCTTTTTTTCATGATAATTGTATTTTTTCTGCTATTTACTCATTAACCAAAAAAAACACTTCACCGTCCATAGTCGCCGATAATATAGCGCTTTTGATGGAGAAAAACAATTCAACCAATCTGCAATTCCAGCGAAAAAATAATTGAGGCACTGTTTTAACAGCTATTATCGGCCGGTCATTTTTTCAAGGTTTTCAGGATACCGGGTTCCTGTCACCGTAATTTTTGAGGATGCATTTTCGATTTCACGGAGATCCTCAGCAGAAAGGTCAATTGCAGCTGCTCCAAGGTTCTCCTCCAGGCGGCCCGGTTTAGTTGTACCAGGAATCGGGACAATCCACGGTTTCCGGGCAAGCAACCAGGCAAGGGCTATTTGAGCAGGTGTCGCATTCTTTCGTGCTGCGATATGAGCAAGCAGGTCAACCAAAACCCGATTCGCTTTACGGGCTTCGGCAGAAAAGCGAGGGAGGGTGTTCCGAAAGTCAGAACTATCGAACTGGGTATTTTCATCGATGTTTCCTGTAAGGAAGCCTCTGCCGAGAGGACTATAAGGAACAAATCCGATTCCAAGTTCTTCGAGCGTTGGCAATACTTCCGCTTCAGGCTCACGCCACCAAAACGAGTATTCGCTCTGTACCGCAGTAACAGGCTGGATGGCATGCGCGCGGCGGATGGTTTCTGCTCCGGCTTCCGAAAGGCCTAAGTGTTTCACCTTACCCTCTCTGATCAGGTCTTTCACTGCCCCGGCTACATCTTCAATAGGCACATCCGGATCAACCCGGTGCTGATAAAAAAGATCGATCGCTTCGACCCTGAGTCGTCGGAGCGAGGCCTCAGCAACCTGCCGGATATGTTCCGGGCGGCTATCCAGACCAACCCACTTTGGCCCTCCGTCAGGATCAAGTTTGAATCCAAATTTCGTGGCAATTACTACCTCATCACGGAAAGGAGAAAGAGCCTCACCAATAAGTTCTTCGTTTGTGAACGGCCCATACACTTCAGCGGTATCGAAAAATTTGACACCGAGTTCGACCGCTTTACGGATCAGTGAGATCATCTCCTTTTTTTCTGAAGCCGGGCCATAACCAAAACTCATCCCCATGCAGCCAAGACCTATGGCCGAAACTTCCAGGTTGCTTTTACCAAGTTTACGCTTTTGCATAAAAACTATTTTAATTTTTAATTACAGGAGTGCATATCAGATTTGCTTTCAATATAGGAAAACAAAAGAAGCTATCACCATTTAACTAAATAGCAAACTTAACCCTTGTCTCAGAAGATAAATATCGGATAACGAACAAAGAAAGTTCGAAACAAGGTTCAAAATGGCATATCGATTCAGGTTATGAATTCCGCGGGAACATCCACCAGCCGGCTAACATCTTTTATTCGCGCTGCAACATCGAATTTTTTCGTACAGGCTACCGTGCAGGTATTGCATCCACTACACGGATCATTCGAAAGGTCCAGATCCGTAAGTAAATCGTAGGCTTTTTCAAGATTGCTGTACCCATAGGTATACATGTAGGCCCTCATGAAATCGGGTACTGGAAGGTTTTTCCTGCATTGGTTAAGGCAATTCTGGCATCCGATACAATAGAGGGAAGCCATGTTTTTGCCCTCTTCAATATGCCTTCTTTCCTCTTCCGTCAATTCAGGATTCTCCATGATAGCAAAGCTATCCTCCAGATGATCAAATGCGGTAAATCCCGGTATACTTGTATGTACATTTGGATTTTGCAGAACCCATTTCAATGCAGCTTGTGTATTTATCGGATGTTGCTTCTCTTTGTCAAAAAACAGTCCTGCCATGGGCTTCATGGCAATGATACCGAGTCCTGCACTGGTAGCTTTCTCAATAGCAGCATTCATTTCCTCTACATTTTTCGCAAAGTTATAAGCAGTCAGAACTACATCTATAAAACCGCTTTCAGCAGCTGCCACAAGAACCTCCGCTTCATTACGATGAGTTGAAACACCTAAAAACCGTGCCCTTCCCGACTTCTTGACTTTGTTCATTATATCAACTAACGGTTCGAACATCAATCCTTCCCTGCTGCTTACGCCATGATGGTAGAGAATGTCAACATACTCAAGACCGAGCCTTTCCAGGCTCAGGTTGAACATCTCCATGAAGCCTTCCTGTGTAAATTCATCCGTATATGATCCTGTTTGCCTGTCCTGTCCGGGAGGGCTGATCTTAGTTGCAATGGTATATGAATCCCTGGGATAATCCTTCAATACTTCACCCAGCATTTCCTCATTCCTGCCACGCTGATAACCATGTGCTGTATCCAGGTGTTGAATTCCCTTATCCAGGGCAGCCCTTACCAGGTTTGGATTGTCTGCCCTCATTACTCCCATGCTTACAATGGGCAGTCTTATACCGGTTTTACCCAGTGTGCGGTATACTATTTTTGCTTCATCTTTACTACTGGCAGAAGATTTGTCAGAAGATCCCGCAAAGGCTTTTTGTCCTGCAACAAGCCCGGTTGCTCCAATAATTGAGGATTTCAGGAATCCCCGGCGATTGAATCTGTTCTTTTCCATAGTCATTTCGCTAAATCTGTTCTGTTTACTGACCTGTCAGTGGAACCATTCCACCTTTAAAATCGCCGGAAATATACCTTTTGGATTGCTAAGAAACAATTTAAATTATTTACACTTGTAACTATGAACAGACATAAGAAAATAACGTTAAGCGTCCTACGGTAACGAAGCCCGGATCGTAAGACGTCCTTCGGTTACGAAGCCCGGGGCGGTAAATAGCTAATGTATATCGTATGAAAAAATTGGAACAAATAGTAAATCAATTACTTCTTTTAAAATTGATCCAACTTTGACCTAGATTATAAAGTTGCCTTCCAATTTTATCATACAGATCAACCAATTTTTCAATTAGTGTGCTATCAATATCATATAAATCTCTGGCTTGTTCAAGGCTAACTATCATTTCATTACTTTCTCCCATAGCATCGTCTATATACTTTTGGAATCCAGCTTTTTGATGTCTTTTAGCATAGCCTTCTGCAATCAATCTTGGAATTGCCTTACAAGCTCTACTTAACTGACTGATCAAATCATATTTTTCACATTCCGGTAATTTCGTAATGACTTGCTTCATCACGATTAACATTGCTTCATACGAATTTTGATAAACTTCGAGGTCTTTGAAGCTTTTTATTGGTTTAGTTTGTTCTTTCATTCTTTTCCGTGAATCACCCGTTACCGTTACCGAATTCCGAAACGGGCTTCGTTACCGCTTAACGTCTAACGTCCTACGGTTACTCCAGTTTCCTTATCCGGACTTCAATTCCTTTTTCATCCTTCAGCAGGGCAACCAGTTCCTTCGGATCGGTTTGCCCATAATGATAGGGATAGAGGATTTTGGGCCGGAAGGTTTTTGCCGCATCAGCAACCATTTCGGGGCTCATGGTATAGGGTAAATTCATGGGAAGAAATGCGACATCAATGTTTTTGAGGGCTTTCATCTCTGGCGTATTCTCTGTATCTCCGGCAACGTATATCCGTTTGCTTCCCATCGTCAGGATGTATCCGTTGCCCTGACCTTCCGGGTGGTAGGGTTGGCCATCCGATCGCTTGTGCACGATGTTATAAGCCGGAACTGCATCAATCCGAATTCCATTAACCTCCCGTGAATCTCCATTTTTCATCGCTATTCCTCCTTCAACCCGTTCTGCCGAACCACCATTGAGCAGGATAGTGGTGGTGCTTTTTCGTATCTGGTCAATCACACCAATATCCAGGTGGTCGCCATGTTCATGGGTTACCAGGATAATATCTGCAGCCGGTAGTTTGCTGTAATCTGCTTCACGGGCAACAGGATCGATGTGAATAATTAATTTATTGAATTCGAACATCAGGGTTCCATGTCCGATCATGGTCATTACCAGATCGCCTTCTGAAGTTGCAATGACATCTTTTTCAAACTGGTCCTGAGATGAACCGGAGAATCCCATTCCCAGGAACAGAACAGGGAATACCATTATTCCGCCAAACAATTTTTTCCTATACATGACTTTTTGTATTGATTTCACTCATTTTATAAAGTTACTGATTTTTTTTGATTTTATTTTTCCTATTTTTAAACGCTATGGGAATGGGAATACCATACCCGTTTTTCTATGTTCTATACCAAAAACCTTCACTATGAAAAACGATCCTTCGAGCACTAATTTCAATCGCCGCCGCTTTTTTAAGATCCTGACAACCGGTGGTGTAGCTGCATCATTTGCTCCATTTTCACTAAATGCTGCAACCTATAAAACACCTGATCTTCAGGAAAAACCGGAAACCAATATCAAGGATGCATTAGCTTACCCCAGGAACGAGAAATCGATACCGGGAAAATTCCCCGGCAGGGTAATACACGTCCATCATGAGAACTGTGTTGTGGACGACAAGCCCGAGCCAAAGGCTGCTTACGAGATGGTTGAAAAAGGCATGCTGGCACTTACCGGCAAAAAAAAGATCGCCGATGCCTGGAGAATGTTTGTATCTCCCGGAGACCGCATCGGATTAAAGGTCAATCCCATTGCCGGCAAATCCCTGACAACAAGTGTTGATATTGTGACTGCAGTTATTCAACAACTTGAATCTTCCGGCATTCCAAAAGGAGATATATTGATCTGGGACAGGAGAGAACATCAATTACACGAAGCAGGGTTTACCGGGGAAAATTTTCCGGGAATAAAAATTGTCGGAACGGAGAGAAAAGACAGTGATGATTCGTTTTATGATAGCGATGGGAAACTCTACAGTGAAAAGATGATTGACAGGGAGTGGTATTATTATGCTGATATGGAGGGTGAATATGACGCCTATACGCTTCCCTACATGGTAAATGGAGGAAAATACTCCTATTTTACAAAAATTTGCACTCAGGAGGTTGATAAGATCATCAACATCCCCATCCTGAAAAATGCCGGAGGATCGGTTACCCTCTGCATGAAGAACCTTGCTTATGGATCCATCACCAATACCGGCCGGTTACACGGGGGGTTATACTTTGAAACCAGCGCCCAGGTCCCTGCTTTTCCGCCCCTTCGTGATAAGGTGGTGCTGAATATTGTTGATGGGATCAAAGGGTGTTTTAACGGAGGTCCCGGAGCTAATCCTCAATTCTTTACCTTTTACAAGGATGTACTGATCGGGACTGACCCGGTAGCGGTTGACCGTATCGGTTATGAGATTGTGACAAAGAAACGGATTGAGGAGAATCTTCAAAAAGAGGAAGATCCCAGGAACAGGGCTTTCATGGTCATGGCCAACGAATATGGACTGGGGGAATGTGAACTGGAGAAGATTGAGTGGAAGAAGATAGAGATGGGATGAAGTTTAAAGACGGTAAAGGCCTGACCGTAAGGTAGTTGTGAATGATGAGTGATGAGTGATGAGTAAAAAATGAAAAAAGTAGGACAGTAAAGGGGCTGAAAAATCTAAAAACCGTCATTCTGAATTTTTTTCATAATCCCAATAAGCTAATATTCAATATAATGAGATCCTGAATCACCTGCCTAACGGCAGGAGTTCAGGATGACTAAAAATCATCATTTGATACAGCCCTGAATAATGAACTAATGATGTATAAAGCAAATTGCATATTATTCACACTATTCCTGCTAAGCAGCTTTTCCGCTCCGGCGCAGAACGATTCGACTTTTTTTCTTACTGATGACGAATTAAATGGTGGGAAAACAATACGTACCCGGAAGTATGATGGCAACTCACTCTGGGGATACATTAACGGAGGTGCTGATATATACCTGGAGTATGGTTTCAGGCAGGTCTATGTACAGGAGATCCTTTATAAGTCAACCGGTTACAAAATCGAGATCTATCAGATGACGGATCTGGAATCGGCATACGGGATTTTTTCCGTATCGACTTTCAGGTGTGCTGATGTTGATTCCCCCCTAAGCAGGCATTATTGTGAAACCAAATACCAGGTGCAGTTTGTCAAAGCAGATCATTACGTGTCCATTACCAACGAAACCGGTGAAAACGAGGGTATAACATACACACGGTTTCTTGCCTCACACATTGGATCAAAGATAGAGGAAGGCAGGTATGAGTTTCCTGATCTCTTTCAGCAGGATTTGTTTCAGCCAATCTGTGGGCAGGGCCTGAAGCTGATCAAGGGAGAACTCGGGCTTCAGAATGGCTTTGCATCCTGGTCAGGCAAATTTACCTTTCCCGGAAAATATAAAATCATGCTTCTTCCGATAGTGCATGAAGGAGGAGAGATCAACCTGGCAATCCTTGAATTTCCGGAACATGAAGAACGAGAGATTTTCTGTAGAGCCAATAACCTGGTTCTGTCAAAGGATGAAGAAACTGGAGGTCAAAAATTAACTATATCGGAACAGCATAGCTTTGCTTACGATACGAACCGCATTATTGTGGTTGAATCTTTTTTACCAGAAGAGCTTACCAGCAGGTATATTCAGGCAATTGAAGAATTTCTTTCCAGATAGGGATTCAGGATTCAATTTTCCTTACCTTTTGGTTTTCGGTTGTTGCATCAATCATTTTAGCCCAGCTGACACGCTTTCCCGAATCCAATGATTCATAGATGTACCCCTCTTCGGATAAAAGAATCCTGCATTTTCCCAATTCATACCGTAATGATTCCACAATATCCCCTTCCTTCAGTGGATTTCCGTCAAGATCTGCCAGTTTGGGTTGCTTTTTTTTTCTTGAGCTATTTTTCCTGAACAGTTGAAACATAATTACCGGTTTAATAATCGATATAAAATTAGTAAAAATATTTCAACTCTACCCGGTATTAAAAATCGAGTCCGGATTTCAATCTTTTCAAACCCGTTTTGCTAACCGGAACCGTGCTACCATTTTTCAGGTGGATCCGGTAGGTATCTTTTTCATACAATTCAAGACGGTTGATCTGATCCACATTGACAATGTATGAACGGTGAACTCGTATGAACTGTTTCGGATCGAGGTGGGTCTCGAAATAGTTCATGGTTTTCTGTTTCAGGTATTTCCCGGATGAGCAATAGAGCATCACGTAATCATCCTGGGCCTCCAGGTAATCGATTTCTCTTGTTGCAATAACACTTATTTTCTTGCCGCTTTTCACCACCACCCTCTCGAGTTTTTCACCGGACCGGTCAATGTGTTTCGTAATTTCTGCTATGGGAATCTCCTGACCGGTTTTCATCTGTTCATACACTTTGTCGACGGCATTCCTGAATCTCTCCCGGGAATAAGGTTTTAACAGATAGTCCACGGCATTCATTTCAAATGCTTTAATGGCAAACTGGTCGAAGGCTGTAGTGAAGATTATTTTCGGCTTATAATCAAGAATTTCAAGCAATTCAAATCCGGTCAGTTTTGGCATCTGGATATCCAGGAATAGCAGATCGGGTTTCATTTCATTAATGGCTTTGGCTCCGGAGAAACCATCTGCAAATTCTCCGATGATTTGTACAGAGGGGATTTCTTTCAGGTATTCTTTCAGCAGGTTTCTTGCCAGCTCTTCATCCTCAACGATTATTGTGCGTAAGGTCTTTTTCATGAATCAAATATAACAGTAGTCAAAACTTTACACCTCATAGGGCACAGATAGTCTGGCAATAAAAACTGTACCATCCGTTTCCCAGGAGAAAAGGTCACTCCGGTTATAGATCAGCATCAATCGGTTTTGTACATTTTTTAATCCCATCCCGTTACCTTTCCTTCCAGGCTGCTCCGGATCAAAATTATTGGTTATGGTAATGTTCAGGCAATCCTGGGATACCTGAGTGTCCATTTCAATCTTTACTGTTTCTATACTTTCGTAGACCCCGTGTTTAATGGCATTCTCAATCAATGGTTGCAGAATCATGTTTGGGATCAGGCATGTTCCATACTCTTCCGGTATCCTGATTTCAACCTGCAACTTTTCACCAAACCGGATTTTTTCAATTTCCAGGTAGAGATTGGTGTTGTACAACTCATCATTCAAGCGTATTTTTTCCTTCTGGTTATATTTCAGGGCATATCTGAGGAACTCCGAAAGCTTAATGATCATATCCTGAGCTTTCTGATGGTCTGCAAGGATAAGCGAATTAATGGAGTTCAGGCTGTTGAAGATGAAGTGTGGATTGATCTGCGACTTGAGCATGTTCAGCTCGGATTCTTTAACCAGTGTTTTCAGGTCTGCCTCGAGACGAACTTTTTCCTGCAGGTCGCTATAATAGAGAATCAGGTAATAGATCAGCAGGACGACAAGATACACCAGCACTCCGGAAACAACTCTCCACGGCATCGATTGGTCCAGGAATGTAATATGTTCATTATCCTCACCAAGAATCATTTCAACAATAAAATATCCGGCTGTTAACCAAATGGTGATGGTAAGGACACCCACGCCGAGGTAATTCAAAACCAGTCCTATTTTACGGTTTTCTCCTAACCGCATAAACTTTACCGGGTACCATAACCCGATGGCAATGACAGCAAGGATAACATTAAATATTATTCCATCGACGAGTGCATAACTGATCTCAACGCGGTAGAAAAAACTTAAAACAAGGACGTGGATCGCTGTAATCAGGATCCACGCCATGATAAAATAGAGCCGGGATGTTTTATGTTTAAGGATCGGATGCATCGGGAATTTGAATCACAAATAATCCCTGAATTTAGTAACTTTTTATTTCTCCACCTCCAAAGATGGCAACACCCTTAATGACCAGTTGTTTTGAAGCGTCATAAACAATGTGTGGATCCGGTACCCGTTTATCCGAATAACCGCCAAAGATAGAGATGATGTCCACACGGATATCCCAATCGCCAGGCACAATCAGCTTGCTGCCTCCAAACATGGTAAACACATCGATCACACTTTTCCCTTTTGCCAGGTTAGCTTTTCGAAAATCGATGGTTGATCCTCCGAAGATCGAGGTAATTTTTCCTCCCTGGAAGTTATTCGATGTAATGATCCGGTTACCACCACCGAAGATCGCTACATCATCCAGGAAGTCATTAGCAAGTTCCTCTTCTCTCCCTTCACCAAAATGGCCGGGTCTGTGCCTGCCTCCTCTGAATATGATCAATACTCCGATGATAATAAAGAGTACCGGCCAGAAGAAATTATGCCATTGCCAACGGAAAGGGAGATCGAATATCTCAGGTATCAGAAAAAATCCTCCAATGCATATTAAAATTACTCCGGCAGCATTATTGCTGCGTGCAACCAGCATCAATACACCAATAAATATCAGGAGCATCTGCCATGAAAAGATGATTTCCCTTACCGGGAAGGGGAAAAAGTTAAAGTTGCGGGCGACAAGCAGGAATCCTACCAGAATCAGTATGATTCCCAGCAAGGCCCGTCCGGTGTTTCTGCTTTTGTTTTCCATGATAAAAATGAATTAAAGGTTGAACTTTTCAATTCAAAGATAGGGAGCAGATACTCCTTTGAAAAGAAGAAATCGGTGAAATGCTGAATCCTACCGGTGAATTGTTTGAAAATCGTAATAATTAATTTGAAATTTGTAAATACATACGAATGGAAAAGATTGAAAGCTTAGAAGAGTTTTATAAAAGAAAATTCAATTGGATCCCCGATAACCTGAGGAAGGAATGAGCCGGTGAAATGCCCATTTCAGCATGACAAGCTATACAAACAAGATGGCTTACATGCTCAAGAATATCGAGAGAGCGATCAGCAGGTCGGTTGCCAGCACCGTAAGGACATTATTTCCCAGGGCTGGTATGAGTTTTTGCGCATCTTCCCGGTATTTGTTAAGACCGGCACAAGCTTTCAGCCCTATCGGAAAAGGGATAAGCGCAAGGTACAGCCAGAAAGGAGTCAGGTTAATGATGGGAATGATCAGGAGGATACCAAACGTTAGCAGGATCCCGATATTATAGATAATGGCTGCTTTTTTACTTCCAAGTTTTATAACCAGGTGCAATCGTCCCCCGGCTTTATCCGCTTCGGCATCCGGAAATTCATTGATCAGCAGCAGGAGTGATGTCAGGATCCCGGGTGGTATGGATACCATAATGACCACGGTGGATAGCAGATCACTGAATGCTTTATCCGGTGTTGCGGTCATGGCGATATAGGTACCCACCACGACCAGCGAACCAAGAGTAAGTCCTGCAAACAGTTCGCCCAGCATGATGCGGGCAAGTCCTTCGGTATAGAACAGTATGGTTAAGCCGCCAATCAGGACCAGGATCACGATGGTCCAGTGGGAAACAAACGTGAAGTAGATACCAATTCCAGCGGCAAGGGCCAGGAAGGATATTGCAGTCCATTTTACGGATTTCGGGGTAGTGTGACCTTCAATCATCATTCCGCTTCCGCCACTGAAAGGACTGCGTTTTGTACGAAAATCAATCCCTGTCTTAAAATCAGAATATTCATTGAACAGGTTTACAGAAGTGTGTGCAGAGACCACACCGATAACCAGCATTACTGCATGTAACACATTAAAATCAACAAGATCTCCCGGCAGCTTGTGGGCAAGCGCAAGTCCGATCATAACCAACAGAGCTGCAAGTATCAGGAAGGGAGCCCTGACCTGAGTCAGCCATATTCCCATTACTCCTGGCTTCTTCATAGGGTTGGGTTTTATTTTGCTGCTAAAATAAGGTTTTAAATCCTGTTCCGGGACAAAGTTAGACAAAACTTCCATTTCTGGAAAAAATGTCAGGAGGCAAAGGAGAAAATCAGGGATAATTTATCAATCAAACACTCCAATCTTCCGGGCAATGACAAGCCGCATGATCTCGGATGTCCCCTCCCCGATCTGCAGGAGCCGCTGATCACGGTAGAACCGTTCGATATCATAATCTTTCATCAATCCATAACCTCCGTGGATCTGTACTGCTTCGTCGGCGACCTCTTTTGCGATTTCCGAACAGTAGAGCTTTGCCATGGCTGATTCTTTTGCATACTCCTTTCCCTCATCTTTCAACCAGCAGACATGGTATAGTTGCCTTCTGGCCAGTTCGATCTTTGTTGCCATATCCGCCATTTTAAAACTGTTCACCTGGAACCGGATGATGGCTTGCCCGAATTGTTTTCTCTCTTTGCCGTATTGCATTGCCATTTCAAATGCTCCCTGTGCCAGGCCAAGTCCCATGGCTGCAATGGATAGCCTTCCGCAATCGAGTGTATGAAGCATGATTTTCGATCCCATTCCGACATCACCCAGGCGGTCCTCATCGGGCACCTCACAATTATCAAAAAACAGTTCCGATGTATCGGAGGCTCTCCACATCATTTTGTTATGCATGGATCGTCTTGTAAATCCGGGAGTACCTTTTTCCATCAGGAAGGTTGTAAACTCTTTTTTTCCTCCATCCCTGGTTCCGCTGACTGCCTGGACTGTAGCTCCGGAAGATATTTCAACCGATCCGTTGGTGATGAATGTCTTTGATCCGTTAATATACCATTTGCCCTCCTTGAATGTTGCCGTGGTTTTGGTACCCCGGGAGTCTGATCCGGCTTCCGGTTCTGTCAATCCGAATGCCCATAATTCTTTTCCCGTGGCAAGGCGGGGCAGGTATTCCTCCTTCTGTTTCTCTGTTCCAAACTCCAGGATTGGTAATATTCCAAGCGAGTTATGTGCAGCGAGCGTTGCAGCGTGTGAACCATCAACCCTGGCAAGTTCCTCCACAGCGATAATATAAGAGAGTGTATCCAGCGCCTGTCCTCCATATTTTTCCGGCATGCACATTCCAAAAAGTCCCAGTTCACCAATCTGGAGGGTTATCTCTTCCGAAAACTCCCCTTTCTCATCCAGTTCACGGGCAACCGGCTTGATGACCCGTTCGGCAAAATCCCTGACGCTATTGCGGATCAATTCATGCTCTTCGGTTTCAATCATGGTAATGCATTTTATGAGTTATCATTAAATTGTCCTGTTTTGCTATATACCCTGATCGGGAACGAACTTATAAGAGTACATGATCATTCCGGTTTTGCCCTCTTCATTCATTCTCCGGAATTTAGAAGATAACCGATCTCCGATTTTCAGGGTTTCCGGATCACAATCCGTGATCTGACCCAGTACTTTCACTCCTTCGTCCAGGCCTACAAGACCTACAGCATACGGCGCAAAATCCGTGAATCCCGAAGGAGCAGTCCGGATGATGGTAAATGTTTCCAGTTTACCCTTTCCTGAAAGGTTTATCGTCTCATACTCCATATGGCCACATTCCTGACAAATGAGTCGTCCGGGGAAAGAGATCTTACCACATTGCTTGCATTTTGCAGCTTCCATTCTGTATCGCTGCGGACTTTCTCTCCAATGTTTTGGTAC